>JBKUOG010000009.1:0-10430 GCA_046957575.1 Lachnospiraceae bacterium | reverse complement strand
TATATGTCTAAAACCAAAAGGAAGCCCGGATGGAAATGCAAGCACTTCCTCTGGGCTTCCTTTTGGTTTTATCCATGCATGGCTTGTAGATTAGCCAAAGTATCTCTTTAACAGACCTGCGAATGCTTTGCCATGACGAGCCTCATCGCGGGCCATCTCATGTACAGTGTCATGGATAGCATCCAGATTCTGCTCTTTTGCTCTCTTAGCCAGGTCAACTTTACCAGCAGTAGCGCCGTTCTCAGCAGCTACTCTTAATTCCAGATTCTTCTTGGTGCTGTTGGTAACAACTTCGCCTAATAACTCTGCAAACTTGGAAGCATGCTCAGCCTCTTCCCAAGCTGCCTTCTCGTAGTATAAACCAACCTCTGGATATCCCTCTCTATGAGCAACTCTAGCCATTGCCAGGTACATACCAACTTCGCTGCACTCACCTTCAAAGTTTGCTCTTAAATCTTTAATGATATCTTCGCTAACCCCCTGTGCTACGCCGATTACATGCTCTGCTGCCCAGGTCATCTCATCTTCCTGTAATTTGAACTTATCTGCAGTAACCTTACATACTGGACAGAACTCCGGAGCGGTCTCGCCCTCATGAACATAGCCACATACTGTACAAACCCATTTTTTCATAGTTATTCTCCTTTGCTTATTTAAATTTTATTTTGTTTACATTTTTAAAATCAGTAATGATTACTATTTTAATTTATCACACTTAACTAGTTTTGTCAACTGGTTTTCCTGAAATATTTTCTATTTCTTTCATATCCAGGCATTCACAGCATTCTCCATAAAACACCATCTCGTGGCCCTCTATCCGTCCAGGATAATAACGCCCTGCCAGAGTATTGATTTCCTCCATATGGCTCATGGGAATGTCGGACACGCGTCCGCATGTTCTGCAGAGAAAATGGTAGTGGGGAGCCATATCTCCGTCAAAATGATCCGGCCCGCTGCCGCACCGCAGTTTTCGTACTTCTCCCAGTTCTTCCAGAAGGTTCAGATTGCGGTATACAGTCCCAAGACTGATATTTGGATATTCTTCCCGGATTGATGCATAGATGGCATCCGCTGTAGGGTGATCTTTACGAGCCATCAAACAGGCCTTTATAGATTCCCTCTGCCTGCTGTATTTGATCGTCTTCATAACAGCATCTCTCCTTAATATTAGTAACTATTATTGATATTAGTATAATGTATCTGCGGGATGCTGTCAATAGTTTTTTTACTCTTTTACGGTATTTTTAATACTTCCAATTCCCTCTATTCTGCACTCTACCACATCTCCTGGCTGTAAAAACCTGGGCGGGTCAAATCCCATTCCCACTCCTTTTGGGGTTCCGGTAGAAATAATTGTGCCTGCCTGCAGGCTCATGCCTTTTGATAATTCGCTTACAATCTGATCGATATCAAAAATCATGTGTTCCGTATTGCTGTCCTGGCGCAGTTCTCCATTGACATAAGACCAAATCCCCATCTTTGGAGGATATGGAATGGAATCTACCGTTGCAATACAGGGACCCATTGGCAGAAATCCGTCCAGACTTTTCCCAAAATACCACTGTTTATGCCGGTTCTGGACATTACGGGCACTGACATCATTGATAATGGTATAGCCAAACAGATACTCCTTCACCTTTTCCGGCGGCACATTTTTTGCCTCTTTGCGGATAATCACTGCCAGTTCCGCCTCATAATCCAGACTGTCTACAAGATCAAAATGACCTGGAATCGGATCGCCATCTGCACTGGCCTTATTGACACGTTTGGAGAAATACACCGCGTGCTCCCGCCTGCCGTCAAACTCCTGCTTTTTGAAACGGGCGGATTCTTCTGCGTGATCCATGTAATTGATCCCCAGACAGATCACATCCTGTTTGGGATATTGGATAGGAGCTAATAAATGTACCTCTTCCAAAGGAGCCGCCCCATGAATCCCATAGGGTTCTTTTTTGCAGGCATAGTCTAACAACTGCAGTTCTGATTCCCCGATCTCCTCGATTAACTGCCCCATCTCGCCATAGTCCACCCCGATACTTTTAACAGGATAGACCCATGTCTCATCTGCATTTAACACCCCAATTCTGGTTTTCTGCTCCCGCTCTAACTGATAAGTCACTAATTTCATAATTCCTCTCCTTGATACGCATAGAATAAAGGCAGCGGAACGTTTTCATTTCATAGGACGTATGTTCCCACAAAATAAAGCGACGTAAATAAACGTTTCCGCTTAGACACCTCGCTTCTTTTTTAATCTATATTCTCATATGCTACCATGCTAACACAAATAAGAAAGAAATGTCAACACCCAAACCGCTCTCGGCTTCTCCATTGGTAATAGTTCAGCCTTGCATCCACTCTCTGGCCAGCTTCCACCCCTGGATTAGAATTGTGGGGATCACTGAAAATCCCACTGCTGCCATTATCTGGATCAAGTTCAGATCGGAAGCTGCAAAAAGAGTCTGCAAAGACGGAACAAACAAAACGGCTGCCAAAAGCACTGTACCTGCTTCAAATGCCATGATGCTGTACAGGTTTGTAAATACTCCCAGATGAAAAATGGAATGATGGCTCCGGCAGTTGAAACCATGAAATAGTCTGGCCAGCGTCAGCGTTGTAAACGCCATAGTAGCTGCCACCGCAGAACTGCCGGAAAACGAGGAAACTGCTGCCGTTTCTCTTCCAAGTGTCAGTATATTCGCTGCCTGCACCACTTCTCCTGAGACCAGAGCAGATGCTGCAGCAGTCGTCTCCTCTGCCAGAATCTTCAGCCCTCCAGCCACCTCCCAAGGAATTGCAGCAAGCGCCTCTCCCATACCTGCCATAGTTTCCCGGATACCATGAAAACCAGCTCCCAGCCCCCCTGTAAGCCCCACATAATAGGCCGCCATGGTACATACTGCTATCAAACCTCCCTGAATCAAAATATCTTTTAAAAAAGCTTTGCTCAAAATCCCTTTTGACGGGTCGCGGGGTTTCTGCTTTAGCAGTCCGTCCTCTGCCGGTTCCATTCCGATAGCCAGGGCCGGCAGTGAATCTGTAACCAGATTAATAAATAACAGATGAACCGGGGCAAACGGCATAGGGAGTGCCAGAAGAGATGTATAAAGCACACAGAAAATCCCTGCCATATTTCCCGACAACAGAAAATCAATGGCATTTTGAATATTCCGGTACACATTTCTGCCATTCTCCACTGCTGAAATAATGGTTGCAAAATTATCATCTGCTAAAATCATAGAAGCCGCATCTCTGGACACCTCAGTTCCGCCCAGTCCCATTGCCACCCCAATGTCCGCTTTTTTTAAGGCCGGTCCGTCATTTACCCCGTCTCCGGTCATAGCCACCACGCAGCCCTTTTTCTGCCATGCCTCAACGATTCGGATTTTATGCTCCGGAGACACTCTGGCACAGACAGAGATGTGTTCCAATTGGCGGTCCAGTTCTTCTTCTGAAATCCGATCTAGTTCCGGCCCGGTTATGATTCCTTCCCCCGGAAAAAGAATACCAGTTTCTTCTGCAATGGCCCTGGCTGTTGCCGGATGATCTCCTGTAATCATTACCGGTTTAATCCCTGCTTCTCTTGCCTTTTTTACCGCCTCTTTGGTCTCTGGCCTTGGCGGATCCATCAGGGCAGCCAAACCGAGAAACGTAAGACCGGTTTCCCTGTCCATCCCCTTTTTTCTTTCTTCCTGCGTCTTTTTTTCTTCTGTCCGGCAGGCAAAGGCCAATACCCGAAGTCCCTTTTTTCCCCAGATTTCATTTTGTTTTTTAATTTTCCGGATATCTTCTGGAGTGATAGGACTGCTTTTTCCGTTCTTTTCAATTTCTTTGCACCTGGGCATCAAAACATCCCAGGCCCCTTTTACAATCAGAACAAGTTTGCCATCCGGCCTTCTGCACAAAACGCTCATCCGCTTTCTTCGAGAATCAAAGGGCTGTTCTTCCAGGCGCACCCATTTCTCCCGAATCCGGCAGATTTCATTGCCATGGGCGGCAGCCATGCGCAAAAGAGCTGTCTCTGTCGGATCTCCCACATACTCTTTTCGGCTGTCTTTTGCTGTTCCTTTGTTTTGAGAAGAAACAACCTCTGCATTGTTTGCCAAAATGGCTGCTTCCATAATTGAAAGCTGTCCCTTCCTCCCGGCTCTGTCAGGCCTGCTTCCCAATGACGTTCCTATCACTCTCACAGCAGTTCCGTTTTCATAGATTTCCTGAACCGTCATTTTATTCTGCGTTAAAGTTCCTGTTTTATCGCTGCAGATAACTGAAACACACCCCAGACTCTCCACTGCTTTCAAGTCTTTAATAATCGCATTCTGCTTTGCCATCCGCTGGGTGCCCATGGCCTGAACAATGGTGACAATTGTCCCCAATGCTTCCGGAATCGCAGCAACTGCCAAAGCCACTGCAAACATCAGAGCGTCCAGTACCTGGCTCCCCCGATATAGTCCCAAAAGGAACACAATCAGACAGATCCCCATAATTGCCATTGCCAGACGGCTGCTGAATTGATCCAGGCTGATCTGAAGGGGAGTTCTTTTTTCTCCGGCATCGTTCATCAGTTCTGCAATTTTTCCGATTTCTGTATCCATCCCTGTGGCTGTCACCACAGCAAGTCCTCTGCCCCCTGTCACCAGACTTCCGGAAAAAATCATATTGCTTCTGTCTGCCAGAGAGTGTTCCCCTTGCAGAACTTTCCGGCCTTTTTCCACACTCTCCGCTTCGCCTGTCAGAGAACTTTCATTTAAAAAAAGGGCATTTGCCTCCAAAATACGGCCGTCTGCTGCTGCCAAATCTCCTGTTTCCAGTACCAGAATATCTCCTGGCACAACTTCTGCTGCCGGCACTTTCTTTTTACATCCGCCCCGGATCACCTGGGCCGAGGGGGCTGAAAGGGTTTTGAGACTTTCCAGCGATTTTCTGGCCTTTTCATGCTGGACTGTCCCCAGGGCAGCATTTAAAATCAATACTGTGAAAATGACTATTGTGCTTTCTCTGCTTCCGGATATCATGGAAATCACTGCTGCTCCAATTAATATCTGAACCAGAAGATCCTGAAACTGTTCCAGAAAAACCTTCCACCAGGCTTTTGGTTTCACCTCTCTCAGCGCATTTTTCCCGTAATCCTCCAGACGTCTGGCTGCAGTTTCCTCTTTTAGCCCCAGACTGCATGTTTCCAGACGGGTCAACACCTCTTCTTCCGGAATCTGATACCAATCCTTCATGCTCGCCCTTCCTCTCTTTTCTATGACATGCTGCCCCGCAGCTTTTTGGCAGGACTTGATAGTAAAAAATGTATGGGCGTCTTTCCTGCTTTATGCTATAATACCTTTTATGAGACAATAAAAAAGAAGGAGCGTTTATCATTATGGAGAAAATTACAAGTTTCACTGTTGATCATCTGCATCTGCTTCCCGGCGTCTACGTTTCCCGCAAGGACAAAGTAGGCGATCAGACTGTTACCACTTTTGATATCCGCATGACCCGCCCCAACTACGAGCCGGTCATGAATACTGCCGAAATCCACACCATTGAGCATTTAGGCGCTACATTCCTGCGCAATCACAAAGATTTTAAGGATCAGGTTCTCTACTTCGGCCCCATGGGATGCCGGACCGGATTTTATCTGTTGTTAGCGGGAGATCTGCAGCCCCAGGATATTATCGGACTGCTCAAAGAATTGTTTGCCTTTATCCGCGATTTTAAAGGCGATGTGCCGGGCGCTGCTCCTAAAGACTGCGGCAACTACCTGGATATGAATCTGCCCATGGCAAATTTCTGGGGAAGATGGTTTTTAGAAGCGGTTTTAGAAAAAATAGATGAATCCAGAATGAATTATCCAAACACCTGACAAGAAGCAGTCCTCCAAAAAAACTCGTTGGAGGACTGCTTCTTTTTTGCAAAATCAGGTTCTTACTTTTTGTCCTTCTATCATCCGGCGCAGGATATCTACAGTACTTCCTGGAGTCTGACCGGTCTCATCAATGGTAATGTCTGCATATTTTTCATAGTAGGGAATCCGTTCTTCATACAAATCTCTCAGGGTCTGCCCCTCTTTCAGCACAACACCTCTGTCTACTACGTTTCCAATCCGCCTTTCCACCTCTTCATAGCTTAGTTTCAGGTAAACAATCTGGCTGATTTCTTTATAATGCTCCATAGCTTCTTTTCCGAAAATCACACTGCCGCCTGGCGCAATCACAGCGTGGTCTGCTTCCAGACCTGCATTAATCTGGTTTTCTATGTCCATAAACCCATCCATGCCTTTATCTGCAATAATTTCTTTTAACAGACAGCCCTGTTTTTCCTGGATCACAATATCTACATCCACAAACGAATATCCCAGTCTTTTTGCCAGCAGGACGCCGATTGTGCTTTTGCCGGAAGACGGCATTCCAATCAAAGTAATATTGCTTTTTTTCTTTTCTGTCATTTTTTCCGTCCTTTCCGCACTGACGCCTTTGTTCCCTTTCCTGCGGTCTTCTTTTTTACAGAATATCCAAAGGTGCCGATTCTCTTTCCCAGTTCCAGATATTCTCCATGGGCATATGCCATAAGGCCGGTACTGGTCAGATCGAACTTTCCTTTTTTATCCATATAAGCCTCGTCTACATGGACTGCCAGCACCTTTCCGATAAACATCGTGTGAGTTCCCAAATCCAGATGATTCACCACCTGGCACTCGATATTCACAGGACTTTCTTTAATCATCGGCGCCGGAATATGATCCGCCGGCTCTTTTGTAAGCCCGGTTTCCTTCCATTTGTCTACATCCCGTCCAGAGCGGACTCCGCAGTAATCCGTTGCTTTTGCCAGACTTTTTGTGGTCAGGTTAATCACAAAACACTGCGTCTCTTCTATCATGTGATAAGAAAACCGCTCTGGCCGGACAGACACATAGGCCATTGCCGGATCCGAACAGATATTGCCTGTCCAGGCAGCCGTTATAATGTCTGTATTTCCATCTTTATCTGCAACGCTGACCATTGCCGCCGGAGCTGGATAAACCATTGTGCCTGGTCTCCAGGTCTGTTTTGCCATCTAACATCCTCCTTCTGATTGATTGCTGTTTCTCACAGCGCCCTTTATTCATGCGCAGCTAAAACCAGCGCCGGAACCAGCTGCTTTTTGCGGGATACTACTCCCGGAAGGCTGACCCAGTGTTCCTCGCCCAAATCCCCTTCATTTTCCATATGAAATGCTTTAAATACCAGCTGTTCAGCCCCCTGCCCTTCGTAGATCAGTTCTGTAGACTGGGTAATAATGTTGGTAAGCATAAAGAACATCATGTCCATTCCCCTATCAGATCTGGCCTGTTTTATATAATTACACATACGGCTTCTAAGACGGTTCAGTTCTTCTTCATTCAGGGAACTTACCTGGGCGACTCCCATAATCAGCTTGCCGGCAGTAAAGGTTTTAAAATCCTGATAAAAAATCTCCGAGTCACTTTTTCCCTTTAAATTGCTTCCGGCTGCAAACATGTCCCTTGCGTATTTTTCCATCTCAATTCCAGCTGTCCGGGCCAGCTTCATGGCAGACTGCCGATCCACTTCTGTACAGGTAGGAGAACGGAACAGCAGCGTATCTGAAATAATCGCGCTGCAGAGAAGTCCGGCTATTTTCGGCTCTACCTCGACTCCTGCCTCCTGATACATCTGGTAAACGATGGTAGCCGTACATCCAAGAGGCTGATTGCGGAAAAATACCGGTGAAATAGTCTCTACCGTTCCCAACCTGTGGTGGTCGATAATCTCCCGAATATCTGCATCCAGTATCCCGTCTACGGCCTGGTTTCTCTCATTGTGATCCACCAGAATCACCTGTTTGCCCCTGGCGCCCAGTAAATTCCGGCGGGAAATCATGCCCTTGTAAAGGCCGTTTTTATCCAAAATAGGGAAATCCCGATGGCGCTTGCTGGCCATTACTTCCCGAATCTCATCAATATAATCATCCTCTTCAAATGTAATTAATTTGTCTGTGGTCATAAAATAGCTGACCGGCATACTCTGGTTGATGAGACGGGCTGTGGTGTACGTATCATAAGCAGTCGTAATAACTGTACATCCATGCTGCTCCGCCAATTTACGGATAGTCAGAGACGCTCCTGCGCCCTCGCAGACAATAATACAGGCCGCTTCCATCTCAATGGCGCAAAGCTGAGACTCATACCGGTTTCCCAAAATAACCAAATCATGGGGTTCAATATAAAATTCCATCATATCCGGATTAGCAGCCGCAACCAGCACCTTGCCCTGGTCAAAATATGCATGTGCATCCCCGACAATCAAGTCTCCTTCCAACGTCTCCAATATGTTGGAATACTGGGTATTGGCTTTTGACAAAATACTGCTGTCATAAATATTCATATAGGACTTGGTAATATCTCCTACTGTAATCAGCCCTTCTAATGCGCCGTTTTCCATTACAATTGGCAGTGTCACCGCATTGTTGGCCTGCATGAGATTCCACGCTTTTTTCAAAGAAATGTTTCGGTTTACCCCATCCATCTGACGAATCTCAATATCTTTGACCTGTGTGCGTACATCCTCCACAAGCCCTGGTGCTTCTATTCCAAAATAATCCAGCACATACCGGGTCTCCCCATTTACCTTTCCGGCTCTGGCCGATTCGTGGTAAGTCCCTGTTATCTTAGTCTTTAAATTGGCATAGCAAATGGCTGAACAGATCGAATCCGTATCTGGATTTTTATGGCCAATTACAATGGGAGTTCTCTGAATTTCCTCTGCCACTATCCCATCCTCCTTATTTATCTACATAAAACTGTTTTTAACAGTTACAATCTATTTACATGATGTTCATAATTTATTCATATTTATTTTTTATACTAAATGCATAGAAAAAAATGATTTTTATATTTTTTATTCGCTATATTGCACATAGATTTTTCATAATTACCCCGATTGTGTACATCCTGTACCAATCGGGGTCTCCTCATTTTATGAGAACAATTTTTCTTTATAGACTCCTGCTGCCACCAGTCTGCAAATAGCCTTTTCCACTGCTTCCTGGTCTTCTTTATAGGTCACGCCGAACCACTTATCCGGGGTATCCAGAATCTTTACCGAAGCCTGTCCGGACTTTACCAGCTTATCAATAATCTGCGGCAGAAGATACTCTTTCTTTAAATCGCCTTCCGGAACAGATGCCAAAAACTCCGGAAATCCTCTTTCCAGTTCATCTAAAAAGGAAACCGGCAGTCCCCACATATTCATTGACACCAGTTGGCTCCCATCCAGCAAAACTTTATTTCCGCCATCATCTGCTCCAAATATCCCTTCCGGCGTCTTTCGGATCTCGTAGGTTTCCACGACTTCTTTTAATGTGCCGTCCGGATTGGCCTGGCAGGCTCCTCTGGTTACTGTGCCATTTTCACTTAATGTATTGGAAAGAACAAATCCGCTCATGCACATATCATAAGGACTTCTCTGGGTATCCATTTCCTCCGTCATATAACGGTGCATATTTTTAAAGCATTCTTTTCCATAATAATCGTCTGCATTAATGACTGCAAACGGGCCATCCACTAATCCCTTAATGCTTAAGACTGCCTGGCCGGTTCCCCAGGGCTTTGTCCGTCCCTGCGGAAGCTCAAATCCTTCCGGCAAATCTGTAAGTTCCTGGTATGCGTAAGCGACTTCTGCAATCTTTTCAATCCGGTTTCCAATAATTTCTTTAAAATCCTTTTCCAAATCTTTTCGGATAATAAAAACGATCCGGTCAAATCCGGCTTCCAGAGCATCATGGATGGAATAATCCATAATAATCTCCCCTGACGGCCCAACAGATGCCAGTTGTTTAATCCCTCCGCCAAACCGGCTGCCAATTCCTGCTGCCATCACTACCAATGTTGTCTTCATGTAAACCTCCTCTGATCTTTGTCTGCCAGCTACAGACGTTTTATAATCGTACCGCCCCGCCTTCGGGTTTCTTTGATAAGTGCATTAAGTATACCACACTCCCCATAAAACTGCCAGATTTTCATATAGATTTTATCCTCAACAGCTTTCCATAAAGTTGCGCCCGTATCTTAACAGTTCTTTTAAAATTCCTTACATTTTTTTCTCTTGTTTACGTTTCTTTTACACTTTCTTACTTCTTTTAAAATCTATTGATTTTCTTGTGTATTATTACTATAATGTGGCCATAAAGAAAAACACATTTATTCATTTATACAATGTTATTAAAGGAGGAACTCATATGAAAAAGTCAAAAGTTATAGGTTTATTGTTTGCTTCCGCATTTTTAGTAGCAGGTTCCCAGTTAGGAATCATTCAGGCTGAAGCCCGTCCCCATGACAAAGAAGAAAAGTGGGAGGATCGCTGGAACAATGGCCGCTGGGGTGATTGGGATGATGATCGCTGGGACCATGACGATGATGATGACGATGATGATGACGACGATGA
>JBKUOG010000008.1:33029-117703 GCA_046957575.1 Lachnospiraceae bacterium | reverse complement strand
TATGTTCCCGTAAAAAGGAAGGTATCCTGCCTTTTTTGCATGAAAGAGAGGAAACTCATATGAGAAAATTTTATACAGCAGAAGCAGTAACAGAAGAGCATCCGGACAAATTGCGCGACCAGATTGCAGATGCAAAATTTGGATTCAAAACAAATAAAACAAATCTTTATGTGAGAGTGGGATCTTGACACCAACCTTAAAAACTGTATAATAAGATTAACAGAACCCACCATGCCTCTGATTTTATGCGCAACCTGGTGGGACTTTTTCATTTATGGGCGTTTTAGGTATCAGTATCTAAAACAATAGTTGTATCTGTGTACACTGATGTTATCAATAGCACAGCTATTCACAGACAAAAGAATCAATGAAAAATAAAGAGGAATATTAAGGAGAAATTTGATGAATCATCAGTTCATCCAGGGGTTGAAAATAGATTGGAATAAAATTGATAAAAACAGCTATTTGAGAACAATTCATGCAATTACTGGAGTGGAAGAGATAAAATTTGACAAACTGGTGACTTTTTTTGTCGGTGAAAATGGGAGCGGAAAATCAACTTTGCTAGAGGCCATAGCTGTTGCATATGGATTTAATGCGGAAGGCGGGACGAAAAATTACCGTTTTTCCACCTATGATTCACATTCAGAATTATGCGAAGCAATTCGGATTCTGAAAGGATACAAAAAAGCAGACTGGGGTTATTTTTTGAGGGCAGAAAGTTTTTATAATGTAGCTACACAGGAGGAAGCGTATTCGGATCTGGCGCATCCATCAGAAAAGTATCACGAAAAATCACATGGCGAGAGTTTTTTGGCAGTGGTACAGAGCCAGTTAAAGCCAAATGGAGTATATATTTTAGATGAGCCGGAAGCTGCCTTATCTCCTCAACGACAACTTGCACTTTTACTGGAAATATATGAGTGTGCGAAAAATGGGTCGCAATTTTTTATCGCAACCCATTCTCCGATTTTATTGGGGATTCCAGAAGCAGAGATACTGACATTTGATAAGGGAAAGATACATGCCTGTGAGTATGAAGAGACAGAGAGTTATCAGGTGATGGAAATGTTTATCAATCATAAAGAGCAGGTATTGGACCGATTATTAGATACTGAGGGGAAAGGTATTTGATCCTGGTATGTTTGATATAAATCATGGTGAAGGGAGAAAATGTGAGGAATACCAAAAAACATGGAGGGTGTATATACTACTTCCGTAAACGAAGCTTAAAGCTTTTGATTAAGGAGTATGCAGGAAATTTGGTTTATTACAGATTAGTAAAATCTTTTTAAGAAGACTAAAAGAAGGAGCGCAAATATGCCAAAACAATACATATTGTTTGATTTAGATGGGACGCTGACTGATCCTATGGAAGGGATAACCAAATCCGTCCAGTACGCACTGGAACGGTTTGGCATCAGCGAACCGGAATTAGAGAATTTATGCTGCTTTATCGGGCCGCCGTTAAAGGACAGTTTTATGAAATATTATGGCTTTTCAGAGAGTCAGGCAGAGGAGGCCATCCAGGTATTTAGGGAGTATTTTTCCGTAACAGGCCTGTATGAAAACAAAGTGTTTCCTGGCATGGACGAGATGTTAAAAGCATTAAAAGAGGCAGGAAAAACCCTGCTGGTTGCCACTTCAAAGCCAGAGCATTTTGCCAGACAGATCCTTTCTCATTTCCGGTTAGATGGGTATTTTACCTTTATCGGCGGGGCGGATATGGCAGAAACCAGGGTAAAAAAAGGCGACGTAGTCCGCTATGTATTAGAAGAATCCGGCATCCTGGAAAAGGAAAAAGCCGTCATGGTAGGAGACCGGGAACATGACATTTTAGGAGCAAAAGAAAACGGTCTGGACAGCGTAGGCGTGCTGTTTGGCTATGGAGACAGAGAAGAATTAGAACTGGCAGAAGCAGATTGGATTGTGGAAACTGTAGAAGAATTAAAGCACCTGCTTTTGACCATTTAGAGGATAAGAAAACTATGTTAAAAGACGATATGATAATGAAAACCGGCATCATCCACATACTGGATTCGTCCATGGGAATGCCAGTGCTTTCTGATTATGAAATGGAAATGGGCACCGATTTATCGGATTTTCTGAAGGGACATATAGAGAAATTTACAGAGAGCGACGAGGTGAAAATCTGCCAGTTTTCCGATACTTCTGAGGCCATGAGGCTGATTCAGGAGTGTACGCCGGACAACTTTGCACAGACCAGCAGGAACCTTGCAAACCGGCTGTTTGAGATTATGAATTCCAACATTGACATACCGGCAGGAGACCTGGCAGTTGTGGTATTTGGCTGTGAGGGAAAGGATTACTTGGGGATTTTAAAGCTGAATTACCGGACATCCTATACCCATCTGACAAAGACCGAAGAAGACGGAAGCAATGGCAACAACATTATTCTTCAAAGGGCGCTGCTGCCGGGACAGGGCCAGAAACTTTCCGAGGCCTGTGTGGTAGATTTGTCTAACGGTTCCATTCTTCTGACAGAAAAAAAGTATGAGATTAATGGGGAAAAACGGCTGTATTTTTCCGAACTGTTCTTAGAATGCCATGCCCCTTTATCCCAGAAAAGCCGGATGGATATCGTCACAAAAGCAGTAGAACAGGTCAACAAAAAGTATTATGGAGATGATGATGCAGAGCGCAAAATGGAAGTGAAAAACGTCATCTACAAAGAGCTGGAAGAAAGCGGAACTCTGCGGGTAGAGTCGGTAAAAGAAAAGGTATTTCCAGACAGTCCCGAAATGCAGGAAGAGCTGGTGGAAAAGCTGGATAAATACAATCTGGCAGACGCCATCGTAGAACCAAAGACGGAAAAAACCATTAAAAAGTTCCAGAAACAGCATCTGACCACAGATACAGGGATTGAAATTACCATTCCGATGGAAGAGTATGGAAATCCGGATCGGGTCGAATTTATTACCAATCCCGATGGGACAATCTCGGTTTTAATTAAAAATATCGGCCATCTGTCCTCGAAGTAGAGCAGTTAAGGGATTGTTTTTTCTGTCTGCCCGCGCTATAATAGGCAGGAAAAAGACTGATAGTCATCTGACAAGCAAATGGAGGAACCCATGAGTAAAAAAGTAAGAACCAGATACGCACCCAGTCCGACAGGCCGGATGCATGTAGGAAATTTGAGAACTGCATTATACGCATACCTGATTGCCAAGCATGAGGGAGGCGATTTTCTTCTTAGAATCGAGGATACCGATCAGGAGCGGTATGTAGACGGAGCAGTGGAAATTATTTACCGCACCCTGGAAAAGACCGGTCTGATCCATGATGAAGGACCAGACAAAGACGGCGGAGTAGGCCCATATGTACAGAGCGAGCGTCAGGCTTTGGGCATTTACTTAGAGTATGCAAAGAAGCTGATTGAAAAAGGTGAGGCGTATTACTGCTTCTGTACCCAGGAACGTCTGGATTCTTTAAAAAAGAATGTAAACGGCGAAGAAATCATGGCATATGACAAGCATTGCCTGAACCTTTCCAAAGAAGAAATCGAAGAAAAACTGGCTGCAGGCGTACCTTACGTAATCCGCCAGAACAACCCGACAGAGGGAACGACCACCTTCCATGACGAGATTTACGGAGATATTACAGTCAATAACGACGAACTGGACGACATGGTACTGATCAAATCGGACGGCTATCCTACCTATAACTTTGCAAACGTAGTAGACGACCATTTGATGGGAATTACCCATGTAGTACGGGGAAACGAGTATTTATCCTCTTCTCCGAAATACAACCGACTTTACGACGCATTTGGATGGGAAGTGCCGGTTTACGTACACTGCCCGCTGATTACCAACGAAGAGCATAAGAAGCTGAGCAAGAGAAGCGGTCATTCTTCTTATGAAGATTTAATCGACCAGGGATTTGTCTCAGAAGCAGTTGTCAACTATGTGGCTCTGCTTGGCTGGTCTCCGGAAGACAACCGGGAGATTTTCTCCTTAGACGAGATGGTAAAAGAGTTCGATTACCGCAGAATGAGCAAGTCTCCAGCCGTATTTGATATGACCAAGCTTCGCTGGATGAACGGCGAATACATGAAATCAATGGACTTTGACAAATTTTATGAAATGGCAGAGCCGTACTTAAAAGAAGTCATCAAAAAGGATCTGGATTTAAAGAAGATTGCCGCAATGGTAAAGACCAGAATCGAAGTATTCCCAGACATTAAAGAACACATTGATTTCTTTGAGGAATTACCGGAATACGATCCGGCAATGTATGCCCATAAGAAGATGAAGACTACACAGGAAAACTCTTTAGAGACCCTGCGTGAAATCCTGCCGATTTTAGAGGCACAGGAAGATTTCAGCAATGACGCTCTTTATGAAAAGCTGTCCCAGTATGTCAGCGAAAAGGGAGTAAAGACCGGCTTTGTAATGTGGCCAATCCGTACCGCTGTGTCTGGCAAGCAGATGACTCCGGCAGGGGCTACTGAGATTATGGAAGTGCTGGGCAAAGAAGAATCTTTAAAGAGAATCCGCAAAGGAATTGAACTTTTGGAGAACTAATATGGCATTTAACGAGGCGCAGAAGCAGGCGATTCTGCACAAAGAAGGCCCGATGCTGGTACTGGCAGGCCCCGGTTCTGGGAAGACCACTGTTATTACCAACCGGATCCGTTACCTGACCCGCTATGGGGGTGTGAATCCTTCGTCTGTGCTGGTGATTACATTTACCAGAGCAGCAGCCAGAGAGATGGAAGAGCGCTACAACAAAATGTCCGAACAAGAAGAAACTATGGGAAGTGGAAGGGTCAGTTTTGGCACCTTCCACTCCGTCTTTTTTCGGATACTAAAGCTGGCTTATGGGTTTACCGCGGCCAATATTGTACGGGAGGATCAGAAAATCCGGTGCATTCGGGAATCTATGGAAAAACTGGATTTGGATGTAGAAGATGAAACCGAATTTGTTTCCTCCATTCTTTCGGAAATCAGCACAGTAAAAGGTGAAATGCTGAACCTGGAGCATTATTATTCCAAAAACTGCGGGGAAGACAGTTTCCGGGCACTGTATCAGAGTTATGAACAGTTCCTGAAAAAATATGCCCTGGTGGATTTTGATGATATGCTTACCATGTGCTACGAATTATTCAGGCAGAGAGCAGATATTTTATCAGCCTGGCAGAAAAAATATCAGTATTTGTTAATTGACGAATTTCAGGATATTAATCGGATTCAGTATGAAATCATTAAAATGATGGCTTTGCCGGAAAACAATCTGTTTATTGTAGGGGACGACGACCAGTCCATTTACCGATTTCGAGGCTCTAAACCGGAGATTATGCTGGGGTTTGAAAAGGATTATCCCCAGGCAAAAAAGACTCTTCTTGGCATGAATTACCGTTCCTCCAAAGAGATTGTGGAGGCGGCAGGCCGTTTGATTTGCCATAATGAGAAACGGTTTCCCAAAAAACTTCTGGCAGTCAGAGGACAGGGAAAGCCAGTGATTACCAGAGTATTTGACGATGCCAGACAGGAAGTCATTTCGGTTGCAGAGGAAATACGGGATTACCGCAGATCCGGCCTGTGCTACGGCGATATAGCGGTTTTGTTTCGCACCAACGTGGGAGCCAGGCTTTTGGTGGAAAAATTCATGGAGTACAATATTCCGTTTCGGATGAAAGATTTGCTGCCCAACATTTATGAGCATTGGGTTGCAAGGGATATTCTCTCCTATATTGATCTTGCAGATGGCAGCAGGGACAGAGGGCTGTTTCTAAGGATCATCAACCGGCCGAAACGCTACATCAGCAGAGATGCGTTTGATACTCCTCAGGTAGATTTGGAAAAAATTAAATCCTTTTATCAGGACAAAAACTGGATGTTAGACAGGCTGGACCAGTTGGAATACGATCTGGCAATGCTAAAAGGGATGGCTCCTGTGGCAGCAGTCAACTATATCCGCAAGGCGGTGGGGTATGATGAGTATTTAAGAGAATATGCCCAGGCAAGACGGCTGAAGGCAGAGGAATTGATGGAAATGGCAGATCAGATTGCAGAAAGCGCATCTGGCTATAAAACAGTGGACGGATGGAAACGCCATATGGAAGAATACAAAGAAGAACTGGCAAAAAAGGCCCAGGAAGCGAGAGAGCCGTCAGCTTCGGATAAAGAGAGCGTTACAATTATGACCATGCATGGCGCAAAAGGGCTGGAGTTTCCGGTTGTCTATATTCCGGACGCCAATGAAGGAGTAACGCCGCACAACAAGGCGGCTCTGGATGCAGATATGGAAGAAGAGCGGCGCATGTTTTACGTAGCCATGACCAGAGCAAAAGATCGTCTGCATGTGTACTATACCAAAGAGAGATATCACAAAAAACAAGAAGTCTCCAGATTTGTGCTGGAGTATTTAGGAAGGTGTTAGATTTATGGTTCATATTTATTGCGGAGATGGAAAGGGAAAGACAACTGCAGCGCTGGGACTGGCAGTGCGGGCAGCAGGAAGAGGAAAAAAAGTGCTGATTGCCCGTTTTTTAAAGACAGATGATTCCGGAGAAGTACCAGTGCTTTCAGGGATTCCGGGGATTTGCGTGATTCCATGCAAAAAAACATTCGGCTTTTATTTTCGTATGGATGATCGGCAGAAAAAAGAGGCGGCAGAGTATTACAGCCAGTTATTTGAGCAGACTGCTGCTCAGGCAGACCAGTTTGATCTGGTAATTTTAGATGAAATTATGGCAGCCTGCAATTATAATCTGGTGGCTGAAGATGCAGTAATCCAGTGGCTGGAGGGCCAGAAAAGAGCAGAGAAGCAGGAAAACGGCGAAGAAGGCAGGACAGAGGGGAAGATAAAAGGCGCTCCGGAAATTGTGCTGACCGGACGAAACCCTTCGGCTGGAATTCAGAAATTTGCCGACTATATAACAGAGATGAAAATGATTCGCCACCCCTATGAAAAAGGCGTAGAAGCCAGAGCGGGAATCGAGTATTAAACATGGACAAAAAGAGAGGAAGCCAAACAGTGGAACCAATAAAAGAATCTGTAAAGGCCAGAGGACATACGCCCCAGTATCGGATGCACAAGTATTTTGCGCGTCGGCCATACAATGTTTTCAGCAATTTGATTCAGCATTATACCAGCAAAGGAGACATTGTCCTGGATTGTTTCTGCGGCGGCGGCGTTACGATTTTTGAGAGCCTGGCCCTTGATCGAAAAGCGGTAGGGGTTGATATTAATCCTCTGGCAGCGTTTATTACTGAAATGCAGATTCAGCAGGCAGATACGAAGAAATTAAAGAAGTATTTTGACCAGTTTTTAGAAGAATGCTGCCGGGAATACGGGAATCTGTATTCCTATTTTGTCCATGACATAGAGGTGGAGCAGATCTGGATGGAGTGGACCTATGAAGTAAAATGCCCGGAATGCGGCGAAATCATCTGGCTTACAGAAGAACATAAAATCAGTAATGGGAAATATCAGTGCCCCAATTCGGACTGTGCCAGCAATCGTCAGCAAAAACCTGGCGTAGTAAGGACAAAGTGTATTCCAAAGGGAAGCATTCCCTTGAGGATGAAATATAAGGATGCAGATGGGAAGACAGACATCTGCGAATTTGATGAGAGTGAACGGCAGAAGCTGACAAGCGAACAGGAGCGCTTTCAAATTCCGGCAGGCGTCAAACAGGCAGATGCTCCAATTCCCCATGATTGGGACAGGTGGTATGAAGATTGTCTTTTTCAGAAGGGGGTATTAAAATTTTCCCATCTGTTCAGCAGGCGCAATTATTTTATTAATACCATGATATTTAACAAAATATTGTCCCTGGAACCGTCCAAGGAACGGGATCTTTTGTATTTTGCCTTTAGCTCTTCTCTCCGATATACCAACAACATGTCGCGGGTGACAGAAAACTGGGAGAACGGGAATCCGACCTGTATGGATAAACATGCGTACTGGCTTCCCAATGCCTATGTAGAGTGTAATGTACTGGACAAACTAAAAGACAGAATGGCGGCTGTTTTAAAAGGTCTGGAATACACAGCGTCAGCAATCGCAAAACCGAAGAAAAAGACGGATTCGTTTGAAGCCCTTTGCACAGACGGCGATTACATGATTCTGACGCAAAGTTCAGCCAGACTTCCTCTGCCGGATGAAAGCGTTTCTGCAGTTATTACGGATCCGCCCTATGGAAGCAATGTTCAATACGGAGAACTGTCTTCCTTCTGGAATATCTGGTACAAAGAATATAAGGGATTGGATTCCTATATTTATAAGGAAGAGGAAGCGGTATCCAACCGGAAAGCCTGTTATCCGGGGTCTAAAGATGTAAAAACTTACGGCTGTATGCTTCAGAAAGTATTTGCAGAGGCAAATAGGGTGCTGTGTCCGGACGGATATCTGGTATTTACATTTAACAATAAAGATATTAATGTGTGGGTTCAGATGTTAAAGGCAGTGGTAAAAGCCGGTTTTTATTTGCCAAAAGGCGGGGTGATTTATCAGGACTTTGTTCAGGAATACAAAAACACATCCCATCTGAAATATTCAGGAAATATCCATGGAGACTTTATATATTCCTTTAAAAAAGGGGAACTGCCGAACATGGATGCGCCGGCCGGAAATTTTTCCGGAGCAATAAAAAAGGCGGTCAATCAATGTCTGAAAACCATGTATGCGGCAGATAGAGAGTACACAACAACAGAACTGTATGAGAACATATACGCAGGTCTGATCCATGTTATGATGGAATTTATCTGTAGGAATGAGGAAGGACAGGTAGAATCCATAGAGGAATTGTCCAAAACATTTATTGACAATGTACTGAATCAAAATCTTGAACTGCAAAACGGCAGATGGAGAAAAAAGGAGGAAGCAGATTTTGCTGACGGATGCCATTGACGGATACGGTGTGTATTCAAATCGGAATCTGAAAGAATTTATTTACAGCCTGGAACAGCGGTTTCCTGTATGCGATGAAGTGGAATTTTTCAGCCAGTTGGTTAATTTTTCTAAAAACAGGGAGATTCCTTATCATGGCTGGTTTCAATATAGAGAAGGATATTCTTACGCACTGGTCAGGGAATTACTGAAAAGAAGTAAAATAAAGCACAGTGAGTATGTGCTGGATCCGTTCTGCGGCAGCGGCACCACGATTGTAGAGGCAGCGCGAAATGGATATTCCGGACTGGGGATGGACATTAATCCTATGTCTGCATTTCTTTCCCGCGTAAAATGCCAAAGTTATTCAGATGCAGAGGTTGACGCAATGTATGTTTTGCTTCAGGAACTGCCCAAAATAGCAAGAAGAGAGCAGACTTCTTATGAATACATAGAAAAATATCAAGAAGTAAAAAAATTTTTTAACGAGCACAACTTTACCCGTCTGCTGGCAGTGAGGCAGGCAATTGATTCAAAAAAAGAGCAGATGGGACAAAAATTATATGAGCTTTGTCTTTGCGCTTATATTTGCATCATAGAAGAGGTTTCTGACAGAAAGAGAGATGGAAATGGGCTGAAGACCCAGCTAAGCCGAATATCAGATGTGGAAGGATTTTATGCTGCGAAATTAGAAAAAATGGTAGAGGATATCCGTCAAAACAGAATATCAGAGAAAGTGGTATCCGTTTTGGAGTACGGCAATGCCATGAAACTGTCAGAGGCAGCAGAGAAGTATTCCAGCAGAATACAAAAGTCTCTTGGTGCAATTGTGTATTCTCCCCCGTATGCAAATTCATTTGACTATTTTGAGTCATATAAAATGGAAGTGATTCTGGCAGATTATGCAGGAAATATGAAAGATATCGGCGCATACAGACATCAGGCAGTAGAATCTTTTATAGGGTGTCTGGAACAGAGAACTGGAAACAGAGAGTTTGTTGAGTGGATGTCAAAAGAAATTGAAGAGGCGATTCCGGAAAAAGAAGCAAGAACCGGAAAAACAGATGTGAGAACCCGCAAAGTCCCCAAAATGATAAAAGGGTATTTTAACGATATGGAGAACGTGATTTCTGAAAGCTCCAAAGTATTGGAAACTGGAAAAAAGTGCTATATTGTGGTGGATCAAAGCGCTTATCTGGGAAGAATTGTTCCAACGGATCTGTTTTTGGCAGCAATTGGAGAGTGCTACCAGTTTCGGGTGACGGATATTATTGTGTGCAGAATTGCGAAAACATCCAGTCAGCAGATTCAGTTATATCCGTATCTTAAGGATTCCCTTCGAGAGAGTATTGTGGTTTTAGAAAAAATGTAAGGCAGGCGCTGTCACAGCGCCTGCCTCGCTCTATAATGGGATGCTGCAGATGCGTTTTCCATAAAGTTCATTCAGAAGGTTTAAATCCCCCGATGCTGCGGCCCGTTCAATGTCAGAAGTCAGTTCCAGCAATTCCTGAATAGAAGACTGGGAGCCGGGATGGATGCGGATTCGTTCCCTGTCCTCTTTTTCATCGCTGGTGATAAAAATATTCTGAAACGCCCATAAATGCTTTTTAAAGTAGTTAAACTGGTTATAAGCAGTAGTTTTGCTTGTCCAGATATCCTTAAATCCAAAATGAACTTCATATTTTGTGTTTAGGATCTGAAGAACCCTTTCTTTATTGGCCTCACTTAAGATAGTAATGTTCGGATAGGTCCTGCGCAGATACTGAATGCGGTCAATGGCTATTTCAATGGAAGCGCTGTTAGTATCCCGCAAAGAGTAAATACAGTATAAAAATTCAAATCTTGTGATCCATTCAACAGACAGAAAGATTTTAAGCAGAGTCCGGTAAGGGAAGAGGATGGCTCCAGTTTCTTTGTTAATGCAAAAATATTTGAGTAATTGTTCTTTGACTGCAGATGGATAAATGCTTTTGTCAGCAAGCAGCGCTTTTCCAAGAGGGGTCATGCTGTAGGAACGGCCATTTTTTGAGAGTACTCCCATGCGTACGGCGTGGGAGACATTATTGTGGCCGCATTTCAAATCAGAGCCGTCCATGGGGACATCTGGTTCTGAAAACTTTTTTAACGTGGGCAGGATCAGGCTGTCCAGATAGGCATCCAAAGTGTAGTCTCCAATAGAAGTAAATACCCGCTTTTCTTCGCTTTTTCGATTCTTTGACAGCGTTTCTGTCCAAAGTTCGCAGCCGCCTGCGGCAGAAGGATTTTTATTGATTTCCGCAATGCGCAGGGTGAGAGAATGTTCAAAATCATGAATCCCGATTTTTGAATAGGACATAAACATTACTTTTGAAGAAAGAGAGGAACCTGATTTTCCTAAAGTTCCGGAAGCGGCAGAGAAATTAATTTCATCAATCATATCTGCCAGACTGGCATCCTGGGAACGCATAGCCTGTATGACCATGTGGAGAGTATCAAAGCTGGAAGGGACAATGTGGCTGAATAGGGATGCGTTGTCCGGGATCACAATAGGAAGAACAATATAGGAGCAGGAATTCTTTTTGGAAGGAGATTTTCTTAATGTCCGTCCTACTGCCTGTACAATGTCGATCATGGAAGTTTTGGGATCTGCAAAGTAAACCGCATCAATAGCAGGAACGTCAACTCCTTCGGTCAGGCACCTGGCGTTGGAAATCAGTCCCCGCCTGCTGGCTGCAAATCCAGATAAAATTTCTTTGCGCTCACTGGCGGACATGGCGCCGTTTATATGACCTGTATAAGTAGAGATATTATCTGTATCAGAAAGAACTGCATCTACGATATCGCCGACAGAAAGAATGTTTCTTCCTCCTGTTATAAAAGCTTTGGCATTTTTTACATAGGCATGGTAGGAGATAACCTTTTTCACGTCCAGTTCTTTCATCACCTTTGCAATCAGAATTTCTTTTAACAGGATATCAATGCTGCCAGATGCCTGGGATGTGCCCAGTTCTGTACAGACAATTCTGTGTTTTGAAACAAAATCGGCTAAATCTTGCTCTGTAATAGTGCATACAACAATTTTGTAGTCGCAGATGATTCCTTTTTCAATTGCCTGCCCGAAGTTTAGAGAGGCCAGAACAGGACCGTATTTGGAAGTATCATCCATGGAAAAAATCATGGGTTCTGATTGGGAGGCAAGCTGTTTTAACCTTGGGGAGATTAACCGTTCTGTTGCTGTCATAAACAGACGCTTTTTGATGGGAATATACTGATCATCCATTCCGTAAACAAACGTCAGACTGTCTTTGGTGCCGGCAGTCCGGTGACTTTCATCAAAGATAGCAAGATCAAAGGCGGCACCTGTTCCAGTGAGGGCATTCGCAACTGCATCCAGAGACTGGTAGGTGGAAAACAGGACTTTTTTTGATGCAGGATCTTCTAAAAATGTCTGGATGGATGCAGGAACTGTAGTGACTGGAAAATCCATGTCAGAGGAAGCAGCAGAAAATACATCATCGTCGGTATCTGCTACAGTGGGATCGCTGCACACGCATAAATAACGGAAAGGGGTATTACAGTTTGCTATCCAGGAATCCAGCGTCTGCCGGATAAGTGCAAGACCTGGAACGACAAACAAAACCGTACTGGTTTTCATTGCTTCCTGGACCCACAGTGCAATCAGTGTTTTTCCGATCCCGCAGGCAGCAATAAATTTGCCCCGATCGTGCTGGGAGAGTCCAAAAACAATCTGATCGATTAATTCCTGCTGGTACTGATATTCTCCTGTTGGAGAAGCCTTTTTGGTAGGAGAGGAGGGAGCGGGGCTGTCCGTTAAATATTGAAGGAATGCGTCAAAAAAATTTTCATCCAGTTCCATAAAACGGTCCAGAAGGAGAGACATCTGGTTTTTCTTTTTGCTGCTCACTTTGGGGAGTCTGGAACAATTTGCACAAATCAGCCTCATATCCGCATGTTCGGATTCTGCCCAGAAGGTGGAAAGCTCCTGAGCAGTGGGAATCTTGTGGTTGGAGCGGAATTTCACCTGATAGGCAACAAGTTTCCCGTCATTGCGGACAATGATGCCATCAACTCCGTTATCTTTGTGCTCAAGTTTTAGCTGCTCCCTCAGATGTTTGGGGATGTCCTGTGCCATGTACACTTCTTTTACATCATAGTAGTGAGAATGGTATTTTAAGTAAAAGAATACCAGGAGTTCCATAGCATCCCCTTTCTTAGTTGTATCAGGGATGGTTTCCACTTCCTTTTCCCATTCAGAAAAAGAGCAGAAACGCTTTAGCAAAACAGGGTGGATTTTTTTCTTCATAAGTAAAACCTCCATTTCGTTTGACTATGACAACAGTTATGTAACTTAGATTTATTATATAACGTGCTAATTAGAAAGTAAATATAAATGTATAAATTTCGTGAAAAAAATATTTCACGTGATAAATTAAAAATAAAGTGAAACAAATAGTAAAATTTACTTGACGAAAGGATTTGTATCCTGTAAAATGAACATTGTTCATGTTGAGGTTAGAAAGGAGACTGTCTTGAATATAGCAATCACTTCAAAGGAAGCCATTTTAGAAAGAAGCAGAGAGCGAATGAAGAAGGATGGCTGGATGGCTGTGAATATTCGGGGACTGGCTGAAGACTGCGGCGTGTCAGTTGGGACGATTTACAATTATTTTGATTCCAAATCGGATCTGCTCGCTGCAACTATAGAGAGTATCTGGCAGGATATTTTTCACTTTGAAGAATTGGGGAAACCGTTTCAAAGCTTTACAGACTGTGTTTGGCGGATATTTGACAGCATGAAGAAGGGAGACGAAAGGTATCCGGAGTTTTTTCAGTCCCATCCTATCAGTTTTATGGGAGAAGAAAAGCAAAATGGCAAAGAGCGGATGGAACAGTCCTGGAAGCACATGAAAGAAGGAATGCACCAGGCACTGATACAGGATGAGAATGTATCCGCAGAGGTATTTGATAATGTATTTACTTCGGAAAAATTTGTGGACATTATTTTTTCTCTGATTCTTTCTGCACAGGTAACGCGAAATTATGACTGCAGCGAGATACTTGAGATGATTTCCAGAGTCATTTACCGGTAATTTTTGAAAACAATTAGAGATCAGAAAGGAGAACATATGCAGGCAATTGCAGAAACAATATTTGACGCAGTATATTTAATTCTTGTAATTACAATCGGCATTTATATGATTGTAAAAAGCAGAGGAAACAGACAGTACCGGCTGTTCGGCATTATGGCTGTTATCCTGGGTGCAGGGGATTCCTTTCATCTGGTGCCGAGAGCCTATGCCCTTTGTACCACAGGGCTGGAAAACTTTGCGGCTCCACTGGGGATAGGAAAATTAGTTACCTCCATTACCATGACTGTTTTTTATGTGATTTTGTACCATGTGTGGAGGGAACGTTACCACATAAAAAAAGAACAGGGAATTACTCTGGTGGTATATGGTTTGGCTATGGTACGCATCGCATTGTGCCTGCTTCCGCAAAACCAGTGGACCAGTATAGAAGCGCCTCTTTCATGGGGAATCTACCGCAACATTCCATTTGCTCTTTTGGGACTTCTTATCATTATTCTGTTCTATCAAAGTGCAAAGCGTCATCAGGATCGGGCATTTAAGTACATGTGGCTGACCATTGTGTTAAGCTTTGGATTTTATATTCCGGTTGTGCTGTGGGCAGATGCAATCCCTATGGTTGGGATGCTGATGATTCCCAAAACATGCGCGTATGTATGGACAGTGTGGATTGGGCTTTCTGCGATGAGAGGAGAGATAAAAAAATGAAACGAATGATCAATACTTCGATGGTATACTTTGCATTGGCGATGGCGGCCGGAGTGTTCTACAGAGAATTTACAAAATTTAACGGATATACAGGGAAAACGGTTTTAAGCACGCTGCACACCCACTTTCTGGTTTTGGGGATGCTGTTCTTTTTAATCGTTGCGCTGTTTGTCAATCAGGAAAAGCGGCTGCTGGAAAATAAACTGTTTAAAAGGTTTTATATCTGCTACAATCTGTCTCTTCCATTTCTGGCATGTACCATGCTTGCAAGGGGGATCGTCCAGGTGCTGCAGATTGCGCTCTCCAGAGGGGCAGATGCAGCCATTTCCGGGATAGCAGGCCTTTCCCATATTTGCATTACCATATCCCTGATTTTCTTTTTTATGGGATTAAAGCAGAGTTTACGAAAACAGTGATTTGCGAAAGAATCGTATCAGAATACAGTCTGTATTGAGGAGGGAAACGAAAGAAGGTTATGGGAAAATGGATTGGAGTTGGGGGAGTTTTGATTTGCATGGTGGCGCTTTCGTGTTACGATCCCATGCAAGGTGCAGTCGCTTCCAAACAAATTACGCTGTCGGTTTCTGATTTGAGTCTGCCGCAAAAACCGCAGAATGATCAATGGATCGGGGAATATACTTATTTTGGCGGAATGAAATGGCGGATGCTGGGAAAGGAGCGGGGCATTTCCGGCCGTAATATGGTGTTGTTTTTAGACCAGGTGCCGGAAAGTTATGAAGAAGAACTGCGGCTTCCTCTTTTGTCTCAGGAGGGGGAGGAATCATTTGATTGGGATACCAGCCATATCCGCAGATATTTAAATGAAGATTTTTTGGAAACAGCATTTTTGCCGCAAGAGCAGCAGATGATTGAAATCACAAATGTGAGAGGCCATTTTAATGACAGGATTTTTCCATTATCCTTTAAGCTGTTTGAGGAAGAGTGGAATGATATGGGATTTGGGGAAGAGAATGAGGGACTCCATTATAAAGAAGCCTGGTGGGCATGTGAAGACGAAAACCCTATTCGGATAGAAGCAGACGGTACCTATCGGCTGTATAAAAGCGATGAAGAGTATTCAGAAAGACTGCAGCGTCTTCACGAGCCTGCCATAATCCGCCCATGCTGTATCATCGATCCAAACAAGATCTGCTTTGTGAAAGATGCTTCCCTGCCAGTATCCATGGAGGTTTCTGAAGAACTTGCCGTTTTTGATGATACTATGGAAGCATCCGGGGAGTGGAGTTTTGTAATATCTTCAGCAGAGCAGCATGTGACCATAGAGGATGTCAGCCTGGATGAAGATGTGTGCAGCTTCCGATATTCCCATGCATCCACAGGTCCAGGTAATGGGCTGTATGCTATGATTGAGGGAGACGGTCAGGTATATGCTTATGGGAAAATAGCAGATACCAGCCGTTCTGACAGCGGAACGGTGAGCATCCGTCTGCCGGATTTTTATAACCGCTATATGGCACTGTCTGTTTTTTCAGAAAAGGAAAGGATAAGCAGAGAAGAAACCGGCTATGCCAGCGAGAGAGTCTACGTTTTGAGAGGAAAAGATGCGGCAGAGGAACCTTTGGTTTCAGCGGGAGAATTAGTTTCGGAGTATATTCCTCTTCCCTGCGATCCGATTATTGATCCCTACTATGACAGATTTTTGATTCAATGGGATTATGAAGATTACCAAAATGCAGATGAGAAAGAGCGTCTGGAGATTGGAACAGCCGCCATGATATATCAGGCAATTTTGTCCAGGCAGGGGATAGAAGGCGATGTGCCGAAATCTGATATCGAAAGTGCAGAGGAGTATGCGGCAAATCATCAGGAAGATATGCTGGCATTAGGGGAAGCGTTCTTTGAAAATGTTCACAAAATGGGATTTAAAAATTTAAAAGAGGCCATGGATTATGCAAAAGAGACTGTTTGGCAGTTATCGGATGCCCGGCCTGTTGAGAATGCAGATCTTGGAGAATATTTGCCTTATCTCGTTTATACGTACCGGGAGTATCAGGAAGCAGAGGAGGAAGAGCAAAAAAGGGCGATAACGGCTGCCATTCTTTATCTGGTTCAATATCGGATGGGGGTTGAGATCTCTGAAGAAGAAGCGGTTCAGCAGGTAGAAGGTATGAAAGAAAGTATTGAAATATTGTGGGAAATCGATCCGGACAGTACCTTGAAAAAATTAATGGATCGGCAGCAGTGAAAATCATATACAGCCTGCTTTTGGGCGCGGATAGTCAATGAGCTGTCTGCGTCCCTTTTCTGTTTGACCGGCTCGTACTCTTTTAAAACTTTCAGCGGTTTTTATCAGGGCGTTCATTATAAAATCTTTGTATGGTCTCATTCTCCCTTTTTCCTATCTTTATTTATCATGTGCTACCATAAGAGTAGAGAGAGGAAAGGAGAATGCAATTATGATGGATGTTAAAAAATCAATAGTACGTTTACAGAATAGATTTGATAAAACCGCAGAGAGATTTGCTTTTCGCCATCCTTACGGGGCATTTTTAGCCATGTTTGTCGGCGTTCCGCTGTTTGCACTGCTGGCAGTCTCTATTTCCACAGTCTGTGTCACACTGCCCATTGCCTGGATATTTGGATGGTTGTAGGGAAAATTCCGTTTTTCTTTATATGGTCTTAATATAGGATAAAGCTTATTTATGCCTATTTAATGCAGATAAAGGTATGATAAAGGAAATGCAAAGATACTATAAAGGCTCCGTATCTAAACAGAAATGTGAGGCGTCAGGGGTGGAGGATGGATTTTGCTGACCTTATTGTCTGATGTCTTTGTACTGTGCTGTTTTGCTATGAAAAAAGCAGACGATTTTTTAGACGACAGGAGAAAAATGCTGTAGTATAATATGGTATAATAGAAAACAGGTGCATTGGAGGTAAGCGGTATGGAGCAGACAAAAAATCAGAGTCTTTTTAATGGAGATGGTCATGCAGACGAGCATATTCTGGTCTGTCTGTCTTCTTCTGTTTCCAACGCAAAAATTATACGGACTGCAGCCAAGATGGCTGATGCTTTTCAGGGGACATTTACTGCATTATTTGTTGAAACTTCTGATTTCCATGCAATGGGGGATGAGGATAAAAATCGGCTTCGATCCAATATCCATCTGGCCAGAAAACTTGGGGCTTCTGTTGAAACAGTGTATGGGGATGATGTGGCGTTTCAGATTGCCGAATTTGCCCGCTTATCCGGTGTTTCCAAAATTGTAATTGGAAGAAATAATACAGCTAGAAGACGTCTGTTTGGAAAACCGGCGCTGACAGATCAGCTGATTGCAAATGCGCCGAATCTGGATGTTTACATTATTCCGGATCACAATCTGAGTCTTGCAGCTTACCGGGAACAGAGAAAAAAAAGCAGTATTGTATTTTCCGCAGCCGATATTGCAAAGTGCATTGGAATTCTTTCTGCAGCCAGCAGCCTGGGGTATGTACTTGAAAAGCTGGGATTTGCGGAAGCCAATATTATTACACTGTATGTGCTGGCAGTGTTAGTCATATCAGTAGTGACTGTAAATCGGGTATACAGCCTGATTGCATCTATTGTCAGTGTACTGGTATTTAATTTTCTGTTTACAGAGCCGAAATTCAGCCTGCAGGCATATGATCAGGGATATCCAGTGACCTTTCTCATCATGTTTTTGGCAGCTTTGATGACAGGGACTCTGGCAACTAAGTTAAAAAACAGCGCCAAACAGTCCGCCTGGTCGGCCTACCGCACGAAGGTGCTGTTTGATACCAACCAGATGCTCCAGCAGGCAAAAGACAAAGAAGAGATTCTGTCTGTAACAGCCCAGCAGCTAATCAAGCTGCTCTCTAAAAATATAGTCATCTATGTTGCAAAAAACGGGACACTGGCGGATCCGGCTGTATTTCCTGCACAGGAAGAAACCAATATGGATCCTTATATTTCAGAGGAAGAGAAAAAAGCGGCAGAATGGGCATTAAAAAATAATAAACATGCTGGAGCCACTACCCATACGTTTCCCAACGCAAAGTGCCTGTATCTGGCTATCCGGGTCAATGAGTCTGTATACGGGGTAGTGGGAATCGCAATGGGTGATCAGTCTCTGGATGCTTTTGAAAACAGCATTCTCCTTTCTATTCTGGGAGAATGCGCATTGGCGCTGGAAAACGAAAAAAATGCAAAAGAAAAGGAAGAGGCGGCTATTTTGGCAAAAAATGAGCAGCTTCGGGCAAATCTGCTACGGAGTATTTCCCATGATCTGCGGACTCCTCTGACGTCTATTTCCGGGAACGCCAGTAATCTGCTTTCCAATGGAACTTCCTTTGATGAAGAGACCAAGAAAGGACTGTACCAGGATATTTACGATGATTCTATGTGGCTGATTAATCTGGTCGAAAATCTGCTGTCCGTAACCCGCCTGGAAGAAGGAAGGCTGAATCTTCATATTTCCGCAGAACTGGTGGAAGAGGTGATTTGCGAAGCACTCCGCCATGTAAACCGGTTAAACTGTGAGCACACTATAACCGTAGAGAATGAAGACGAGCTGCTTTTGGCAAAAATGGATGCAAAACTGATTGTCCAGGTGGTTATTAATCTGGTAGACAATGCCATTAAATATACAGAAAAAGGTTCTCATATTCATATCCGCTCCAGAAAGGAAGGCGATCTGGCAGTAATTTCCGTATCTGACGATGGCCCTGGTATTTCTGACGAAAATAAAAAGCAGGTCTTTGACCGGTTTTACAGCGGAGCCAACCGGGTGGCGGACAGCCGAAGAAGCTTAGGTTTGGGGTTGTCCTTGTGCAAGTCCATTATCAACGCCCATAAAGGTACGATTACGGTTACAGATAATCATCCCCATGGCTCCGTATTTACATTTACACTGCCTGCAGAGGAGGTACAGTTGCATGAATAAACCATTGATTTTAGTAGTAGAAGACGACCAGTCTGTAAAAAATCTAATCACCACAACCCTTAAGGCTCACGATTACCGATATCTGGCAGCAGGAAACGGGGAAACGGCTATTTTGGAAGCATCTTCCCACAATCCGGACATCGTGCTGCTGGATTTGGGACTGCCGGACATTGACGGGGTGAAAGTAATTGAGAGAATCCGCTCCTGGTCCAATATGCCGATTATTGTGATCAGCGCCAGAAGTGAAGATACGGATAAAATTGACGCTTTAGACGCAGGCGCAGACGATTACCTGACCAAACCGTTTTCCGTAGAAGAACTTCTGGCCAGACTGCGGGTGACTCAGAGAAGACTTCTGATGATGAAAGATGAAACGCCGTCTCAGTCAGCCGTATTTGAAAACGGCGATCTGCGGGTAGATTATGCAGCCGGATGCGCTTATCTGGGAGAAGAAGAACTGCACTTGACGCCAATTGAGTATAAACTCTTGTGCCTTCTTTCCAGAAATATGGGGAAAGTCCTGACTCACACATTTATTACTCAAAACATCTGGGGCAGCAGTTGGGAAAATGACGTGGCGTCTTTACGGGTTTTTATGGCGACACTTCGGAAAAAGCTGGAAAAAGGGGGCAGCGGCCCCCAGTATATTCAGACTCATATCGGAGTGGGATATCGAATGATCAAGGTGTAGAGAATTACTTTACAAAAATCTTGATTCCAGCCATTAATTCATCAAAGGTATCAAATGCAGGGATATCCGGATTGTCTGCTTTAATAGCTTCTGTAGAGCGGAATAAAAATCCGGCTGTTCCTGCTTTTATCATTTCTAAATCGTTGTAGCTGTCTCCGGCTGCAATGGTTTCAAATCCAATGCTCTGCAGCGCTTTTACGGTTGTCAGTTTTGACTGCAAAACCCGCATTCTGTATCCGGTAATCTTACCATGTTCCCCGATAACCAGAGAATTGCAGAAAATTGTGGGACGGTCCAGTTTTTCCATCAAAGGAGAGGCAAACTGGGTAAAGGTATCGCTGACAATAATTACCTGACAAAAGGAGCGCAGTTCATCTAAAAACTCTTTTGCGCCGGGCAGTGGATCAATGGAAGCAATCACGTCCTGTATTTCTTTTATGCCCAGACCATGTTCGTTTAAAATGTCCAGACGCCATCTCATCAGCTTGTCGTAATCCGGTTCATCGCGGGTCGTGCGGGTCAATTCCAAAATACCGCTGGATTTGGCAAACGCTACCCAAATCTCAGGGACCAGAACTCCTTCTAAATCCAAACAAATAATATACATAGAACCACCTTCCTTTTTATGTTTGCTGAAATGATTACCTTTATTGTATAAGTCTCCAGAAAAATGTCAAGAAAATTTGGCTGGACATTCTGGTTTAGAACAGGTATAGTAAAATCCATGGGAGGATGAAGTATGACGATTTTACTCACAATCATTTATCTGGCTTTTATCAGCCTGGGACTTCCGGACGCCATGCTGGGAGCTGCCTGGCCAGGGATGCATGGACAACTGGGAGCGCCAGTTTCGTATGCCGGGATTCTTTCTATGATTATCTCCATCGGGACAGTAATTTCCAGTCTGTTAAGCGACAGATTGACAAAAAGGTGGGGAACCGGACGGGTGACCGCATGCAGCGTAGGACTTACTGCGGCGGCTTTGTTTGGATTCTCAGGCGCCCTGTCTTTTGAAATTCTCTGCATTTTGGCTGTTCCTTACGGACTGGGGGCCGGAGCAGTAGATGCGGCTTTAAATAATTATGCGGCTCTTTATTTTAAGGCCAGTCATATGAGCTGGCTTCACTGCTGCTGGGGCATAGGGGCATCTTTGGGGCCTTATATTATGGGACTTTGCCTGACAGGCGGATGGTCCTGGAACCAGGGATACCGGATTGTGGGCCTTTTGCAGGCAGGTCTCACAACAGTGCTTTTTGCCACCCTGTTTTTGTGGAAAGAAAACAAAGGGGAAGGAGACGGGGCAGGCAATCTTTATAAGGGAGAGACGCTGACAGCAGGCAAATTGTTTGAGATTCCTGGAGTCAAAGCTCAGATGGCAACCTTTTTTTGCTATTGTGCGCTGGAACAGACGGCGGGACTCTGGGCATCCAGTTATCTGGTTATGTTTCGGGGACTTTCAGAAGAAATTGCGGCAAAATGGGCATCCTTATTTTATGTGGGGATCACAGCCGGAAGATTTTTAAGCGGATTTCTTGCAATCAAACTAAGCGACCGGCATATGATCCGGCTGGGAGAGACAGCCGGACTTACGGGGATTCTTCTGGTACTGCTGCCATTAGGACCAGAAGCCGCTTATGCGGGGTTAATCACCATCGGGTTGGGATGTGCGCCTATTTATCCAAGTCTGATGCATGGGACGCCGAGAAACTTTGGCTGGGAAAGGTCCCAGGCAATCGTGGGCCTTCAGATGGCCTTTGCCTATTTGGGAAATACCCTGATGCCGCCGGTATTTGGATTTGTTGCGCAGGCGGCTGGTATTTTTTGGTACCCCGTGTATCTGTTTTTGATTTTGGCTGCTATGGTGATGTTTTCCGAGGGTTTAAACCGGAAAGTATCCAGGGCATAAAGGGGTGCCTGTCATAAAACTAAAATTTCAGCAACAGTTCAGCCATTCGAAGATTGAGACAGGAAAAAGCGCTGAAAGCTTGTTTCATAAGAGTTTTTCTGTCTGAATCTTCATAGGGCGGACGCCAGGCGCTTCTTGTCCGCCACAAGCGGGCAAGAAGATACAGGACAGAACTGTTATAAATTTCAGGAGGTAAAGTTATGGGGCATTTGACAACAAAGGATGCATACAAAAATCTGGAAGAGAGAATTAACTGGTTTACACAGGGAGCACCACCTTCAGAAACCCTGTATAAGATTCTCCAGGTTCTCTATACGGAAAAGGAGGCAAAATGGGTGGCGCTTTTGCCGGTCCGTCCCTTTACTGCAAAAAAGGCGGCAAAGATCTGGGGGACGTCAGAGGCAAAAGCAGAAAAATTTCTGAATCATCTCTGTGAAAAAGCGCTGTTAGTGGATTCGTATCACAATGGGGAGAGAAAATTTGTTATGCCGCCTCCTATGGCAGGGTTTATTGAGTTTGCTCTGATGAGAACCAGAGGAGATATTGATCAGAAATATTTAAGCGAATTGTACTACCAATATATGAATGTAGAGGAAGATTTTGTAAAAGACCTGTTTTTTGCAACAGAAACGAGACTTGGAAGAGTCTTTGTCCAGGAGCCGGTACTGGGCAACGATAAGATGAACCATATTTTGGATTTCGAGCGGGCGACCCACATTGTGGAAGAGGCAAAATATATTGGACTTGGTACCTGTTACTGCCGCCACAAAGCTTATCATGCAGGACACCCCTGCGAGATCGATGCGCCATGGGAGGTGTGCCTGACATTTGACAATGTGGCCCGTTCCCTTTCTGAACATGGAGGATATGCCAGACTGATTTCCAAGGAAGAGGCAAAAGAAGTGCTGCAGCTTTCCTATGAGAGCAACTTAGTCCAAATTGGAGAAAATGTAAGAGAACACCCGGCATTTATCTGCAATTGCTGCGGATGCTGCTGCGAGGCCCTGCAGGCCGCCAGAAAATTCAGCCCCATGCAGCCTGTGGCAACTACCAATTACATTCCGGAAATAGAGAAAAAGACCTGCGTTGGCTGCTCAAAATGTGAAAAGGTCTGCCCTATTCTGGCGATTTCTATGGCAGAAGAAGAGATGCAGGAAGGGCGAAAGAAAAGATGGGCCAGCGTGGATACCGAGATTTGTTTAGGCTGCGGAGTCTGCGCCAGAAATTGTCCGACAGGCGCCATTGCGTTAAAACGGCGTCCGGTTCAGATTATTACTCCGGTCAACAGTACCCACCGTTTTGTGCTCCAGGCTATTGAAAAAGGGACTTTGCAAAACCTGATTTTTGACAACCAGGCATTTGCAAATCACCGGGCAATGGCAGCAGTATTTGCGGCAATCTTAAAGCTTTCTCCAATCAAGCAGGCAATGGCCAGTAAACAGTTTAAGTCGATTTATTTAGACAAGCTTTTGTCCATGCAAAAGAAACAGTAGTTAATCCCCTGGAGTATAATCATTGCATGGCTCCTGGGACCAAATCAGATTTTCTCCGTCTGATGCTACGGAAATAGAACCCTGAATGTCGGTGCGAAAGACCGGGATTTCCATGGATTCAAACCGTTCCATGACCGTATCATGGGGATGGCCATAGGAATTGCCTTTTTTGCAGCTGATGATCGCGTATCCGGGGATGGCATTTTCCAGCAGATTCCAGGAAGAGGAACTGCCGCTTCCATGATGTCCGGCCACATAGACATCGCTTAGCAGAAACCGGCCCCAGGACTGGCACATATCCTCTTCCTCTTCGTGTTCAGCATCTCCAGTTAAAAGAAAGCTGGTATTGCCGTATGTAATCCGGATGGCAAGAGAATTGTTGTTGCCGCTGTCCGGATCAATGGAGGAAGGCCCCAGTACAGTAAAAGAAGCGTTTCCCAGAGAAAATGTATCGCCTACTGCCGGATGAACAGGGGTCAGGGCGTGATCAGCCAGGGCTTTTTCATAGGATTTAAAAATAGCGCTGGAAGCCTGGTAGTCGGGGGCCAGGACCTGGTTTACCGAAAAACGATTTAAAACGCCTACGATTCCGCTTAGATGATCGGCGTCATAATGGGAAACGGTGACGTAATCCAGAGTATCCAGTCCTTGATTTTCCAGATAGCTGACGACAAAAGAGGAAGCATCCCTGTCGCCGCCGTCATACAGCATGGTTTGTCCGTCTGCTTCTATAAACACAGATAATCCCTGTCCTACGTCCAGTACCGTAAGGCGAAAGGGCGCTTCCTCAAACCCTTTTGGAGAAACGGAAGAAGGAGAGGAATCAGACGACGGGCGCGCTGGAAGAAAATCGCCCTGGAAATCCACATGGGAAACAGCAGTTTCATAAAATTCTCTGCAAATTGTCAGCAGCTCTTTTGGAAATGCAGAAGGCAGATCCATGTTAAATAAAGTTCCTACAAAAAATAAAAAAGAAAAAAGCAGGATAGGAAAAGATGGAAGCAGAAATTCTTTGCGAAACCAAAATTTTCTTCCTGCTTTTTTGCTGCTGTTTCTTCTGGCAGCAGAAGGCTTTCTTTTGTGTCCGTACGCGCGGTTGTTTTGTTTCATGGCCAAGACCTTCCTTTTCATTTTGATACCACACCATAGTGTACCAAAACAAAGGTCTGCTGTAAACCCAAATTAAGAATAGCATGACTGAACTGCTGCAGTGAATCATGCCGGGCGTTTGCCGGCAGCGATCAAATCAGAATGTTCGGTTTATAATGTCTTAACCAGAAGTCGATCTGAATGATATAGGCCATCATCTGGGGACCTGCTAAAAGCTGACCATACCAGGGTTTTCCGTAATCAGAAGGACTGGATGCAAAGGCCATGATTTTCTTTTTATCGCAAAATTCCAAAACAGGAGCATTGGGATCAGCAGCCAGTTCCAGAAGACGGTTTTTTAACAGGGTTTCATAAGAACGGTCATAGATTTTGGGGTAAGGAGACTTTTTGCGGAACAGGACTTCATCCGGCAGTTTTCCCCGTCCTGCCTGGCGCAGAAGATTTTTTACAATTCCGTCTTTTGCCTTCATTTCCCAGGGCACATTCCACAGATATTCGATAATGCGGTAATCTGCAAAAGGCACGCGGGCCGAGAGTCCCCAGATTTCGCTGGTGCGGTTCATCCGGTCTAATAAAGTCTGCATAAACCATTCCAGATTGAGATAGGAGATTTCCCGCCTGCGGGCATCTTTTGAGTCTTCCCCTTCCAGTTTTGGAACCTGGGAAATAGAGTTTTCGTAGCGGTTTTGCACATAGTCATCCATAGAAAGCCAGGATAGAAAATCATCGGATAACAGGACTTTTCTGGCATTTAAGTCCATGGTCCATGGGAAGGTTTTTGCATGAAAACAGGATTCCTTATGAAACCAGGGATAGCCGCCGAAAATTTCGTCTGCACATTCTCCAGTCAAAGCGGCTGAAAAGTCAGGAGCGACCTGGGAGCAGAAATACAAAAGCGAGGAATCCACGTCCGCCATGGCCGGAAGATCGTGGCAGAGTACAGACAGCTTTAACAGGTCAAACTGTTTTTGGGCGCTGCACTCTAAATAGCGGTGATTTGACTTTAGAAAAGCCACCATTTTTTCTACAAAAGGCCGGTCCTGGGAGGGCTGGAAGTCATTGGCCTGAAAGTTTTTATCATTTCCTGCAAAATCAAAAGAAAAGGTGGAAAGGGTCTGATGATCCTTTTGTAATTCTTTGGCGCAGATGGCAGACACCAGAGAAGAATCTATGCCTCCGGATAGAAAAGAGCAGACAGTGCCGGGAAGCTTCATCTGCCGTTTTACGGAATCCTCTAAGAGAAAAGAGGTTTTTTTAATGGTATCCTCATAGCTGTCCTCATGGGGATGGCTTTCTAACTTCCAGTAGCAAAAAGGAGAAATTCCGTCAGTTGAGCACAGTAAAAAATGGGCCGGAAGCACTTCAAAGGTATGATAAAAAACGCCGGTTCCCCTGGTTTTAGCCGGACCGATGCCAAAGATTTCATTCAGGCTGTCTTTATTTAAAACAGGCCTTGCCCCGTCAAAGGCAAACAACCCCTTTAATTGGGAGGAGAAAATAACAGTGCCTTCCTTCACACAATAAAAGAGAGGTTTTGTGCCAGCCCGATCCCGGCAGAGCATAAGATGATTCTTTAACGGATCCATAATGGCAAAGGCAAAGGCGCCGTTTAGCTTTTCTGCAAAGGAAGGGCCAAATTCTAAGTAGGCGGAAAGGACGATATCTGCATCCTGCAAAAGATGGAAGAAATGTCCTCTTTTTATGAGTTCAGAGGAAAGTTCCCTGGCATTATAAAGTTCCCCGTCCCAGACAATGCCAAAATCATGTCCCTGGTACTTTTTAATAAAAGGAAGCGTTGGCGAAGGCGTCCTGGGGGATGCCAAAGTCCAGGCCAGACCAAAGTGATCAGAGAGATAGGAACTGCTGTACAGAGAGGATGCAGGCGATGCCTGAACAAAAGCCTCTGTCATAGAATCTAACGCATGTTCATATAAGCCTTTTTCTTTTGTAAACACCCTTTCCGGGTGAAAAAATCCCATGATGTTTCCCATAATAAGACTCCTTTCTCTGGGAATGAACAGTGATGCATTATAAGAGAAAACATGCAGTCAGGAAGGTGCAGAAAAAACCTATGAGAACCGGCACCAGGTTCTTTCGGGCCAGCTCTAAGGGGCTGACATTACAGATGGCAGCTACCGGGATGAGTCCCCAGGGAACGATGGTGCCGCCTCCTACGAAGATGGCAGTAATCTGTCCAAGAGCGGCAAGAATCGGAACAGAAGCGCCTACCGCATTTCCAAAAGTATGGGCCAGAGCACCGGTAAGGGGAAGTCCGGAAAAACCGGAGCCGTCAAGTCCGGTTAAAGCACCGGCGATCATCTGAATGCCGGCGATGAGGGAAGGATTTAAGGGAGCGCGTTTGGCCAGCCATACCGCCCAGTCATTTAATATGCCGCCGGAAAAGGATTCTCCCATAATGGAAGAAATTCCTTCTCCTCCCAAAAAGAAAAAGGCTCCGATGGCAATAACCGGCGCAAAAATACGGATGGCAAATAAAAAACCGTCTGTCAGATAGCCGGTGATTTTTTCCAGAGAATCTTTCCGGAAAGCAAGAACGGATCCAAGACACATTAAAAGGATGGCAGTTCCCGATACCAGACTGGTGGCGTCTCCTCCCCGCAGGTCAAAAGTCAGCATGATAAAAATATCTGCAAGAAAGGCTATCGGGACTGCAAAGGCCAATATTTTGGCGGGAAGAGAGTGGCGGGCGGGGACAGAAAGTGCAGAAAAATCCTGTGGCTTCAGACTGTTTTTCATATTTTTCCGGTTCAGGAAAAATGCGGTAAGCACAGTGGTAAGGCCCATAACCCAAAAGACGGGACGGCCTTCGGTCAGAATTTGACTGGCAGAAATGCCGGCTGCCGAGGCGGAAACTGCCGGAGCGCCCTGAATGACCAGATCGTAGCTTAAGGCAATGCCATGTCCGAAAAGATTCATGGCCATGGCGGCAGCCAGTGGCGTCAGGCCGGAGCGTATGGCAAAGGGAAGCATAATAGCTCCAACTAAGGCGACAGATGGGGACGGCCATAAAAATAAGGAAAAAATAAACATAACAATGCCCAGAATCCACCAGGTAAGAGACGGTGTTTTCATAATGCGGGACATAGGGCGCATAAGCAGATAGTCGCTTCCCAGTTCACTTAAACACTTGGACAGAGCTGTGACCAGGGCGATGGTGGCGATAATCTCCATAAATTCCCTTCCGGCATATAAAATGGCATTAAAAACAGTCTGGATGCCTCCCCGAATCGTTCCAAGGCCGACAAAACCCAGGAGAAAGAGAAAGGCAATGCAGACAGCAGGCGTGTCTTTTCGCAGGATCATGACACCCAGAATTACAAGAACCCCAATTAGATAGCAGTAATGGATAGGGGTTAGTACAACTGCGGTTTCTAACATAGAGATGCTCCTGATTTTGATTATAGTTTAGCATATGTAGGATTTCTGAAAGGGGTTCGCTTGACAGAGGAAAAAAAGAAGGTTACAATATGCCCGAAGGAATGGGAGGTTTTGTAATGAATCGAAAAAAATGGATTTTAGATGTGGCTCTGATTTTGGCAGCCAATACCATTTATGCATTGGGAGTTGTCATGTTTCTGCTTCCCAATGGCTTTATTATGGGGGGGACTACAGGTCTGGCGCTGGCAGCCCAAAACTATTTTGGCATCCCCATTACAAGCTTTGTATCCGTATTTAACATTGGCATGTTTTTATTCGGAGCTGCCATTCTGGGCAGAAAATTTGCCATGACCACGATTTTAAGTACGTTTTATTATCCGTTTATTTTAGGTGTGCTTCAAAAAATGCCGCAGCTTCCCCAGACAGGAGTGGATATGATTTTAGGAGCAGTGTTTGGCGGATGCATGATTGGAATCGGAATCGGCATTGTCATCCGCTGTGGGGCGTCCACAGGAGGAATGGATATTCCGCCGCTTCTAATCCGCAGATTTTTCGGGATTCCAGTATCCATTACTATGTATGGATTTGATGTGCTGATACTGCTTTTGCAGGCGTCATTTTCAGACCGAACCCAGATTCTGTATGGGATTTTGTTAGTCCTTATCTATACCATGGTTTTGGAAAAAGTGCTGATTATGGGAGAGGCCAAGACTCAGGTGAAAATTGTCAGCGCTAAGTATGAAGCGATCAATGATATGATTATCCGGGATCTGGACAGAGGCTCCACGCTTCTCCATGGGGAAACCGGATTTATGAGAGAAGAGAGGCCAGTGCTTTTAACAGTGATTTCCAACCGGGAACTGGCCAAGTTAAACCGGGCAGTCCAGGAAATCGACCCGGAGGCATTCCTTGTGATCAGCCCGGTAAAAGAAGTAAAAGGCAGAGGTTTTTCCAGCCAGAAAATCTGGGCCAAGCGGGAAAAGTGCCTGCAGGAGGATTAACTTACTGCTTCGGATCGCAGAATACAACAATGTCCTCCGGCACAGTCAGGGCAGGTATGCTTTTGGTAGAAGAAGAAAACAAAACCAGAAGCAGATGGTTTCCCGGATTTTGATGGAGTTTTTGTCCATTGGGGGTTGTGATATCCGTATCTTTTTGAAGAGTCAGGCGCAGAGTTTTGTCTGAATTGGTAAGCGTGTCGTCAAAAACATCCAGAACCGCCTGCTGTCCTTTATCAGTTTCTGCAATCACCAGGGCTTCATAGCGGGGAGGATAGATCAGGGGAACCGGGGCATTTGGATCATAAAATACAGTGATCGTATGCCCGGGTTCCATATTTTCACAGTCATAAACGTAAGTGCCTGCAGTCAAAAGAACCGATGCCGGCCCATTTCCGGTCTCGATGTCTAATAAAAAAGAACACAGATTGTGTCCATTTTCTTTAGAAAGGCTGCGGACTGCGGTTATAACCCCGGTAATAGAAGGAAAAGAATTCATAAAAACCTCCAGAATAGATGAATTGATGGATCATATGAGAAAGGAAGGAAAGTTATGACAACACAAGTTACCAGAGAACAGGCGCTTGCCCTGTTAAAAACCTACAATCAGGAGCCGTTCCACATTCTCCATGGGCTGACAGTAGAGGGAGTAATGCGCTGGTATGCCAGAGAACTGGGCTATGGCCAAGAAGAGGACTTTTGGGGAATTGCAGGTCTCCTTCATGATGTGGATTTTGAAAGATTCCCGGAAGAACACTGCAAAAAAGCGCCAGAACTTCTGGCAGAGATTGGGGCGGAACCGGAACTGGTTCACGCAGTATGCAGTCATGGTTACGGCCTGTGTTCAGATGTAAAGCCGGAACATGAGATGGAAAAGGTGATGTTTGCAGCCGATGAACTGACTGGACTGATTGGGGCTGCTGCCCGCATGCGTCCATCCAAAAGCGTGATGGATATGGAAGTATCCAGCTTAAAGAAAAAGTTTAAAGACAAAAAATTTGCAGCCGGCTGTTCCAGAGACGTAATCAAAAATGGAGCAGAGAACCTGGGGTGGACTCTGGAGGAACTGATGGAAAAGACCATTCTTGCCATGCGTTCCTGTGAGGCTGCTGTCAATGAACAGATAAAGTAAAGGAGAAGCATTATGAAAAAGGTAGTGAAGTTTGGAGGCAGCTCGCTGGCCAGCGCAAGACAATTTAAAAAAGTTGGAGAGATTATCCGGGAGGACAAGTCCAGACGGTATGTAATCCCGTCTGCGCCGGGTAAAAGAAATGACAAAGACGAAAAAGTGACGGATCTTTTATACGAGTGTTACGAAGCGGCATCTTCAGGAGCCAGCTATAAAAAGATTTTAGAAAAAATCAAAAAACGTTATACAGACATTATTGACGGCCTGGAACTGAACTTAAATTTAGATCACGAGTTTGACAGAATCGAAGAAAACTTCATTGCCAAGATAGGAAAAGACTATGCTGCTTCCAGAGGAGAATATTTAAACGGACTGGTAATGGCAGAGTATTTGGGATATGAGTTTATTGATGCGGCAGAAGTGATTTTCTTTGATGAAAGGGGAAATCTGGATGCAGAAACTACCAATGCAGAACTGGCAGAGAGACTTTCTCACATAGAGAGAGCAGTAATTCCGGGATTTTACGGTTCCAGGACAGATGGAAGCATTAAGACCTTTTCCAGGGGCGGCTCTGATATTACCGGTTCCATTGTGGCCAGAGCCATTCATGCAGATTTGTATGAAAACTGGACGGATGTTTCCGGATTTTTAGTAGCAGATCCCAGAATCATTGACAATCCGGAAGTTATTGAGACCATTACATACAGAGAACTCCGGGAACTTTCCTACATGGGCGCAAGCGTACTTCACGAAGATGCGATTTTCCCGGTTCGCAGAGAGGGCATTCCCATCAATATCCGCAACACCAATAAGCCGGAAGACAAGGGAACCCTGATAGTAGAAAGCACCTGCAGAAAACCCAGGTATGTTATTACTGGCATTGCAGGCAAAAAGGGATTTTGCTCCATTAACATTGAAAAGGCCATGATGAATGCAGAAGTGGGATTTTGCCGGAAGATTTTATCCGTATTTGAGCAGCAGGATATTTCCATTGAACACATGCCTTCCGGCATTGATACCATGACAGTCTTTGTTCATCAGGATGAATTTGTAGAACATGAGCAGTCTGTGATTGCCGGAATCCACAGGGCAGTAGAGCCGGATGCAGTGGATTTGGAGGCAGACCTGGCGCTGATTGCCGTCGTTGGACGGGGGATGAAAGCCACCAGGGGAACAGCAGGCCGGATCTTTTCTGCCCTGGCTCATGCGAGAATCAATGTGAAAATGATTGATCAGGGGTCCAGTGAGTTTAACATTATTATTGGCGTGAAAAACTCGGATTTTGAGACGGCGATTAAAGCAATCTATGATATATTTGTAACTGCGGCAATATAGTTTAAAAGAACTTTTCAGACAAGAAAATCCGGGGTATACTGGAGAAAACAAGTGGGGAAAACTAGTATACTGCATCACTCACGTTTCGCATAATGAAAAGGAGGACATATTATTGCTGGAAAAAATTGATTTATCCAAAACCGCAGATAAAGAGACTTACCAGGCAGTAAAAGAGCAGATGGGGGCAAGACTTGGGCTTTTGCAGAGAGAGTGCAGGGCGGCAGGGATTCCGGTGATCCTGGTTTTTGAGGGCATGGGGGCAGCTGGAAAGGGGATCCAAATTAACCGGCTGATAGAAAATTTGGATCCCAGAGGATTTTCTGTGTATGCGCCCAGCGGGGAGACGGAAGAAGAGAGGATGCGGCCATTTTTGTGGAGGTATTGGATTAAGACGCCGGAAAGCGGACGGATTGCCATATTTGATAAAAGCTGGTATTGCCAGGTGCAGAAAGATCGGTTTGAAGGCAGGATGACAGAGGAAAAACTGCCAGGCGCTTTTTTGGATATCCTGTCTTTTGAGCGCCAGCTTACAGACAGCGGTGCAGTTATCATTAAGCTGTTTTTGCACATTTCCAAAGAAGAGCAGAAGAAACGGTTTGAAAAATTAGACAGTTCCCCAAAGACATCCTGGAGAGTCACAAAAGCAGATTGGGAGAGAAATAAGCGCTATGATGAATACCTTTCCATCAATGAAGAGATGTTAGAAAAAACAGATACAGAAAACGCGCCATGGACCATTATTGAAGCCACAGACAAAAATTATGCAGCCATGAAGATTCTGGCAGCCGTATCGGATCGTCTGGAATATGAACTGGCAAAGCGCAAAGAGACAGCCAGACAAAAGCAAAAACCACTTATGATACCGGATGAAAAATTTAAAACAGGCGTATTGTCCGGCGTGGATCTGACCAAATCTCTGACCAAAAAGGAATACAAAAAACAGATCGATAAGCTGCAGAAAAAACTGGAGATTCTTCACAATGAGATTTACCGGTTAAGGATTCCGGTGGTCATTGGATTTGAAGGATGGGATGCAGGAGGAAAAGGAGGGGCCATTAAGCGCCTTACCAGCCATCTGGATCCCAGAGGATATCAGGTAAATCCTACTGCAGCGCCTAATGACATTGAAAAGGTTCATCATTACCTGTGGCGGTTCTGGAACAATGTTCCCAAGGCAGGACACATTGCAATTTTTGACCGGACCTGGTATGGCAGGGTAATGGTAGAGCGGATTGAGGGATTTTGCAGAGAAGAAGAGTGGAAGCGGGCCTATCAGGAGATCAATGAGATGGAGGCACATATGGCAAATGCAGGGGCCATTGTGTTAAAATTTTGGCTTCACATTGATAAAGAAGAGCAGGAACGCCGGTTTAAAGAGCGCATGGCAGATCCGGCAAAGCAGTGGAAGATTACAGAGGAAGACTGGCGCAACAGGGAAAAATGGGATCTATATGAGGAAGCAGTTAACGAAATGCTGGTGCGCACCTCTACTACCTATGCGCCATGGGTGGTAGTAGAGGGAAACTGCAAATATTACGCCAGGGTAAAAGTGCTGGAAACAGTAGTAAAAGCCATGGAAACAAAAGTGAAAGAGCATAAGAAAAAACTATGAGCAAAGTAATCATTGTCGGCGGCGGGGCTGCTGGTATGGCTGCCGCAGCCGCGGCAGCAAAAAACGGTCATCAGGCGGAAATTTATGAAAAAAATGAAAAACTGGGCAAAAAGCTTTTTATTACCGGAAAAGGCAGGTGCAATGTAACCAATGCCTGTGAAGTAGAGGATTTGCTGAAAAGTGTGGTGAGCAACAGCCGCTTTTTATACAGCAGTTTTTACGGATTTACCAATCAGGACATAATGGATCTGCTGGAGCAGGCAGGATGCCCCTTAAAAATCGAACGGGGCGGACGGGTATTTCCGGTCTCTGATAAATCCTCAGATGTGATAAAAGCCCTGTCCGGTCTTTTAAGGGATTTGGGCGTCAAAGTTCATTTAAATCAGCCGGTGGAAAAGCTGATCATAGAAGAAAAGCCTGCTATCTGTAAGGGAATCCGTCTTCCCGGCAGATTCGGAAAAGAGATTTTGGCAGACAGTGTGATTGTGGCTACAGGAGGCTTATCCTATCCCACTACCGGCTCAACGGGAGACGGGTATCAGTGGGCAAAGGAGTCAGGACACAAAATTGCAAGCCTTTCTCCGGCTCTGGTGCCGTTTGAGACAGCAGAAGAAGAGGCAAAAACCCTGCAGGGTCTGGCCCTTAAAAATATAGAAGTGACGATAAAAAGCGGAAAAAAGGAATTATACCGGGACTTTGGGGAAATGCTGTTTACCCATTTCGGCGTCAGCGGGCCAGTGCTTCTAAGCGCCAGCAGTTTTTGTGCAAAAGCCATTCAGAAGGGACCGCTGACTTTAGAGATTGATTTAAAACCGGCTTTGTCAAAGGAACAGTTGGATGACCGGATTCTGAGGGACTTTGAGGAGGCAAAAAACAGACAGTTTAAAAATTCCTTAAACCGCCTTCTTCCGGCGAAACTAATCCCGGTTATTATTTCCAGAAGCCAGATTCATCCAGATAAGCAGGTCAATGAAATTACCAAAAAGGAGCGGCAGAGGCTGACAGAAGCGATCAAACAATATACTCTGACCCTGACAGGCCTTAGAGGATACAAAGAAGCCATCATTACCCAGGGCGGCGTTGCGGTCAAAGAGATCAATCCGTCTACCATGGAATCCAAACTGGTAAAGAATTTGTATTTTGCAGGAGAGGTTCTGGACCTAGATGCAGTGACAGGAGGATTTAACCTTCAGATTGCCTGGTCTACCGGCTGGACGGCTGGAATGAGCATTCCAAATAAAAGGGAGGAAACAAACGATGTCTTATTTTAATATTGCAGTAGACGGCCCTGCTGGGGCAGGAAAGAGTACCATTGCCAAAGCAGTGGCAGCCGATCTTGGATTTATTTATGTGGATACCGGCGCAATGTACCGGGCCATGGCGCTTTATTTTCTGCGTCAGGGAATTGACAAAGAAGATGAGGCAGCGATTTCTGCTTCCTGCAGCCAGGTGGAAATCACCATCCGCTATGAAAATGGAAGCCAGCAGGTCATTTTAAACGGAGAAAATGTTTCTTCTCAAATCCGCAATGAGGAAGTGGGAAACATGGCGTCGGCTACCAGCGTGTACCTTCCAGTGAGGGAAAAACTGGTGCAGCTTCAGCAGGACTTGGCTAAAAAGGCCAATGTCATCATGGATGGCAGGGATATCGGGACTTGCGTGCTGCCGGACGCCCAGGCAAAGGTATATTTAACGGCCAGTTCCACAGTCCGTGCAAAAAGACGGTACGACGAGTTAAAAGAAAAAGGAGTTATGTGTAATTTAGAAGAAATTGAGCAAGATATCATAGAGAGAGACTATCGGGATATGCATAGAGAGCATTCGCCTTTAAAGCAGGCAAAAGATGCAGTGCTGGTAGACAGTTCAGAAATGACAGTTGAACAGGTGATTGAGACCATTAAGGACATTGCCCGCAGAAAGGGGTTGGAGACCTGATGGAGGTCATTGTTGCAAAGACAGCAGGTTTCTGCTTTGGAGTAGAGAAGGCTGTGGAAAAGGTATATGAGCAGATCAAAAAGCGGGACGGCCGCCCCATTTACACATATGGTCCCATCATTCACAACGAGGAAGTAGTAAAAGATCTGGAAAACAGAGGAGTCCAGGTAATTGAGACAGAAGAAGAGTTAGGCCGGTTAAAAGAAGGAGTGGTGATTATCCGCTCTCATGGAGTGGGAAAACATATCTATGATCTGCTGGAGAAAAATCAGATAGAAATCATAGATGCCACCTGTCCCTTTGTGAAAAAGATTCATCGTATTGTAAAAGAAGAAAATGAAAAAGGCCGCCGGGTAGTGATTATTGGAAATGAAAAACATCCGGAAGTAGAAGGCATAAAAGGCTGGGCCAATCCTGATACGATTGCAGTGGAATCCGAGGAACAGATTGATAAATTATCCCTTGATCAGAAGGAAAAACTCAGTATCGTATCCCAGACGACATTTAATTACAAGAAATTTCAAGATTTAGTTGAAAAATTTTTAAAAAAGGGTTATGATATTAGTGTTTTAAATACGATTTGCAATGCAACACAGGAAAGGCAGTCGGAAGCGCGCAGGATCGCTTCTGAGGTAGACGCCATGATTGTCATAGGCGGGAAGAGCAGTTCCAATACCCAGAAGCTGTATGAGATCTGCCGCAGGGAGTGTGAGAACACATATTACATCCAGACAGTTGACGATTTGGAACCTGAAAGTGTAAGTTCTGTGCGAAGCGTAGGTATTACAGCGGGAGCATCCACTCCCAAAAACATTATTAAGGAGGTTCATACTAATGTCAGAATTAAGTTTTGAACAAATGTTAGAAGAATCATTAAAGACAATACGTACAGGAGAGGTAGTCACTGGTAAGGTCATCGACGTCAAAGAAGATGAAGTAGTTTTAAATATAGGTTACAAGTCTGATGGCATTATTCCGAGAAATGAATATACCAACGAGCCGGGCGTAGATTTAACCACTCTTGTTCACGTAGGTGACGAGATGGAAGCAAAAGTCATCAAAGTAAACGACGGCGAGGGTCAGGTGGCTCTTTCTTATAAGAGACTGGCAGCCGACAGAGGCAACAAGAGACTGGAAGAAGCATTTGAGAGTCAGGAAGTATTAACCGCTAAGGTAAGCCAGGTATTAGACGGCGGTTTAAGTGTAGTAGTAGATGAGGCCAGAGTATTCATTCCTGCAAGTCTGGTATCAGATACTTATGAAAAGGATTTATCCAAGTATGCAGGCCAGGAGATTGAATTTGTAATCACCGAGTTCAATCCAAAGAGAAGAAGAATCATCGGCGACAGAAAACAGCTTATGGTTGCAAAGAAAGCAGCTATGCAGAAAGAGTTATTTGAGAAGATCCATGTTGGCGATACAGTAGAAGGCACTGTTAAAAATGTAACCGATTTTGGCGCATTCATCGACTTAGGCGGCGCTGACGGTCTGCTTCACATCTCTGAGATGAGCTGGGGCAGAGTAGAGAACCCGAAGAAGGTGTTTAAGACTGGCGATCAGGTTCGTGTGCTGATTAAAGACATCCAGGGTGAGAAGATTGCCCTCAGCTTAAAGTTCCCGGAGACCAACCCATGGGCCAATGCGGTTGAAAAATATGCTGCAGGCAACGTGGTAACCGGCCGCGTAGCGCGTATGACTGATTTCGGCGCATTTGTAGAGTTAGAGCCAGGTGTAGACGCCCTGCTTCATGTATCCCAGATTGCGAAAGAGCATATCGAGAAGCCATCGGATGTATTAAAGATTGGTCAGGAAGTAGAAGCAAAAGTAGTGGACTTCAATGAAGCAGACAGAAAGATCAGCTTGAGCATTAAGGCACTGTCCGCTCCAGAGCAGAAGGAAGCAGATGCAGATGTAGCAGACGTTGATATTGATGCATACGTTGACGCTGAATAGTAAATCAAATAATCCGATCCCCCTTTGCGTTTGCAGAGGGGGATTTTGTATCTGTAAAAAACGCCGCTTTGCAAAGCAGTCAACAAACTGCAGTATACAGGGGACATTGAAATGAGAAGAAAAAGAAAGAAGGGCCCAAAAAGAATCGGCATGAAGATGGGAGCAGGGATTTGGGCAGCGGTTGTTCTGACCGCATGGATGGCAGGTGAGACTTATGCCAAAACCATCTGCCCGCCGCAGATTTCCATTGCTATGGCAACGCCGTATGATGAAGTGATGATAGAGAAAATCAGCGCAGAACGGGCGCCGGACGAGATTCACATTGTGGTTTCCATAAAAACAAGGACGCTGTTTTTATGCTATGGTCCGCAGATAATTGACCGATTTATTGCACAGGTAGGGATGAATTCGGAAGAAGGCGAAAAACTGCAGCAGGGAGACAAGCGGACACCCAGAGGGGAGTATTATGTGTGTCTGAAAAACAGCAATAGTACCTATTACCGGGCTTTAGGGCTTTCCTATCCTAACATAAAAGATGCTGACAGGGGATATGAGACAGGACTTATCTCCAGAGAAGAACGGGACAGGATTGCAGAAGCAATTGAAAATGGCGGTATGCCGGACTGGGATACTGCTTTGGGCGGTTATATAGAAATCCATGGAGAAAAGGGCGGGCGCACAGACGGATGCATCGCAGTGGGAAATCCAGTTATGGACTGTTTGTGGCCGGTTATCCATCCAGGGTGCAGGGTGAGAATTTTCTGATAACAGCAGATATGTGTTGACAAATAATATTATATAGCGTATAATACTACAAGAAACAATATTATACGCTATATAACATAAACACTTAAAGAGTATGCAGCATAAGCTGCCGATATCAGAGAGGGGAGCAGACCTATGGTATTTAATACAGGTTCCGCATTGCTGGATGCCATTGTACTGGCAGTAGTATCCATGGACGCAGAAGGCACATACGGATATAAAATCACCCAGGACGTCCAGCGGGCCATTGAGATTTCGGAGTCAACCCTGTATCCGGTTTTAAGGAGACTCCAAAAGGAAGATTGTCTGGAAACTTACGATTTGGCAATTGATGGAAGGAACCGGCGTTATTACCGGATTACAGAACGGGGGAGAGTACAGCTTAATCTTTATCGCGGAGAATGGGCAAACTATTCAGAGAAGATATCCCGAATTTTTGAGGAGGCTTGTATATGAATCGAGAAACATTTATGAAAGAGCTGGAATATCTTCTGCAGGATATTTCGGATGACGAAAAGGCAGATGCATTAAGCTATTATGCAGATTATTTAGAGGAAGCAGGGCCGGAAAACGAAGAAAAGGTACTGCAGGAATTTGGAAGTCCAGAGCGGATTGCGGCTATTATCAGGGCGGATTTAAAGGGAGACTTAGAGTCTGGAGGCGGATTTACAGAAAGGGGCTATGAGGACGATCGGTTCCGCCAGCCCAATTATCAGCTTGCCCATAGAGAGCAGGAGGAACATTCCTTTTATAGCAGAACCGCTTGCGATGAGACTCCTTTAGGAGAGACCGGGCAAAGTGCTGAGGCAGGTGAACCTTCCAAAGAAAAACCTGAGAAAAACAGCAGGCAGGTTCTAAAAATGGTGGGACTGGCAGCGGCTGTTATGATTGGCATTCTGCTTCTCCCTGTTGTTTTTGGACTGGGACTGGGAGCAGTGGGAATCGTATTTTCGCTCCTTTTTGGGGCAGCAGCCTTATTGGCAGTATTCGTTTTTACGGCAGCTATCTGGACAGTTGCCTGGCTGATTGCAGGAGTTTTTATACTGATTGCCGGAATTGCAGTAATGGCAACTCCTCTTAATTTCCTTAATGGTATCTTGTGCATCGGATTGGGGATCGCATTTTTGGGAATCGGCCTGCTTTCTCTGTCTGTCAGCATATTGTTTTATGGGAAATTTCTGCCATGGCTGGTGAAGCTGACAACGGATGCGATTGGCCGTTTATTTCGCAAGAAAGGGAAAACAGCATGAAAAAGTGGATAAAAGTAATAGCAATTGCAGGAGCGGCAATGTTTGGACTGGGAAGTGTGACAGCTCTGGCTGCCATGGGGTTGGGAGCCATACCCGGCGTAGTCAATTTTTCACAAAACGGAGTAAGATATATACGTGCAGATGAGATTGAGGATGAGTGGGAGAGCTGGGGAGAAGACTGGGAGAACAAATGGGAACACCGACTGGAAGGCAGATGTTCTTCCTGGATTTCATCCAGTTCGGATATCTCCAATCAAACCTCAGATCCCATGATTTTACCAGGACAGGCGCAGAACTTTTCTCAGGAAACTGTACGGAAAATCGAGGTGGATCTTCTTGGAGGAGAAGCAGAACTTTTTTTAATACCTGACAGCCAGATTCAGGTTGCTGTGGATGAGCAGGCCCAAAAGAGAGGGGTTTTTGTGCATCAGGAAGAAGGAGAACTGAAAATAGGGCAGCAGAAACAAAAATTTGGCCGTTTTTCCGATGAGTCTTTTGGGAAAATTCAGATAGGGATTCCGGAGACGATGGATTTAAATGAATTGGAATGCAGTGTAGATGCCGGCACATGCACCATTGCAGGGATTTATGCCAGAACCATGGACTTGAGTACAGAAGTAGGAACGATTGAGGTACGGGATTCAAAAGCCGATGAACTGGATGCTGGTGCAGGCGTGGGAAGCGTTTTTTATGAAGGCATTGTAGAACGGAATGTAGAGGGAGACTGCGGAGTCGGAGAACTGGAATTTCATTTGCAGGGAAGGGAAGAAGATTTTAACTACAATTTGGAGACTGGCATTGGCTCCATACAGATTGGGAACTCCCAGTTCGGCGGTTTAGGCGTGGAACAGCAGATTGATAACCGGGGACAGGGCGCAGCCAAACATATGGAACTGGAAGTAGGAACTGGAACCATTGCAGTCTCTTTTTATCAATAGACTGGGACTGTATGTATAAAACCGGAAAAAACGGGAATGATTTGGGTGCATAGAAAAAGGAGGCACTCAATATGGCAAAGACAAAAAAACAGAAATCGTTTGATCCGGCGGATTTAACTCCGGAAGAAAAGCTGAAGTTTGAAATCGCAGAAGAACTTGGATTGGGAGACAAAGTGATTCAAGGAGGCTGGAGAAGTCTGACGGCAAAAGAGAGCGGGCGGATCGGCGGTCTGATTACCAAGAAAAGAAGAGAACAGAAAAAGAATCAGGAAGAATAGCATGAGGATAGGAATCATTAGTTTTACCAAAGCGGGAAAATACATGGCGGATCGGGTTGGAGAAATTTTGTCTGAAGGAGGACATGTCTGCAGCGTAGACGGCTGGCATAAGGGCATGTCCTTGTCCCGGTGGATAAAAAAGTGCTGGGCGGAAAAAGAAGCAATTATTTTTATAGGAGCAGCAGGAATTGCAGTGCGGACAATTGCACCCTATTTAAAGGATAAATTTACGGATCCGGCAGTCCTTGCCATGGATGAAAAAGGGCAGTTTGCTATTCCTCTGGTATCCGGTCATGTGGGAGGCGCCAACGAGTTGGCGCTTTTTTTGGAAAAAACAGCAGGGGCAGTTGCGGTGATCACAACGGCTACAGATGTAAATCAGATGTTTGCAGTAGATGTATTTGCCAGAAAGCAGAACCTGTATCTGTCTGACAGGAATCTGGCAAAACAGGTATCTGCTGCACTTTTGGCAGGGGAAAAGTTAGGGTGGAAAGCGGATTGGGGAAAATTTCCTGTCCCCGAAGGATTTTTAGTAACCTCGAAAGAATTTGACAGTGGGAAATCTTTAGGAATATGGATTACCCTGTCTTCTGCAGAAAAATCAAATTGGCTGAAATTGATTCCAAAAGTCGTAATTCTGGGAATTGGATGCAGAAAGGGCACATCTGGTCGGGATTTAAGCCAGGCGGCAGAACGGATGCTTGCAGACTGCCGGATTAGTCCCCATGCTGTCCTGGGAGTGGCTACAATCAATATAAAGGAAAAGGAACCGGCAATCTTGGAACTGGTAAATACAAGAGGGTGGCAACTGTTTTCTTATACGGCAGGACAACTGCAGTCTGCCCAGGGAGAATTTTCAGAGTCTGAATTTGTGCAGAAGACTGTGGGGGTAGGAAATGTCTGCGAGCGGGCAGTGGTATGTTCCGGAGCACAGATCACTGTTGGGAAAACCAGATTTCCGGGCATTACTATGGCGCTGGGCATTCGAGAGAATTAGCATTTTTATAAGATACATAGAACAAAGCAGACAAGTCTGCCTCGAACAAGTCTCTTCAATCCTTGCAGGGACTTGTTTCGCTTTACGCGCCGATGGGCGGCTTTTGGCAGCCTTCCTATGCACATTGTGCGCATCTGCCTGAAGGACTTTTTACTTCATAGTACAGTCCAAAAGACTTTCCTATGAAACAAAAAAGGAAGTCTGGCTGAGACTTCCTTTTATCGTGCAGAAGAAGAGACTTGAACTCTCATGGTATTGCTACCACACGGACCTGAACCGTGCGCGTCTGCCAATTCCGCCACTTCTGCAATCCATCGCTGTAACTTAGCGACTTGAATAGTATAGCGTAAACTTTGCGATTTGTCAATCATTATTTTAAAAAAATTGGGTAAGGAGAAAAGGAAAGATTTGAACTAAAAAAGGAAGTCTGGCTGAGACTTCCTTTTATCGTGCAGAAGAAGAGACTTGAACTCTCATGGTATTGCTACCACACGGACCTGAACCGTGCGCGTCTGCCAATTCCGCCACTTCTGCAATCCATTGCTGTAACTTAGCGACTTGGATAGTATAGCGCAAACTTTGCAATTTGTCAATCCTTATTTGAAAAAAATTGAATAAACTGTAGCGAAAACAAGTTTGTGACATCCGCCAAATTATGAATGGCATGGTTGAACTGTTATATAAAGTGTAGATGGAGAAAATTATCGCAAAAAAATTTCTAAAAACTATTGCAAAAATAAAAATTACGTGTTATAATTCATGTCGTTGTGCGGGAATGCTGGAATTGGCAGACAGGCAAGACTAAGGATCTTGTGGGTGTATGCTCGTGTGGGTTCAAGTCCCATTTCCCGCATGTCAAGTATTGAGAAAGTGTTGTATTTCCTACATTTTTAGGAGATATGACACTTTTTTCTGTCATAAATTACTGGTCTGGCCTACAAGATAGTATGGCAGTTTTTACTGAACATGGAAGTAGTATAGGTGGAGCATATCTAACAGAAGAAGGACAGATGTGTTTATCTGGAAATTTGTAAAAAATCCCCTGGTAAAGAAAATCACAATCGTGTATAATAGCCAGTGCAGGCTGTCTGCGGTCAGAAATGCTGCTGCGGATTTGATGCAGGCTGTCTGAATCTAAAATTTCTTCAAAACAAAACCAGGAGGAACTTATGCTTACATTAGAGAATATATCCTTTGACGTAAAAGATGAAAAGGGAGAAAAGGATATTATTAAAAATTTAAGTTTGACAATAGACGATAATAAATTTGTGGTAATCACTGGTCCTAATGGCGGCGGTAAATCTACTCTGGCCAAACTGATTGTCGGAATTTATAAGCCTGTATCCGGCAAAATTTATTTTAATGGCAAGGATATTACAGACGCTTCCATTACCGACAGGGCAAATATGGGCATCAGTTTTGCATTCCAGCAGCCGGTGCGCTTTAAGGGCGTCCAGGTTCTGGATTTAATCCGCCTTGCTGCAAGAGAAAAACTGTCTGCAGCCGATGCCTGTAAGTATCTTTCTGAGGTAGGCCTGTGTGCCAAGGATTACATTAACCGCGAAGTCAATGGCAGTCTTTCCGGCGGTGAGTTAAAACGTATCGAGATTGCAACCGTTATTGCCAGAAAAACCCAGCTTTCTGTATTTGATGAGCCGGAGGCTGGAATCGACCTGTGGAGTTTTCAGAACCTGATTCAGGTATTTGAGAGAATGAGAGAGACGACCAATGGTTCCATCCTGATTATTTCCCACCAGGAGAGAATCTTAAATATTGCAGATGAAATCGTGGTAATTGCAGACGGACAGATTTCCAAGCAGGGAACCAGGGAAGAGATTCTTCCTCAGATTTTAGGCACAGCCTCTGCGGTAGATGCCTGCAGTGTGTTAAACCGATAAGTTTAGGAGGATAGAAGATATGGAACAGCTCGATCAGAAGATAGATGAGATTCAGATGAGACTTTTAAGGGAGGTAGCGGATCTCCATGAGGTACCGGCAGGAGCGTTTAACCTGCGTTCCAATGGACAGACTGCCCAGAGAACGACGACCGCCAATATTGATATTGTTTCCAAAGAAGACGGCACCGGCATTGACATCCGGATTAAGCCCCATACCGTTCACGAAAGCGTACACATTCCGGTAGTATTGAGCCAGAGCGGTCTGACAGAAATGGTATACAATGATTTTTATGTAGGAGAAGGCGCAGACGTTGTGATTGTAGCCGGCTGCGGCATTCATAACAGCGGAGACCAGAAGTCTGAGCATGACGGAATCCATCGTTTCTTTATTGGAAAAAATGCAAAGGTAAAATACGTAGAAAAGCATTATGGAAGCGGAGACGGCAAGGGAGAACGGGTTTTAAACCCGACTACAGAGATTACCATGGAAGAAGGAAGCTACCTGGAGATGGAAATGGTTCAGATCAAGGGAGTGGATTCTACTATCCGTAAAACGAAGGCAGATTTGGACAAAGATGCCAAGCTGATTATCCGGGAGAGACTTCTGACCCACAAAACCCAGAAGGCAGAGAGCAGTTTTGTTGTAAACTTAAACGGCGAAGGTTCCAGCGCCAACCTGGTTTCCCGATCGGTTGCAAAAGATGAATCCCATCAGATTTTCATTTCCCAGTTAAACGGCAACACCCAGTGCGCCGGCCATACGGAATGCGATGCCATTATTATGGATCATGCAAGAATCGAAGCGGTTCCAGAGCTGACAGCAAATAACATTGACGCTGCCCTGATTCACGAGGCGGCCATTGGAAAGATTGCAGGAGAGCAGATTATCAAGCTGATGACTCTGGGACTTACAGAAGAAGAAGCAGAAGCCCAGATTGTAAACGGGTTCTTAAAATAGTTTTTTAAAATATAACAACAGCCTTCAGGCGTATCTCATGTCAGAAATGGGATATGGCCTGAGGGCTGTTTTGGTTAGCGGGATTTTTTATTCAGCAGGGACGGCGGACTGCATTATCCTGGAACCGGAAGTAGTCGGGACGGTGGCGGGACTGGGTAAATTCAAACATAACGCCCTGGCTGTTATAGGTATAGCTGGTGACAACCGCCATGCAGTTGTAATCTTCCGCGTTCAGCTCCAGATATTTTTCATCAATTTCTGTGATTTTTTCTACGGTCATAATTCGCCTGCTGTTTACAATGGTCATGTGAAGCTGGTTTTCCAGATAGTTGTAAATAGAAGATTCGGCGATTTCTTTTGTAAGCCCTGGGACGGCTTCTTTTAAAAAGTAATTGTGGTTGAGAATCAGAGGACGGCCATCCAGATAGTGGACGCGCTGGAGATAGTAAAGTTCAGAACCAGTGGGAAAGCCGCTGCGTCTGCTTATTTTTTCATCTGCCGTCATTTCCAGAAACAGAACCACTTTTGTCTCTGCTTTCTGTCCGTTCCGCAGGGCAGATTCCCGGAAACTTTCAATTTCCCCAATGGTAAAAGCAGCCTTTTCTGCCGGCTGGTAAATATTCCGTACTCCTTTTCCCTGAATGGTCTGGACATAGCCGTCGGCAACCAGGCGGCTTAATGCCCGCCGGACGGTATTGCGGGAGCAGTCATAAATCTGAATCAGGGAGTTTTCAGATGGAAGCAGCTCCTGGCTGGCAAATTCGTTGGATTCGATTTTTTGCTTCAGGTTTCGATAAATATCTTCGTATTTGCTCTTTGGCAATGGGTTCACTTCCTGCTTTCATAGATTGCGGAAATTCATCCGCTGGACTTATTATAAAAGAAGATGGGACAAAGTTCAAGAAAAAAAGTCAACTTGTTTAAACAAATGGTATTGACTTGTTTGAACAAGTGTGGTATATATAATGCAAGAACTTGTTTAAACAAGACAGAAAAACGGATGGAGGAAACGTTATGGGTAAGTATTCAGAGGATGGAAAAGAACTTCTGCGTCTGGTTGGCGGCAGAGAGAACATTGCGGCAGTGTCCCATTGCATGACCAGAATGCGGTTTGTACTGTCAGACCCGTCAAAGGCAGATGTGGAAGCAATTGAAGCCATGAAAGTGGTCAAGGGCAGTTTTACTCAGTCAGGACAGTTTCAGGTAATTATCGGAAATGCAGTTTCGGATTTTTATAATGATTTCGTAGCAGTAGCAGGAATCGAAGGCGTATCGAAAGATGCGGTGAAGGAAGCGGCAAAACAGAATCAGACTCCGCTGCAGAGAGCGATTGCAGCACTGGCAGAGATTTTTGCCCCGCTGATTCCGGCAATTATTACCGGAGGTCTGATTTTAGGCTTCCGCAACTGTATTGACAGCATCTATTTATTTGAAAATGGAACCAAGACTTTGTGTGACATCAGCCAGTTCTGGTCAGGCATTGACAGCTTTTTGTGGCTCATTGGCGAAGCTATCTTCCATATGCTTCCAGTGGGAATCTGCTGGTCTGTAACGAAAAAAATGGGTACTACCCAGATGCTTGGTATTGTACTGGGACTTACCCTGGTTTCCGGCCAGTTGTTGAATGCTTATGCAGTAGCAGGAACGGCGGCTGCAGACATTCCAAAATGGGATTTTGGATTTTTCCAGGTTGATATGATTGGCTACCAGGCCCAGGTAATTCCGGCTATTTTAGCAGCGTTTACCCTGGTGTACCTGGAACGGTTTTTCCGGAAAATTACGCCTCAGGCCATTTCCATGATAGTTGTGCCGTTTAGCAGCCTGATTCTGGCAGTAGTTGCTTCTCATTTTGTATTAGGCCCCATTGGCTGGAAGATTGGATCTGCCGTATCATCTGTGGTATACGCAGGCATTACCGGACCGTTAAAAGTGTTATTTGGAGCAGTATTTGGATTTGTTTATGCACCATTAGTCATTACCGGACTTCACCATATGTCCAATGCCATTGATTTACAGCTGATTGCCGATTACGGCGGAACCATGCTGTGGCCTATGATTGCCCTGTCTAATATTGCCCAGGGTTCTGCAGTTCTTGGCATGATGTTTCTTCAGAAGAAAAATGCCAGTGCCCAGGAAGTCAATGTTCCGGCAGCTATTTCCTGCTATCTTGGTGTTACGGAGCCTGCTATTTTCGGTGTAAACTTAAAACATGGATTTCCGTTTGTCTGCGGCATGATTGGTTCTGCAATCGCAGGAGTGGTGTGTGTGGCAACCGCAACGACAGCAAACGCTATTGGCGTAGGAGGAATCCCAGGCATTCTTTCCATCCAGACTCAGAGTATGGCAAGTTTTGCAGTCTGTATGCTGATTGCAATTGCAGTTCCATTTGCCCTTACGGTTATAATGGGAAGCAAAAAGCTTCCGGCAAGCGAACGTTAAATTAGGAGGGAAAATGACGATGACAGATCTTAGCAAGAAAGTTGTGTATCAGATTTATCCAAAATCATTTCAGGATTCAGACGGCGACGGAATCGGAGATTTAAGGGGGATTATACGCAGGCTGGATTATTTGAAAGATCTGGGTGTGGACATTCTCTGGCTGACACCGGTATTTCCTTCCCCTCAAAGGGACAATGGGTATGACGTGGCAGATTACTGCAGCATTGACCCTGTGTTTGGCACAATGGAGGACATGGAAGAGCTGATTCTGGAAGGAAAAAAGCGGGGAATCGGCCTGATGTTAGATATGGTGTTTAATCACACATCCACCAGCCATTCGTGGTTCCAGAAGGCATTGTCAGGGGAAAAAGAATACCAGGATTATTATATCTGGGAGGAAGGAACGCCGGATAAGGCCCCTACCAACTGGGAGTCTAAGTTTGGCGGCCCTGCCTGGGAATACGTACCTTCCCTGAAAAAACGGTACCTCCATCTGTTTGATGTGACCCAGGCGGATTTAAACTGGAAAAATCCCAAGGTACGCCAGGAGTTAAAGAATGTGATCCGGTTCTGGAAAAACAAAGGAGTGGAAGGATTCCGTTTTGATGTGGTCAATCTGATTTCAAAGCCAGAAGTTTTGAAAGATGATGAGATGGGGGACGGAAGACGGTTTTATACAGACGGCGTTCATGTCCATGACTACTTAAAAGAACTGGTAAGAGACACAGGAATTGAAGAACTGGTAACCGTAGGGGAAATGTCTTCGACTACCCTGGAAAACTGCATCCGGTATTCCAATCCGGCGGAAAAAGAACTGTCCATGTGTTTTAATTTCCATCATTTAAAAATCGATTATAAGGACGGCCGGAAGTGGGAACTGAAAAAACCGGATATGATGGAGTTAAAAACTCTGTTTAAGACCTGGCAGGAGGGAATGGAGCAGGGAGGCGGCTGGAATGCGCTGTTCTGGTGCAATCACGACCAGCCAAGGATTGTGTCCCGTCTGGGGGATGAAGGCGCATACTGGAAGGAGTCAGCCAAGATGCTGGCCGGAGCAATCCATCTGATGCGGGGGACGCCTTACATCTACCAGGGAGAAGAAATCGGAATGGAAAACGCCCATTTTACGGATATTTCCCAGTATCGGGACGTGGAAAGCCTGAATTATTACAGGATTTTGCTGAATCAGGGAAAATCCAGGGAAGAAGCGTTAGAAATTTTAGGAGCCAGATCCAGGGATAACAGCCGGACGCCGATGCAGTGGACGAAGGAGCCGGACGGAGGATTCTCAGAGGGATGCCCATGGCTTGGTTTGGGGAAACATGACGGATGCATCAATGTCCAGGATCAGGAAACCGATCCGGATTCTATTTTGTCTTTTTACAAAACGTTAATTGCTCTCAGAAAGCAAAAGGAAATCATTCGGGAAGGCAGTATCCGGTTTATCCAGAAAGACAATCCCTGCGTGCTGGCTTATAAGAGAAGTCTGGAAACAGAAGAACTGGTGGTATTTGCAAACGTAAGTTCTGAGCCGGTTGATCTTACAGAAGAAGCGGAATGGAAGAATTACCGCAGATTAATCGGAAATTATAAAGAGTATGAGAAACCTGACGGCAGAACCATTTTGTTAAGGCCATTTGAATTTTTAGTTCTGGAACGTGCATAAAAGAAAGTCTGAAGAATAGAATTACAAAAAACATGGGGATGGCACCATGCAGGATCAAAAACTGGAAAATCTTTTAAACTTAGCTTTGGACGCTTCACCGGAGGATTTTCAGAAATCCCAGGCGCTGCAGACCGGATACAATAAAGAACGCAGAACCTGGGAGCTGATTGTCCGGTATATCGGAGATTTAAGCGTTGTAGAGCAGTTTGGAGCAAAGAAAGAAGAACTGTTAAACGGATATGGAATTATAACCGTCCCGGAAGAATTTGTAGATGCAGTCAGTGACTTAAATCAAATTGAATATGTGGAAAAGCCGAAACGCCTGTTTTTTTCCTTAAATGAGGGAAAGCAGGCGTCCTGCATTTTAGGGGTTCAGACGGGAAATGGCGGTACTTCCCAGGATAACAGACGGAATCTTACAGGAAAAGGTGTGCTTGTGGCGGTGATTGATTCGGGAATTGACTACCTTCATCCGGATTTTATGAATCCGGATGGAACCACCCGTATTGCAGAACTGTGGGATCAGGATTTGAACCGGGTTTTTACAGAAGAAAAAATCAATGAGGCGATTGCCGTTTCCAATAAACTGGGAAAGGAAGCGGGAAGACGGCTGGTTCCTTCCCAGGACGTCAGCGGACATGGTACGGCAGTAGCCGGAATTTGTGCCGGAAATGGCAGGTCAGGAGGTGGGCGGTACAGGGGAGTGGCTTATGAAAGTACGCTTTTAATTGTCAAATTGGGAACTCCGAAAGAAGAAGGATTTCCAAGAACCACCGAATTAATGAGGGCTTTAAACTATGCAGTCTTAAAAGGTGTGGAACTTCAGATGCCCGTTGTGATTAATATAAGCATTGGGAATACCTATGGCTCACATGATGGAACCAGTCTGCTGGAAACCTTTTTCAGCGATATTTCCGGCTATGGAAAAACCACCATTGTAGTGGGAACCGGCAATGAAGGGGCGGGCGGCGGGCATACTTCCGGAACGGCAGTTCTGGGGCAGGAAGAAGAGGCGGAATTTGTAATTGCTCCTTATGAAACAGGACTTTCGGTGCAGCTTTGGAAAAATTATGCAGACATTTTTACCATAACCCTGATTACACCCCAAGGAGAATCCAGCGGCCCTATTGACAGCCAGTTAGGGCCTCAGACCATTAACTACCGGGGAACCAGGGTGCTGCTGTATTATGGAAAGCCAAGTCCTTACAGCCAGTCCCAGGAGATTTACTTTGATTTCCTTCCGGTCAGGGATTATTTAGACAGCGGCATCTGGCGGATCCGTCTGATGCCAAGGCGGGTTGTGGCCGGAGACTATGATTTGTGGATGCCGTCTGCAGGCCTTTTAAATCCGTCAACCCGTTTTTTGCACGCGAATCCGGATACAACGCTGACTATTCCCTCTACCGCCATGCGGGTGATTTCGGTAGGGGCATACGATTCCTCCCGCCAGGCCTACGCAGATTTTTCCGGCAGAGGATTTAACCGCAACAACCTGATTAAGCCGGATCTGGCAGCGCCTGGAGTTGGCATTACCGCGCCCAGCCGGTTTGGCGGCTATGGCACGTTTACCGGGACTTCTTTTGCAGCTCCCTTTGTCACAGGAAGCGCGGCTCTTCTGGCCCAGTGGGGAGTGGTAAATGGAAACGATCCCTTCCTGTATGGAGAAAAAATCAAAGCTTATTTACAGCGGGGGGCAAAACAGCTTCCAGGATATGAGACGTGGCCCAATCCACAATTAGGGTATGGGACTCTGTGCGTGAGAGACAGTATTCCTGCTGTGTTTTAATAATCGATCCTTTGGCAAAAAGAATCATATAAGATACATTATGGGTATCACATATGATTCTTTTTGGGAAGGGAGGACTTTTAATGAATGAGTGCCTGTATGTATATTTAAATCTGGATATGGAAAAGAAGAGGAAAAGGAAGCGCTGATGGAACATGGAGAAAAGATACATATGGAAGAAGGAGAAGGGCAAAATTATGGAAAATAGTATGGATTATATTGATTCTAAAGAAGTGAGACAGGACATTTTTTTCTATTTTTGGAAAAATAATCCAGAAAAGACGAAATAATACCCTTATTTTGAGAAAATATCGTCTACACTATATTTATACAAAGGAGAGATGTGTATGAAAGTAACCGAAGCGACTATTTTAAGAATACGGGAACTAAGCAAAACACAGCGGCTTTCTATGTATGAATTATCCTACCGTACAGGAATGCCGCCATCTACCGTAAAAAGTATTCTGAATGGGAAAAGCAAAAATCCGGGAATTGTGAACATCAAAAAGATTGCAGAGGGATTAGGGCTGACTATTCGGGAATTTTACGATTGTGATCTGTTCGACAATCTGGAACAGGACGAGTAACAGCAGTTGGCACATCATGAGACTAGCAGGTGAAGAAGTAAGAGATGGAAATGCAGAAGAAATAGGGTTGTCCCCAATTGACGGAAAGGAAACGGGGGGCACCCTTATTTTTTATGGGCAAAGCTCCTGGATTAGTCCCCTTTGATACTGGATTGATTGGATTCCTGACCTTTTGACCCAGTATCTTATCAAAAAGGTATTAAAATGCCTGCTTGTGTGATATAATAGTAAAGTATATCTAAAAATGTCAATCGCATTCATGTACAGGAGAGGAAGTGACCAGATGACGATACGGGAGTCTATGGAACAGTGGGAAGCACAATATTTAAGTCCGTATGCCTCGCTTAGCAAAGATACCAGGGGCAGAGACAGAAAGGAGCCTCTTTGCGATATCCGGCCGGAATACCAAAGGGACAGGGACCGGATTCTTCACTGCAAGTCTTTCCGCAGGCTGAAGCACAAAACCCAGGTGTTTTTAGCGCCGGAAGGGGATCACTACCGGACCCGTCTGACCCACACGCTGGAGGTTTCACAGATTGCCAGAACCATTGCAAAGTCGCTGCGGCTCAATGAGTCTTTGACGGAAGCCATTGCTCTGGGCCATGATCTGGGGCATACTCCCTTTGGACATTCCGGGGAAGCAGTATTAAACCGGCTTTGCGAAGGAGGATTTGCCCATTATCAGCAGAGCGTGCGGATTGTGGAGGTGTTAGAAAAGAATGGAAAGGGTCTGAATCTTACCTGGGAAGTGCGGGACGGCATTTTAAATCACAGGACCAGCGGACGCCCATTTACTTTAGAGGGAGCAGTGGTGCGCCTTTCTGACAAAATCGCTTATATTAACCATGACATAGATGATGCAATACGGGCCAAAATGTTTGTTGAGGCGGATCTTCCGGCCAGGTTTACGAATATACTGGGACACAGCGTGAGAGAACGGCTGGATGTGATGATCCATGATATTATTTTGAACAGCCAGGATAAACCCGGCATTCAAATGTCCCCTGGAATGGAAGAGGCCATGAGGGGACTTAGACGGTGGATGTTTGAAAATGTATATGAAAATGACATTCCCAAAGCAGAAGAGGGAAAGGCACAGAGGATGATTGAGCACTTGTTCTGTTATTATATGAAGCATGCAGATCAGCTTCCGGAGGAGTACCAGATTATGATGGCCGGGGGAGAGAAAAAAGAAAGGGCAGTCTGCGATTACATAGCAGGCATGAGCGACAGCTATGCCATTGATAAATTTGAAGAACTTTTCGTGCCGAGGGCATGGAAATAGGAGACGGGAGGAGCCATGTATTATCCAGAGGAAATTATTGAAGAGGTACGGATGAAGAATGACATCGTGGATGTGATTTCCGGATATGTGAAACTCCAGAAAAAAGGAAGCAGTTATTTTGGCCTGTGTCCGTTTCACAATGAGAAATCTCCGTCTTTTTCTGTTTCGCCGGCAAAACAGATGTACTATTGTTTTGGATGCGGGGCAGGAGGAAACGTACTGACATTTTTAATGGAATATGAGGGATATTCGTTTCCGGAAGCCATGAGCGCACTGGCGGATCGGGCAGGAGTGACTCTTCCAAAGATTGAGTACAGCAGGGAAGCCAGGGCACAGGCGGATTTAAAGGCAGCGATTCTGGAGATTAATAAACTGGCAGCCAATTACTTTTACTATCAGCTAAAGCATGAACAGGGAGCAGCCGGATATCGGTATCTGACAGAGAGACAGCTTTCCGACGAAACCATTGTTCATTTTGGGCTGGGGTATGCCAATAAAACCAGCGATGACTTGTATCGGTATTTAAAGAGCAAGGGATACGACGACAACCTGTTAGCCCAGACTGGACTGGTTGCCGTTGAAGAGAGAGGGGCTCATGATAAATTTTGGAACCGGGTTATGTTTCCGATTCTGGATGTAAACAACCGGGTCATCGGTTTTGGAGGCCGGGTCATGGGAAACGGGGAACCTAAATATTTAAATTCACCGGAGACAAAAGTCTTTGATAAAAGCCGGAACTTATACGGACTGAATTTTGCCAGGGCATCCAGGGAAAGATATTTATTAATCTGTGAAGGTTATATGGATGTAATTGCTCTGCATCAGGCCGGTTTTACCAATGCAGTAGCGTCCTTAGGTACTGCCTTTACTTCTCAGCATGCTATGCTGTTAAAACGCTATACAGAGCAGGCGGTTTTAACCTATGACAGTGACGGCGCAGGAGTGAGGGCAGCCCTTCGGGCCATTCCTATACTGAAAGACGCAGGGATATCGGTAAAGGTGCTGAATATGCAGCCCTATAAGGATCCGGATGAATTTATCAAACATCTGGGGCCAGATGCGTTCCGGGAGCGGATTGCCCAGGCTAAAAACAGTTTTCTGTTTGAGATAGATGTATTAAAACAAGACTACGATATGAACGATCCGGAGCAGAAAACCAGGTTTTATCAGGAGACTGCCAAAAAACTTTTAGAATTTCCGGAAGCATTAGAGAGAGACAACTATATTCAGGCCATATCCAGAGAACATTTCATTCCTTATGAAGATCTGCGCCGCCTGGTCAACCAAATGGGAAATCGGATGGCGCCGGGAACCCAGTCATCCCAGGAACGGCCTAAGAGACAGAAAAAGGAAAAAGAAGAGGGGGCCAGACAATCCCAGCGGCTGCTTTTAACCTGGCTCATTGAGAATCCGTCTCTGTTTGAAAAAATAGACGGAATTATCGGTCCTCAGGATTTTACAGAGGATTTGTACCGCCAGACGGCAAAGATGGTATTTGAAGGACATCAGGCAGGCAATTTAAATCCGGCGTCCATTTTAAACCATTTTATCAATGATGAAGATACGTACAGACAGGTAGCGGCGCTGTTTAATGCCAATTTAAAGGAGTCATTAAACAACGAGGAACAAAAGAAGGCATTTTCTGAAACCATTAAAAAAATTAAAAAAAACAGTTTGGATGCTGCCAGCCGCAATGCGAAAGACATTGAAGAACTTCAGAGGATTATCAAAGAGCAGGCGGCAATTCAGAATCTGCATATTTCATTGGACTAACTGGAATACGAACTGCAAAAGGATGGGGAATATGGACGAACAAACAGCAAGTTTTGAAGAAAAGCTTACCGGCCTTTTAGAGCTGGCAAAAAAGAAAAAGAATGTGCTGGAAAACAGAGAGATAATTGATTACTTTCGGGGCGAGATTTTAGGGCCGGATAAGCTGGATAAGATCTATGAATTTCTGGACCACAGCAAAGTGGACGTGCTGCAGACAGAGGAAGAGGAACTGGACGAAGAATTGTTTTTAGAAGAAGGCATGGAAGACGAAGAAGAGATCGATATGGAACACATCGATCTTTCTGTGCCGGAAGGAGTCAGTCTGGAAGATCCAGTCCGCATGTATTTAAAGGAAATCGGAAAGATTCCGCTTCTTACAACAGAGGCGGAGATTGCCCTTGCAAAGCGAATGGAACTGGGAGATAAGGAGGCAGGCAAACGGCTGGCAGAGGCCAATCTGCGCCTGGTTGTCAGCATTGCAAAACGGTATGTCGGCAGAGGAATGCAGTTTCTGGATTTGATTCAGGAGGGAAATCTGGGACTGATTAAAGCAGTGGAAAAGTTTGATTATACCAAAGGATATAAATTCAGCACCTATGCTACCTGGTGGATCCGTCAGGCCATTACCAGAGCCATTGCCGATCAGGCCAGAACCATAAGGATTCCGGTCCATATGGTAGAGAGCATTAACCGTCTGATCCGGATATCCAGACAGCTTTTGCAGGAACTGGGCAGAGAACCTTCGCCGGAAGAAATCGCCGAGCGCATGGAAATCCCGGCCGAACGGGTTCGGGAGATTATGAAGATTTCTCAGGAACCAGTTTCGTTAGAAACACCTGTTGGAGAAGAGGAGGACAGCCATCTGGGGGATTTTATCCAGGATGACAATGTGGCAGTGCCGCAGGACGCGGCAGCATTTACCCTCCTCCATGAACAGCTGATGGAAGTGCTGGACACTCTGACGGATCGAGAACAGAAAGTGTTGAAGCTGCGGTTTGGTCTGGCTGACGGAAGGCCAAGGACTCTGGAAGAAGTGGGAAAAGAGTTTCATGTGACCAGAGAGCGGATCCGCCAGATAGAAGCCAAAGCCCTTAGAAAACTTCGCCATCCAAGCCGAAGCAAAAAGCTGAAGGATTATCTGGACTAAAAAATTATTTTGCATATGGATACAGTTAGGAGCATAAGATACATGAGATTATCAAAACGATTAGAACTGGTGGCTTCTTTTGTCCCTGAAAAAAGCCGGCTGGCCGATGTGGGAACGGATCATGGATATATTCCCATTACACTGGCGGAAAGAGGAATGATCAGCCATGCTATTGCTATGGATTTGCGGCCGGGGCCATTGGAACGGGCCAGAGCGCACATTATCCAGGCAGGGCTTAAAGAACAGATTGAAACCAGACTTTCAGACGGTCTAAGGAATCTGAAACCTGGCGAGGCTGATGCGGCGGTGATTGCCGGAATGGGCGGAGAACTGATTATCCATATTTTGGAAGAGGGACGCCATGTGTGGAGTGATATGGGACGATTTATCCTTTCCCCCCAGTCAGATTTGGATAAAGTGAGAAGGTATTTGATAAAGTCTGGATTTGCCATTGAGAGAGAAGCCATGGTGGAAGAGGAAGGAAAATACTATACTGTGATGGAGACGGTCTGGAAAAAAGATTCCGATCCGTCTTTTCAGGAGGAAGAATGGGAAGAGAGCTGGTATGCATATGGAAAGCTTTTGATTGAAAGAAACGATCCGGTTCTGACATGCTATCTGGAAAAGGAAGAAAAGCGGGTAACAGAAGTTTTATCTGGCCTGGAAAGCAGACAAATGCTTTCAGAAAGTGCAGAGCGGGCAGTCTGCCAGTTGAAGAAGGAGCAATCAATTATAAGGAAAGCCCAGGAGGAAATGGGGCTTAGATAGGAGGCAGATATGGCAAGAGTGTGGATTGACGGAGAATGGGAAGAATATGCAGATAATACCCTGTGGAGGGATGTTGCAGCTGCTCATCAGGAGTGGTATCCTTATGATATTCTTCTGGTTCGGGTAAACGGAAAGCTTCAGGAACTTCACAAACAGGTGACGGATAAGAGTAAAGTCACTTTTGTGACAGCCCAGGAAGAGCCTGGAATCCAGACCTATTTCAGAAGCTGCGTGCTGCTGATGCTCCGCTCTTTTTATGATATTGTGGGCAATGAAAAAATTGAGCGGCTGGAAATTGAATTTTCTACAGGAAATGGTTACTTTGTAAAGCCGATCGGAAATTTCAGGCTGGATGAGGACTTGCTTTTAAAGGTAAAAGACAGGATGAGGAAACTGGCAGAGCAGGAGATTCCCATCATAAAGCGAAGTGTCAATACAGACGAAGCCATTGAACTGTTTCATCGACATAAAATGTATGACAAAGAAAAGCTGTTCCGCTACAGACGGGTTTCCAGGGTAAATCTATACAGCATTGGCGGATTTGAAGATTACTATTATGGGTATATGGTGCAGCATACAGGGTATTTAAAATACTTTGATCTTGTATTGTATGAGCATGGGTTTGTGCTGATGATTCCCAAAAAAGAGGACCCTCATGTGCTTTTGCCTTTTGAGCCGCAAAAGAAACTGTTTTCTGTTTTAAGAGAATCCTTTGACTGGGGGGAACGGCTGAACTTAAACAACGTAGGCGCCTTAAATGAACAGATTACCTCAGGAAGGCTGAATCAGCTGATTCTCATTCAGGAAGCGCTTCAGGAAAAGAAGATTGCAGAGATTGCCGGCCAGATTGCCGCTCAGCCGGAAAAAAAGCTGGTGATGATTGCCGGGCCGTCTTCCTCCGGAAAAACTACATTTTCTCACCGCCTTAGTATTCAGTTGGAGGCTTTGGGCTTAAATCCTCATCCAATAGAAGTAGATGATTATTTTATTAATCGGGAGGACAGTCCGAGAGATGAAAAAGGAGACTATGATTATGAGGCTTTAGAGTGTCTGGATGTGCGTCAGTTTAATGTGGATATGAACCGGCTTTTAAAAGGCGAAGTAGTAGATATGCCTTCCTACAACTTTAAGACCGGACATCGGGAATACAAAGGGGAAAAACTGCGATTGGGAAAGGGAGATATTTTGATAATGGAGGGAATCCACTGTCTCAATGATCGGCTTTCCTATACCCTTCCCAGAGAAAATAAGTTTAAAATTTATATCAGCGCCCTGACCCAGTTAAATGTAGACGAGCACAACCGGATTCCGAGTACGGACGGCCGCCTGATCCGCCGGATGATTCGGGATGCCAGAGTGAGGGGGATTTCTGCCCTGGAAACGATTCGCAGATGGCCTTCTGTGCGCAGGGGAGAAGATAAAAACATTTTCCCGTTCCAGGAAGAGGCAGACGCCATGTTTAATTCAGCCCTGATTTATGAACTGGCAGTGCTAAAACAGTATGCAGAGCCGCTTTTGTTCAGCATTCCAAGGGACTGTGAAGAATATCTGGAAGCCAAGCGTCTGTTAAAGTTTTTAGATTATTTTTTGGGAGTGGGATCCGAAAATATTCCGAAAAACTCTATTTTGAGAGAATTTATCGGCGGCGGCTGTTTTTAAAAGGCCGCCGGTTACATAAGAAGGAGAAGACATGGAAGAGTGGCTTGAAGTTTACAATGAAAAGCACGAGAAAACCGGCAGGGCTATGCGGGATGAGGTTCACAAGAAAGGACTCTGGCATGAGGTGATTCACTGCTGGATGATCTGTTCCATGGGAGGTGAGACATGGCTCTATCTGCAGCAGAGAGCGTTTGATAAAAAAGATTTTCCTGGGTGGTATGATATCAGTTCAGGCGGTCATGTGGCAGAGGGAGAATCCCATGAGGAAACAGTGCTCAGAGAGATTTATGAGGAACTGGGCATTGCGGCAGAAAAGGAAAAGTTAGAATATCTGGGGATGATTACAGAAACTGCAAAATGGGACTCTTACTTTAACCAGGAGTTTGCCCATGTTTACCTGTACCAGATGGATTTGCCGTTTTTTGCCTCAGGGGAAGAGGTAGAGAGGGTCATAGCAGTGCTTCCTTCCGAGTTTTTAAAAGGAGAACAGTCCGATGATCCAGAGTGGAAGATTACCGGAATGGATTTGCAGGGAGAGCCGTTTACTTTCTGTAAAAAAGAGTTTTGCAGCCATCCGGGTGAATTTGAAACGCTGGTGTTGCCGCAGATTAGAAAAAGGATACAGACAGGAGAGAACACAAGATGAGAACGATACTTTGTTTTGGAGATTCCAATACATTCGGTACCAACCCTAAAGGGGGACGCCATGAACGTAAGGTGCGCTGGCCCGGCTGTCTGGCCTGGCTTTTGGGAGAAGATTATTATGTAATCGAGGAAGGAATGGGAGGGAGAACCACCGTCTGGGAGGATCCGCTGGAGCCGAATCGGTGCGGTATTCAGTATCTTCCGGTAGCCCTGCAGAGTCACAAGCCTCTTGATATGGTTGCAGTATGCTTAGGTACCAATGACTGCAAGGCTCATTTTAAGGCATCACCGAGAATGATTGCAAAAGGGGCAGAACGCCTTGTAAAGACCATTCAGAGCTTTGATTACGGAGCAGGAGTGATTGCGCCGAAAATCCTTTTGATTTCCCCTGTTCACATAGGAGAGGATGTAATCCATTCTCCATACGCCAGTTTTGATGCTGAATCGCCGGAAAAATCCAAAGCGCTGGCAAAATTTTACGAAGAAGTGGCCAGACAGTATGATTGTTTATATTTAGACGCTTCTAAAACAGCAGCTTGCAGCAGTCTGGATCAGCTTCACATGGATGAGGAAAACCATAAAAAGCTGGCAAAAGCAGTAAAAGAAGTGATAGAAGAGTATTTTTCCGACAGGGCAGGAGATAAATGATCATGAAAAAAACTTCCTTTATCAGGGAATATATAATCATTACGTTTGCAACCCTGATCGTGGCCTTGGCAGTATTTTTCTTTTTGATCCCCAGCAATGTTTCTGTTGGAAGCATATCTGGTCTTGCCATGGTGCTGGCAAATGTAATTCCTCTCAATATTTCTGTAATCACGTTTGTGCTAAATGGTCTGCTGCTGGTGATTGGTTTTTTGCTAATCGGTCCGGAATTTGGAATCAAAACAGTGTATACTTCACTGCTGCTGCCTCTGTTTTTGGGAATATTTGAAATCCTTTTTCCAGATTTTACATCCATAAACAGCGATCCCATGCTGGATACGGTCTGTTATATTTTTGTGGTCAGCATGGGGCTTGCAATTTTATTTAAACAGAATGCATCTTCAGGCGGTCTGGATATTGTGGCAAAGATTTTAAACAAATATTTCCACATGGAACTGGGCAAGGCCATGGCTCTTCCAGGAATGTGCGTTGCCTTATCGTCTGCTCTTTTCTATGATAAAAAAATTGTGGTTTTAAGTATTTTAGGGACATATTTAAACGGACTGGTTCTGGATCATTTTATTTTTGGCCTGAATATGAAAAAGAGGGTCTGCATTGTGTCGGAACAACAGATCCAGATACGGGACTTTATTATCCACACCCTTAGAAGCGGCGCTACGATTTATCCCTGCGTTGGAGCTTATGATAATCAGCCAAAACAGGAAATCATTACTATTGTTGACAAAAATGAGTACGCCCAACTGATGACATTTATCCGCAAAATCGATCCAAAGGCATTTGTAACAGTGTATACGGTAAATGAGATTATTTACCGGCCGAAATATTAAATGGCTGAAAAAAGAAAAGCCAGCATTTCCATGTGCTGGCTTAAAAATATTTGGGGATTTATTAATCGTCATAATCCATATCGTATTCTAAAATAGTTCCTGTGGATGCGTCAATGGTATATTCATATTCCAATCCGCCCTGACGGAAATCTACTTCATATTCGGCTCTGCCATCATCATAATCAAACTTACATCTTAAAGCGCTGACCGCAGATTCTTTTAAACCTGCATGCTGGAGGGCGATAGACTTAGCTTGACTGTCTGCAATGTAGCCGTTTGCTGTAGTGGATGGAGCAGACTGGGTGCTGGGAATGGCATAAGATTCGATATCATAATCATAGCCAAGAACTGCGCCGCTTACTGCGTCAATTTCATAATCATATTCCTTGTTGTCTTTCCAGAATTCCACTTCATACTGAGCTCTGCCATCATCATAGTCGAGCAGACTGTTTACAAACTGAACATCAGATTCCTTTAAACCTGCATGCTGGAGGGCAAAGGTCTTAGCCTGTGCATCTGTAATATAGGAAGCAGCTTTGTCAGTGGAAACATTCTGTACAGATGTTTTTGTGTGAGAGACAGGGATAACATAGGATTCAATATCGTAATCATAGCTGAGGATAGTGCCTGTGACAGCATCAATTTCATAGTCGTATTCTTTGCTGTCTTTCCAGAATTCAATTTCATATTCAGCCTTGCCGTCATCATAATCAAGATTTCCCCTTACAAATCTTACCTCAGTTTCCTTTAAACCGGCATGCTGAAGAGCAATAGATTCTGCCTTTTCTCTGGTGATGTAATTTTCTGTATGATTCGGCATAGCCAATGCGCTTAAAGATAAGATGGAAGACATTCCTATAGCAAGCGATCCAATCATTAAATTTCTCTTCATAAAGACCTCCTAAAAAATGCTTGTAATAATTTTTAAATATAATATCTTGTTCATGCCAATATTATACGATATATAATATTGGATGTCAAGCCATATTATAAAAATTATTTTCTTGAAAAAATAGAAGGATTATTTTAAGAAAGTAGTGATATAAAGAAGTGCTTTGGTGAAGGTTTGCTTCAAAGTAAGCACGTTTATGATTGGTTCGTTATAAGGGCAGCTTCAGATATTGGTGCGAACTGGAAGTAAACATAAATTCTCTGGAAGGTTCGCACCAAAAATAGAAGAAATTTAACGAGAAAAAAGAACATACATTTGCTTTTTTCTGATAGAAGTCATTCATTAGGGTAGTAGTTGACAAAAACTTGATTCTAGTGCAAAATAGAACTGTGCTATTTTGCTGTCTGATCCCTCGCGGGATCAGTGGATTGAAATTCTGGCTGTCCTTGGCTGTGGGTTCTGGAAAAGACGTCTGATCCCTCGCGGGATCAGTGGATTGAAATTGTGCTATTTGCCTTGCTGGATATTGATAATGTTGTCTGATCCCTCGCGGGATCAGTGGGTCAAATTTGTAAACTTAAACCTCTGGGGATAACAAAAGTTATAGTAACAGTTCAGCCATACCATTCATAATTTGGCGGATGTGACAAAATCGTTTGAACAGAAATTTTTTTGGCTGCCGAATTATTGATGTTGGGCGTCTGCCTTATAAAAGCTGCTACAAAGTTTCTCCATCGTGAGTAAACTCCCATGGTCAAATTTATGGCAATTTTGCATGTCTGAACTATTACAAGTTATATTATTAAAATTCGGTCCTGTCTGGACAAGCTGAAAGAAATATGGTATGATACCAGTGCTTTGAGTAAGACAGATGGTCGCTGCCATGAAACCGAAAGGTCATGGGAGAGGAAAGTCCGGGCTTCACAGGGCAGGATGCCAGATAACGTCTGGTGGAGGCGACTCTAAGGACAGTGCAACAGAAATAAACCGCCGCAGCAATGCGGTAAGGGTGGAAAGGCAGTGTAAGAGACTACCGCCCGGCTGGTAACAGGCGGGGCACATGTAAACCCCATTCGAAGCAAGACCGAACAGAAAGCATAAGGCGGCCCGTCTGCTTTCGGGTAGGTCGCTGGAGCATATTGGCGACAGTATGCCTAGATAGATGACCATCCAATGACATAACCCGGCTTACCGTTTTACTCAAAATTAAAAAGAAACGGCTTTCGCATCAGTTTGATACGGAGCCGTTTCTTTTTGTGTCACAGTAAAAATACCCCCCTGCATAAAACCCAACAACTTGCCTGGGTACAACACATGAATAGCCTGAAAGCACAGGCTGAGAAAATCGCAGATAATGAAGGAAGAAAATACGTAAGATAATACGCAAGACTATGGAGGCCTTTTATGGAAGAATATAAATCGCCTTTTACAATAACAAATAAGATTTTGTCGTATGTATCGTCGATTTCTGAAAAATCGGACGAATAACAGCCACCAATAATCTTGAATCAACTCCATGGGGAATTATGACAAAGTATCTCGTGGAGAGGGGGCGGGTGAAGAAGGTGTTTTCAACGGTGCTCAGTGCATCTTCATGGCTCCGTCGGCTCGATTTGCACCACAACTGATGGAGGACTTGTTCGATTAGAAGAGGTCGGTAAAAAATGATGCACATCCATTGATTCTGAGCAGTGTATTTCACGATGGGTTCGTATTTATCCATCCTTTTTCAGATGGTAACGGCAGAATGGCAAGATTGTAGCATAACTGCTATTCTGGCAAAATGGAAACCCGTATTTGAATATATTCCTTACACAAGCTATCTGCACCCTGCTATTGAATTGAATCTCATTGGGATGACGATTCCTGATAAACCAAATAGTAGAAATCAGCCATATATAAAAAAATAAGTATCAAAGTGTTAAGTCTCGCCGCTTTTCTCCCAATATATAAGTAAGAGAATAATCACAAAACTTGGAGGAGGGCATTTCTTATAAAAATATGTATCTATTGTAACGTAACTGCACAAGGGATTCACCGCTTTTTCCTGCTGACAGAGGATACGGAGTATTTTCTGTTTAGTAAGCTCTGCACTATAAGAAAGCGAGATCCAAAACTTTTGCTCATTGGAGCATCTTGTATTTGGATTGCCAAATGACAGGAACCGTATGAAAGGAGACGTTCATACGGTTCTGTGAGAAGTTTGAGTTGGGCCTTCTGCCTGACACTAATTTTTTCTTCTGCCGCTGTGTTCCTCATCGCAATACAGGCATCGGTAAGTTTCTTTGCTTTTATCGGATAGATAGAAGATATGGGGCAGTTCCTGCTCGATAGAGGTAATGCATCTGGGGTTTTTGCAGTGAATCACATTGGTGATTCGCTCTGGAAGTTCTACCCGTTTCTTTTCCACGATTTTATCATTGCGGATAATATTAACTGTAATGTTGTGATCAATATAGCCTAATACATTCAAGTCAATCAGATCCATACTGCCTTCAATTTTGATAATGTCCTTGCGTCCCATCTTATTGCTGCGGGCATTTTTAATAATTGCAACCTGGCACTCCAGTTTATCCAGACCTAAATGATAATAGATGTCCAGGCTGCGCCCTGCCTCAATATGATCCAGCACAATGCCGTCTTTTAATCCGCCGATATTTAACATGGTTTTTCCACCTCCAATAAAGTCATAATCAGGGCCATCCGCACATAGACGCCGTACTGAGCCTGTTTAAAGTAGGCAGCCCTCGGATCATCATCTACCTCAACAGAGATTTCATTGACTCTTGGGAGCGGATGAAGGATAAACATGTCCGGTTTTGCCAGTTTCATCTTCTGGCGGTCCAGAATATAGCAGTCTTTTAAGCGGATATAATCTTCTTCATTAAAGAAACGTTCTTTCTGGACTCTGGTCATATAGAGAATATCCAGTTCCGGAAGAGCGGCGTCTAAGCTGTCAACTTCCCTGAATTCAATTTGGTTTGCCTCTAATACATCTTCCCGCAGGTAATCAGGTATGCGCAGTTCCGGAGGGGAGATAAGGACAAACTTTACATCCGGATAGCGAACCATGGCATGGATTAGAGAATGAACAGTACGGCCGAATTTTAAATCTCCGCAAAAACCAATAGTTAGATGGTCAAGACGTCCTTTTAGAGAGCGGATGGTAAGCAAGTCGGTAAGTGTCTGAGTGGGGTGCTGGTGGCCGCCGTCGCCGGCATTAATTACCGGAATTTCTGCAACCTGAGAAGCGACCATGGGAGCGCCTTCTTTTGGATGGCGCATGGCGCAGATATCTGCATAACAGCCAATCATTCGGATGGTATCAGCAACGCTCTCACCTTTAGCAGCAGAACTGGAATTGGCCGAAGAAAAACCGAGGACACTGCCCCCTAAATTAAGCATTGCAGCTTCAAAGCTTAAACGGGTGCGGGTGCTCGGCTCATAAAAACAGGTCGCTAATTTTTTGCCGTCACATACGTGGGCGTATTTTGGAAGATTGCCGGCAATATCGTCAGCTAAGTCCAGTAAAGTATTGAGTTCTTCCACAGAGAAATCCAGCGGATTTAACAAGTGTCTCATGCAAATCTCCTTTATTATTGATAAGTTGAATTTGCCTTATTATACAGCATATCAGGAGAAAATTCTACAATTATTTATGAAAATGTGATATAATTCTCTGTAATGCTGAAAATACGTGCAAAGGAGGAGTTGCAATGGCAAAAACACTGGAGCAAATCGTGCTGGAAGGACTGGCTGGAGATTGCTGCTCCTTGGAAGAACTGTTTGTTTTATGGCAGACCACCCAGATTTTGGAGGAACATGCATCCGGCAATACTTGCTATGAGGAAATTGACAAGCGCAGTTTTCATGTGGACGGCATGATTTGTCCGGAAAGGTATTCTGGGGTTTTATATATTTTAAAAGAACCCAGCTTAAAACATTATATCCAAAAAGGACTTACTTTTCCGGTTCTGACGGACGTGCGAAGAGATTATAGAAATTACCGCAGGGGATATGATGACGAGCGGGGGTATCTGACAGGAATGCAGCGGCTTTTGTTAGGGGAAGCAGGCGAAAAATTGTCTGCTGATAAAGTGATGGAAACTTTGGGGGTCATGTATATTAACAAGCGGGGAGGCAAAGAAGTTTCAGACAGCATATGGATGAATTACGGATATGAGTACATAGAATTTATTAAACAGGAAGTCCATTTGCTGGCGCCAAAGGTAATTGTGTGCGGAGGAGAGGAGATTTTTAAGATGATTGTAAAGGAGGTTTTCCGCAACAAAAAAACCATCCGTAATCGGGGCGAGCATATGATTTGGAAGGGAACGGTCCAGGACTACCAGTTTGCGGCTGACAGAAATTATCGCCATACAGGGGATCCGGATAAGACGGCAGTAGTGGTAGTAAATATGTGGAATCCTGCTTACAGGATGAATAAAGAACAGTATTTGTCACCAGAAGAATATCTGGCAGAATTTCACCGCCGGATTACAGGCGTAGACGCAGTGGGCATTAAGGAATCTGTAAGGAAGCTTAAGAAATAAATAGGGACAAATGACAGTTACGTCTGATATAATAACTCCAAACATCCGTTGTGCTGCGCACATCTGCCGCTGCCTGTGACAGCTAAAATATTTGTCACTATTATATGATATGGTGAGCGAGACAAGTACACTGGATGAGCAGAAGGTGAAAGAGGCTTAAGATATATGAACAATCAACAGGAAAACAAAGTTCGGGTTCCGATTATTCAGGTCAGCAATTTATATAAAATTTATTGTGTGGGAGATACCAGAGTCCGCGCTTTAAACGGGGTGGATTTTGAAATTTATAAAGGAGAGTTCTGTGCCATTGTGGGGACTTCCGGATCTGGAAAGTCAACCCTGCTAAACATGCTTGCAGGTCTGGAAAAACCAACAAAAGGTGAGATTGTCATTGCCGGAAAACATATCGAAAAGCTGTCGGAGAAGGAACTGGTGGCGTTTCGCAGGGAGAGAGTGGGATTTATTTTTCAGTCATACAATTTGTTAAATACCATGAATGCAGTGGAAAACGTAGCCATGCCTCTGTCGTTTCGCGGTATGGCCAAAAAGGAGAGAATGGCCCGCGCGCAAAAATACCTGAAACTGGTTGGGGTAGGAGATCAGGCAAAGCATATGCCGAACCAGATGTCCGGCGGTCAGCAGCAGAGAGTGGGGATTGCCAGGGCACTGGCGGTCAGTCCGCAGATTATTTTTGCAGATGAGCCGACGGGAAATCTGGATTCCAGGACCACTATGGAAGTGATGGGCCTGATGCAGAAAATTGTCCAAAAACAGCAGCAGACGCTGGTTATGGTAACCCATGACAACAATCTTGCGTCTTATGCAGATCGTCAGATACGGATTATAGATGGAAAGATTGTAGAGATTATTGAAAATACACCGCTAAAAGGGGCGGTACAGGAGGATTAAGAGATGAAAACGAAAAGGGCACTTGCCGTTCTGGCAGCAGCCATGATGCTTGTTTTTGCCATGTCATGTCAGGCATTTGCTGCATTTATGGATGTAGGAAGCAACCAGTATCTGGTGGCGAAAAAGATTCCAGAGGGAAAGGTAGGAAAGAGTTTAAGCATTCCCATTACTATCAATGCCGGGGAAGAGGACATGCAGGGTGTGTGGGTTGGTTTGAGTGCGGACATTTTTGAGTTTAATCAGATTATGTCGGATGAGTCCAACGGCGATTACACAGTGAGCAATTATCCTTTTGAAATTACTCAGGATACCTTTAAACCCAAACGTCTGGGCAGCATCAGTCCCGGCAAAAGCAAAAGCACCAGCATTTCCGTTAAGCTGAGAAAGGATTTGAAACCGGGATATTATTCCATTCCCATTGCCATCTATGTAGACTGTGAGGAAGAACCTGATACAGACAGGTATTGGGTAAAAGAGTATTTAAATATTTATGTCAGTGAGTCTGCTGGTACCAGCGAGTCGGAAGAAGAGAGCAACACAGTGACCTTTGTTCTGGGCGAGGGCCAGTCTACTCCATATGGAACCTATCCTAATGTTATGAATTTTGCTGTCAATATGCGCAACAGCAGCAAATTTAAAGCTTATGATGTTACGGTCAGCATGGTGCTGGATGCAGACAGCACCAAGTTCCCGTTTAATATCAATGACGGAAACTATGACAGGCATTATGACCTGATAGAAGAAGGGCAGACCGTAGAAGTGCCTTACAGCATGGCTATCCGGGAAGACAGTTATTCGGGATTTTACCCTATTCAGTTTAAGATTTCCTATCGGGATTCCCAGGAAGGAGATCTGCAGACCCAGGAAGCTACCATGTATGTTCAGATCGTCAGCAAAAGCAAAGAAGATCCTCAGGGAGATTTTAATGCCAATGACAGGACCAGAGCTAGAATTATTGTAGACAGCTATGAGACGGTTCCGGAAGAAATCTATGCAGGCCAGGAGTTTGAACTGATTTTGCACATGAAAAATGCTTCTTCCAATGTGCCGGCCAGCAATATTTTGTTTACTCTGGAGTCGGAAAAAGTTTCAGAGAGCGCAGTATTTACCACAGAAGATGGTGCGAATTCCGTTGTAGTAAATTCCCTGGGAGCAGGAGAGACTGCAGAGGTTCGCATGAAGTTCAGCAGCAAAGGAGGAGCCGATCCCAGGTCCTATTCCATTACCATTAAGGAAAAATACGACAGTCCGGAATTTAAAAATGCAGAAGAGACGGTAACGGTTGATATTCCAGTAAAGCAGGAAGCGCGTCTGAGCACCAGCACCATTGACATTATGCCGGAAAGCATCAGTGTAGGGGCTGAAACCAACGTGATGTTTGGGATCAACAATACAGGAAAAGTCCAGCTTTATAATGTAACTGTTCGTTTTGAGGGAGATTCCATTAAGACTGAGGAAACTTATGTAGGAAATATTAAGCCGGGAGAGACAGGAAACGTAGACACGATGCTGACCGGTGTGGCCGCCACTATGGATGAGGGGATTATTCCGATTGTGATTTCCTACGAGGATGAAAACGGCAATGTGAGCACAGAGATGAAGGAGATGACTCTGTTCGTTTCAGAACCTATGCCGGAGGACATGGACTGGGATGTGGAAGCTGGAAATATGGATGACATAGAAGCAGAGGGGCAGAATTCCTTAAAAAATAAATTTATGGGGCTTCCGATAGCAGCGCGTTTGGCCATGACAGGCGGTGCAGCGGCAGCTGTTATTGGAGCCATTGTCGGGATTCGAGTGTTGCTTCGCCGAAGAAAAAATAAAAAGCAGCAGTTGGAGGAAGAAGAGGGGATAGACGATGAGATTTCGTGACCTTCTGGTTATGAGCCTGAATAACCTGAGACGCCGGAAACTAAGGACGGTTTTGACAATTCTTGGAGTTGTGATTGGAACTGCATCCATTGTGGTAATGGTGTCTTTAGGAATCGGGTTAAAAGAATTAAATATGGAGCAGCTGTCTTCCTGGGTCAGTCTGACAGAGGTTACAGTACAGCAGAATTATTCTATGGATACAGGCGCTGCCAGTGAAGAAAGCTATATTACAGATGAAGCTATTAAAAAATTTTCAAAACTGGATCATGTGGTTTCTGTATCCCCAACCCTGCGGATATCGGTAGTAATGAAGCAGGGACCTTATATCTGCGAATATGTAAATTTACAGGGGGTCAGCCAGGAAGTTTTAGAACAGATTCCCCTGGCAGAAGGCGGTCATGTGCCGGATCCAAATTCCGGGCAGCTGGAATTGGTTTTTGGCAATAAGGCAGCTATGGATTTTACCAATAGCAAGACAAAGAAAGGCTATTGGGATACAGGCGAAATGCCAAAACTGGATATGAATCAGCCATTTTTTGTGATTTTCGATCAAAATGCTTATTACCAGTCTCAGCATCCCAGCGAGGATAATGCTGTAAAACCGCCTAAAAAATACATAATCCAGGCAGCAGGTATGGAAGCAGGGGGAGAAGAGGATTACAGCCAATACAGTTATGGGGTGTACACCAATGTGGAGCAGCTAAAAACACAGTTAAAAAAAGTATTTAAAAAAGACCCCATTCCCGGTCAGCCTACTAATAAAAAGGGAAAACCTTACAATTATTTTATATATAACAGTGCCAGCGTTCAGGTGGACAGCATTGACAATGTAAAAGCAGTCCAGCAGGCTATCAATGAGATGGGGTATCAGGCCAACAGCATGATAGAAGGCATTGAAAACCAGCAGAAGCAGGCCAATATGATTCAGGCTGTGTTAGGCGGAATTGGAGCGGTTTCCCTGTTTGTAGCAGCAATCGGCATTGCCAATACCATGATGATGTCCATATATGAAAGAACCAAGGAAATCGGCGTTATGAAGGTGCTGGGCTGCGATATGGGAAATATCCGCAATATGTTTCTCATAGAATCCGGCTTTATCGGACTGGCAGGAGGTCTCGTTGGAATTGGTTTAAGCTATGGGATTTCCTATATTATCAACAATATCCAGGGAATCAGCCAGACAATGGCCGGAGTGGAAGGAGACATTTCCCGGATTCCGCCGTGGCTGGTAGGACTTGCCATTGGCTTTGCCATTATTGTAGGTATGGGAGCAGGCTTTATGCCGGCTATGCGTGCCATGCGGTTAAGCCCTCTGGCAGCTATCCGGAATGAATAATGTGAAAAAAGCCACATAAAAAACACTTGCAATCTTTTGCAGAATCCAGTATGATTATGTCAGAACGTGTGACTGGCGGAACAAGTGGGAAAACCACAGGGAGCACGTTTCGGATTGAGCCGACCGCCTGGGCATCTCTTTTTTGAGGTACCCAGGCGTTTTTTGTTGCCAAGAAATTTAAAATCAGGAGGAAGAATGATGAAGATGCTGTCATTGGCAGAAGAACTGAGAGAAAATTCCTATCCAGGAAGAGGAATTGTGATTGGAAAAAGCGAGGATGGAACCAAGGCGGTAGCAGCTTATTTTATTATGGGAAGAAGTGAAAACAGCCGGAACCGTGTGTTTGTAAAAGACGGGGAAGGAATCCGTACCCAGGCATTTGAGCCGTCAAAGCTGACCGATCCCAGTCTGATTATTTATGCGCCGGTACGGGTTCTGGGCAATAAAACCATTGTTACCAATGGCGATCAGACGGATACCATTTATGATGGCATGGATCATCAGCTGACCTTTGAGCAATCTCTGCGCACCAGGGAGTTTGAGCCGGACGCTCCCAACTATACCCCTAGAATTTCCGGAATTATGCACGTAGAGAATGGAACTTATAACTATGCCATGTCTATTTTAAAGAGCAATAATGGCAATCCGGATTCCTGCAGCCGCTTTACCTTTGCATACGAAAATCCTGCAGCCGGAGAGGGGCACTTTATCCATACCTATATGCATGATGGCAATCCGCTTCCAAGTTTTGAGGGAGAGCCGAAGCTGGTAAGCATTCCAAACGACATGGATGAGTTTACTTCCCTTTTGTGGGAAAGCTTAAATGAAGACAACAAGGTTTCTTTATTTGTGCGCTATATCAATATTGCAGATGGAACTTACGAAACAAGAATTGTAAATAAAAATGCCTAAAAAGGAGAGAAAAACCATGAACGAATTACAGTTAAAGTACGGATGCAATCCAAACCAGAAGCCTTCCCGTATTTTTATGAATGACGGAACCGATCTTCCGATTACGGTACTGGGCGGAAAGCCGGGATATATTAACTTTCTGGATGCATTTAACGGCTGGCAGCTGGTAAAAGAATTAAAAGAAGCGACAGGACTTCCTGCTGCCGCATCGTTTAAGCACGTTTCTCCGGCAGGTGCAGCAGTAGGACTTCCGCTGACCGATACCCTGGCAAAGATTTACTGGGTAGACGATTTGGGAGAACTTTCCCCATTGGCCTGCGCATATGCCAGAGCCAGAGGCGCAGACAGAATGTCTTCCTTTGGCGACTTTATCTCTCTGTCTGATGTATGTGATGCAGACACTGCAAAAATTATTAAGAGAGAGGTATCAGACGGCGTAATTGCTCCAGGTTATGAATCGGAAGCCCTGGAGATTTTAAAATCCAAAAAGAATGGAAACTACAATATTATCCAGATTGATCCAGCCTATGTTCCAGAGCCAATTGAGCGTAAACAGGTATTTGGCATTACATTTGAACAGGGAAGAAACGAGCTGGCAATCAACACCGATCTGCTTTCCAATGTGGTAACAGAAAATAAAGAGATTCCAGACGAGGCAAAAATCGATCTGATGATTTCCCTGATTACCTTAAAGTATACCCAGTCAAATTCTGTCTGCTATGCAAAAGGCGGCCAGGCTATCGGAATCGGCGCAGGACAGCAGTCCAGGGTTCATTGTACCAGACTGGCAGGCCAGAAGGCAGACAACTGGTTTTTACGTCAGGCTCCCCAGGTATTAAATCTTCAGTTTGTAGATGGAATCCGCAGGGCAGACAGAGATAATGCCATTGATGTCTATATTGGTGATGATTACATGGACGTACTGGCAGATGGAAGATGGGAATCTGTCTTTAAAGTAAAACCGCCGGTATTTACCAAAGAGGAAAAACGGGCGTGGTTAGACCAGATGCAGGACGTAGCGTTAGGTTCTGACGCATTCTTCCCATTTGGCGACAACATTGACCGGGCATTTAAAAGCGGCGTGAAATATGTGGCTCAGCCAGGCGGTTCTGTAAGAGACGACAATGTAATCGAGGCCTGCAATAAATACAACATGGCAATGGCATTTACCGGAATCCGGTTGTTCCATCATTAAAAATCTGGTAAAAAATATGCAGTGCCCCAGGTTTTGGAAAGGTCTTTGAGCACAGGGCAAGCTGCCTTTGCATAGACTAAGAGTAAGTTTAGCTTTGAGGTGACTTTCTTTGAAGACTTTTCCAAAACCGCTTAGCGCCAGTGAGGAAAAAGAGTACCTGGAGCGTTACAAAGAGGGTGACCAGGAGGCAAGAGCCGCGCTGATTGAACGGAATATGCGTTTGGTGGCTCATGTGATTAAAAAATACCAGTATACGGATTACGATATGGAAGATCTGCTGTCTGTCGGAACCATTGGCCTAATTAAAGCAGTCAATACCTTTAATATGGATAAGGGATCCCGGCTTGCTACCTATGCTGCAAAATGTGTGGAAAATGCTATCCTCTCACAGATGCGTTTATGAGAAAAAAAGAAGTATCCCCTTTAGAAAAGCATTTTCTCTGGAAAGTAATGGTATTATATGTTTTTGCCCATTGCGTATGCCTGTTCCATAGCGGCAGTATTTTTGATTTCCTCCATATCGTGAACACCTTTTCCAATGATAACACCCTTTTCCACAGCTCCCTCTACACAATCCGCATAGCCATGGAAACAGGCAAGGGTTGTGTCAGCAGAGGATAACGCATCGTCTGCCATCGTAACAATGTAATAAAATTCCTTGTTTTTCACTTCCAGCCACCTTGCTACCGTGCGGTCAATGACTGCTTTTAATTGTGCGTTAATGGAATAAAAGTAAACGGAGAACTAAGCACAATTACATCGGCATCTATCATCTTTTGCAAAATTTCCGACATATCGTCTTTATGTACACATTCACCGCCATGGGCAGAACAATAGTAGCAGCCAGAGCATGGAGCAATTTTTTTGCCTGCTACTCTGATTTTTTCTACTTCATTGCCGCTTTCTGCTACACCACGCATAAATTCATCACATAACAAATCAGAATTACCATTCTTTCTCGGACTTCCTGATAAAATCAACACTTTTTTACTCATAGAAATTCTCCTTACCAGTTTTTCTTTTCTTCCTTACAGTTGTTTTGTTTTTTGCGTTCCTCCACCATCTTCACAAACCATTCCACCATAGCTGGATCATAGTGGGAAAAGAAAGAACTTTCCTTTTTGTCAAGGTTTGCAATTTGAGCCATTTCATCGGCAGTCAGTTCAAAATCAAACACTTGAAGATTTTCTTCCATTCGTGTTATATGGGTGGATTTTGGAATAACAACGATTCCTCTTTGCAGATGCCACCGGAGGATAACCTGCGCTGATGTTTTTCCGTATTTTTCACCGATGGTTTTTAATTCCGGCAATTCAAACATACCGCCCCTGCCTTCTCCGAAGGGCGCCCATGCTTCTAATTGTAAACCATATTTTTCGTTCCACTGTTTTGCAGTTTCCTGCTGATTGTGGGGATGAATTTCAATCTGATTTACCATAGGCTTAATTCTGGAAAAAGACGCCATATCTACCATTCGGTCAGGATAAAAATTAGAAATTCCGATAGCCCGGAGTTTACCGGCTTCATAAAGTTCTTCCAACGCTCTCCAAGCGCCATAGTAATCTCCGAATGGCTGATGAAGCAGCATCAGATCAATATAGCCTGTTTTCAGTTTCTCCATAGATGTCAGAACACTCTTTTTACATTCTTCATATCCATAATGTTCAATCCACACCTTTGAAGTCAGAAAAATTTCTTCTCTTGGTATACCTGATTTTTCAATGGCACTTCCGACTTCGTCTTCATTAAAATAGCTTTGAGCTGTATCAATGGAGCGGTATCCTGCTTTCAGAGCATCCAGTACACAGCGTTCACATTCTTCTTTTGTTACTTGATAGACACCATATCCAAGCTGCGGCATTTTTACGCCATTTGATAAAGTAACGTACATCATAAGTTTTATCTCCTTTCAGGTTTCAGCTCTCCGTAAAAATAACTTGCCGTTGCTCCGCCGTCTGCAAGAAAGGTAGAGCCGGTAATAAAAGCACCTTTATCGCTCATAAGCAATTCTGCGACATTTGCAATTTCATCTGCGGTTCCCGGACGTCCTGCCGGGCATTTGGCAAACATATTTTTGTAAAAATCACCACGCGGACCGTTAAATTCATCTAGTGCAAGAGGAGTAACAATAATTCCCGGTGCGATTGCATTCAGTCTTGCATTTCGTTTTCCCATTCTACTGACTGTGCATAACCCGTTTCTCATATTCCTCATTACTGACTTCTTCACACCATTTGGTTTGTGTACCTTCCCCCGGTACTTCAATGGCAATGTGAGAAAACCAACTGTCTTTTGCGGCACCGTGCCAATGTTTCACACCGGGAGCAATATTTACTACATTGCCGGGTAAAAGAATTTGTACATCTTTGCCCCATTCCTGATAATATCCTTTACCAGATACACAGATCAGGATTTGTCCTCCGCCTTTTAAAGCATTGTGAATATGCCAGTGATTCCGACAGGAAGGCTCAAAAGTGACATTAAAAATGCCAATCTGTTCTTTTGACAGTGGTGCCAAGTAACTTTGCCCGATAAAATAATCAGCAAAAGCAGTATTCGGTTCTCCGATTGGAAAAATCATGGCATTTTCATGTTCCTGCTTTCCCTCTGAAACACTTGACTCGCTCCAGATTTCTTTTGCCAATCGAAACGCTGCCCACGCCTTTGGCCATCCTGCATAAAAGGCTGCGTGGGTTAAGATTTCTGCGATTTCCGATTTTGTAATCCCATTTTCTTTTGCTGTTTTCAAATGATGTTCCAAGGAGCTGTCGCAAATCCCCTGTGCCATCAAAGCTGTGACCGTAACCATGGAACGATCACGGGCGGACAGTTTATCCTCTCTTGACCATACTTCGCCGAAAAGAACATTATCATTTAATTCCGCAAATTTCGGTGCAAATTCTCCCAACGCATCTTTGCCTGCTGTGATTTTTTTCATACGCTTATTTCACCCAACTTTCTATTTCTTTTCTGGAATTTTTGACACGACTGCCATAAATGGCAAGGCCTTTTTCAACGGTTGCATTTGGACAAAGTTTTTTTATGTCGGAAATACTGCTGCCCATTCCGCTTCCTTCATGTGTGCAAAAGGGTTTAATGATTTTTCCGGAGAAATCAAAGTGCTCCAGAAATGTAAAAACTGCCATTGGCATGGTGCTCCAATAATTTGGATAACCTAGATAAATCACATCGTAATCATCAATAGAATCCGGATAGCATTTCAGTTTCGGTCTGGCATTTTGCTTCTGATCCGCTTTGGCTTCCGCAATACAATCGTTATACCCTTTGGAATAAGGATTCACCTGATCAATGTGAAACAAATCACCGTCGGTAAGTTCTTTTATCATGTGAGCTGCAGCTTCTGTATTGCCTACGGTCAGCATTTTTAATATACCGCTCACATAGTTTTCATCCGCTCTGGAATAAAACGCAATCAATTTTTTTGCCATTATTCATACCGCCTTTCTTTTAACTGTAATAAGCATACCACACCTGTGCGTTGACATGGAATCTCCCATATGTTATCATGATATAAACTAAAAGTTTATAAGAGGTGTGATATGTACAATCCATTACTTGATACCTTTTTAGCAGTCATAGAGTGCGGCAGTTTTACAAAAGCAGCAGAAAAGCTCTTTATTTCTCCAACTGCTGTGATGAAACAGATGAACAGTCTGGAAGAACATTTGAACTTAAAATTGATAGAAAGAACGTCTGCTGGAGTTCGCCTGACCCCTGCAGGGGAAGTGATCTGCCGCAATGCCAAGTTTATGATGGATTATTCCCAAAAATCGATTGCCGAAGCTGTTACTGCATCGGGAAAATGTGATACCACCTTTTGTGTTGGAACTTCCATGCTGAATCCGGCAAAACCTTTTATGGATTTATGGTATAAGATCAATCATCATTTTCCGGAATATAAGCTGCATCTTGTACCATTTGAGGATAACCATAGGGGAATTTTATCTGAAATTCAAAAACTTGGAGAGAAATTTGATTTTTTGATCGGTGTCTGTGATTCAAAAGCATGGCTGTCTCTTTGTAATTTTTTGCCTCTTGGCAGATATAAAAAGATGGTTGCCGTTTCTCGCGAGCATCCTCTGGCAAATAAATCCTGTCTTGATATTCAGGATTTATATGGGCAGACGCTTATGATGGTCAGCAAAGGGGATTCTGGTGTGAATGATTTCATCCGCAATGATCTGGAGAAAAATCATCCGCAGATACAGATTGAGGATACGCCGCATTTTTATGACTTGTCTGTATTCAATCGCTGTGCAGAAACAGGAAATGTTCTGCTTACCATTGAATGCTGGCAGGATGTGCATCCAGGACTTGTATCAATCCCGGTTCATTGGGATTACAGTATTCCGTATGGATTGCTATACAGCCTTCATGCAGACGAAGATATTCTAAAACTGGTTCAGATCGCAGAAAAGCAGGTGTCTAAACTTTAGAAAGTTTGTTCACCTGCTTTCTCATTCGCTGCTTTAATAATAGAATCCAGCAGTTTGGCCTTCTGCTTAGAAGGACAAATTAATTTTTTGATTGTCTGATTTACCAGATCTGCGTGGACACCGGCAACTCTCTGTGCCAATTCACGCCTGCCTTCTTCAGATTCTGGATAATGAACAATCATATGGATTGGAACACTTTTTCTTGCGATACCACGCACCTCCCTCGGTTTTACCAGTTTATGAGAGAGAAGTTGTCCGTTATAACCAGCTATAAGAGCGGGGACGTTTGACAGATTCAATTTTATTTTTATTCTTGCAACATTTTATGCTTCCCGCCTGTATATAAGGCAGAACGGCAAATGAGCCGATCAAAAATGTAAAACCAGAAAGGAACATAATTTATGAAAAAGATGATTGTACTGACATTAAGCGCCGCATTGACGCTGTCTCTTGCTGCTTGCGGCAGCAATAAGAACTCTGCTGAAATCCCGGATCCTTTTACCGAATGCAAGACTATGGAGGAAGCCTCCCAACTGGTGGGGTTCGATGTTATGGTTCCGGATACCATTGACGAGATGGACAAATCTGCCATTCGTGTAGATGCGGATAAAAAGTTGATTGAAGTAATCTACACGAACGACGACGAAAAGCTCACAATTCGCAAGGCTGAGGGCAGCGAGGATGTGAGTGGTGATTATACAAAATACTCGAACACCGATGAAGTTTTTATCGGAGATACAGAGGTAACCATGAAAGGCGATGGCAATAAAGTAAATGTCGCTACTTGGCTGGATGGCAGCTATACTTACTCCATCACTACTAATTCTGCCATGGAAAGGACTGCTATGACAGATCTGATCAATGCTACTGGCAACGGCGAAGCAGATATGATTGGCAGTGATCCTGCGACTTGGGGACCGGAACTTAATTCCGATGACAATGCCGATGCGGAAAGCCCAAATCCATTTGCAGAATATGCTTCTATGGCAGATGCTGAAAAAGCGGCTGGTTTTTCTATGAAAGTCCCTTCTTCCGTTGATAATTATACGAAGCAGACAATTCTTGCGGCCATTCTGAACGACGATAATTCCATGATTGAAGTTATATACCAGAATGATGACGAAAACGCAGTGTGTATTCGTAAAGCTACTGGCAGTGAAGATATTAGCGGAGATTATACACAGTATGCTGAGGCTACAACGGTTACTATTGGGGAACGAAAGGTAACCATGAAAGGCCAAAACGGTCAAATTAACCTTGCGACTTGGACAGATAATGGATATGCGTATTCAATTGGTGTTTATTCCGAAGTTGGAATTTCCAGCGAAGAGATGACGGATTTGATTGCTGCTGTGCAGTAAATACACGATTATCTTGTAAAGGAGGGATATAGAATTGGAATACTGTCTTGCACAGAACTTTATTAGTGAAATATTGCGAACATGGATGATATCGGGAATTTATTGGATTCGTCATTTCTTTTTCGCCACGACGATTGCAAAAGAGCATCCGATTGCAAAAGAAGTTGAACGAGAAGAAGTTAATCAACAGGCAGCACGAATGCTGAACGAACATGGAAATCGGATTTTGCGATTGGCATATTCATATCTGCATAACATGAGTGATGCTGAGGAAGTGTTGCAGGATACACTCATTCAATTTTTGAAAACAGTTCCTGTCTTTGAAAGCAAAGAACATGAGAAAGCATGGCTTTTACGAGTTGCTGCTAATATTAGCAAAAATCGGATTGAGTATAATGCAGTTCGGAAAACAGATGAATTAGATGAAACTTTGATTGCGGAAAACAGAGAAGATTTATCTTTTGTGTGGGAAGCTGTAAAAAAACTTGCACCACAATATCGAGAAGCGATTCATTTGTTTTATTATGAAGGATATTCAACCGCACAGATTGCAGCACTTCTCAAAATGAAGGAGACGACTGTTCGTTCTAATCTTCATCGGGGAAGGGAAAAATTAAAGAAAATTTTGAAGGAGGTCTACGACTTTGAGTAAACGGTATGATGAAATTATGGATAAAGTTGAAGTGACCGATGAAATGCGTAGCCGAATTTTGCAAAATATTGAGCAAGCAGGTATTGCAAATACAAAGGCAGAAAAAATCATTCGCTTTCCCAATATAAAAAAATATTTATCTATAGCAGCCTGCTTTGCTGTATTGATAGTTGGTGCCTTGTCAATTCCCCAGTCCCTACATCAAGAGCAAGGTACGGATCAAAGTCTCATGGGGGCAGGAGCTGGTATTGTGACAGTATCTTCTGCTGAAGAACTCTCGAACACTGTAAATTTTGATGTGGACGATATTACAGGTTTGCCATTTTTGCCAATTGAGCAAACATATATTGCATATTGGAATGAATTAGCCCAAATTATATATACGGGCGAAGGACAGACTGCTGTTTTTAGAAAGTCCATTGGAAATGATGATAATTCCGGTGACTTTAATACCTATCAAACAGTAGAGAAATTATCTGTGGATGAAGTTACCGTAACATTAAAAGGTAATAATGATATATTTACTCTGGCTGTCTGGTCGAAAAATGATTTTTCGTATTCCCTGCAAATTTCTTCTGGGCTGACATTAGAAGAGTGGGAGACACTTATTGTACAGATCAATTAGCAAAGAGGATTTCTTTTACTCTGGTACTACTCTATGTTGTAATTGCATAAAAGACATAACATAGTAATGCAGGGAGGGAAAGAAGATGGGAAAAAATAAAGATGCTATTGCTATCTATTCCCGTAAATCAAAATATACTGGAAAAGGAGAAAGCATCGGCAATCAGGTTGAACTGTGCAAAGAATATGTGCGTACTCATTATGGTGAAGCAGCACTTGAACAGATAGCGGTTTTTGAAGATGAAGGATTTTCCGGCGGAAATCTGAACCGCCCGGATTTTAAGAAAATGATGGATGCGGCCAAAAAACATAAGTTTAAGGCAATTATTGTTTATCGCCTTGACCGTATCAGCCGCAATATCAGCGATTTTGCAGGGCTGATTGAAGAATTATCCCGTCTGGATATTGCATTTGTTTCTATTAAAGAGCAATTTGACACCGGTACTCCTATGGGACGGGCTATGATGTATATTGCATCTGTTTTCTCCCAGTTAGAACGAGAAACCATTGCAGAACGTATCCGTGACAATATGCATGAGTTAGCAAAAACAGGACGCTGGCTTGGAGGAACAACGCCTACCGGTTATGCTTCTGAGGCAGTGAAAAATATTACCATTGATGGAAAAACAAAGAAAGCCTGCAAGCTGAAACTGATTCCGGAGGAAGCTGATACCATCCGAATGATTTATGATTTGTATATGGAACATGACTCTTTAACGATTACAGAAGCAGAATTGATGAAATGTGGATTGAAAACCAAGAACGACAAATATTTTACTCGTTTTTCTATCAAGGCGATTTTGCAGAATCCTGTTTATATGATTGCGGATCAGGACGCATATGAATATTTTGTAAAGGTTGATTCCGACCTCTTTTCTGATAAGGAAGAATTTGACGGCATCCATGGCATTATGGCATATAACCGCACCAATCAGGAAAAGGGGAAAACAACAGAATTTCTGCCGCCAAGTGAATGGATTGTATCAGTTGGAGGACATCAGGGTATCATCTCCGGCAAAGTGTGGGTTTCTATTCAGGAATCTTTGGAACGCAATAAGTCGAAATCATTTCGCAAACCTCGGAGAAATGAAGCCTTGCTTACCGGACTTCTCTATTGCAGCTGCAAAAGCCGTATGTATCCGAAAATCAGCAGACGAAAAACCGCAGATGGCAAACCGACCTACACCTATGTATGTAAAATGAAAGAACGCAGCCAACGAAGTATCTGCAATGGAACGAATGTAAGCGGCAATACCCTTGATATGAAGATTATGGAACAGATTAAAATGCTGGAAGATGATACCGGTACTTTTATTAAACAACTGGAACAGAGCCGTAAATTTTACACTGGCAACCGTGCAGATTATGAAGAACGCTTATCGGCCTTGCGAAAAGAAAAAGCAGACGCAGAAAAGAAAATGGAAGGCTTGGTCGATTCCCTGATTGATTTAGGAGACAGCATTGCCAAAAATCATGTGGCAAAACGTATTGAACAGCTGAATCAGGAATGTGTGGATATTAACAATCGTATTAAGGAATTAGAAGGATTGACTTCTCAGCACGCATTGAGTGATATAGAGTTTGATGTGCTGCGTCAGCTTTTAACGGTATTCAAAGATGGCATTGATGAAATGACTACCCAACAGAAACGGGCCGCCATCCGCACCATTGTCCGTAAAGTAGTCTGGGATGGCGTGAATGCTCATGTGGTGCTTTTTGGTGTAGAGGATGACGACATGCCTAAAACGCATTTAGGTGAGGATAGCAAATGAAATTTTAATGCTGCTGCGGGCAGGCAAAAAATTTTCCAGGGAAATTTCGATTTATGAGCCCATTGGAGTAGACAAGGATGGAGAAAGCGTCAGTTTGGTAGATCTGATAGAAAGCGAACATACAGAAACCATTGATACTCTTATTTTAAGCCAGGATATACAGATACTTTACGATTCCTTTGACTCCTGCCTCAAGGATACAGAAAAAACTGTTATCCGTCTGCGCTACGGACTGTATGGAGGAAGTGAACACACTCAGAGAGAGATAGCAGCAATCTTGGGAATTTCCCGTTCTTACGTAAGCCGAATCGAAAAACGGGCAATTGAAAAACTAAGAGAAGGCTTTCGGTCATAAGGACTGGCCATGTAACAGTTCAGCCTTGCCATTCATAATTTGGAGGATGCTGCAAAATCGTTTGAACAGGAGTTGGCTTGGCTGCCAAATTATGAATGATGGGCGTCCATCCTATAAAAACTGCCACAAAGTTTGTCCATTGTGAGTAAGTTCTCATGTTCAAACTTGTGGCAGTTTTTGCATGGCTAAACTGATACGAATAAATTATACAAAAAACCAAAAGAAATTGCATTGTGCTTTTACTTTAACAAGTGTATAATGTCAATGTAACGGTTTTGGTCGAAACCGGTATATGTAAAGACAGGCCGGCAGATCGCAAAGATTTACAGGCCTTAAAAAAGGAGGATGCGTTATGGCAATTCTGGTAGCTGGCGGAGCAGGCTATATTGGAAGCCACACCTGTGTAGAATTATTAAATGCAGGTTATGAGGTAGTAGTAGTAGATAATCTTTACAATTCTTGTGAGGAAGCGTTAAGAAGAGTAGAAAAGATTACCGGAAAGACGGTAACATTTTACGATGTAGACTTATTGGACAAATCTGCATTAGAGGAAGTATTCCAGAAGGAAAAAATCGACTCTGTTATCCAGTTTGCCGGTTACAAAGCTGTTGGAGAGTCTGTATCAAAGCCGTTGGAGTATTACCATAACAACATTACTGGTACATTAATTCTTTGCGACGTAATGAGAAAGTACAATGTAAAGAACATTGTATTCAGTTCTTCCGCAACTGTTTACGGCGATCCGGCATTTGTGCCGATTACCGAAGAGTGCCCGAAGGGAGAAATTACCAACCCATATGGTCAGACAAAGGGAATGTTAGAGCAGATCCTGACAGACTTACACGTATCCGACCCAGAGTGGAACGTAATCCTTCTTCGTTATTTCAATCCGATTGGAGCCCATGAGAGCGGCACTATCGGCGAGGATCCGAAGGGCATTCCAAACAATCTGGTACCTTATATTGCCCAGGTAGCAGTTGGCAAGAGAGAATGCGTTCATGTATTTGGCAATGATTACAATACTCCGGACGGAACCGGTGTACGCGATTACATTCATGTAGTCGATTTGGCAAAAGGCCACGTGTGCGCAATTAAAAAGTTAGAAGACAAAGAAGGCGTATCTATTTATAACCTGGGTACTGGTCATGGATACAGCGTACTGGATGTGATTCACGCTTACGAAAAGGCCTGCGGCAAGGAACTTCCATACGTGATCGATCCAAGACGTGCCGGAGATATTGCACAGTGTTACTGTGATCCAGGCAAGGCTGCAAGAGAACTGGCATGGAAGGCAGAACTTGGTATTGAAGAAATGTGCCGCGATTCCTGGAAATGGCAGTCTATGAATCCAGACGGATATAACCAGAACTAAATAAAGTCCAGGAAATGGATATTTGAGCGAATGATGTGAGTAAGGAGCTGCTGCGGCAGCTCCTTTTCTGACCAGGAAGGGAGAAGGCAGATGGAAGAACCAAGAAAACTTTTAAACGCAGGACTGATTTTAGAAGGAGGAGGGATGCGGGGAGCGTATACTGCCGGAGTTCTGGATTTTTTTCTGGATAAGAACCTGGAATTTGAAGAAGTTTACGGAGTATCGGCTGGCAGCATCAATGCAACCAGTTACTTATCCAGGCAAAGGGGAAGAAATATTGCAGTCAGCACAGATTATTTGAACGATCCCAGATACTGCAGCCTGCGAAGCCTTATAAAAACCGGAAATCTATTTGGGGTAAAGATGTGCTATGACCAGATCCCAAATGAGTTAAGCCCTTATGATCATAAGGCGTTTTTATCTTATCCAGGACGTTTTTACGCAGTTTTAACGGATTGTGAGACGGGAAAGCCGCACTATCATCCGATTAGAGACATGAAGCGGGACATCTGGGCAATCCGGGCGTCCAGTTCCCTTCCCCTGGTTTCCAGAATGATAGGGATTCATGGACATATTTATCTGGATGGAGGGATTGCAGACTCGATTCCGGTGAAGCATTCGGAAAAGCAGGGAAATGCAAAAAATATTGTAATTCTTACCAGAGACAAGTCTTACCGGAAAGGGCCTAACCGGGCGATGAAACTGATCCGCAGGCTGTACCGCCAGTATCCCAATCTGGTAGAGCAGATGGAAACCCGGCATATCCGGTATAATGAGACGCTGGATTACATTGAAGAAGGAAGAGAAAAGGGGAATATTTTTGTGATTCGCCCTTCTAAAACCGTAGAAGTGGGCCGAGTAGAGAAGGATAAAGAAAAACTTCTGGCTCTTTATGAACAGGGGTACGAAGACGCAAAAGAATCGTATGAGGACTTGAAAAATTTTTTAGGTACTCATAACTTAGTGAAAAATTAGGCTAAAAGTGTCGAAAAGTAGCGATGAAAAGTAAGCCTCAAAGGACTTGAATAATGGATGGAGATATGGTAAGATCTCTCCATCCATTAAACTTTCTGGAAATCAGATCTATTTTCTAACAAATCGGCGTACTGCCAACAAATTCCAAAGTTTAACGCAACAATTGTCCATTGATTACAGCGGTGAAGAAAGCGGGGGATGTCTATGTCTGTGTAGCTTTATTTTGATGCGCAAACAGTTTTATAGTTCAGAATATTTGTTTATAAGGGGGAATTTGCTTGAACAAAAAGAGAAAGTATACAGTCCGTTTTTTGCTGCTTGCAGGGATTTTAAGTTGTAAAATCAATCTTTTGGCTATGGCTATGCCGATTCATCAGGAAGAGATGCATTCAGTTACCGAATCTGCAGACCTAGGTGGCGGAAATTTGGTTTTTCTTCCTGTCGCAACACCAGGAAATAGTATAACTATGCCGGAAGAAGAATTTGAAGAGGAAAAAAGTGCAGAACCGGTCCTCATGAGACAGAGCAGGGCATCAAATGTATTAACCATAACCGGTTCCGGTACGGATGAAAAGATGAAGGGAACGCAGGGAAAACCTGGCGTATATCTGCTGTTTCAGGGAGCTGAGTACCGTCATGGATTTAATCAGATGGTTTCAACCCATTCCACAGAAGGAACCAGGAGACAACTTGATGGGATGTGGGAATATTATAAGTGCAATGAAACAAAAACCATTGATGATTTGAAGACAGAGATTTCAAAAGGACCTGGGAATCTCCAGAATTATGAAATGGTAAAGATAGCGGATGCCATGACCATTCAAAACTCTACAGATACAGGTACTGGAAAGTGGAACACAGTTGTAACCATTACAAATCCCCATCCAAAACTTACAGGAGTGCTATTTTACTATTATGCCCCGCATTTGGCAGACTATGGCGGTGTTACAATCTTTCCGTTTGGGGGACAGCAGAAAGTAAATGGAGCAGAAGAGGCCCATACCCATACAGGAACAAAGCGGACAGAACCGACTTGTACAGCTCCTGGATCCATAACAGGAAAATGCGAAATGTGCGGAACTGTGAACCAGACGCTCCCCGCATTGGGGCATGTGACTCCGGGTTCTTATGACACTGCATCCGTTCCCGGATACAAAGTAAAAAACTGCAGCAGATGCAGCAGCAGGCTGGAAACCGTTCCAAACCAATATCAGATAGTATATGTTGGAAATGGTGCAACAGGAGGAAATACACCTGCATCGGGTCATCAGGTAGGCGCTTCGTTTGCGATTGCGGGAAATGGTTTTTCACGTACCGGATATCAGTTTACTTTATGGAATACACAGGCAGCCGGAACAGGAATCGGATACCAGGTTGGACAGTCCGTTCAAAATCTGACATTAAAAGATCGGGATACAGTTCAACTGTTTGCACAGTGGAAAGCCAATGGTTATCAGGTAAGACTGAATCCGGACGGGGGAACGTGTGAAAAGGAGACACTTTCTGTTACTTATGACGCTCCCTATGGACAACTTCCTGTTCCAGTCAAAACTGATTACCAGTTTAAAGGATGGGTGCCGGAAGGAGGACAGACAGTAATCACAGCAGAAACTCTGTATCAGACTGCTGCTGATACAGTTTTAATCGCTCAATGGGAATTGTACTTTGAGGATTTAGGAAATGGAACCAACCGCCGTCCGGGAGAAGACGGGAAGATGGAAACAGAAGATGACCATTATTACTATAATGGCCAAGATAAGAATGCAGGGACTGAAGATGATGTGGTTTTGGAAGCAGGAGAGGATGGAGTTTACAGAACCAAAGATGATTATTACCAAAATCAGAATGGGCAGAATGTTCATTGTGGATCTGACAAAATTTTTGATACAAAAGACGATTATATAGACAATGGAGACGGGACCAATAACCGTCCGGGAGAAGATGGAAAATGGGACACCAAAGATGACGAGAAGTGGCATAATGGAG
>JBKUOG010000008.1:0-32929 GCA_046957575.1 Lachnospiraceae bacterium | reverse complement strand
AAGACGGAAAATGGGACACCAAAGATGACGAGAAGTGGCATAATGGAGAAGATAAAGTGCCTGGAACAGAAGACGATAAGCTGATAAAGCCCGGAGATGGAGATAATTCAGGAGATGGATCCGGAAACAATTCGGGAGATAACTCCGGAAATGGCTCTGGAAACAATTCCGGAAATGGCTCTGGAGGAAATTCGGGAAATAGTTCTGGAGGAGGTTCCGGACATACTCAGGGAGGTCCAGGCGTATATGGGGATGCATATACGGATGTTGGAAAAGGAAAAAGCGGTAGATGGGAGAAACTTCCAGCAGGATGGGTATTTCATTACACAGATGGAGGAAAGGCGAAAGATGAATGGTGTTATCTTTATTATGGTGTGACAGGAAGGACAGACTGGTACCGTTTTGGATTAGATGAATACATGAAAGTTGGCTGGCATCAGGATCCAGATGGCTCCTGGTATTTTCTGCACACCATATCGGATGGAACTTTGGGACACATGAAAACGGGGTGGTATTTGGATATCGATGGAAAATGGTATTATTTAAATCCGGTTAGCGATGGGCATCGTGGCGCTATGGTTACAGGATGGCAGCTAATTGACGGAAAGTGGTATTACTTTAACCCGGTTTCAGATGGAACAAAAGGTGCGATGTATGCAGGACAGGTGACTCCGGACGGATATATGGTTGGAGAGGATGGTGCAAGGATTGAATAAAAAGAACTAATGTTCGCAAAAGGGTTGTAATTTTTTCAGGAATGTGATATACTAAGCCAATAAAGAACAAATGTTCTATGCTAACGATGCAGGAGGACGTATATGCTGGTACAACAGGACTTGACCATTCAGGAAAAATTACAGATCTTAACAGATGCAGCTAAATATGATGCAGCCTGTACTTCCAGTGGAGTAGATCGAAAGGGAAAGCCAGGCATGATGGGAAGTGCGGCAGAGACCGGTATCTGCCATAGTTTTTCGGCAGACGGACGCTGCATTTCTCTATTGAAGATTCTCTTTACAAATGAGTGCATTTATGATTGCAGGTATTGTATAAATCGGCATTCTAATGATACTCTTAGGACCTCATTTACACCAGATGAAGTCTGCCTGCTGACCATAGAATTTTATCGGAGAAACTATATCGAAGGTTTATTTTTAAGCTCTGGTATTTTGCACAGTGCAGATTACACAATGGAACAGATTTATGAAACAGTGTATAAGCTGCGGATAGAGCACAGATTTAACGGATACATTCATGTAAAAGGAATACCGGGAGCAGATCCGGAACTAATAGAAAGTGTAGGTTTTTTTGCGGATCGGATGAGTGTCAATTTAGAACTTCCGACTGCTGAAGGCCTGCGCAATTTAGCGCCGGCTAAGACCAGGGATAAGATTTTACAACCTATGCGTCAGATACAGCAGGGAATCTATATGCAGAGACAGCTGCTGAAGGGAGAAAAGGAAAATGTCATTGGTTTTTGGGAGACGAAAAGAGCTGGGATTGAAAAGGGTGTTTTTTTCAGCTTTTATCAAAGTAAATGAAGATTCTTCTCTTCCGGAAATTCCTGGAGGACCTCCTCTTTTGAGAGAACATCGCTTGTACCAGGCAGACTGGCTTTTGCGTTTTTATGGATTTCAGGCAGATGAACTTCTTACAGAGGACAACCCCAATTTTAACGTTTTTTTAGATCCTAAATGTGATTGGGCGCTGCGCCATTTAGAACAGTTTCCTGTAGAGGTAAACACTGCCACATATAGGGAGCTTCTCAGAGTTCCGGGCATTGGGGTGAAATCAGCCAGAAGAATTATTGTTGCCAGAAAAAATGGGTTTTTAGACTTTAAAACTCTGAAGAAGTTAGGCGTAGTCTTGAAGAGGGCCATTTATTTTATTACATGCTCTGGTAAAATGGAGCAGGGATGCCGATTAGAACAGGATTTTATTACATCAGCCCTGATTGGTGAAGAAAGATTTGGGACATAACACAAAAAGATGCTTACCACCAATTATCTTTGTTTCAGGATATGCACTTATCTGATCCGACTAGGGAGGATGTTCTCTCATCTGTTTTGGGAAATATATAAAAAGGGGAAATTGTATGACAGTTTATCTATGCGAGGATTCGCTGGAGGGAATACTCTGCGGAGTTTATGATGCATGGATGGGGAAAAAGGGACATGCAAATGTTCGTTTGGAATTGGAAGGAGAGTTTGAGCAGGAATTATTTACAGAGTACTGCACAGTATCTCTGGAGAGAAACAAGGTTTCCAGGGTAATAGAATCGATCCGGAATCAGATTTGTGAAGAGGCATACGAAAATGTATATGCAGCCGCCCTTTCTCAGGATATGGATAAGGCAGATAAAATTTACCGCTTTTTGATTTATGGATTTCATTTCGGAAAAAGGATAATGAAAATGCTTCAGATACCAGAGGTTTTTCAATTGTTTCAATTATGCCGGAATGTTTATAACGAGAATCATTTGCTGACCGGATTTATCCGCTTTACAGAATTGAAGGAAAATGGTCTGCTTTTTAGCCGGATTGCACCTAAAAATGCGGTAATTCCCTTGCTGGCAGTTCATTTTTCGGATCGTCTTCCCAATGAAAAATGGATAATTTATGATGCGAATAGAAGGCAGGCTGCGGTGCATAATCCACAGACCGGATGGGCGATTTTTTATGTGGATGACAGAGAAGCGGAAGAAATGGAAAGATGGCAAAAAGGCACACAGGATTATGAGCAGCTATGGAAAATTTTCCATAGTGCAGTTGCAATCAGGGAAAGGGAAAATAGAGACTGTCAAAGAAACCATCTTCCTCTGCGGTTTCGTGAATATATGACAGAGTTTTATGGAGATTAAGAGAAAAGGGGGATTATTTGTTCAGCAGAATTTTTAGCGCAGGGACCAGCGGGATTGACGGACAGATTATTTCTGTAGAAGTGGACGCTCATGATGGTCTTCCGGGCATGATTATGGTGGGGTATCTGTCCTCGGAGGTTCGGGAAGCGCAGGAACGGGTGAGAACTGCTCTGAGAAATTCAGGCTTTCGGTTTCCGCCCAAAAAGATAGTGATCAATCTTTCACCAGCATCCATCCGAAAAGCTGGAACCAGTTATGATTTGGCAATTGCACTGGCAGTTTTAGCAGCTTTTGGAGAAGTTGATTTAGAGCCATACCAGGATTGCTTATTTGTAGGAGAATTGGGACTAGATGGGAGAATAAAGCCGGTCAGGGGAGTACTTCCTATTGTTTTGAGTGCAAAGGAAAAGGGATTTCAGCGCTGCATTCTTCCACTAGAAAATATGCAGGAAGGCCAGGCTGGGAAAAAAATAGAAGTTGCAGCTCCTTTATCACTGGAACAATGTGTAGAATGGCTCCGTCATCCGGAAAAAATAAAGAACTATTCGGCAGTCAAGTTTTCAGATACCGCGGCAGACCAGTCGGCAGATGTAAGAGAAAGCAAGGATTTTTCAGAAGTAAACGGGCAGATTGTCCTCCGAAGAAGTTCTGAGATTGCGGCAGCAGGGCGGCACAATTTATTGATGATAGGAGAGGCCGGTGCAGGGAAGACAATGGTTGCCCAGCGGATCCCATCTATTCTCCCGCCGATGACAGAAACGGAAAGTATTGAAGTATCTAAGATTTACAGCGTATGCGGACTATTATCGAACAAACAGACATTAATTACAAAGCGGCCATTTCGTAATCCGCATCACACTATCAGCCCTCAGGCACTGGCCGGAGGAGGGGTGAATCCTAAACCCGGAGAATTGTCACTGGCATCAGGAGGAATTTTGTTTTTAGATGAATTCCCTGAATTTTCTTCAAAAGCCATAGAGATTTTAAGGCAGCCTTTAGAAGAGAGAAGTGTTACAATTTCCAGAGTTCATGGGACCTATGTGTTTCCGGCCAATATTCTTTTGATAGCTGCCATGAATCCATGTCCATGCGGATTTTATCCGGATCGGAACCGCTGCAGATGCAGTAGCGGCCAAATTCAGCATTATCTAGGAAAGATTTCCAAACCGATTTTGGATCGATTTGATATTACGGCTGAAGCCGCTCCTGTTTCTTACCAAGAACTCCGCTATTCTGGAAACAACGAATCTTCCAGTCAGATTCGCAGCAGAGTTGAGAGTGCTGTTGAAAGACAAGCACATCGGTTTCATGGAACCTCGATTTCCTATAACAGTGAAATGAATGGAAAAGAAATAGAAACGTACTGCAAGATCAGCAGCCAGGAAGAGCATTTTTTAGAAGCAGTCTATAAAAAGAAACATCTTAGTGCCAGGGCTGTACACAAGATTTTAAAGGTGTCCCGAACCATTGCAGATTTGGAGGAGCGGGAGTCGATTAGCCATTCGGATTTGTGTGAGGCAATTGGATACAGGAGTTTAGAAACAAAATATTGGGGAAATGAGGGATGGCGCTGACAGAGATTTTGACAAAACAGGAGCGAATGTGTTTATACTGGCTGACAAGGATTCCGGGATTTGGTGCTGTTACAGTTGGCAGAATATGGAATAGCGTTCCTGACAGGGAACATATATATAATATAGAAGGAACGTTTTTACAGGAAAAAAAGCTTCTTTGCTCTTCGCAGATAGAGGCCTTTGAAACTTTCAAAAAAGCAGAAACGAGATTGAAGATAGAAGCAGAATACGAAGAACTAAAAGCAAGAAATATCTGTTTTTTGACCCCATTCGATGAAGAATATCCGAAAGGACTTCATCATATTTCCGGAAAACCAATGGGGCTTTATTGCAGAGGACAATTGCCGGATAACAGACTTCCTTCTGCAGCTATTGTTGGAGCAAGGGAATGCAGCAGCTACGGCAGTTATGTGGCCAGGATTCTTGCAAGAGAACTTAGCAGTAGAGGAATCCAGATTGTAAGCGGACTGGCTCTAGGGATAGACAGTGCAGGCCATAGAGGAGCCTTGGAGGCAGGAGCGCCGACTTATGGGATATTGGGATGTGGGATCAATATCTGCTATCCAAGGGAAAATTACCAGCTTTTTGAAAGGATGGAAGCGGAAGGAGGGATTTTATCTGAATATGGGATGGGAGAAAAGCCAAGGCCAGCGAACTTTCCCATGAGAAATCGCATCATAAGCGGAATCGTCGATGTAGTGATTGTAGTAGAAGCAAGGGAAAAGAGCGGTTCCCTCATTACTGCAGAACTGGCGCTGGAGCAGGGAAAGGATGTATTTGCAGTGCCGGGAAGAGTTACTGATATGCTGAGTCTGGGATGCAACCGCCTGATTCAGTCAGGAGCATATCCGCTTTTGAAAACAGAAGACGTGCTGGATTATTTTGGTATGAAACATGGAAAAATACAGGGAATTCAGGAAAAAAAGCAGAAGGGACTTGCCAAGAAAGAAAAAAAGGTGTATATTTGCTTGGATTTGCAACCAAAATTTATTGAAGAGATTGTAAAAGAGAGCGGTTTGCCAATGCACGAATGCGTGGGGATTCTTCTGGACCTGGAAATGGAGGGATATGTTGTGCAGGAAGCAAACCACTATTACAGAAAAAACTGTGAATGAGGAGTAGTTATGGCGGCGAAGAATCTGGTAATTGTGGAGTCACCTGCAAAAGTAAAGACAATTAAAAAATTTCTTGGATCCACTTATGAGGTAGATGCCTCTAACGGACATGTAAGGGATTTGCCTAAAAGCCAAATGGGAATTGACGTTGAAAATGATTTTGAACTCAAATATATCACAATAAGGGGAAAAGGTGATATTTTATCAAAGCTGCGCAAAGAAGTAAAGAAAGCAGATAAGATCTATCTGGCAACGGACCCGGATAGAGAAGGAGAGGCGATTTCCTGGCATTTGATGAAAGCATTGAAACTGGACGAGACACCAGACAAAAAAGTATATCGCATCAGTTTTAACGAGATTACAAAAAATGCGGTAAAGAATTCCATCAAGAATCCAAGAGAGATAGATATGAACCTGGTAGATGCCCAACAGGCTCGAAGAGTGTTAGATCGTCTGGTTGGCTATAAGATTAGTCCTCTGCTTTGGGAGAAGGTTAAGAGAGGACTAAGTGCAGGCCGGGTACAGTCTGTGGCCCTGCGGATGATTTGCGACAGAGAAGAAGAAATTAATGCCTTCATTCCGGAGGAATATTGGAATTTAGATGCGTCCTTTAAATGTCCGGGCAGCAAAAAGCCGCTGTCAGCCAAATTTTATGGAGACAGGAATGGCAGAATTGCTATTGGAAGCAAAGAGGAAGCGGATAAGATTCAAAATTATCTGAAGGACCAGACTTACGTAGTGGAAGAAGTAAAAAAGGGCGAGAGAATAAAAAAGGCGCCGATTCCATTTACAACCAGTACCCTTCAGCAGGAGGCTTCAAAAGTTCTGAACTTTTCTACCCAGAAAACGATGCGGCTTGCCCAACAGTTATATGAAGGCGTTGAGGTAAAGGGGCATGGAACAATAGGACTTATTACCTATCTGCGTACAGATTCGACCCGCGTAGCAGAAGAGGCGGATTTAGCAGCCAGAGAATTTATAGAAAAACAGTATGGCAGTCAGTATGTAATAAAGACAGATCAAAACTCTAAAAAAAGCGGAAAGATTATTCAGGATGCCCATGAAGCAATCCGTCCGACAGATATTACGCTGACTCCGGTTATCATAAAGGAATCGCTCCAGAGAGATTTATTCCGTCTTTACCAACTGATCTGGAAACGGTTTGCTGCCAGCAGAATGGAGGCAGCAAGATATGAGACTACGGCAGTAAAGATAGGGGCAGGGGAGTATCTGTTTACGCTGACTGCTTCCAAGCTGGCTTTTGACGGCTTTTTATCAGTTTATGCACAGGAGGATGAAAAAGAAGAAAAGAATTTGCTCCTTGGAAAACTGGAAACCGGAATGAATCTGGATTTAGAGGAATTGCTGCCGAGCCAGCATTTTACACAGCCGCCAGCACATTATACAGAAGCATCTTTGGTAAAAGCACTGGAGGAGCAGGGAATTGGACGCCCAAGCACCTATGCACCTACCATTACAACGATTTTAAATAGAAGATATGTAGCCAAGGAAAATAAGAACCTATATGTAACCGAACTGGGAGAAGTGGTAAACGGAATGATGAAGCAATGCTTTCCTAGTATTGTAGATACCACCTTTACTGCCAATCTGGAATATCTGCTTGATAAAGTAGGGGACGGAACTGTAGACTGGAAGACAGTGGTCCGTAATTTCTATCCGGATTTGGATGAAGCAGTGAAGAACGCACAGACAGAACTGGAGTCTGTCACCATTGCAGATGAGGTGACGGATGAGATCTGCGAACTTTGCGGCCGGAACATGGTAATAAAATATGGACCTCATGGAAAGTTCCTGGCCTGTCCGGGATTTCCTGAATGTAAAAATACGAAGCCATATTTAGAAAAAATAGGGGTTCCCTGTCCAAAGTGCGGAAAAGAGATTGTCATTAAAAAAACCAAGAAAGGCCGCCGCTATTATGGGTGTGAAGCAAATCCAGAATGTGATTTTATGTCCTGGCAGAAACCATCCAGAGAAAAGTGCCCCCAGTGCGGCAGCTATATGGTAGAAAAGGGAAATCAGCTAGTCTGTGCCAGTGAAACTTGCGGATATCGTGAGAAAATTAAATCAAAATAGAAGTATTTCTTAAAAAATCAAAAAATTTCCAAAAACTATTGTGAATGTTGAATAAACATGGTACAATTCAAGTAATATATAGCTTTTTCGGAAAACCATTTCAACAGATCAAGGAGGTTTTGGAAAATGAGTGTACAGTTATTGGATAAAACAAGGAAAATTAATAAGTTATTGCATAACAATAATTCTCACAAGTTTGTCTTCAATGACATTTGCAAGGTACTGAGCGAAATTCTGCTGTCCAACATCTTGGTTATCAGCAAAAAGGGAAAAGTCCTTGGAGTCAGTATTTGGCCTGGAGTGGATGAAATCGAGGAGCTGATCGTTGATCAGGTGGGCAATTATATTGATAAATTATTGAACGAGCGGCTTCTTAGCGTATTGTCTACCAAGGAAAATGTAAATCTTGCAACACTGGGGTTTGCTGAAGAAAATGTAAAGAAGTATCAGGCCATTATATCTCCTATTGATATTGCAGGAGAGCGCCTGGGAACGCTGTTTATGTATAAGTCTGATTCACAATATGACATTGATGATATTATTGTCAGTGAATATGGAACTACGGTAGTAGGGCTGGAAATGATGCGTTCTGTAAACGAGGAGAATGCAGAAGAAAGCCGCAAGGTTCAGATTGTAAAATCCGCAATCAGTACCCTGTCATTTTCTGAATTAGAAGCCATTACCCATATTTTTGAAGAATTAGATGGCAATGAAGGGATTCTGGTAGCCAGCAAAATTGCAGACAGAGTAGGGATTACCCGTTCTGTTATTGTCAATGCTCTTCGCAAGTTTGAGAGCGCAGGAGTCATTGAGTCCCGTTCTTCCGGAATGAAGGGAACCTATATAAAAGTATTGAATGATGTGATATTTGACGAATTAAAAGCCATTAAAGCAAACGAAGGAAAGGCAAAACTTTAAAAAAGACTGTAAGAGATAAGCAGAAGTGAGTAAACAGCCGACAGCACTTGGAATCCTGTTTTTGGAAAATTCTGGGTCTGTCGGCTGTTTTTTCTACAGGAAACAATAAAAAACAGGGAAAAGGACAAAAAAATACTTGCGCCATAAGTTGACTTATGTTATATTGGAGTGGCTTACGAAAAAACACGCTGGCGGATTCTTTGGGAAGGTGCCTGAAAAGTCAGGTCTCCCTGGAAGCATGAGATGTCAGCGGAAGTTAAAAAACCAAATGGAGGTAGAAACATGAGCGTAATTTCTATGAAACAGTTACTGGAAGCTGGTGTACATTTTGGTCACCAGACAAGAAGATGGAACCCTAAGATGGCTCCTTACATCTACACCGAGAGAAACGGCATCTACATCATTGACTTACAGAAGTCTGTAGGTAAAGTAGACGAGGCTTACAAAGCAGTAGCAGACATCGCAGCAGACGGCGGCACTGTTCTGTTTGTAGGAACCAAGAAGCAGGCTCAGGATGCAATCAAGACTGAGGCTGAAAGATGCAATATGTTCTATGTAAACGAGAGATGGTTAGGCGGTATGCTGACCAACTTTAAGACCATTCAGAGCAGGGTCGCAAGATTAAAAGAGATTGAGACTATGGCTGAAGATGGTACATTTGATGTACTTCCTAAGAAGGAAGTTATCGAACTGAAGAAAGAATGGGATAAGCTGGAGAAAAACTTAGGCGGTATCAAGGAAATGAAGAAACTGCCGGATGTGATTTTTGTAGTTGACCCCAAAAAGGAAAGAATTTGTGTACAGGAAGCACACACCCTGGGTATTCCGTTAATCGGCATTGCAGATACCAACTGTGATCCGGAAGAACTGGATTATGTAATTCCTGGTAACGATGATGCAATCAGAGCAGTAAAGCTGATCGTTTCCAAGATGGCTGATGCTGTAATTGAGGCAAATCAGGGCGAGGCAGTTGCAGACATGGAAGCGGCTGGCGAAATCGAAGCAGATGAGACTGTAGAGGCTTAATTTTAGACGACTGATGCTTCGCCCGATTATAATATGCGGGTGAAGCATCTTTTTCACTATAATCAGAGATGGAGGAATTAATAATGGCAGCAGTTACAGCGGCAATGGTAAAAGAGTTGAGAGAAATGACTGGCGCAGGTATGATGGATTGTAAGAAAGCGCTGGCAGCAACTGATGGAGATATGGACAAGGCAGTTGAATTTTTAAGAGAAAAGGGACTGGCTTCTGCACAGAAGAAGGCTGGCAGAATCGCTGCTGAGGGAATTGCATTTACTCTGGTAAGTGATGATGAGAAGAAGGCAGTTGTAGTTGAGGTAAATGCGGAGACTGACTTCGTTGCTAAGAATGAAGTGTTCAGAGGTTATGTAGCAGATGTTGCCGCTCAGGCATTAAACAGCACAGCATCTGATATGGATGCTTTCTTTGCTGAAAAATGGGCAAAGGATACAGAACTGACTGTAAAAGAAGCACTGGCAGCTCAGATTGCTGTAATCGGCGAGAACATGAACATCCGGAGATTCGAGCGCATGGAAGAGCAGAATGGTTTCGTTGCTTCCTATATCCATGCAGGCGGCAAGATTGGTGTGCTGGTTGATGTTGAGACAGATGTGGTAAATGATGCGGTAAAAGAGATGGCGAGAAACGTAGCTATGCAGGCTGCAGCATTAAAGCCATTATACACCAACAGAAACGAAGTAGATGCAGACTACATTGCAAAAGAAAAGGAAATTCTGGCAGTAGCAGCAAAAAATGAAAAGCCGGATGCAAATGATAAGATTATTGAAGGCATGGTAATGGGCCGTATCAATAAGGAATTAAAGGAAATCTGCCTGTTAGACCAGGTATATGTAAAGGCAGAGGACGGAAAGCAGACCGTTGGCAAATATGTAGAGGAAGTTGCAAAAGCAAATAATGCTAAGATTGCCATCAAGAAGTTTGTACGTTTTGAGACTGGCGAAGGAATGGAAAAGAAGGAAGAGGACTTTGCAGCAGAAGTTGCAAAGCAGATGGGGCAGTAATCCCGGCCTGATTAAATGACTTGAAAAGCCCTTGAGAAGCTTTTCTCAAGGGCGATTTTCAACCAAAATATGTACTTTCTACAAAAACAAATGTCTTTATTAGCCTGACAGCTATATAGAGAACTGATAAAATATTAAGGTGTGATAAAATGGGCAAATATTTTGCAAAAAGACTTGGAATGGCAATCGTTACAATTTTTCTGGTAACATGCATTACCTTCCTTTTGATGAATGCAATTCCGGGCAGCCCCTGGCTGAGTGAGAAAACTCCTTCCCAGGCAACCATAGATGCTCTCAATGCAAAGTACGGACTGGATAAACCAGTGATTGTACAGTTGGGAATGTATTTAAAAAATATATTGCATGGCGATTTCGGTGTGTCTTTAAAGATGCAGAAAAATCGTGCAGTTATGGATATTATTTTAGAGATGTTTCCGGTTTCTGCTAAAGTCGGCGCCATTGCTCTTACATGGGCTGTTTTAGTTGGCGTTCCTTTAGGGTGCCTGGCTGCTTTTAAGAGAGGCAAACTGACAGACAGCATCCTTCGTGTTGTTTGTACGTTGGGAATTTCGACTCCAAGTTTCGTAGTGGCGTCCATTCTGCTTGTTACATTTGCAGGAGGCATTGCGTCTCTGAAGATATTCCCGACAATTTTTGATCCGGCAGCAGGATGGCGCTCTTATGTGCTTCCATGTTTTGCTCTGGGCTTTTACCCGATGTGCTACACAGCAAGACAGACCCGTTCTGCTATGCTGGATTCCTTGAATCAGGAATATATTAAAACAGCCCGCGCTAAGGGTTTGAAAAACAGCAAGATTATTTTTAAACATGCGCTCAGAAATGCTCTGATTCCGGTTATTACCTATTTAGGCCCGCAGGTAGCATTTACTTTATGCGGCGGTTTCGTTGTAGAGAGTGTATTCTCAATCCCCGGACTGGGACGTTATTTCGTTCAGTCTATTCAGAACCGCGATTATCCGGTTATTATGGGTACCACAATCTTTTTGGCTACTTTTATTATCCTGATGAATGTTGTGGTTGATTTATTGTATAAGCTTGCAGATCCCAGAATCAGTCTGACGAAAGGTGGAGAATAAGCATGGCGAAAGAAAAAAAGATGAAGCGCTGCCCAGTCTCTCTGCAGCCGGATATTGAGTCTATGCTGGACTGGAATACATTGACAGCAGCAGATTTTGAATCGGCAACAAAGAATGAAAGGGAAGACTTTATTCAGGAACGTGCCAGTGTATCCTATTGGAAAGACGCGTGGAGAAGATTAAAGCAGAATACGGTTGCCATGGTAGCATTAGGCGTTGTAATCTTTTTGATCCTCTTTGCATTTGTAGGGCCTTATCTGGTTCCCTACGGATATGATGAATTTAATAAAGGTGCAGAAAATCTGTATCCTTATCACTATACTCTGGAAGATCAGAAGCGTCTGGACGAAGAAATTGCAGCCAGAACCCAGAGTGAAGTATTAGACGTTGATGCAATGATTGCAAAAGCTGAAGAGGAAGCGGCTGCAAAAGGTGAAAAGTTATCTTCTGTAGATAAGGCAAAAATCAAGGCACAGGCAAAAGTAGCTGCTCAGAATGCAGAGAGCAGTGAAGATGTGGATCCAAAAGCGATCCGCAAAGAATTGGGGATTAAATTAAAACCATTTGGATATTCCCAGCAGGAATTAGAGCGTAAGGCAGCAGGAGAGGATGTATTCCCTCATGTGTTTGGTACAGATATGTATGGACGTGATATTTTAGTCCGAGTAATGTATGGGGCAAGAGTATCCATGGCAGTTGGTATTTGTGCTGCGATTCTGGTTCTTTTAATCGGAGCAGTATATGGTTCTATATCCGGATACTGTGGAGGAAAAGTCGATGCTGTGATGCAGAGAATTGTTGAATTGATTTATTCCGTACCGGAAATGCTGGTTGTACTTTTGATTGCTACAGCGCTAAAACCAATTTTAACAGAGTTTGTAAACTCTGGATCCGGCCCGTTGAAGTCTTTTGTAGGCGTATTAGGTCCAAACCTGATTTCTCTGTTTATTGCATTTGGTATGCTTTACTGGGTAACCATGAGCCGTATTATCCGCGGTCAGGTACTTCAGTTAAAAGAGCAGGAATATGTAACCGCAGCAAAAGCTCTGGGAGCTTCCGGCGGCCGCATCATCCGTAAGCATCTGCTTCCAAACTGTATTGGACAGATCGTTGTTACCACCTGTCTGCAGATCCCGTCTGCAATTTTCCTGGAGTCCTTCCTTTCTTACCTGGGCGTAGGTGTTTCTGCACCGCTTCCAAGTTTAGGATCCATGGCAACAGACGCACTCAGCGGTATGTATACCTATACCTATCGTTTGATCATTCCTGCAGTCGTATTATCTGTTATGATTTTAGCATTTAACCTGTTTGGCGATGGTCTTAGAGATGCCTTAGACCCTAAACTGAAGAAATAGGAAGGAGGAGACAAGATGGCTGAGACAAAAAACGAAAATCAGAAGTTATTGGAAGTGAAAGATCTGCAAGTTTCCTTCTTTACACCTGCCGGAGAGGTAAAGGCAGTAAGCGGTATCTCCTATGATTTAAACTATGGCGAAGTTATGGGTGTAGTAGGAGAGTCTGGTTCCGGTAAAAGTGTGGAGGCATACTCTATTATGGGACTTTTGCAGTCTCCAGGTAAAGTCATTGGCGGTTCCATTACCTTTGAGGGACAGGATGTCCTGAAGTTCTCCAAAGAGGAGATGACTTCTTTTAGGGGCAGCAAAGTGGCTATGATTTTCCAGAATCCGATGACTTGCTTAAATCCGGTATATACCATTGGAAACCAGTTGGTAGAGGCTCTTCGTGCCCATGATAAATCCATTTCCAAAGCCGACGCAGAAAAACAGGCGATGAAAATGATGGAGTTAGTTGGAATTAACAACGTAGAGAAGCGTATGAAGCAGTATCCCCATGAGTTTTCCGGCGGTATGCGTCAGCGTGTTATGATTGCCATGGGACTGATTTGCCATCCGCAGCTTTTAATTGCCGATGAGCCAACTACTGCACTGGACGTTACCATTCAGGCGCAGATTCTGGAGTTAATGAAAGAACTTCAGAAAAAGACAAAGATGGGTATCATCTTTATTACCCATAACCTGGGCGTTGTGGCTGACATCTGTGACAAAGTATCGGTTATGTATGCAGGAAAGATGGTAGAGCAGGGACCAGTAGATGATATTTTCTACAATCCTTCCCATCCATATACAAAAGGTCTGCTCCGTTCTATGCCGCGTGTAGACGCAGAGAGCTATGAGAGACTGATTCCAATTGAAGGAACACCAGTTGATATGCTGAATCCGCCGGAAGGATGCCCGTTTGCACCCCGGTGTGAGCAGTGCATGAAGATCTGCTTAAAGAAGATGCCGCCATATGTGGAAATCAGCGAAAATCATCGTTCCGCCTGCTGGCTGCGGGTTCAGGAACGCTTAAACAAGGAGGAAAAAAACAATGAATCATGATGAGAAGATTCTCCTTGAGGTTAAAAATTTAAGAAAATACTTTCCAATTAAGGGAATGAAGGGACCTGGCGTCCAGGCTGTCCAGGATGTATCTTTCTTTATTAAAAAAGGAGAGACATTAGGTCTGGTAGGAGAGTCCGGATGTGGTAAAACCACATTGGGAAGAACCGTTCTCCGTCTTCACGAACCGACCGGCGGAAGTATTATTTATGATGGGACACCGATTTACGACAATCCTCTTGGGGAAGACGGAAAACCATTAGGAAAGCTGCAGGCAGTAAATATGCTGCCATACAGAAGAAAAATGCAGATTATTTTCCAGGATCCGTCCGCATCTCTGGACCCTCGTATGACAGTGGGAGAGATTATCGGTGAAGCCATTGATATTCATAAACTTGCTGCCAGCAAGCAGGACAGAACCGACATGATTAAGGAACTTCTGCGCCGCGTAGGATTAAATACCGAACACGCAAACCGCTATCCTCATGAGTTTTCCGGCGGTCAGCAGCAGAGAGTTGGTATTGCCCGCGCCCTGGCTGTAAAACCAGAATTTATTGTCTGCGATGAGCCGATTTCTGCGTTAGACGTATCTATCCAGTCTCAGGTTGTAAATATGCTGGAAGATATGCAGGAAGAATTAGGCCTGACCTATTTATTTATTGCTCATGATTTATCCGTAGTACGCCATATTTCCAACCGGATTGGCGTTATGTATTTAGGATCCTTAGTGGAATTAGGAGAAAGTTACGAATTAAACCGTAATCCAATCCATCCATACACTAAGACGCTGCTGTCAGCAGTTCCGGTTCCGGATCCAAAGCTTAGCCGCAGCCACAGCCGGATTGTATTGGAGGGAGATATTCCAAGCCCGATCAATCCGCCCAGCGGATGCCGTTTCCACACCCGATGCCCATATGCAACAGAAAAGTGCAGACAGGAGATGCCGAAATTTAAAGAGCACGCACCTGGACACTGGGCAGCCTGCCATTTGCTGGATCAGTAAACAGCAGGGACGGGATAAGAGTAGGTAACAGCGCCTCTTAAAGAGGCGTTGTCATAGAATCTCACGAAAAATTTTCGGGGATAAGAAAAAAGGAGGAAGAATTATGAGAAAGACAAAGAAAATCATGTCTCTTGCTCTTGCTTCTGCAATGGTTGCATCTTTAGCAGCTTGCGGCAGCAGCGACAGCGCAGCTACTACTGCGGCTACTACAGCAGCAGAAAGCACAGAGACAACCGCAGCAGAGAGCAAAGATGCAGCGGCAGAAAGCACTGAGGCTACTGCAAATGGTGAGTATAACCTGTCTGTTTGTATCGCTTCTGAGCCACAGAGTATTGACCCTGCATTAAATACCGCAATTGACGGCGGCATCATGGTTCAGCATGCATTTGAGGGCCTTGTAAAGTGGGTTGATGATGGCAATGGCAACGCAGTAACTGCTCCTGGCCAGGCAGAGTCTTACGAGAAGGTAGTAAATGACGATGGCACTGTTACTTACACCTTTAAGATGCGGGAAGGCATTCAGTGGTCTGACGGAAAGCCTGTAACTGCAGGTGATTTTGAGTACAGCTGGAAACGTCTGGCTAACCCAAAGACTGCTGCAGACTACTGCTACATGATTGACATGGTAAAAGGCTATGCAGAAGTTGCATCTGGTGAAGCGGATCCAGATACTTTAGCAATTAAGGCAATTGACGATCAGACTTTGGAAATCGTATTATCTTATGACTGCCCATACTTTGATCAGATCATGGCATTCCCGGCAACCTTCCCAGTTCGTCAGGATATGGTAGAAGGCAATGAAGAGTGGACTTATGATCCAGCAACTTATATCGGCAATGGTCCGTATAAGATGACGGAGTGGTCTCACAATGCATATATCAATATGGAAAAGAGCGAGACTTATTACGATTATGACAAACTTGGTCCTGACAGCATTAAGTTTACCCTGTTAGACGATGCAAACGCTATGTTAGCAGCCTACAACAGCGGCGAGTTAGACTTTATTAACAGCTTCCCAACAGATGAGATTGCAAACTACTTAGCTTCCGGCGAAATTGAGGTAGCAGACTATATTGGAAGCTACTATGTATGCTTTAACACTGAGGACGAAGTATTCAAGGATCCGAAGATCCGTAAGGCATTCTCCTTAGCAATTGACAGAAACTACATCGTAGAAAATGTTACCCAGACCGGTGAACTTCCTGCAACCGGTTATGTTCCATCTGGCGTATTTGATGCAGATACTACCGGAGACGATTTCCGTACCGTTGGCGGCGACTACTACAGCGTAGCAGCAGAAGACTATGAGAAGAACTGTGAAGAAGCACGCGCTCTGTTAGCAGATGCTGGTTATCCAAACGGCGAAGGCTTCCCAACTGTTGAGTATATGTTCAACACTGATGACAAGCACAAAGCAATCGGTGAGGCATTACAGAGTATGTGGCAGGAAGTTTTGGGCGTAAACGTTACCCTGAGCAATCAGGACTGGAACGTATTCTTAGACAGCCGTAAGCAGGGCCAGTTCCAGATCGCACGTAACGGCTGGATCGCTGACTACAACGATGCCTGCTCCTTCTTAGATATGTGGTATACCGACGGCGGCAATAATGATGCCCAGTATTCTAACCCAGAGTACGATGCATTAATTGATGCAGCAAAGGCAACTACTGTTCCAGAAGAGCGTATGGAAGCATTCCACAAAGCAGAAGACATTCTGATTGGTCAGGACAGCGTATTAGCTCCTCTGTACTTCTATACACAGCCATATATGCTGGCAGATGACATTGAGGGTATGTACTATACTCCTCTTGGATTCTTCTTCTTTGGCTACACCACTCAGAAATAAACTTCATAAGAAAGTTTTGGCAGGCCGTTTCCGGATTTGGGAAGCGGCCTTCTTTTTTTGAATCCTGTCTTTCCAAAGCAGCACAAGTATGCTATAATGAATGCAAAAGTCCATCTGCTTTGCAGATACGGTGCTTGGCACCGGGAGATTACACAATAGGAGATCGATTTTGATGAAGACAAGACGTGTGTTTCTAAAATTGAGCGGCGAAGCCCTAGCTGGTCCTAAAAAAACAGGTTTTGACGAGGATACGGTAAAAGAGGTAGCCAGACAGGTAAAACTTTCCACAGATGCAGGCGTGCAGGTGGGAATTGTCATTGGCGGTGGCAACTTCTGGAGAGGACGTACCAGTGAAGCAATAGACAGAACCAAGGCGGATCAGATTGGGATGCTGGCTACTGTGATGAACTGTATTTATGTTTCGGAGATTTTCCGCAATGCAGGGATGCAGACGCAGATTTTGACCCCTTTTGAATGCGGTTCCATGACTAAACTGTTCTCAAAAGACAGAGCAAATAAGTATTTTGAAAGAGGTATGGTTGTATTTTTTGCCGGCGGTACGGGACATCCGTATTTCTCTACTGATACGGGCATTGCGCTGCGCGCGATAGAGATGGAGGCAGACTGCATTCTGCTGGCAAAGGCAATTGACGGCGTGTATGACAGCGATCCGAAACTGAATCCAGACGCAAAGAAATACGATACCATTTCCATTGAGGAAGTGATTGACAAGAAGCTGGCAGTTGTGGATTTGACTGCATCCATTATGTGTATGGAACACAAAATGCCCATGGCTGTATTCAGCCTCAACGAAAAAGACGGTATTGCCCTGGCCATGCAGGGGAAAATTAACGGCACAATCGTGACCGCATAATCAGGAGGATTTTATGGATATTAAAATATATGAAGAGAAGATGAATAAGACCCTGGATTCCTTAAATCATGAGTTTGGAACCATTCGCGCAGGACGGGCTAATCCCCATGTCTTAGACAAGATTCGTGTAGATTATTACGGAACACCTACTCCGCTGCAGCAGGTGGGCAACATTTCTGTTCCGGAACCTCGTATGCTGGTGATTCAGCCATGGGAGAGAAGTTTGATTAAGTCCATTGAGAAGGCGATTCAGACTTCTGAACTGGGAATCAATCCAACCAATGATGGAAGCGTAATCCGTTTAGTGTTCCCGGAACTGACTGAAGAGCGCAGAAAGGAACTGGCAAAGGATGTAAAGAAAAAAGGCGACAATGCAAAGGTTGCTCTGCGCAATATCCGCCGGGATGCCAATGAAGTATTTAAAAAGGCAGAAAAGGCAGGCGAGATTTCAGAGGATGAACAGCAGGATTTAGAACATAAGATTCAGAAACTGACTGATAAGATGGTTGAGAAGATTGATAAAGCTGTAGAAGTAAAGACAAAAGAGATTATGACTGTCTAACTGGTTATGGGGCTGCCGCAAAGGGAAAAAAGAAGATTTCAGCGGCAGTCCCTTTCTTATCGTGAAAGAAAGGGAGAGAGGAGCAGTTATGCCAGATACAGGAAAGAAAGAAACCATGACGACACCGGAGCATGTGGCCATTATTTTGGATGGAAACGGCCGATGGGCCAAAAAGAGAGGATTTCCCAGAGCCATGGGGCACAAAGAGGGATGCAAGACTTTGGAGGGTATTGTGGAGCAGGCGGCCAGAATGGGGATTCGGTATTTGACTGTATACGGATTTTCTACAGAAAACTGGAAACGTTCCAGCGAAGAAGTAGGGGCGCTGATGCAGTTGTTCCGTTATTATATGGTCCGCCTTTTAAAGGTTGCAGGGGAACACAATGTCCGGGTAAAAATGATTGGTGAGAGAAACAGATTTGATTCTGATATTGTGGAAGGAATCAATCGATTAGAGAAAGAGACAAAAGATAATACTGGCCTCACTTTTGTAATAGCAGTGAATTATGGGGGCAGAGATGAAATCACCAGGGCTGCGAAAAAACTGGCAAAAGACTGTGCAGAGGGAACTGTAAAGCTGGAAGAGATCGATGAGTCTTTCTTCGCATCCTATCTGGATACAGCGGGGATGCCAGATCCGGATCTGCTGATTCGTACCAGCGGAGAACTCCGGCTGTCCAATTATATGCTGTGGCAGTGCGCTTATACGGAAATATATGTGACCGACTGTTTGTGGCCGGATTTTGGCAAAGAGGAATTAGAAAAAGCCATTGCAGCGTATAATAAAAGGGAACGGCGGTTTGGCGGCCGTTAAGCAGGCGGAAAGGAGTTATTATGTTTGGAACGCGTCTAATCAGCGGAATTGTTCTGGTAATACTTTCTCTTATTTTTGTAAGTTCCGGAGACGGCCTGCTTTTAGGGGTAACAGAAATCATTTCCCTTATTGGGTTATTTGAACTATATCGGGCTTTGAAAATTGAAAAAAGTCCGATGGCTGCTGCCGGCTATCTGGCTGCGCTGTCTTATTTCGGCCTGCTGTGGATTTCCAATACCGAGTATCTGATGCTGGTATTTATTGGATTTCTTATGGTCTGTATGACAATTTATGTAGTTACATTTCCAAAATACAAGATAGAAGAGGTGACAGGGGCAGTCTTCGGATTGGTTTATGTGCCGGTGATGCTCTCCTATTTGTATCTGACCAGACAGATGCCGGACGGAAATTATGTAGTGTGGCTGATTTTTATCAGTTCCTGGGGCTGTGATACCTGCGCATATTGTGTGGGCATGTTGTTGGGAAAACACCGTCTGGCTCCGGTACTCAGTCCGAAAAAGTCTATTGAAGGGGCAGTTGGAGGCGTAGCAGGAGCTGCCCTTTTGGGATTTTTATATTCCTGTATTTTTAAAGACAATATGCTAAATCTGGTAAATCCCCAGGCAGCCTGCGCTCTGGCCTGCGCCATTGCAGCGGTGATTTCCCAGATTGGAGATTTGGCGGCGTCTGCCATTAAGCGCAACCACGACATCAAGGATTATGGACACTTAATTCCTGGACATGGCGGGATTCTAGACCGGTTTGACAGCATGATTTTTACGGCTCCGGCAATCTTTTTTGCAGTGTCGTTTTTGGATAAAGTGCTTTAAAACATAGATAGGAGACAGTTATGAAAAAAATAGCGGTTTTGGGCTCAACAGGATCCATTGGCACGCAGACATTGGAGGTAGTAAGAAACAATAAAGATATCCAGGTAACTGCTTTAGCGGCAGGCAGCAGTGTGGAACTGCTGGAAAAACAGGTACGGGAATTTCTTCCCCGGATCGTCTGCGTATTTCAAGAAGAAAAGGCAGAGGATTTAAAACTGCGTATAAAAGATTTGCACGTAAAAGTAGTGTCGGGTATGGATGGCTTAATAGAGGCGGCAGCAAACACTGACGCGGACATTGTGGTGACAGCAGTGGTTGGAATGATAGGGATCCGCCCTACGATTGCCGCAATAGAGGCGGGAAAGGATATTGCACTGGCTAATAAAGAAACCCTGGTTACAGCCGGTCATATTATTATCCCGCTGGCAAAGGAAAAAGGCGTGCGGATTTTACCGGTAGACAGTGAACACGCAGCCATTTTTCAGTGTTTAAATGGAGAAAATAACAACCAGATTCATAAGATTTTGCTGACTGCTTCCGGCGGCCCCTTCAGAGGGTGGACCAGAGAGCAGATGGCAGGGGTTCAGGTAGAAGATGCCCTAAAGCATCCTAACTGGGCAATGGGGCAAAAGATTACAATCGATTCTTCTACCATGGTCAATAAGGGGCTGGAAGTCATGGAGGCAAAATGGCTGTTTGGAGTGGCTATGGATCAGATTCAGGTAGTAATTCAGCCCCAAAGTATTATCCATTCTATGGTGGAATTTGAAGATGGCTCTGTGATGGCCCAGCTTGGTACTCCGGATATGAAGCTTCCCATCCAGTATGCTCTGTATTATCCGGAGAGAAGATATTTGCCTGGAGACCGGCTGGATTTTACAAAATTGTCCGGGCTTACCCTTGAGACGCCGGATCCGGATAATTTCATAGGACTGAAACTGGCTTATGAGGCAGGAAGGGCAGGCGGCTCTATGCCGACTATTTTTAATGCAGCTAATGAACTGGCAGTGGCCGGATTTTTAAACCGGAGGATTTCCTATCTGGCAATTACGGATTTCATTGAGGGTGCCATGGAGCGCCATAAAATTATTAAAAATCCCACAGTAGAAGAGATTTTGGACTGTGAGCAGGAAGCATACGAATATATAGAAAGCAGGTGGTAAATTGCTGAATATTTTAGCAGCAGTCATTATGTTCGGACTGATTATTTTGATTCACGAGTTCGGACATTTTATTCTGGCCAAATTAAACGGGATCTATGTGGTGGAGTTTTCCATTGGAATGGGGCCAAGGCTGATTAGTTTTGTAAAGGGAGAAACTCGGTACTCTTTGAAAATTTTGCCTTTTGGCGGTTCCTGTATGATGTTAGGCGAATTTGACAGTGCAGATGATGCAGGGATTCTTCCAGAGGGAGTCAGCAAGGAGGATACAAAGGGAAAGGGATTTGCTGATAAATCGGTTTTTGCCAGGATCTCAGTAGTAGCGGCAGGTCCGATTGCCAACTTTTTGCTGGCATTTGTCTGTGCGCTGGCAGTCGTGGCAAAAGTCGGATATATGCCTCCTGTAGTTATGGATGTGGAAGCAGGAAGTCCTGCTTATGAAGCTGGACTGCAAAAGGGTGATAGGATCACAAAGATTGCAGGAAAATCGGTAGAAGACTATCGGGATATTTTTCTTTACCAGACGGTACATCCAGGAAAAAGTTATGTGCTGGAATGGGAAAGGGAAGAAAGTGGTAAATCTGTTGCCCACAGTCGTCTAATTACCCCTGTGTATTCAGCAGAATCCGGAAGTTACCTGGTCGGATGTTATTTCCCAGGTTATACGCCTGCAGCCAGCATGGGAGAGACCGTTAAATATGCGGTTTACAATGTAAAATATCAGATTGAGGCTACCATTCAGAGTCTGGGTATGCTGTTTCGGGGACAGGTCAAGGCAGATGATGTGTCCGGTCCTGTAAAAATCGTATCCGTAGTTAGCGAAACAGTCAGCGAAGCCAGACAGTATGGATTTGAGACAGTCTTATTAAACCTGTTAAACTTAAGCATTATTCTAAGCGCCAACCTGGGAGTTATGAACCTTCTTCCTATACCGGCATTAGATGGCGGAAGACTGTTTTTCCTGCTGATCGAGGCGGTAAGAGGCAAACCCATTGATCCGGAAAAAGAAGGAATGGTTCATGCAGCAGGCATGGCAGTGCTGATGGTATTTATGATTTTTGTACTGTTTCAGGATATCAAAAGCCTGATATTCACGTAAACATTTAGGAGGAAACCAGATGGTTCGGGAAAATACGAGAAAGGTTAAAATTGGCGACAGGGAAATTGGAGGCGGCAGTCCGATTCTGATTCAGTCTATGTGCAATACCAGGACGGCAGACGCAGATGCAACAATTAACCAGATTCTTCGTCTGGAAAAAGCTGGCTGTGAGATTATCCGGGTGGCAGTTCCTGCCATGGAAGATGCACAGGCCATTAAAGAAATTAAAAAGCAGATTCATATCCCTCTGGTGGCAGATATTCACTTTGACTACCGTCTGGCAATCGCTGCCATCGAGCATGGGGCGGATAAAATTCGGATTAATCCAGGAAATATTGGCTCCAAAGACAGGGTCCGGGCAGTTGTAGATAAGGCAAAGGAGTACCAGATTCCTATCCGCGTGGGGGTAAACAGCGGTTCTCTGGAAAAACCGTTGATTGAAAAATACGGCGGCGTGACGGCAGAGGGGCTTGTTGAGAGCGCTTTAGACAAAGTACGGATGATTGAGGAAATGGGATATGACAATCTGGTAATCAGCATTAAGTCTTCTGATGTCATGATGTGTGTAAAGGCCCATGAACAGATTGCCGAAAAGACAGACTATCCTCTTCATGTAGGAATTACTGAGGCAGGAACTCTGACTTTTGGTAATATTAAATCTGCCGTTGGACTGGGAATTATTTTAAATCAGGGAATCGGCGATACCATCCGCGTGTCCCTGACTGGCGATCCGGTAGAAGAGATTAAGAGCGCCAAGCTGATTTTAAAGACGCTGGGACTTAGAAAAGGCGGGATTGAGGTAGTGTCCTGCCCCACCTGCGGGCGCACTCGCATTGACTTAATCGGGCTGGCAAACCAGGTAGAAAACATGGTAACCGAATTTGATGATTTAGATGTCAAAGTTGCAGTCATGGGCTGTGCAGTAAATGGTCCGGGTGAGGCAAAAGAAGCGGATCTGGGTATTGCAGGAGGCATAAACGAAGGTCTTCTGATAAAAAAGGGAGAGATCGTAAAAAAACTTCCAGAAGAAGAACTGCTAAAAGCCCTGCGTTTGGAACTTTTGTCTCTCAGGGAAGGAAAAAAGAATGGGAAAACCGTTTTTTGATGTATTTCCGCAACTAAATATTGCATCTCAGCTAAAAGAGCTTTTAAATCTGGTACAGGTGGCGAAAGTCACCTCTTCCAGAGACAGAAGCTCTCTTCGCATTTATCTGGAAAGTCCCAGGCTGATTCACAAAAGCAATATTTATGCGCTGGAAAAGGGAATCCGGGATCAGCTTTTTCCCGGAAAAGAACTGACCATAAAAATTATGGAAAAATACCATCTGTCCGGCCAGTACACGCCGGAAAAATTATTGGTGGTTTATAAAGACAGTCTTCTGATGGAGCTGAAACATTACAGCATTATCGAATACACCATATTCCGGAAAGCTGAGATTTCCTTTCCAGAATCGGATTTGATGGAGATGACAATAGAAGACAATATGGTGTCCAAGGAAAAGGCAGGAGAATTAAAACGTATTCTGGAAAAGATTTTTTTTGAGCGGTGCGGACTGCCCGTAGAAATTCGCTTCCAATATGTGCCGGCTAGGGAGAGTAAGGTTCGGAAACAGTTAGAAGAACGGCTGGAAGAAGAATGCCGCCAGATGGCAAAGGAGAGAAGGAGGGATGATGTGCCCTTTGAGGAGTCCAAGCCGGCAGTACAGGCGAAAACTCCCAAGAAAGAAACAAAGGATACTCCCGTTTTACCGGGTCCTGAAGTAAAAGGAAAAGCTGGTGAAGAAAAACCTGCACTAAAAGAAGGGCGCAACAAATTTGACAAGGAACGCAAATATACCCACAAACGCTCTGACAATCCGGATGTGCTATTTGGCAGAGATTTTGAAGACGAGTTTATGGAGATTGAAAAGATTGACGGGGAAATCGGAGAAGTCACTCTTCGGGGAAAGATTATTGCCAAAGACTCCAGGGAACTCAGAAGCGGGAAAACCATTATTATTTTTGACATTACTGACTTTACGGACAGTATTACTGTCAAACTGTTTGTCAGGGAAGAAATGCTGGAAGATGTAAATAATGCGGTGACCATGGGGACTTTTATTAAGATTAAGGGAGTCACCACCATTGACAAGTTTGACGGAGAACTGACCTTAGGATCCGTAACTGGAATTAAGAAATGCGAGGACTTTACCTCCAAGCGTATGGACAACAGTCTGGAAAAGCGGGTAGAGCTCCACTGCCATACTAAAATGAGCGATATGGATGGAGTGTCTGAAGTAAAAGACATCATTAAACGGGCGAAAAAATGGGGAATGCCTGCCATTGCAGTAACGGATCATGGCTGCGTTCAGTCGTTTCCGGATGCCAATCACGCCCTGGACAAAGGGGATTCCTTTAAAGTTTTATATGGGGTAGAGGGGTATCTGGTAGACGACTTAAAACAGCTTGTGGAGCGGCCAAAGGGCCAGAGTTTTTCCGGTGACTACGTAGTATTTGACATTGAGACTACTGGATTTTCACCATCAAAAGACCGGATTATCGAGATCGGCGCCGTTAAAGTGACAGACGGAAAAATCTCAGATAAGTTCAGTGCATTTGTAAATCCCAAGATTCCCATTCCGTTTGAAATCGAGAAGCTGACCGGTATCAGCGACGCAATGGTATTGGAGGCGCCGGATATTACGGTTGTGCTTCCAAAATTTCTGGAATTTTGTGGGGATGCAGTTTTAGTTGCCCACAATGCCTCTTTTGATGTCAACTTTATTACACAGAATGCAGAAAGAATGGGGATTGCGATTCGCCCGACAGTGTTGGATACTGTTACATTAGCCCGACAGTTAATGCCCAATTTGGGCCGATATAAGCTGGATACTGTGGCAAAGGCGCTGGGAATTTCTTTGGCAAACCACCACCGGGCGGTAGATGATGCAGGGGCGACAGCAGAGATTTTTGCAGCTTTTGTAGACATGCTCCGTAAGATGGGAATTGAGAATCTGAATCAGTTAAATGACAGCAGTCAGGTGTCAGCAGAAGCGATCCGCAAACTTCCCACTTACCATGTGATTATTCTGGCTAAAAATGATATTGGGCGGATTAACCTGTACAAACTGGTTTCCATGTCCCACCTGACTTACTTTGCCAGAAGGCCCAGAATTCCCAAAAGCGAACTGGAAAAATACCGGGAAGGACTGATTATCGGGTCTGCCTGCGAAGCAGGAGAATTGTATCAGGCTCTGCTTCGGGAGGTATCGGAGACGGATCTGGCCAAAATCGTCGATTTTTATGACTATCTGGAAGTACAGCCTTTGGGAAATAATGCTTTCATGCTTCGGGACGAGAAAAGTACGGTAAAAACCAGGGAAGACTTAATCAATCTGAATAAAAAGATTATCCAGTTAGGCGACCGGTATGGAAAACCAGTATGTGCCACCTGTGACGTTCACTTTTTGGATCCCCAGGACGAAGTATACCGCCGTATCATTCTGGCCGGACAGGGCTTTAAAGACAGCGATGAACAGGCGCCTTTATATCTTAGGACTACCGAAGAAATGCTGAAGGAATTTGACTACTTAGATCCCAACAAAGCAGAAGAAATCGTGATTACCAATACCAGGAAAATCGCGGATATGTGCGAGCCTATTGCACCGGTCCGTCCGGACAAATGTCCGCCAGTCATTCCCAATTCCGACGAGACATTAAGGAAAATCTGCTATGACAGAGCCCACGAGATCTACGGAGAGGATCTGCCGTCTATTGTGGTAGAAAGACTGGAACGGGAACTGAATTCCATTATTTCCAATGGATTTGCGGTAATGTACATCATTGCCCAGAAACTGGTGTGGAAATCCAACGAAGACGGCTATCTGGTTGGTTCCAGAGGATCCGTCGGTTCCTCCCTGGTAGCTACCATGGCCGGTATTACAGAAGTAAACCCGTTAAGTCCCCATTATTACTGTCCTCATTGCCATTACAGCGATTTTACTTCCGATGAGGTAAAGAAGTTCAGCGGAATGGCAGGCTGCGATATGCCGGATAAGGACTGTCCGGTATGCGGAGAACCTTTAAAAAAAGAAGGCTTTGACATTCCATTTGAGACGTTCCTGGGATTTAAAGGAGATAAGGAGCCGGATATTGACTTAAACTTCTCCGGTGAGTATCAGAGTAAGGCTCACGACTATACGGAAGTTATATTCGGAAAAGGCCAGACGTTTAGGGCCGGGACTATCGGTACCCTGGCAGATAAGACGGCCTATGGTTATGTCAAGAAATATTACGAAGAACGGGGAACCAGAAAGCGGAACTGCGAGATCAACCGGATTGTACAGGGGTGTGTGGGTGTACGCCGCACTACCGGACAGCATCCAGGCGGCATTATCGTACTGCCGCTGGGGGAAGAAATCAATTCCTTTACTCCGGTCCAGCATCCGGCCAATGATATGACTACCATGACGGTTACGACCCATTTTGACTACCATTCTATTGACCACAACCTGTTAAAGCTGGATATTCTGGGACACGATGATCCGACTATGATCCGAATGCTTCAGGACTTGACCGGTCTGGATCCGGTAAAAGACATTCCGTTGGATTCCAAAGAAGTCATGTCTCTGTTTCAGAATACTTCTGCCTTAAAGATTACGCCAGAAGACATCGGAGGGTGTAAGTTAGGAGCGCTTGGCATCCCGGAGTTTGGTACAGACTTTGCAATGCAGATGTTAATTGACGCCCAGCCCAAGTATTTTTCTGACCTGGTGCGGATTTCCGGTCTGTCTCATGGTACAGACGTATGGCTGGGCAACGCCCAGACCTTGATCCAGGAAGGCAAGGCCACCATTCAGACCGCCATTTGTACGCGTGATGATATTATGATCTATCTCATCCAGATGGGGCTGGAAGAAGGACTTTCCTTTACCATTATGGAAAGTGTCCGGAAAGGAAAAGGCTTAAAGCCGGAATGGGAAGAAGAGATGACAAAGCATGGAGTGCCGGACTGGTACATCTGGTCCTGTAAAAAGATTAAGTATATGTTCCCTAAGGCCCACGCTGCGGCTTACGTTATGATGGCCTGGCGGATTGCCTACTGCAAGGTATTTTATCCTCTGGCCTATTATGCAGCCTTTTTCAGTATCCGGGCCAGCGGCTTTTCCTATGAGCTGATGTGTCAGGGAAGAGAAAAATTAGAGGTTCATCTGGCAGATTACAAAAAGCGGAGCGATACCTTGTCGAAAAAAGAGCAGGATACGCTGCGGGACATGAGAATTGTCCAGGAAATGTATGCCAGAGGATTTGAGTTTACCCCTATTGATATTTACAGCGCAAAGGCCCGTCATTTCCAGATTGTAGATGGAAAACTGATGCCGTCTCTCAGCAGTATTGACGGTCTGGGAGAAAAAGCGGCAGAAGGCATTGTAGATGCGGCAAAGGATGGAACGTTTTTGTCCAAGGAAGATTTCCGCAACCGGTCAAAGGTCAGCAAAACCGTCTGCGACTTAATGTCAGAACTCCATATTTTAGGAGATCTGCCTGAGAGCAATCAGTTGTCTCTGTTTGATTTTTAATCGCATCTGTGATTGTGAGGAGGAAACCACTATGCGCTTTACCTATCTTCGTATCCGTCATTTTAAGTCCATTGAGGACATGGAAATAAAAGACATTGAAAATGCGCTGATTCTGGTTGGAAAAAATAATACAGGAAAAACCTCTGTGCTGGATGCCGTCCGCCTGCTTACCGGATCCCGTCCGGTAAAGGAGGGAGATTTCAACGAAAAGGCTCAAAATATTGAGATGGAAGTCTCTCTGGAAATCACAGCAGAAGACCTGTCCCTGTTTCACAAAAGAGGAGCAGTCAGCGCCTATAAGCGGTTTTCTGTCTGGGAACAGGAAGTCCGGAAGCGGCTTCCTTCTTTTCAGGGAGAAACGTTGTCGTTTACCTGCACCATCAATCAGAGTGGAAAACGGCGGTTCGGGGACGGAATAAAAAAACATAATAAATATATCGAAGAAATGCTTCCAAAGATTTCCTATATCAATGCAGATCGGGATATGGGGCTTTTGCAGAGCGATTTGCTTCTGACCCAGGGAAGGATTATGAGGCGGGAGATCCAGGTTGGTTCCTGCATTTTTGACGGAGCCAAAACCTGCCGCCACTGTTTTCAGTGCATTGGCCTGATTCATCAGAAAAAGCCGGAAGAATTAAGCATTATGGAGATTTCCCGGCTGCTGGAATTTAAGATGTACCAGGTAAATTTAAGCAGCTTTACCCGCCGCCTCAATGAGAATTTCCATAAAAATGGGGGACTGGAAGAGATTTTATACAGTCTGAACTGGAATCCGGAAGAGATTTTTAAGATTCAGGCCCAGATTTATAAAGAAGAATCGGGCCGGCTGGTGTCCATTGACAATTTAAGCAGGGGCATGAAAAACATTTATATGCTGTCCCTTTTAGAGACGTACAGCGGGGAACGGGATCAGGTTCCTGCCATTGTACTGGTAGAATATCCGGAAATGTATCTCCATCCTCAGCTGCAGAAAACAGCCAGTGAGATTTTATACCATCTCTCTAAGAAAAACCAGGTAATCTTCAGCACTCATTCCCCAAATCTGATTTTTAACTTTAACAGCCGCCAGATCCGCCAGGTAGTTCTGGACGGAGACGACTGTTCGGCAATCCGGAGCCATACGGATATTGGAAGGATTCTGGATGATTTGGGCTATGGAGCCAATGACTTGATGAACGTCAGCTTTGTGTTCTTTGTAGAGGGAAAACAGGACAAAAGCCGTCTGCCCCTGCTGTTGAAAAAATACTATTCAGAAATTACGGATCCGGATGGGAACCTGTCCCGGATTGCAGTGATTACCACCAATAGCTGTACCAACATTAAGACCTATGCCAATTTAAAATACATGAACCAGTTATACATAAAGGATCAGTTTCTGATGATCCGGGACGGGGACGGCCAGGATGCCGAAGGGCTGAAGCGCCAGCTCTGCCGGTATTACGACGAGGCGATTCTGGCAGACGCAGATAAGCTTCCCAGGGTACGTCCGGAAAATGTGCTGATATTAAAATACTACTCTTTTGAAAATTACTTTTTAAATCCGGAAATCATGACAAAGCTGGGAATTGTAGCTTCTCCGGAAGCGTTTTATGAGACGTTGTGGGAGAAGTGGAGAGAATATCTGCACCGTTTAAAAAGTGGGCAGAACCTGCAGCAGGCGATAGGCAGGGATTTTACTTCTGCTGGGGATATGAAACAGCATATGGAAGAAATTAAAATCCATCTGAGGGGACATAACCTGTTTGACATTTTCTACGGCCGCTACAAAAAAGAAGAAACAGAACTCTTAAAACGATATATTGATCTGGCTCCCAGAGAAGAGTTTCAGGATATTTTAGAGGCCATTGACCGGTTTGTGTACTTTGACAGCCGAAAATATTCAAAAAAGAATTGACATTTTCATAGATGGATTTTATAATACCAGTATACATACCTTATACCCCCATATGGTATATAAAGATTGAGAAGCAAAAGCATCCGGGGGATAAGGGGAAAGGAGTCCAGACATGAAAACAGAGTGCTATTTAATAGATGGAATGAGCTGTGCAGCCTGCAGCGGGGCAGTAGAGCGGGTTACCAGAAAGATGGAGGGTGTGGATCAGAGCAATGTCAATCTGACGACAAACCGGATGGTGATTACGTATGATGAGGAGCAGGTCACGCCGGACATGATTATGCAGAAAGTAGACAAAGCAGGATTTAAAGCTACGCTGCTGGATCCGGATGCAGAGAAAAAAGAACAGGAACGGGAGATGGAAAAACAGCGGATTCAGCTGAAAAATGAAAAAAAACGGGTGATTACAGCCATCTGTTTTGCAGTGCCCCTTCTGTATATTTCCATGGGCCATATGGTTCCATTCCCTCTGCCTCTTCCGGCTTTTATGGATATGGAGACAGGGCCTATGGGGTATGCCTTGGCTCAGCTAATCCTGACAACGGCAGTTCTGATTTGCGGCCGCAAGTTTTACATTGTAGGTGCAAAAGCGTTGATAAAAGGAAATCCCAACATGGATTCTCTGGTTGCCATTGGTACGGGAAGTGCTTTTATCTACAGTCTGGTTATGACCATCGGGATTTTCAAAAATCCCATGAACGCCCACCATTTGTACTATGAGTCTGCCGCAGTAGTGGTAACTTTGGTCATGCTGGGGAAATATATGGAAAGCCGCAGCAAGGGAAAGACTTCAGAGGCCATCCGAAAACTGATGGAGCTGGCGCCGGATACGGCAATTCTGTATGAAAATGGCACAGAAACGGAAATGAAGACCGAGATGGTTCTGCCTGGACAACACATTTTAATTAAGCCTGGCAGCCGGATACCCCTGGATGGTACTGTGGTGAGAGGGAGCAGCAGTGTGGACGAATCCATGCTGACTGGAGAGAGTGTTCCAGTAGAAAAAGAGCTGGGAGATACAGTTATCGGAGGCAGTATGAACTACAATGGCGCCATGGAAGTGGAAGTTACCCGTACGGGAAGCGATACCACACTGTCTAAGATCATTAAAATGATTGAGGATGCCCAGGGAAAGAAAGCGCCTATTTCCAAACTGGCCGATAAAGTAGCAGGGGTATTTGTGCCGACCGTTATGGTCATTGCGGTTGTGGCCGCTCTTTTGTGGCTGGTAATCGGCGGAAAGGATATTGCCTTTGTGCTTACCATTTTTGTGGCGGTTCTGGTTATCGCCTGTCCCTGCGCATTGGGACTTGCGACTCCTACAGCCATTATGGTAGGGACTGGAGTAGGCGCCAGTCAAGGAATCCTGATTAAGAGCGGGGAAGCGTTGGAAATCTGCCACAAAGTAGATACGGTTATTTTAGATAAGACCGGAACCATTACAGAAGGAAAGCCAAAAGTAACGGATGTGATTACTCTGGAAGAAGGGCGGACAAAGGAAGAGATCCTTAGTTTTGCAGCCAGCTGTGAACAGATGTCAGAGCATCCTCTCGGACAGGCCATTGTTGAAAAGGCTAAAGAAGACGGTCTATCTCTCAAAATGCCGGAAGAATTTGCAAGCATTACCGGATCCGGCATTGAAGCTGTTTTAAATGGACAGAGGATCAGCGTAGGAAACCGCCGCCTTTTAGAAAAGATGAATCTTAAGCCGGATGGACAGGCGGAAAAGGAGTATGGGGCCAGCCAGGGGAAGACGCCTATGTATCTGTGCATTGACGGCCGCCTGGCTGGAATGATCTGCGTGGCAGACACCATTAAAGATACCAGCAGGGATGCCATTGACAAATTAAAATCAGCAGGAATTAAGGTATACATGGTGACGGGAGATAACCGCCAGACTGCAGAGTATATTGGAAGGCAGGCCCATGTAGATGAAGTTCTTGCAGAAGTGCTGCCAGAAGACAAGGCCGCTCAGGTCAGCCGCCTTCAGAAAGAAGGAAAGACCGTTATGATGGTGGGAGACGGTATTAATGATGCTCCTGCGCTGGTTCAGGCAGATGTCGGATGTGCCATTGGATCCGGAAGCGATATTGCTCTGGAGTCCGGCGACATTGTTCTGATGAAATCAGATTTAATGGATGTATATCGGGCAGTCAAATTGAGTAAGGCTACGATCCGCAACATTAAACAGAACCTGTTCTGGGCGTTTTTCTACAATTCCCTGGGGATTCCGGTAGCAGCAGGCGTTTTGTATCTTTTTGGAGGTCCGCTGTTAAGTCCGATGTTTGGCGGGTTCGCAATGTCTCTAAGTTCTGTATGTGTAGTAGGAAATGCATTGCGGTTAAGAAGATTAAAACTATAAGGAAAAAATCAGCAGAAGAAACGAGGAGAAAACAGATGGAAGAGGAACAGGGGTGCTGTAAGCACAAACACAGAGAGCCGGTAGAGCAAAAGGATCTGCTCACTCGCCTGAACCGGATAGAGGGACAGGTAAGGGGAATTAAAAATATGGTAGAGCAGGATCGGTACTGCATTGATATTCTGACCCAAGTTTCGGCAGCACAGGCAGCTCTTTCCAGTTTCAGCAAGGTATTGTTGGCTAATCATATCAAGACCTGTGTGGTTCAAGATATTGAAAACGGAGATTTGGATGTAGTGGATGAACTATGTGCTGCCATTCAGAAGATGATGAAATAACAGTTTAGGACGGTGTGCCGCTCTAAACTGACACAAATAAATGATAAAAGGAGAATAAAAAAATGAAGACTTATAAGTGCGAAGAAATGATGTGCAGCGGATGCGTAACCAGAATTGACAAGGCTTTGACAGAAGCAGATATCAAGCATACCATCAGTCTGGAAAATAAGACAATCACCATTGATGGATGTGAGCACTGCGAAAAGAAGGCAGTAGAGCTGTTGGATGATCTGGGATTTTCCGCAGTGGAAATTTAAGTTCTCTATTTTTATGGGGGATGGTAAAGCAGTTTGGCATCCCCCATGAATTGATTTAAAAGAATTTTGCCAATTTTTAAAAAAATTTGCAAAATTTCCATTGACAGTAGGAGAGTTTTGTATTATACTACGTCTTGTGGTTGAGAGCAGAATGCTCACAGCTGCAATGCTTATCGAGGCGTGGCTCAGTTTGGTAGAGCGCTGCGTTCGGGACGCAGAGGTCGCGTGTTCGA
>JBKUOG010000007.1:0-124671 GCA_046957575.1 Lachnospiraceae bacterium | reverse complement strand
AGAGCATCTGCCTTACAAGCAGAGGGTCACAGGTTCGAGCCCTGTAGGCCCCATTAAGCCGTAGTGGCGGAACTGGCAGACGCCCAGGACTTAAAATCCTGTGGGTAGTGATACCCGTACCGGTTCGATTCCGGTCTGCGGCACGAAAAAAGTCTTGAGAAATTCAAGACTTTTTTGTTGTGTAAAGAAACGATTCACGAGTGCCGACTGGTTCCAGTTTCCAGCAGCAGAACCACAATTCTGTTAATAGAAGTCCATGCTGTGCAGAAATTTCGATTAAATTGGCATTTTGAAACAGCCACTGAACATCCGGTATTTCATCAGATATCAGAATATTTTTGCTGAGGATTTGAATAGAGACGGAGCAGACAGAAGCAAAAGAACCGGACTCATATTTTATCTGGCACAGGGAATGGTTCTCTCTGCAAAAGTTTTTCAGGATTTTATAGCATTTGCGGATTTTGCAAATTTTTTTGGTTAGCTGTACTTTTTTGAATGAATGCTGGAAGTTTAACAGTTTTTTTTGAAATGATAAGCGGGATGAATTCATAAATAACCTCCTAATGCGGATAATCTAACTATATAATAACTCTTTATATAGTGAATTACCAGAAAAACATTTCCTGGATATAATTTTCTCATAGGGTGGTGAGATTATGGGATATCTGCACATGAGGATCAATGAATTAATGGAGATGGCCGGTGTCAGCAAAAATAAGGTGTGCAAAGACTTAGACATTCCGCGGGCTAATTTTAATCGATACTGCAGAGATGAGTTTCAGCGGATTGATGCACATTTGCTCTGTAAGCTGTGTGAATATTTTCAGTGCGAGATACAAGAGGTAATTGAATACGTACAGGATGATGTGTAAGGCTCTGGATTCATTTTCCGGAGCTTTTTTTATTGCATAGGAAATTGCTTCCTATACAATAAAAAAGGCCTTGCGAGGAACGCAACTCTAAAGAGGGCTTGTTCAACTAAGCTCGTAAAACTTGCTAAGTGAGTCAATGTCTGCGGCGGAGCAAAATGATGTCGCTATAGCGCCCCGCCCCAGGCGGAGAATCTCCCAGGCGAGAGTCGCTGTTTTTGTACGCAATCAAGAGCAAATGGAGTTTTAGTTGATTTGGCTCAGGGGATATTTTATAATATATAGAGAATTTTGGCTTTAGAGTGCTGGAGATTTAGGAGAGAATAGAAATGTACGATAAATTAACACAGAGCGATATTAAAAAGATGGAGGAAGAGATCGAATACCGCAAACTGGTGGTTCGGAAGGAAGCGCTGGAGGCAGTAAAAGAGGCAAGGGCTCATGGAGATCTGAGTGAAAATTTTGAATACCACGCAGCAAAAAAGGATAAGAATCAAAATGAAAGCCGTATTCGCTATCTGGAAAAGATGGTCTACACTGCCAAAGTGATTTCAGAGGATTCTGCGGAAGACGAAGTGGGGATGAACAATAGGGTAGAGTTGTATTTTGAAGAAGATGATGAGACAGAAACCTATAAAATTGTTACGACTGTTCGGGAAAATTCATTGGAGAATAAAATCAGTACAGAATCGCCTCTGGGGAAGGCAGTGTTTAAACATAAGGCAGGAGAGCGGGTGTTTGTCCAGGTAGGAAATAATGAGGGATATTATGTGGTCATTAAGTCCATTGACAAAAGTACAGATGACAGCGAGGATAAAATCAGAAGATACTAAAGTGCGTGAAAGTATGTGAAAACTCGAAAATAGGATTGATAATAATATCACAATATGAGATAATAGAAAAAAATCGGGCAGATTCTGCCTATGGCCATGTTTACAATTAAACAGGAGGAAATGCGATGAAGGTAACGATTTGTATTGGGAGTGCATGTCATTTAAAAGGATCCAGAGAGATTATTCAGAAACTTCAAAGTCTCGTGGCACAGAATGGACTGACCGGAAAGGTGGACCTAAACGGAGCATTCTGCAGCGGAAACTGTGTGAACGGAGTCTGCGTAACAGTGGACAAAACACTGTTTTCTGTACAGCCTGAAACAGTGGAAGCCTTTTTTGAAAAGGAAATTTTGGGGAGGCTGTAGCGGATGAACATAATTGACTTTAAGGGGGCTAAATGCAAACATTGTTATAAGTGCGTCCGCTACTGTGATGTAAAAGCAATTATGATCAAAAATGAGCGGGCAGAGATTATTCCGGAAAAGTGCGTGCTGTGCGGGCACTGTCTTTTGGTTTGTCCCCAGTCTGCAAAAACGCTGGTCAGCGATTTGGATAAGGTCCGATACATGATTGGCAGGGGGGAGACGGTAGTGGCATCCATTGCGCCGTCTTATATGGGACTTTTAAAATATAATTCTCTGGGCCAGGTCAATGGAGCTTTAAGAAAATTGGGATTTGCAGATGTCAGGGAGACTTCAGAGGGCGCTGCATTTGTGACAGAAGAGTATAACCGTCTTCTGAAAGATGGAAAGATGGAGAATATTATTACGACCTGCTGTCCCAGCATCAATGATTTGATTGAGATTTATTATCCCAGTCTGGTGCCTTACATGGCTCCGGTAGTTTCACCTATGGTGGCTCATGGGATGATTCTTCGGAAAGAATATGGACCGGATGCTAAAATTGTATTTATCGGTCCATGTATTGCAAAGAAAAAGGAAGCAGCCGATCCCAGGCATCCTGATTATATTAATGCAGTGCTCAATTTTAATGATATTGAGAAATGGCTGGAGGAAGAGGAGATCACTATATCGGATTGTGATGACATCCCGTTTGAGAAATTGGACCCAAAAGTGAACCGACTGTATCCGGTTACCAGCGGAGTTATGAATTCGGTACTTGCGACAGAGAAAAAAGAGGATTCTTATAAAAAGTTTTATGTCCATGGGACAGCCAACTGTATAGAATTGTGCGAGAGTATGGTCAGGGGCGAGATTTCCGGATGCTTTATTGAGATGAATATGTGTGCTGGCGGCTGTATTAAAGGACCGACCGTCCATGATAAGAGTATTTCAAGATTTAAAGTAAAGTTAAAAATGGAAGAAACGATTCCAAAGGAAGCGCCGGATGAGTCGAAGATGGAGGAGATGGCAGAGGGAATCTCTTTTGGAAAAGTCTTTGAAGATAAATCTCCAGAGGATCCGATGCCGACAGAGGAGCAAATCCAGCAGATATTAAGAATGATTGGCAAAAATAAGCCGGAGGATGAATTAAACTGCAGCGCCTGCGGATATCCTACATGCCGGGATAAGGCTATTGCGGTTTTTCAGAAAAAGGCAGAACTTACCATGTGTATTCCATATATGCACAGCAAGGCGGAGTCGTTATCAAATCTGGTTATGGAAACCTCGCCCAATATTGTCCTGATTGTGGACAGAGAAATGAAGGTATTAGAGTGTTCCAATATTGTAGAACAGTATTTAGGAACACCCAGAGAGGAAATGCTTCATACTTATCTGTTTGAGTATCTTGATCCGTCTGATTTCCAGTGGGTTTTCGATACAAAACAGAACATCCATGGCAAGAAAGTGACGTATTCCCAGTACAATCTGGCAACTCTTCAGAATATCGTTTACATAGAAAAAGAAGATGCGGTTTTAGCTACATTTATTGACATCACAAAGCAGGAGGAGCAGGCCAAAGAAGAGTATGGCAAGAAACTGGATACCATTGATCTGGCTCAGAAGGTCATTCACAAACAGATGATGGTAGCGCAGGAGATTGCAGGGCTGCTTGGTGAAACTACAGCAGAGACCAAGACAACACTGACGAAATTGTGCAGATCTCTTCTGGAGGATGGCAGTGAAAGCGAGGTCAGATAATGGGGATTACCGTAGATGTTGCTTATAAAAGCCTGAACAAATTTACAGAGATTTTGTGCGGCGATAAGGTGGAAATGCTGGAGACAGAGGACTCCAACATCATGATTCTGGCAGACGGTATGGGAAGCGGGGTCAAGGCTAATATTTTGGCAACTCTGACTTCTAAAATTCTGGGCACCATGTTTTTAAACGGGGCTACGTTGGAAGAGTGTGTGGACACCATTGTCCAGACGCTGCCGGTATGTCAGGTACGTCAGGTGGCCTATTCCACGTTCAGCATTCTGCAGGTCTTCCACAATGGGGACGCGTACCTGGTGGAGTTTGACAATCCAGGCTGCATTTTTATCCGGGATGGAATTTTGCAGGAAATTCCCAGAAAGATTCGGGAAGTAGAAGGAAAAAAGATTAATGAATTTCGTTTCAAAGTTAAAAAGGGCGATGCTCTAATTTTGATGAGTGATGGCACCATTCATGCAGGAGTAGGGGAACTTCTGAATTTTGGATGGCTGTGGGAAGACATTGCAAAGTATGCGTTAAAAGAGTATTACCGCACGATTTCCGCAGCCCGTCTGGCGGGAGCGCTGTGCCATGCCTGTGATGAACTTTATCAGTTTCGTCCAGGCGATGATACGACTGTTGCTGTAATGCGGATTATTGACAGCAAGCCGGTGCATCTGATGACAGGGCCGGCCAGCAATCCGGCAGATGATGAGCGGATGGTAAGGGATTTCATGTCTGATGATACAGCAAAAAAGATTGTCAGCGGAGGCACCAGTTCGACCATTGTGGCCAGAGTGTTAGATAAACCTCTGGATGTATCAATGGAATATGTGGACCCGGATATCCCGCCGATTGCATATATTGAGGGTGTGGATCTGGTGACAGAAGGAGTTTTGACATTAAACAGAGTTCTCCATTTAATCCGGCGGTATGTAAAAAATGAGACAATCAATGAAGAGTTTTTTGGGGAACTGGATAAGAAGAACGGGGCGTCCATGGCTGCCAAAATGCTGATAGAGGATTGTACACAAGTGCAGATGTTTGTGGGGAAAGCGATTAACAGTGCCTATCAGAACCCCAATCTGCCCTTTGATTTGGGAATCCGGCAGAATCTGGTAGACCAGTTAAAGCATGCGATTGAAGAGATGGGAAAAAAGGTTACGGTTACTTATTATTAACAGCCTGACAGGAGGATAATTATGATTACCAATGACGCAACAATTTTACGTTTGAAGCATGAGGTTCTGTATGAGGTGGCAAAAAAGGCCTGGGCAGGAACTCTGGAGGAAGAGCGGGATGAGATTCCCTATGAGATGATTCCTGGTCCTCAGGCGCAGTACCGCTGCTGTATTTATAAAGAGAGAGAGATTATCAAACAAAGAGTACGTCTGGCAGAGGGACAATGCCCAATTGGACATGAGTCTAAAAATGTAGTGCAGGTTATTAATGCAGCTTGTGAAGAGTGTCCGATTGCATCTTATATTGTAACGGATAACTGCCGGAAATGTATGGGAAAAGCTTGCCAGAACTCCTGCCATTTCGGTGCGATTACTATGGGGCAGCACAGAGCGCACATTGATCCCACCAAATGTAAGGAGTGCAGTAAATGTGCACAGGCATGTCCTTATAACGCCATTGCTCATCTGGAAAGACCCTGTAAGAAGGTATGTCCGGTGGATGCCATTACTTATGATGAGTATGGCATCTGTCAGATTGATGAAGAAAAGTGCATTCAGTGCGGCGCCTGTATCCATAGCTGTCCCTTTGGCGCTATCGGTTCAAAGACCTTTCTGGTGGATGTAATTAACCTGATTAAGGCAGGAAAAGAAGTAGTGGCTATGGTAGCTCCGGCTACAGAGGGACAGTTTGGAAAAGATATTACTATGGCAAGTTTAAAGACCGCTTTAAAGAAGGCTGGCTTTGCAGACATGGTAGAAGTTGGATTAGGCGGAGACATGACCGCTGCTTATGAGGCAGAAGAGTGGGCAGAGGCTTATAAGGAAGGCAAGAAAATGACGACTTCCTGCTGTCCGGCTTTTGTAAATATGATTAAACAGCATTTCCCAGAATTGCTGGAAAATATGTCTACTACCGTTTCTCCGATGTGTGCTGTTTCCCGCTATTTAAAGACAGTGCGTCCTGGCGTGATTACGGTATTTATCGGTCCATGTATTGCCAAGAAGAGCGAGACTCTGGACTTAAATATTAAGGACAACGCAGATTATGCTATGACATTTGGCGAACTTCGGGCTATGCTTCGGGCAAAAGACATTACATTAGAGCCGGAAGAGAATCATTATCAGGAAAGTTCGGTATTTGGAAAGCGTTTTGGAAACGGCGGCGGCGTAACTTCTGCAGTGCTTCAGTGCTTTAAAGAAATGGGAGAGGATATCCAGCCAAAGGTTGCGGCCTGCAGCGGCGGCGCAGAATGCAAGAAGGCCCTCCTTCTTCTCAAATTAGGAAAACTGCCGGAAGACTTTATTGAAGGAATGGCCTGTGTGGGCGGTTGTGTAGGAGGCCCCAGCAGACACAAGGCGGAAAATGAGGCAAAGAAGGACAGAGATGCGCTGATCGCAGCGGCGGATGACAGAAAGGTACTGGAAAATTTGAAGAATTATCCAATGGATCGGTTCTCTATGCATAGAGATTAAAAAGATAGATTCTGATTAACACTAAATGATTAACACTAAAAACCGTTATGGAATGAAAGCAGGACATGGAGCCTGTTCATTCCGTAACGGTTTTTTGTTATTAGTATGTTTTGGGTAAAATTTAGATAATTCGGAAATGAAAACAGGTAATATGACGAAAAAATATTTTTAGATTTGTGAAATTGCAATAAAAATAGGATGTGAAATGTCGAAAAAACAAATGAAATGTAAAAATAGAAAAAATTGGGACAGGGGTGGTAAAGAAAAGTAAAAAGAACAAAAACACAGGAAAATGCTCGGTTGGTATAATCATTATAAGAACAAAAAAGCAGGGAACTGCACAATTTTAAGGAGGAACGTGATTATGAAGGTAAAAAAAGGAATGACGCTGTTACTGGCATCTGCTGCAATGGTATCACTTGCAGGATGTGGAGGAAATTCTGGGGGGAGTACAGACACTGCTTTAAATGCTGCAGGAGAAAACGGGGACCTGCCGGTTCTCAGGGTGGCTGCGATGCCGACAATTACCAGTCTTCCGACCTACTACATCCAGAAGAACGGGTTGGATGAAAAAGCAGGATTTAAGATGGAAGTCACCATGTTTGATACTGGCGCACCCATGAATGAGGCGCTGGCAGCAGATTTGTGGGATGTAGGACACATGGGGGCGGCAGCAGTTACCGGAATGGCAAACTATGATGAGTTGATTATTGGAGAGGTTCTGGAGTCTACAGACGGACAGGGAGTATTTGTTTCTCCGGATTGTCCGGTAGCAAAGGATACAGGATATAATCCATCTTTTCCAACGGTTTTGGGAAGTCCGGAATCGGTTGCCGGAATTACCATTTTAACTCCGGTAGGAACGGCACAGCATTTTACGGTTTTAAAATGGCTGGAAAAACTGGGAATGGAGCCTACAGATGTCAATATTGTAAATATGGACACAGTCCAGGCTTATCAGGCATTACAGGCCGGACAGGGAGACGCGGCTTCCTTAAACGTTCCAACCTTCTTTGATGCGGAAAATGACGGGATGGTACAGGTTGCAAACCTGGCAGATATGGGAACCCGCTATGTAGATATGGTAGTAGGCAACCGGAAATCCTTAGACAGCAAGTCTGAACTGATTCAGAGCTATATAGACTGCACCTTAGAGGCATGTGAAGCTCTGGAAAAGGATCCGGATATGGCAGCGGATCTGTTGGTAGAGTTTTTACAGGATGCAGGTATGGAAACCAGCCGCGAGAACTGTGTGGCAGACCTGGCACGTGTAAACTGGCTTACAAAGGATGAGTGGAAAGGCCGCCAACTTGGAAACTTTGCAAAAGAACTGGGAGAATTTTATGTAGAGCAGGGACAACTGGAGGCCAGTGCAACTGAAAAATTCAACACCAATGTGATTACCGATTTTGTAAAGGCATATCAGTAGTCGGTTCCATAGTGGCATAACATGAGGAAAGGTGTGAAAAGGGAATGAAGGAGTTTGTTCAAAAACATAAGTATCACTTGATTTCGGTATGCTCGTTTTTGTTTGTGCTTTTTATCTGGCAGATGGTGACAGATGTGTTTCATCTGGTAAGCCCGGTTATGCTGCCAAGCCCTGCAAAAATCTTAGATACTCTCTGGTACAAGCTGACTGGAGGTACGGTTCCGGATGGATCTTCTCTGTTTGAAAATATCTGGTCCAGCCTGAAAATTGCTTTAGGAGGTTATGCAGTGGGTGTTTTGATCGGCGTTCCCCTGGGAGTCGGCATGGCGTGGAGCCGCCGCTTTGAATTGTTTGCAAAACCATTGTTTGACATTATTCGACCGGTGCCGGCTCTTGCGTGGATTCCGTTAATGATTTTGTGGCTTGGCATTGGCTATGCCTCTAAGGTGGGAATCATTTTCTTTGCAGCGTTTATCAGCGCCACTGTCAACTCTTATACGGGAATCCGCCGTACCAGCCAGGTTCATCTGTGGGTCGGAAAGACCTTTGGAGCCACCAACCGGCAGCTTTTATTTAAAGTGGCAATTCCAACTGCCCTTCCTATGATTTTTACCGGACTTCGCCTGGCTTTGGGTTCTGCCTGGGTTGCCCTGGTAGCGGCAGAGATGTTAGCGGCAACCAGCGGATTGGGATACATGATTCAGATGGCGCGTATGCTTGGCCGCCCAGATGTGATTATTGTGGGTATGCTGACTATTGGATTTGTAGGACTGCTTTTAAACACTGTTCTGGAAAGACTGCAGAAACGATTTGTAAGGAGGGGAAGACAGCATGATTGATTCTACAGCAAACAGCCGTTTTTCAAATAAACAACTGATAGTCATATACACCATTATTTCTCTGATATCCCTGCTTATCGTCTGGGAACTGGCAGCCAGATTTACCGGCGCATCCATGTTCCTGCCGCCGGCCAGTCAGGTCCTTGCAGCGTTTTGCAGAAGCTTTGTGGAACCAATTGGAAAGCGTACTATGCTGGCCCATGTAGGCGTCAGCCTTTACCGGGTGGCGGTCGCATTTTTCTTTGCAACGATCGCCGGAATCGCCCTGGGAGTGGGCATGGGATATTCCAGGCTGTTAGAAGCGATTTTAAAGCCGATTTTTGAATTCATCCGTCCCATTCCCCCTCTGGCATGGATTCCGCTGTCTATTCTCTGGTTTGGACTAGGGGATACTGGAAAGTTTTTCATTATCTTTTTAGGATGTTTTTGCTTTATTACCGTCAATACCTATGATGGAGCCAAAAACGTGGATCCGGAATTAATCGGGGCGGCCCGTATGCTGGGCGCTAATGAGCGCCAGGTATTCTTTGAGATCGTACTGCCTTCTTCAGTGCCCTATATTTTTGCAGGACTTCAGATTGCAGTAACTGCCGGCTGGAGTGCAGTAGTAGGCGCAGAGATGATTCAGTCCAATGAGGGCGTAGGCTGGATGATTGTGCGGGGGATGAATACAGGAAATACAGTACAGATCATGGTCGGAATTGTGGCCATTGGCATTGTGGGATTTATCCTGGCAAACCTGACCAGTGCATTAGAAAGGAGACTGTGTGCATGGAACGAGCAGAAGGGAATGTAAAGACGAAAGCAGCGGTTCTGGAATGCCGGAATGTGGGACGCAGTTTTGAAAGCTATGATGGAAGCGGCCGCAATGAAGTTCTCAGAGGAATGGATTTTGAAGTTCACGAAAATGAATTTCTGGTATTGTTCGGGGCAGGACAGTGCGGAAAGACAACACTGCTAAACATTTTGGCAGGACTGGACATGCCGACAGAAGGTGAAGTATATACAAGAGGAAAGAAGGTAGCCGGACCGGACCCCGGCCGGGGAGTGGTTTACCAGAAAACATCCCTGTTTCCCTGGATGACAGTAGAAGAAAATGTAGGATTTGGGCCAAAAGTGCGTCATCTTCCGGCAGAGGAGAGGAAAGCCAGAATCAAGAAATATCTGGAGTTAGTAGGGCTGACGGGTTTTGAGAAAAGTTATCCCAGCCAGCTTTCCGGAGGTATGCGTCAGCGTGTGGGAATTGCCAGAGCGTATGCCAATCAGCCGGATATTATGTTGATGGACGAACCCTTCGGCCACCTGGACGCTCAGACCCGCTATATGATGGAAGAAGAACTGCAGCGGATTTGGCAGAAAGAAAAACGGACTGTTGTATTTGTAACCAACAATATAGAAGAAGCACTGTTTCTGGCAGATCGCATTATTTTGCTGACCAATTGCCCTACTCACATTAAGGAGGAGTACACAATCAATATGCCTCATCCCCGCGATTATGTGGACCCTGAATTTTTGCGCCTGCGCCAGTTGATTACGGATAATATGGATCTGACGCTGTAAGAAAGGAGAAAAACACCATGCAGGACAACAAAATGCCAAAGGTACAGGTGAAAAATCTGACCAAGAAATTTGGAGACCTTTTGGTTTTAAATGATATTTCCTTTGACGTGCGTTCTGGAGAATTTTTATGTATTGTCGGCCCTACCGGATGCGGGAAAACCACATTTTTAAACAGTTTGACAAAGCTGTATCAGCCCACTGCAGGAGAGATTTTGCTGGACGGAGAGCCGGTAGATTTAAAGAAACACAATATTGCCTATATTTTTCAGGAGTATTCCACCATGCCCTGGCTGACAGTAGAAGAAAATGTAGGATTTGGTCTGGATATCAAGGGCGTGGAAAAGGAAAAAGCGAAAAAACTGGTAGATGAGTATCTGGATATTGTAGGATTGACTAAATACCGCAGATACTATCCGGATCAGCTGTCTGCAAGTATGCTTCAGAGAGTGGTGATTGCCAGGGCTTTTGCAACCCAGCCGGATCTTCTTTTGATGGACGAGCCTTATGGACAGCTGGATATTCAGCTTCGCTATCATCTGGAAGACGAGCTGATCAGTCTGTGGCAGCGGACGAAAACGACGGTTCTCTTTATTACCCACAACATTGAAGAAGCAGTCTATATGGGGGAGCGGATTCTGGTCTTAACCAATAAGCCTACCAGCATTAAATGCGCCATTGACAATGAACTTCCCCGCCCAAGGGACATTGCCAGTCCTGACTTTGTAAAGCTGCGCAATGAGGTGACAGATTTGATTAAATGGTGGTAGTTTACACCAGGCAGGCATACTGCTATAATCAGGAGGTATCCCAATGAAGAAAAAACCAAATATTGTATTTATCATTGCTGACGATCAGGGGTACTGGTCCCTTGGATGCAGCGGCAATGATGAAATTATTTCCCCGAATATTGACCGCCTGGCAGAGCAGGGGATGCGTTTTGAAAACTTTTTCTGCGCTTCTCCGGTCTGTTCTCCTGCGCGGGCCAGCCTTTTGACCGGATGTATCCCTTCCCAGCATGGAGTTCATGACTGGCTGAGAGATGATGATGAGCGCCAGTCTGCTTTAGAATATCTGGCAGGCCAGTATTCTTATACAAAGGCTCTGGCGGAAAACGGGTATTGCTGCGCGTTGTCCGGAAAGTGGCATATGGGAGCTGCGGGAAAAGTCCAGCAGGGATTTACCCACTGGTTTAGTCATAAATCAGGAGGCGGGCCGTATTACAATGCCCCTATGTATAAAGATGGAAAACTTTACCGGGAAGAGGGGTATGTGACAGACGCGATTACACAAGATGCTCTGGAATTTCTGGATACAAGGAAAAAGCAGGAGGAGCCCTTTTATCTCCATGTAGCCTATACAGCGCCTCATGCCCCATGGCTGAATAATCATCCAAAAGAATATACGGATCTCTACAAAGACTGCCCATTTCAGTCAGTTCCTCATTTGCCCAGACATCCGGACAGCATCTACCTGACAGATGAGGTGGCTCAGGATGAAAGGGGCAATCTAATCGGTTATTTTGCAGCAGTAACGGCAATGGATGCAGGAATCGGAAAGATTCTGGAAAAATTAGACGAAATGGGGATTGCAGAGGATACTCTGGTAGTATTTACGGCAGACAACGGATTTTCCTGCGGCCATCATGGATTCTGGGGAAAAGGCAATGCGACCTTTCCTCTGAATATGTATGAAGAATCTGTCAAAGTTCCTTTTATTGTGCGGCATCCGGGACATATTCCGGCAGGAAAGGTCTGCACTGCACTGGTTTCCGCCTATGATTTTATGCCAACACTTTTGGAATATCTGGATATACAGGTTTCTGACAATAAAAACCGGCCGGGCGTGTCCTTTGCACTGGCTTTAAGAGACGAACATTTTGACCAGCATGAGGAAGTCGTTGTGATGGATGAATATGGCCCTAACCGTATGATTCGGGGACGCCGGTTTAAATATGTAGCCAGATATCCGTATGGTCCTAATGAACTGTATGATTTGGAAACTGATCCAGGAGAGATGAGGAATCTTCTGAAAGAGGGAGGATTTGAAAATCTGGAGCAGGAAATGCGTCTGCGTCTGGAAACCTGGTTTGCAAAGTATGTAAATCCGGAAATTGACGGGGCAAAAGAGGCAGTCTTTGGTTCTGGTCAGATTGGACTGGCAGGCTTATGGGGGAAAGGAGTTTCCGGCCATAGCTGCGACGATTATATCAAAGAAAATCCAAATTTTGCACCATATCAGATAAAATAACAGCATCAACGAAAGAACAACTGGGAGTGAACACGAGATGAAGAGATGGTTTGAGAAAATTGCAGTATGCACAAAAAAATTGCATACCCAGCTTTTTTTGGCCTACTTTCTTGTGTTCGCTCTCTTTTTTACAGCGGTTTCCCTGCTGGTCAGCGGTTCTATCCGGGATTTGCTTATCAGCCAGATTGGAAGCAACCGGATTGCAGTTTTAAGGCAGATTGGGGAGAGGGCAGGCATTATCAAAACCAGCAGCACCACATTGTCCAACCTGTATACCCATGAGATTGAAAGTCATGGGATTTTAGAGCCGGATCTGTCTTTTTGGGAACAGGAGAAGGCCAGAGCCTATCTGGATTCTCAGAAGGAAATCTATGATGAGATTTTTGGACGGATTGGATTAGACTATGAGGTGGTATTTTTAGGGGAAAATGGATTTTGCTATAATTCAGGGGAAGTGTCTACTGAAAACTGGATGTATGAACCCTGGTATAAAAATCTGCTGGCAGCGTTGTCAGAAGGAGAAGAGGGGGAAGTAGAGTTTTCCCGCACATTTTCGGCAGTCCGTGAAGGAAGAACGGATTATCAGTTTGCGGCAGGGCGGCTTTTGGGACAAGGAGAAGAGGAAAGCGTACTCTTGATCCTCATTGATGAAAGTCAGTTGGAGGATTTATATGTCTCTGTGCAGGAGCAGGGCGGGCAGGTTTACCTCTATGATCAGAATGGATTTATTGTTTCCCATTCTAATAAAAAGATGCTGGGAAAACAGTTTATTGATGTGGATTATATGCAGAATGTGTACGGAATGGACAACTCCAATATCATCCAAAAACTGGGAAAAAGTTATGTGCTTTCCACTTATTTGGATCGGAAAACCGGCTGGACCATTGTGGAAGAAAGTCCTACCAGGATTATTCTGGGGGCATTAAATGATACCTATTGGATTATCGGAACCATTCTGGCAACTGGATTGATGTTAGCAGTTGCGGTATCCGTTTATATTTCCAGGCGGATTTCCCATCCGTTATCAGAATTAAGCGATGCAATGGATAAATTTGGAAGCCAAAATTTTACGCTGCCCTGTGTGGAAAGGGGAACGCAGGAAATCGATCATCTTCAGGACAGCTTTTACCACATGGCAGTTGAGATTACCAGTTTGATGGAGAGTATACAGGAAAGAGAGCAGCAGAAACGGGACTTGGAAGTAAACTTTCTTCGGGCGCAGATTAATCCCCATTTTTTATACAATACCTTATTTTCCATCCGCTGTGCAGTGGAAGTGGGGAAAAATGAGCAGGCAGCCAAGATGCTGGGCGCGTTTATTGATTTGCTTCGGAGTACCCTGGCAGTCAAGGATACGGTAGTTCCTTTAAGCGATGAACTGGAGACAACGAGAAAATATCTGGTGGTGCAAAAACTGCGGTACGGGGAAAAAATCAATTATGAAATTGAGATGGAAGAAGGCACAAAAGACTGCATGGTTTTGCCGCTGATTTTACAGCCTTTGGTGGAGAATGCAATTTTTCATGGTCTGGAAGCAAAAAGCGAGACCGGGACAGTGGTAATTGAATCAGCCTTTCAGGGGAAAAATCTGCTTTTGACCATTACAGACGATGGAGCAGGCATGGATCCGGAAACCCTGGAAGCTGTGAAAAAAAGCTGCAGCCAGGCAGTGATGAAGGACGCCCGCTCCATAGGAATGTCTAATGTTCACAACCGGATTCGGCTGAACTACGGAGAAAATTATGGACTGTCTGTGGAGAGTTCCAAAGGAATGGGCACTACCATTACCCTGCTGATGCCAGCAGTGATACAAAAGGAGGACAAGGGATGAAGGTTCTGGTAGCAGATGATGAAGCTATGATTTGTGAGTGGCTGCAGTTTTGCATCTCTCAAAATCCTTTTTGCCGGCTGACCGGAGTGGCCCATAACGGGCAGGAAGCGCTGGAGATGTTTGTGCAGGAGGAACCGGATTTGGTTCTTACAGACATAAAGATGCCGGTTATGGACGGTCTGGAACTGCTCCATGCTCTAAAGGAGTTAAATGCCAGGGCAAAGGTAGTGGTGCTGACTGCGTTTTCAGACTTTGATCTGGTGCGCCAGGCCCTAAGAGACGGTGCGTCAGAATATTTGCTGAAAACAGAGATGCAAAATGAGGTACTTCAGGAATTATTAAACCGGATGGCAGGACAGCTTCAGATGCAAAAAGGCCAGAACGATGCAGGCGGTGCTAATATATCCCAGATGCAGTCGGTAATCAGCCGGATTTTAAGGCAGACCAGACAGCTAAGTGATGATGATTTGGAAAAACTGCGCCAGTGCGGAGTCCGCTGGCGCAATAACGGTCTGTTTGCCCTGGCTGTATGGAAGTGGGATATGGAGGAAAACGGCCTGCTGTTTCCGGAAGAAAGCCAGGCCAGACATGTGGCCGGATTTGATTATACAGATCGGGTGTATATGATTGTGGGAAATTTTCCAAAGACACTCAGCATTGCAGAAAAGGCCAGACAACTGACAGCGTATGCCAGACAGGTTCAGGGCATGAACCGCTGCATGGTGGGAATCAGCGCCATCACAGATGAGATGCGCCAGATTCCGTTTATGGTCTGGCAGGCATCCTGTTCTTTGGGAGAGGGATTTTATAAAGGGGAAAACCGGGTCTATGAACCCAGGTATCCGTTAAAAGAACTGTCCCGCAGAAATGAATTATGGAAAAATACGTTTACGGAGTTTCGGGTGCATCTTCACCAGATACAGGGAGTACAGAGGTATGAGCAGATAAAAGAATTTTTTGAACGGCTGCCGGACTTAAAAATTCTTACAGTCGAACCGTTGTTAAAGCTGTGTCAGGACGCACTGGATCTTCTGGAATTTGATGCAAAAGGAAATGGAATTGTTCTGGATCACGCAGAGGAACTGCACGCAAAGCTGTGTCAGTGCACTGCGGTTAAAGAGGCACAAGAAGTGATGTTGGATGCAGCCAGGCAGTGCTGCCTGCCAGGGGATGAATGCGGGCCGAAATCGAAAAATATCTGTCTTGCAGTTGAATACATTCATGGCCACTATGCAGAACAGCTAAGTCTGGAGCAGGTGGCCGCCCAGGTATATCTGAATCCGGATTATTTTTCCAGGGTTTTTAAAATGGAAACAGGGCAGACCTTTATTAACTACCTGACGGATGTACGGCTGCAGCATTCAGTACAGCTTTTAGAAAATACCGCCCTGCGGGTGCAGACCATTGCTCAGCAGGTAGGGTATTACAATGCCAGCTATTTCTCAACCACATTTAAAAAGAAATACGGCGTAAGCCCATATGAATACCGGAGAAATGGAAGCTGACTGTTATGAAATGGGAAAATGGAGGGGATTTTCATGAAAGCAATTATGGTGATGTATGATTCATTAAACCGCCATATGCTCAGTCCATATGGGTGTGGCTGGACCTATACAGAGAATTTTTCGCGTTTAGCAAAACACGCTGTTACCTTTGACAACTGCTGGGTAGGCAGTATGCCCTGTATGCCGGCCAGACGGGAACTGCATACAGGACGTTATAATTTTCTGCACCGCAGTTGGGGGCCTTTAGAGCCATTTGACGATTCTATGCCCCAGCAGTTAAAAGATGCAGGAATCCACACCCATTTGGTCAGCGATCACTACCACTATTGGGAAGACGGAGGGGCCACTTACCATCAGCGCTACACTACCTGGGAGTGTGTGCGGGGACAGGAAGGAGACAACTGGCAGCCGCTTGTAGGTTTTTCGGGAGGACCAGAGCCGGCCAGAAATGTATGCGGAGATCCGAAAGACAACTGGGTGGGCCAGGATTTTGCCAATCGGACAGTGATGAAGGATAAGGAAAAACAGTCTCAGTGCCGTACATTCCAAAAGGGATTGGAATTTCTTTGCGCCAATCACAAAAAAGACAACTGGTTTCTTCAGATCGAAACGTTTGATCCCCATGAGCCATTCTTTTGCCAGCCAGAGTACCAGAAATTGTTTTCAGATTCCTATGAGGGACCATTTTGCGACTGGCCGGACTACCGGCCGGTCAATGAAGAGGACAGCCCAGAGTTTATCGCCCATATGAGGAATCAGTACGGGGCTTTATTAAAACTTTGTGATGAAAATCTGGGAAAAATTCTGGATGCCATGGATCAGTATGGGCTTTGGGAAGATACGATGCTCATTGTCAATACAGATCATGGATTTCTTCTGGCAGAACATGGGCAGTGGGCAAAGTGCCACTGCCCATTTTACGGAGAGGTTGCTCATACGCCTTTATTTATATGGGATCCCAGAAGCCGGAGACAGAATGTGCGGACCAGTCAGCTGGTGCAGACCATCGACCTTCCTGCAACACTTTTGGAGTATTTTGGCCAGCCTCTTTTTCCGAACATGGAGGGAAGGCCGCTGCGCCCTGTTTTGGAAAAGGACCAGCCGGTGCGGGAAGGAGCATTGTTTGGCATTTTTGGAGGACAGGTCTGCTGCACAGATGGAAACTGGGTGTATATGAGAAGTCCTATTTCCGGAAACAGTCCCAGATATGAATATACCCTGATGCCTACCTGTCATGGGGGAAGGAGAGCGTTTATTCAGGATGAGATTCTAAAGGAAATGAAACTTTCCCCGCCATTTTCTTTCACAAAAGGGATTCCGGTTTTAAAACTTCCAAGCAGAAATCCTGTTTCCCAGGCGGATTACTCCACCATGCTGTTTTGCCTTACAAGGGATCCGGATGAGAACTGTCCGCTGACAAACCCGAAAGAAGAACAGCGGATGAAGGAACTGATGAAAAAGATGATGACAGAAAATGACAGCCCCAAAGAACAGTTTGTCAGAATGGGCCTGTGAAAAAAGGATAGATAAACCAGCAGAAGGATGGTATAATACAATTCAAAATAAGCTATGCGTCAATTATCAGGAGAATCTGCAGAAGTAAGCTGGCTTACAGACACAGATTCTCCTGATAATTGACATAGGGCGCATGCGCCCGCTTCCGGAACATCCAAAAGAGTGTTGCTCTTTTGGATGTTCTGGAAGATGCATGGCGGATACATGTTTCGGAAGATGCATGGCGGATACATGTGTCTGGGAAAGAAACGATGCAGTGAATGAAAAAGGAGGATTTGAATGAAGAACACAGGCAGATACTGGAAGATAGGGGCAGCAGCCGCAGTGATGGCTCTGCTTTTTGCAGGAACATCCTTTGCCGGTCAGGAAGGTCCGGGTATGGCAGAGGGGAATCCCATAACAGCAGAAAGGAAAGGCGTAATCCGCAGAGACAGTGGTGCAGAAGCGGCAAAAGAGACAGAACCAGCAGAAACGATGGAAACAGTAAAAGCAGCGGAAATTGCAGAACCAGCAGAAGCAAAAAGCCAGGAGCAGAGTCAGCCGGACACCGTTTTACCCGGAGTTTCAGTGGATTCTTTAGAGGGACTGACATATGATATCCGGAAACTGCATGCAGCCGAAGCTGAAGATGTGGAACAGATGATTGTGATTGCAGGTCATGATGGGACTTATGCCAGAGTGACCCTGTACCAGAAAAATCAGACAGGCACAAACCCTGACACCTGGGAATGGACAGCACTTGTAGACACAGAGGGCCGCATGGGAAGAAACGGCATGGGAAAACAGGTGGAAGGAGATGAAAAGACTCCAGTAGGACTTTATACAGCAGGCATGGTATTTGGAAATAAGGAAAATCCAGGCACCAGCCTTCCATATACCCATGTAACGCCCACGCATTACTGGGTAGGGGACAGCAATTCGCTGCATTACAATCAATTTGTGGATACGGCAGTTATGACAGAGCCGTTTGACAAGGGGAAGTCAGAGCATTTATCTGCCTATGGAGATGTATATAATTACTGTCTGGATATGGGATACAATCTATCCGGAACTCCCCACCTGGGTTCCGCACTGTTTCTGCACTGCACAAACGGATACGGGACCGCGGGATGCGTAGGAATTCCGGAAGAAGATATGGCGCAGATTCTTCGCTTTTTAAAGCCAGGCGCAAAGATTTTGCTGGATTTAAGCGAAAATATCAGTAAATATTAGTCCTGAAAGTGTAACGGTTCAGCCAGGAAAACTCTTATGAAAACAAGCTTTCAACGATTTCTCTTATCTGAATCTTCGCAGGGCTGAACTGCTACCTGAAAATATTTTTCTCTGACAATGTCTACAGGAAGCGTTTCCCCTGTCCAGATCCGGAAAGCTTCTGCACCCTGGTAGAGCAGCATGGGGAGTCCGTTGACGGTCTGACAGCCTGCCTGCCTGGCTAGTTTTAAAAAACGGGTTTCGGCAGGATTATAAATCACGTCTGCGACAAACAGGTCCTTATGAAAATAGGAGGAGTCGGGGAGAATGGACTGCTCTGTATGGGGAGCCATGCCCACATTGGTGGAATTGGTTAAAATTTGGGCGGAAGCGATTTCCCGCCGGAGTATATCCTCTTCATAGTTAAACAGGCGGACATGGCAGTTTGTCTGTTCATTTAAGGTATCTGCGATTTGCCTGGTACGGCCGATGAGGGGACTGGTACTTCTGCTGAACACAGAGACTTCTCTCATGCCGTCTAAAGCCGCCTGAACCAGGATAGCAGTTCCGGCACCGCCTGCGCCCAACAGAACCATTTTTTTGCCGGTGTAGTCTTGCCCCGATTCCTGGAGAGAGTTAAGAAAACCAAGGCCATCTGTGGTGTGGCCGGTGAGGATGCCGTTATCGTTGACAACTGTATTTACAGAGCCGCTGATTTTGGCGGCAGGAGACAAATGGTCGCAGAGCGCGGCCATTTTATTTTTGCAGGGCATGGTCAGATTAAAGCCGCGGCAGTTTAAGCGCTTTAACCCCTCTACAGTCTGCTTCAGTGAAGCTTCATCTGTCTGAAAAGCCAGATAGCAGTAGTCTAAGCCCAACTGGGAAAATCCTTCATTGTGCATCATGGGGGATTTGCTGTGGGCAACCGGATCGCCAAGCAGACAGATGAGACGGGTGCGGCCGGTAATTTCATAAGCAGGTTGATTCATAGGATACCTCCATTCGATTATTATGACTAAGTATAACACAAACAGAAAACAGGGACAAGAAGGCAGGATTGTGGTATAATAGGAACACTTGACGAGGTATTTCACGAGTCTAGTGAGAATAGATACTGTCCCCTTAGCGAGGTCTTGTCGAGCTTAGTGGATATGGTATATTATAAAAGGAGCATCCATGTATCGAATTATTGTGGCAGATGACGAGGAAGAATTGAGAAGGGCCATTATCCGGAAAATTCAGTGGGAGGAAATAGGGTTTCAGGTAGTGGGAGAAGCAGAAAACGGGGCGGAAGCCCTGGATTTGGTTGAGAAGCTGGAGCCGGATCTGCTTTTGACGGATATCCGCATGCCGTTTATTTCCGGAGTAGAACTGGCAAGACAGATTCGGGAGATACGGCCGTCTACCCAGATTGCATTTTTAAGCGGATATGACGATTTTTCCTATGCTCAGCAGGCCATTCAGTATAATATTATCAGCTATATGCTAAAACCGATTTCCATGGCAGAACTGACAGAGGAATTAGAAAAAATAAAAGAAAAGCTGGATCGGATCTTTTTAGAATTTGCCTCCAGAAACCAGGAGACTGCAGATGTCAATGAGTTTCTGATGCCTCTGCTTTTGGCTGGATATCAGGATGAACGGGGGGAAGCAGAAGGCGAGATGGAAGGTATTTTGATAGAAAGAGCCAGGGAGTGTGGACTTTTGGCTAAAGGGGGAGATGCTATGCAGTATGTGGTTATGACCACTGCAGTCCGAACGCCGGACGGGAAAAACTGTACTGGTCCTGAGCACGTTTACTCGGTTGACAGCATCCTAAAAAAGTATCTTGGCTATTCCAGCTTTTTTGCAGGAGATGCCATAGTGTCTTTGCTGATCGGAACAAAGCCCCGGTTTGATAAATACCTTCATATTGCGGCAGAAAATATAACACAGAGTATGGAGCGAATCCTGTCTTTGGACGCCTGCGTCGGCGTCAGCCGGGCAGCAGATCAGCTTTTATTGTGCCACAGGGCATTTCGGGAAGCGTTAGACGCCATGTCTTATGCCAGAAACAGCAAAAGCCGGATTCATTTTATTTCCGATGAAGAGCCGTATCGGGCCGGGGAACTGGAGCGGGTAAAAATGCTGGAAAAAGGACTGCTTCAGCTTTTTCGCAGCGGAAACCAGCAGGAACTGATTGGGTATTTAGAGCAGGAAAAAGTTCAGTCCGGCCGGGTGGCTTGCAGCCGGATCCAGATACAGGGGCTGGCGGCAGAACTGTACTCTCAGGTAGGGAGGATGTTAACCGCAGTTTCCGGAGAAGACAAGGCCAGACAGGCAAAAGAAGCTTACGAAGTGTGCAGGCAGAAAGCAGACCGGGAGCCGGAAGAAGAGCTGTGGAGCGCTCTGGAGGAATTTTGCCTGTGTTCCTGGAGACTGATTGCAGAGCAGAGAAAAAAGAGCAGCCAGATCCTGTGTGAGAAAGCAATTCAAATTATGGAAGAGCAATACTGCGATGCCGGTCTTTCTCTGTCAGCAGTCAGCAGCATGATAGGGGTTAGTCCTAATTATCTGAGCGCCCTGATGAAAAAGGAGACCGGAAGCACCTTTATTGATCTGCTCACAAAGATTCGGATTGAAACAGCCAGAAAACTTTTGCTGGACACAGCCATGAAAATCCGGGATATTTCCCAGCAGTGCGGTTACAGCGACCAGCACTATTTCAGCTACTGTTTTAAAAAATATACCGGCCAGTCACCCAATGCAATGCGCCGGCAGAGTGAAGGAAAAGTATGAAAAAAGCAAAGACAAAGACAGGATATTCCCTTTCCGTCATTATGACAGTTATGGTGGTGGGAATTGTTCTGACTGCTTTTGCAGCCGGATTTTTGGTATTTGTGGCAGTTTACAACAATTCGATCCGCAATAATACCATTACAGCCAGCGAGCAGGCAGTGACCCAGGTCACCAATACAGTAAACAGCTATACAAAAAACATGAAAGATTTGATGGGGCTTCTGGAAGGGTACTACAGAGGGGAACCGGCAGAGCGCAATACGGCCATAGATACCCTGATTACTACGCGCAATGATGTGGTGGCAGTGACCTGCTATAACGAGGCCGGAAGACTTTTAGAGAGCTGGTCCGGAAACCGGAAGATGAAAGACAGACCGTTTAAAAATCTGTCTTTTAATCCGGAGCAGAAATACGAAGAGGGAAAGATTTCCATCTCAAAACCTCATGTAGAGACGTTGCTTGCCGACTATTATCCTTGGGTGGTATCCATGAAACAGCCTGTCGAGACAAGGGACGGACAGAAACACATTGTAGTGATGGACTTCCGCTTTTCTCAGATTGCCGATTATGTAGATGAAGTGGGCATTGGCCAGCATGGATACTGTTTTATTATTGACCAGGAAGGCAATATGGTCTACCATCCCCAGCAGCAGTTGATTTTTTCCGGACTGAAAGAAGAGAACCTGGCTCTGTTAAAAAAGAGTCCGGACGGATACCTGGAACAGTCAGATGTGATTTATACCATTCAGACCATGGCAGACAGCGGCTGGAGAGTGGTTGGAGTCAGCTATGTTGATGAACTGATTACCAAAAAGGTACAGAATGTGGCAGTATTTTTGCTGGCGCTTCTGCTCCTGGTTTTATTTGCGGCAATCTGCAGCAGTCTGGTATTTTCCAAAATGATTTCTAGACCTGTAAAACGCCTGATTGGGGCCATGGAAGAATTTGAAGACAGCGCTTCTGATTTTACATATGAGGAAGCAGGAGGGAGCAGGGAAATCGGGGAATTATCCCAGTCCTTCGGCCATATGGTAGTTCAGATTCAGCAGCTGATGGAAAAGGTGCGGGAGGAAGAAATTACTCTAAGAAAGGCAGAACTGCGAGCGCTCCAGGCTCAGATTAACCCTCATTTTCTGTACAATACCCTGGACGCCATCGGGTGGCTGTGTGAAGAAGAGCGGACCAAGGATGCAGTAGAGATGGTCAACGCTCTGGCAAAACTGTTTCGCATCAGCATCAGCAAAGGCCATGAGATGATTCCGGTGGAAAAGGAACTGGAACATGCCAGAAGCTACTTAAAAATCGAGAAATTCCGGTACAAACAATTTACCTATTCCTTTGATGTCGAAGAGGACTGTCTCCAATATTACTGCAATAAGATAACGCTGCAGCCCATTATTGAAAATGCGATTTACCATGGATTAAACAGAATGGTAGAAGAAGGGGAGATTCGGATTGGCGTTCATTCAAAAGGGGACAATCTGGTTTTTACCGTAGAAGATAATGGAATCGGTATGACAAAGGAGCAGTGCAGGGAAATTTTAGAAGGGTCCGCAGGGGACAAGACCGGAATTGGAATCCGCAATGTCAATAACCGGATAAAAATCTATTTTGGAGAACAGTACGGGATTCAGATAGACAGTGAACTGGACGAGGGAACAACAGTGACAATTACAATGCCGAAAGTCAGGGAGGGCGGTTATGAAGAAAGATAAAAGAAACGCCACGGTGTTGGTTTTCTTAACGGCAGTTCTTGCCTTAGGCGCAGGTTTAACAGGATGTGGACTTCATCAGAACAGCAGAAAACCAAAAGTGGCAGTTATTGTAAAATCCACCCAGTCGTCTTTCTGGAAATCCGTTCAGGCAGGCGCCAGCGCTGCCAGTACAGAGTACAATATCCAGATGAGTTTTGAAGGGCCGGACTCGGAGGAAGATTATGAATCCCAGAATGAGATGATCCGGAAGGCAGTGGAAGAAAAAGCAGATGCTATTGTTTTTTCGGCTGTAGATTACAATGCCAACAGCCAGGCAATTCAGGAGGCAGCCAAAAAGGGAATTAAGATTGTTGTGATAGACAGCGATGTCAATACAGATCAGGTTAGCTGCCGCATCGGGACAGACAACTTTCAGGCCGGATATATGGCTGGAGAGGCAGCGCTTCAGGCAAAAGAGGAAGAACTTTATATCGGAATTGTCAATTATGATATCCATTCCGCCAACGGCCAGGAGCGGGAGGCTGGTTTCAGGCAGTGTATTGCAGGCGATGAACGGGTAAAAGCAGTGGAGACCATCAATGTGCGTTCTACCACAGAGGATGCCAGGGCAAAGACAAAAGAACTGCTTCGGGAGCGTCCTGAGATCAATGTGATTGCCACATTTAACGAGTGGACCAGTCTGGGAGTGGGATGGGCCATCCGGGATCTGGGATGTAAAGACCGTACATGGGTAACGGCTTTTGACAGCAATGCGGTTTCTGTGGGAATGTTAGAAACCGGAGAGGTAGACAGTCTGATTGTTCAGAATCCTTATGCAATGGGATACCTGGGGGTGGAAACAGCATTCAACCTGATTCAAAACACAGGAAAAACCGAAAATTCGATTGGAACCGACACAATTCTTGTAAACAGAGATAATATGTTTGAAGAAGAATGTCAAAAAATGTTGTTTCCGTTCAATGAGTAATTGTCGATATGATAAGATTTTGTACTCTTAGTGTGGATATTTGTATATACTTTTGACAGCAGATAGGTTATAATGTGTCTTGTGATAGTAAAAAATCACAAGACACTATTTTTTAGAGGAGGATGTTACTATGAAAAAAAGATTTTTGGCATTGGCGATGGCCGGCATTATGGCAATGAGCTTAGCAGCCTGCGGCGGATCTGACGAAGCAGCAGCTACTACAGCAGCAGCCACTACTGCGGCAGCAGCAGAGACCACCGCAGCAGCGGCAGAGGGAGATACTACAGCAGCTCCTGAGACCGAGGCTCCGGCAGAAGCAGCAGTTGATTTAGATGTAGCAGTATTTTACTACACCTACAGCGACACTTATATTTCCAGTGTACGTACCGCTCTGGATAAGGCTTTAACCGATGCTGGCATTAAGTTCCAGAACTACGACAGCAACAGCAACCAGACCACTCAGAATGAGCAGATTGACACTGCAATTTCCCAGGGTGCAAACCTGTTAATCGTAAATATCGTTACTTCCGGTTCTGTTGATGCTTCTCAGGCAATCGTTGACAAGGCATCTGCAGCAGGCATTCCGGTAATCTTCTTCAACCGCGCAGTTGAGTCTGACGAAGAAGAAGGCAAGGTATTAGGTTCTTATGACAAGTGCGCATTCGTTGGTACCGATGCTCCTGAAGCAGGCCATATGCAGGGCAAGATGATCGGCGACTATGTAGTAGCAAACTATGACACCGTTGACTTAAACGGCGACGGCAAGATCAGCTATGCAATGTTCATGGGTCAGTTAGGAAACGTAGAGGCTATCTACAGAACCCAGTACGGCGTTGAAGATGCAAACGCAGTTCTGACCGAGGCCGGCAAGCCTGAATTAGAGTACTTTGATGCTTCCAACACTGATAAGTATCAAGTAGATCAGGAAGGCAACTGGAGTGCAACCGCAGCAAACAACTACATGAACACCAACCTGGCACAGTACAACGAAGATAACGACAATATGATCGAGTTAGTTATCTGCAATAACGATGGTATGGCTGAGGGTGTTATTACTGCATTAAATGACAAGGGATACAACTTAGGTACCGAAGACAGCGTAACTATTCCGGTATTCGGCGTAGATGCTACCGACGCTGCTAAGCAGTTAATCGCTGACGGCAAGATGACTGGTACCATCAAGCAGGATGCAGAAGGTATGGCAGAAGGTATTGCTTACCTGGTTAAGAACGTAGGCGCTGGCAAGGAATTAATGGCAGATACCGACGACTTCAACGTATCTGAAAAAGTAAGCAACAAGATTTACATTCCATATGCACCTTATACTGGTGAATAATCACGAAATGCCGATAGGTTAAAAGGAAATAGTTAAGGCGGCTTGTCGTTTCAGGCGGCAGCCGTCTTAATTTTTTCGAGAGAAAGGGGATTACAGGTAATGGGACAACAGGATGTTTTGCTGCAGATGACAGACATCTGTAAGGAGTTTCCGGGGGTAAAAGCGTTGGATCACGTTTCCTTGACAGTCCGCAAAGGAACTGTTCACGCCCTGATGGGGGAAAACGGCGCCGGAAAATCTACATTAATGAAGTGCCTGTTTGGTATGTATTCCAAGGATAGCGGCCACATCTACCTGGAAGGAAAAGAAATTAATTTCAAAAGTTCAAAAGAAGCCCTGGAAAACGGGGTTGCCATGGTTCACCAGGAATTAAATCAGGCATTAAAGCGCAATGTTATGGATAACTTGTGGCTGGGCCGGTATCCGAAAAAGGGTATCATGGTGGATGAAAAGAAAATGTTGGATGATACCAACAAGGTATTTGCAGATCTTGGCATAGAAGTTGACCCGAAGCGTGTCATGAGCACTATGCCGGTTTCTCAGAGACAGATGGCAGAGATTGCCAAGGCTGTTTCATTTAACTCGAAAGTTATTGTATTTGATGAACCAACTTCTTCTCTGACAGAAGAAGAGGTTGAGCATCTGTTCAAAATAATTAACATGCTTCGGGACAGAGGCTGCGGCATCATTTACATTTCTCATAAAATGGCGGAGATTCTCCGAATTGCAGACGATATCACAGTCATGCGGGACGGTACATGGGTAGCTACCGAGCCTGCATCTTCTATGACTATGGACAAAATCATCCGTTTGATGGTAGGACGCGAACTGGGCAATCAGTTCCCGCCAAAGGACAACACTCCCGGAGAAGTTGCTCTGGAGGTAGAGCATCTTACCGCCCAGTATTCCCTGTTAAAGGATGTGTCATTTAATGTGAGAAAGGGAGAAATCGTAGGACTGGCAGGTCTGGATGGAAGCGGACGTACCGAGACTCTGGAAAATATCTTCGGAATTGCCACCAGAAAATCCGGAACCATCAAGCTGGACGGCAAGCAAGTGTTAAACCGCAATGCAAGAGAATCCATTAAAAACGGATTTGCCCTTCTGACAGAAGAGCGCCGCGCTACTGGTATTTTCGGTATCTTAAATATCCGGGAAAATACGGTGATTTCCAGCTTAAAAAAGCATAAAGTCTTTGGTCCGTTTTTAAATGAGCGTTCTATGAAAAAGGATACCCAGTGGTCCATAGACGCCATGAGAACCAAGACACCTTCCCAGGAGACAAAGATTCGTTCTTTGTCAGGCGGAAACCAGCAGAAGGTTATCCTTGGCCGGTGGCTGCTGACCGATCCGGAGGTTCTGCTTTTGGATGAGCCGACCCGAGGCATTGATGTAGGCGCAAAATATGAAATTTATCAGCTGATTATTGACCTGGCCAAAAAAGGAAAGGTTGTTATCATGGTATCTTCTGAGATGCCGGAACTGTTAGGTGTCTGTGACCGTATTCTGGTTATGTCAGGCGGGCGGCTGGCAGGCGAAGTGGATGCAAAGAATACTACTCAGGAAGAGATCATGACTCTTGCTGCAAAATATGTATAGGGGAGGCCGGATTCCATGAAATTAGTGACCAATATTAATACAAGAATAGAAAGCTACAAAGCTCTGGACAGTAAAGATAAAAAGACGTACTGGAAAGAACTTCTGCTAAATAATGCAATGTATATCCTGCTGATAATTGCGATTTTCTATACCTTCAGCCAGAACCCTAAGTTTTTGGCTCCTCGTTCCATCGTAAACATTATCAGTCTTTCAGCAGCAAACCTGCCAATCGCCTGCGGTATTGCAGGATGTATCGTATTGACCGGTACCGACCTTTCAGCAGGACGAGTAGTTGGTTTGACGGCGTGTATTTCTGCATCTTTACTGCAGGCAGTAGACTATGCAAGCAAAATGTTCCCAAACATTCCTCCGCTGCCCATTCCGGTTGTTATTTTAACCGTATTATTAGTAGGCGCTATCGTTGGTTGGGTCAACGGTTTCTTCGTAGCAAAATTCCAGCTGCATCCATTTATTGTAACCCTGGCAACCCAGTTGATTGTATATGGTATCCTGCTGGTTTACATTATGGCCAATGGAAATAACGGACAGCCTCTGTCTGGTCTGGATGATTCCTTTAAGAACTTTGTAACCGGAAGTATCTGCAAGATTGGCGATGTTCCGATTCCAAACTACGTATGGTTCGGCTTAATCGTAGTTGTGATCATGTGGTTTATCTGGAACAAGACTACTTTTGGTAAGAACATGTTTGCAGTAGGTTCTAACCCGGAAGCAGCAAATGTATCTGGCGTAAACGTTATGAAAACTACCATCATGGTACATACCCTGGCTGGTATGATGTATGGTATTACCGGTTTCATTGAGTCTGCACGTATTGGTTCCAATACTGCAAATACTGGTTTGAACTACGAGTGTGATGCGATTGCAGCCTGCGTTATCGGCGGCGTATCTTTCGTAGGTGGTACTGGTAAGATCAGCGGCGTTGTAATTGGTGTATTCCTGCTTCGTATTATCTTCGTAGCGCTGAATTTCCTTTCCATCAACGCAAACTTACAGTACATCATCAAGGGTCTGATTATCCTGGTAGCGTGTGCAATTGATATGAGAAAGTATCTGGTTCGTAAGTAATCAGAAGAGGTATTTTTCAAAGGGGGCTGCTGCATATTAGATGCGGCGGCCCCAATGTATTTACGGAAGGATGACAACATGGAAGAAATAAAAAATATGGATTTGCCAGACAGTGCAGAGAAAACACAGTCAGAAGAACAACTGGAAGGACTCAAACAGAACGTTCAGGGGGAGCAGCCGCCGGTTAAGAAAAAATGGTTTGGCAGAGGGATTTATGGCAGCAAAGATGTTCCCATTAAGATTTTAGACAAACTGATTTTAGGGCTGATTGTGGCCACAGTGGTTTTGACAGTGGTATTTACTGTAAACGGAGGGTATTTTGTAAACTTTGACACAGGCGGCGGTACTGAGATCGAGAGTCAGAAGCTGCGGTATGGCCAGCTGGTAGAAAAACCGGAAGATCCGGTGCGCCCGGGATATGAGTTTACCGGGTGGATTTACGGAGAGGAAGAATATCCATGGAGTTTTGGAGCAGATAAAGTGCAGGGAGAGATGACCTTAATTGCCCAGTGGAAACCGGCAAAAGTTCTGGTGAAATTCGATCCGGATGGAGGCACATTTGGCAAAAATCCTCCAGAAGAATTTTTCGTTACCTTTGGAGAACCTTACGGCCCGCTTCCGGTGCCGGAAAAAGAGGGAGCAGAATTTGACTGCTGGGTATACAGCGGTGCTGTAGTGGACGAAAACACACCAGTTACCATGACTGGAGAACATGTGCTGACTGCCTTGTGGAAATAAGATGCATTGGTTTTACTAAAGTTTTACACAAACTTGACTTTTATAGTGAAAGATGAAATGGTATAATAAAATAATAGTTCAGCCATGCGAAGATTCAGCCAGGAAAAAGCGTTGAAAGCTTGTTTTCATAAGAGTTTTTCTGACTGAATCTTCATAGAGCGGATGCCCGACGCTTTTTGTCCGCGTAAGCTGGCAAGAAGATGCATGGCTGAAACTGTTGCATAATAAATGACAAACCGTTAGATACTATTGGAAAACGCTGTAAAGGAGAAGCAAGTGAGTACAAGTAAGAACTGGGGAGGCTGTCTGCGCACTACTATAGTAGTGATGCTTGGACTGGCATTTCTCTTTGGACTGATGGGAGCGATTGACGGAGGAGTGCGATCGGCCTTTTTTGGCATACTGGGCGGTCTGTCAATAGGGGCAATTTTAGGAGTATTTTACGCGGTGATTTTACTGCTGTTTGCAAAGACAGATAAATAGAGATTTCACTAAAAAAATAAAGGACAGGCAGCGTTTTTAAGCGCTGCCTGTTTTCTTTCTTTTTTAGTGTTTATTAACCTCTCTCTTTACATATGTGGTGTGAAGGAGATGGTGAGCCAATGGACTGCCTGGTTTTCCTAAGTAGCTGTCATATAACTCTTTGATAGCCGGATTTTCATGAGACTTGCGGATGGGGTTTGCTTTGTCACTGTCATAAAGGACGTTTGCCCGCAGTGCGCGGATATCAGTGGTATTGCGGACTAGTCCCGGCTGCTGAGGCTGTCCTCCGCCGTTTACACAGCCGCCTGGACATCCCATGATCTCGATGAAGTGGTAGTTGGCCTCACCGGATTTTACTTTATTTAATAATTCTCTTGCATTGCCTAAGCCGGAAGCTACTGCAACCTTTACATCCATGCCGGCAACATGATAGGTGGCTTCTTTAATTCCCTTTGTGCCGCGGACTTCAGTAAAGTCAACAGATGGAAGTTCCTCTCCGGTCAAAGTTTCTACGGCAGTGCGGAGAGCTGCTTCCATAACGCCGCCGGTAGCGCCGAAGATAACGCCGGCGCCGGTAGAGCATCCCAGCGGGTCATCAAAGGCTTCATCCGGAAGATCTAAGAACCGGATGCCGGCCTTCTTGATCATTCTGGCCAATTCTCTGGTGGTCATGGTGTAATCAACATCTGGTACGCCGTTAGCCGCCTCATCCTCGCGGCCGATCTCAAACTTCTTAGCTGTACAAGGCATAACACTGACGGATACAATATCCTTTGCAGAAATATCAGCCTTGGCAGCATAGTAGGATTTTAAGATAGCACCGAACATCTGCTGCGGAGATTTACAGGAAGATAAGTTTTCCGTCATATCCGGGAAATAGTGCTCGCAGTATTTAATCCATCCTGGAGAGCAGGAAGTGATCATAGGCAGCACACCGCCGTTTTGCACACGCTCAATAAATTCGTGAGCTTCTTCCATAATGGTTAAGTCAGCAGAAAAATCAGTATCAAATACTTTATTGAATCCTAAGCGGCGGAGAGCAGCAGCCATCTTGCCTTCTACATTGGTTCCGATAGGAAGACCAAATTCTTCGCCAAGAGCAGCGCGGACTGCAGGAGCGGTCTGCACCACTACATGTTTGGACGGATCGGCAATGGCGGCAAAAATGTCGTCTATATTGCTCTTTTCTGTCAGAGCGCCGGTCGGACATACCGCGATACACTGGCCGCAGGATACGCAGGAGGTTTCTCCCAGTCCCATCTCAAATGCAGAGCCGATGTGAGTATCAAATCCTCGCATATTGGGGCCAATCACGCCGATTCCCTGAACATTTTCACAGACTGCAGAACAGCGGCGGCACAGGATGCACTTGCTGTTGTCGCGAATCATATGGGCAGCGGAATCATCAATGCAGGATGGGGTGACGGAACCGTCATAGTAGCCCTCATCCTCTACTCCCAGATTGCGGGCCAGTTCCTGAAGCTCGCAGTGTCCGCTGCGCACACAGGACAAACAGGAGCGGTTGTGGTTGGACAGCAGAAGCTGTACCGTTTTCTTTCTGGACTCTAATACTTTAGGGGTGTTGGTCCAGACTTCCATTCCATCATTAACAGGATATACACAGGAAGCCACTAAGGAACGGGCTCCCTTTACTTCTACAACACAGACGCGGCATGCGCCGATTTCATTGATTTCCTTTAAGAAACACAGGGTAGGAATTTCAATGTGGGCAAGTCTGGCTGCTTCCAGGATGGTGGAACCCTTTGGAGCAGAGACTTCCATGCCGTTGATTTTAAGCGTAACGTTCTCCATACTTCTTTCCTCCCTTATTTCTTATAGATAGCGCCGAATTTACACTTCTCAATACAGGTGCCGCACTTAATACACTTATCTGTATCAATGAAGTGAGGATTTTTAACGGATCCGATAATTGCGTCTGCAGGACAGTTGCGGGCACACAGGGTACATCCTTTACATTTGTCTCTGTCGATATGGTAGGACAAAAGAGCCTTGCATACGCCGGCAGGACAGCGTTTTTCTTTGATATGGGCTTCATATTCATCGCGGAAATAGCGGAGAGTGGAAAGAACTGGATTGGGAGCAGTCTGTCCAAGACCGCACAAAGCATTCTCTTTTACATAGTAACACAGTTCTTCCAGTTTATCTAAGTCTTCCATGGCAGCAGTACCTTTGGTAATCTTGTCTAAGATTTCTAACATACGCTTGGTACCGATGCGGCATGGAGTACACTTGCCGCAGGATTCTTCAACGGTAAATTCCAGGAAGAATTTGGCAATATCTACCATACAGTCGTCTTCGTCCATAACAATCAGACCGCCGGAACCCATCATGGAGCCGATGGAAATCAGGTTGTCGTAATCAATCGGAATATCAAAGTGTTCATAAGGGATACATCCGCCGGAAGGACCGCCGGTCTGGGCAGCTTTGAACTTTTTGCCGCCAGGAATGCCTCCGCCGATTTCTTCAATTACTTCCCGAAGGGTCGTACCCATTGGGATCTCAACCAGACCGGTATTGTGAATCTTTCCGCCCAGAGCAAATACTTTGGTGCCCTTGGATTTTTCAGTACCCATAGAAGAGAACCATTCCGGGCCGTTTAAAATAATCTGGGGAATGTTGGCATAAGTCTCTACGTTGTTTAAGATGGAAGGCTTGCCAAATAAACCTTTCTGTGCAGGGAACGGAGGACGTGGTCTTGGCTCGCCGCGTTTGCCCTCGATAGAAGTCATAAGAGCAGTCTCTTCGCCGCAGACAAAGGCTCCTGCACCCAGACGCAGGTCAATATCAAAATCAAATCCGGTATCAAAAATGTTTTTGCCTAACAGCCCGTATTCGCGGGCCTGATTGATGGCGATGCGCAGACGCTCTACTGCAATCGGATACTCTGCACGGACGTAGATGTAACCCTGATTTGCGCCAATGGCATAACCGGCAATGGCCATTGCTTCCAGTACGGCGTGGGGATCCCCTTCCAGTACGGAACGGTCCATAAATGCACCGGGATCCCCTTCGTCGGCATTACAGCAGACATATTTCTGATCCGCGTCATTCTGACGGGCTAATTTCCATTTTAAACCGGTAGGGAAGCCGGCGCCGCCGCGTCCTCTAAGACCGCTGTCTAACAGAAGCTGGATGACTTCATCAGGAGTCATCTGAGTCAGAACTTTTCCTAATGCTTCGTAGCCGCCGGTACCGATGTATTCGTCAATGACTTCCGGATTGATAATACCGCAGTTGCGCAGAGCGATGCGGTGCTGCTTTTTGTAAAAGTCTGTATCCGCCAAAGCTTTGATCTTGCCGGTAGGGGTCACAGTTTCCTTGTAAAGAAGGCGAGTAACCACGCGGCCTTTTAACAGGTGCTCAGAAACGATTTCCGGAATATCTTCTACTTTGACCATTGAGTAAAAAGTAGCATCCGGATAGATGATCATGATAGGGCCTAAGGCGCAGAGGCCATGGCATCCTGTCTGGACAACGGCAACTTCGTCAGACAAGCCGTTTTTTTCAATTTCAGACTTTAGAGTCTCCATAATCTTCTGGCTTCCGGAGGAAGTACATCCCGTTCCGCCGCAGACTAAAACGTGTGAACGATACATTCTGCTTCCTCCTTATTATTTGATATCTGCTGCATTCAGCGTGTAATCCTCAATGACATGGCCGCCGATTAAGTGGCGCTCTACCACCTCAAGGGCTTTGTCAGGATTCATTTTAATATAGGTGACTTTATCTTTGCCAGGTTCCATTACTTCTACAATGGGTTCGTACTGGCACAGGCCGATGCATCCGGTCTGGGTAACTGCTACCTTGTCAGTCAGGCCCTTTTCCTGAACTGCATTGGCAAGAGTAGTCAAAACCGGTCTGGCACCGCTGGCGATGCCGCAGGTTGCCATACCCACTACAACGCGGATGTGGTTGTGATCTTCGGCGCGCATGCTTACCTGGTTCTGAACCCTGTCGCGGATAGCTTTTAATTCAGCAAGGCTTTTCATAGTAATCCTCCAATCTGTATCTGCTGCCGGGCAGCAGAGAATATAAACGGGCGGTCAGATGAGTGTTCCGCCGTCAATTTCCTGTTTATTTTCTGTCAGATATTCCAAAATGTACTGGGATATTTCCGGGGTATCAAAAGGAATATCTCCTAAAACTTCCCGTAATTGTCTGGTATCCAGGGTAAAGGACGCCTGATTGTACTGGTATGTGTATACAAAATCCGTATCAGGATGATAGAGAACCAGCGTGTGGATGGTGCTGGAAATATCCCCCAGTGGCATTCGATCAATATGGGAAAGGCCGAACACTGCTGTAATGGCAGTTCCCTTTCCTAACTCGGACTGAATGGAAAAACTTCCCCCAGTACTCTCGGCAGCGTATTTCAAAAAAGGAATGCCAAGGCCGACTTTGCGGGTAGTCCGGGTGGTAAAAAAAGGATCTGTCACATTGGAAACCTGTTCTTTACTCATACCGCACCCATTATCTGCAATGGCCAGAGTCAGAGTATCTGCCGATGTGTCAGCCGCAAGGGTAATCCTGACCAGAGATGCTCCGGCCCTGGTGGAATTTTCGGAGATATCCAAAACATTTAAGGAAATTTCTGTCATCATAGGCTTAATTATATTTTGCTAAAATACCGGGGATGTCATCAGGAACCAGCCGTCCGTAAACTTCGTCGTTAATCATCATAACGGGAGCCAGACCGCAGGCGCCTACACACCGGCAGGAATCCAGGGAAAATTTGCCGTCAGGAGTGCATTCTCCATTGGTAATGCCCAGAAGTTCTTCCAGTTTACTGAAAATATTGCCGGATCCTTTCACATAACACGCAGTACCAAGACAGACGGAAATTTTGTATTTGCCCTTAGGCTGTAAAGCAAACTGAGCGTAGAAGGTAGACACTCCATAAACCTTTTCCAGGGGAATCCCTGTCTCATCAGAAATGATGGTCTGTACTTCAATGGGAAGATAACCATAGATTTCCTGAGCCTTCTGCATGATGGGCATTAGGGATCCTGGTGTGTCTTTGAGCTGGGCAATGGTTTCTTTTAATGCCGCCTCCTGCTCTTTTGTCCCGGAAAACGGGACAGTTGTTTTTTTGCAAGCCATTATGTAACCTCCTTATTCAAGTTTAAAATCGTTTGGACATTATAGAGTATATTCTATCACATGGCTGATGAAAAATCTACAAAAAAACGAAAATATGAAAAAATCACCCCTTCAATATTTGTTGATAATTCATAAAAATAATGGTATTCTTGATATGGAAGTTTACAGTGAAAAAGGGGGACTGGATATGACAGTAAGAGATGCCATGGAGACATTGGGTGCAAGAGTCCTGGTGGGAGAAGACAGACTGGACGAAGAGGTCAAAAGCGCCTGCGGATCGGATATGATGAGTGATGTTTTGGCATTTTCCAAGGATCATTCCATTTTGCTGACGGGCCTTTGCAATCCTCAGGTAATCCGTACAGCGGAAATGCTGGATATCGTATGTATTATTTTTGTCAGAGGAAAAAAGCCGGATGAGACCATTCTTCAGATGGCAAAAGACAGCAATCTGGTGGTGCTGGCCACTGGGCACAGGATGTTTTCAGCCTGCGGCATGCTTTATAAGGCAGGCCTTGGAGGAGGTGCAATCTGATGGAAGAAGCTCTGGTTTTAAAATATGAGATTTCCGGAGATGATTTTACGAGGGCTGGAGAAGCCAGCAGTGATGTAAAAAAGAAACTGAAACAGATGGGAGTAAGTCCAGAAGCCATCCGAAAGGCAGCTATTGCCATGTATGAGGGAGAAATTAATATGGTCATTCATGCAAATGGAGGAATCATTACAGTTGAGATTACGCCGGAACAGATCCGGATGATTTTAGATGATACAGGTCCCGGCATTCCGGATGTGGAGCTGGCAATGCAGGCAGGCTATTCCACTGCTCCGGATGAGGTTCGTTCTCTGGGATTTGGAGCCGGTATGGGACTGCCTAATATGAAGAAATATACCGATACCATGGAAATTGATACCAGAATCGGGGAAGGAACCAGGATAACAATGGCGGTGATGATATAATGGATAAATTTTACCATTCTGTGCGTCTGGACGGGGAGCTGTGCAAAGGATGCATTAACTGCATTAAGCGGTGCCCCACTGAGGCCATCCGCGTGCGGGGAGGAAAGGCCCAGATTAACAGCAAGTTCTGCATTGACTGCGGAGAATGCATTCGGGTTTGCCCACACCATGCAAAGCATGCGGTTTACGACAAACTGGACGTGTTAAAAAAATATGATTATACGGTAGCCCTTCCGGCACCGTCCCTTTACAGCCAGTTTAATAATCTGGATGATGTCAATATTGTGCTCAACGCCCTGCTTTTGATGGGATTTAATGACGTATTTGAGGTCAGCGCGGCAGCGGAACTGGTCAGTGAGGCCACCAGGGAATACATATCTTTCCACGAGGAAAACCTGCCTGTCATCAGCACAGCCTGCCCCTCCGTCGTGCGCCTGATCAGGGTTCGCTTTCCTAACTTAATTCCGCATATGCTTCCCCTAAATCCTCCAGTAGAAGTAGCGGCGGCTCTGGCAGCAGAGAAGGCTTTAAAGCTTACCGGACTTCCCAGGGAAAAGATTGGGATTGTGTTTATTTCGCCCTGCCCGTCTAAAGTGACTTATGTGAAAGCGCCTTTGGGGACGGAAAAAAGCGAGGTAGACTGTGTTTTGGCAATTAAAGAGGTCTATCCTCAGCTTTTATCCAGAATGAAGGCAGTAAAGGATGACTATCTGGAAATCGGGACTGCAGGGAAAATCGGCATCAGCTGGGGACGTTCAGGCGGGGAAGCCAGCGGATTGTTTACTGAGAACTATCTGGCAGCGGATGGCATTGAAAATGTCATTAAGGTGCTGGAAGATCTGGAGGACCAGAAGTTTAATAATCTCCGTTTTGTAGAATTGAGCGCCTGTCCGGGAGGATGCGTCGGAGGCGTTTTGACCGTAGAAAATCCCTATGTGGCAGAGGTGAAATTAAAGCGTCTCAGAAAATATATGCCAGTGGCCAGGAGTCATGTGGAGGAAGAGGCGGAGAGCGTGATTCCATGGACGATGGGAGTCCAGTATGAACCGGTATTCCGTCTGGGAAATAATATGATGGAAAGTTTTTCCAGGCTTAACCAGGTAGAGCGTCTCTGCAGAAAGCTGCCGGGGCTGGACTGCGGTTCCTGCGGCGCTCCTACCTGCAAAGCGCTGGCGGAAGATATTGTAAGAGGGGAAGCAAAGGAAACCGATTGTGTTTACAATTTAAGGGAAAATCTTCACAAACTGTCGGAAGAAGTGGCAGTGCTGGCAGGAGATTTGGCTGACACAGGGCGCAGCGGCCAGGAAACCGTAAATTTGCTGAAAGATTATATTCAGCGGATTTCGGAAGAAATGGCAGTGCTGGATAACAGAGAGGATGAAGAATAGATGACGGTTCAGACATTAATTGACAGACAGATTGCCCGGCTGGTAAATGAAGGGGACAGCATGGGCCGGGAGATAGAAAAAGTATTCTGCTGTGATCTTTTAAGCATTGCCATGGGGCGGGCACCGACGGGCTGCGCCTGGGTGACAGTGATGGCCAATTTAAACACTCTGGCAGTTGCATCGTTAGCCGATGTTTCCTGCGTAATTTTAGCAGAGGGATTCCATATGGATGAAAATGGGGTGCAGAAGGCAAAGATGCAGGGGATTACGCTTTTAGAAACAGATAAACCAGTATTTGACGCAGCACTGGAAATCTATCAGGCATTGGAAGCAGAATCATAAGGGGGGATTTGTATGGTTAGTCTCACCTATGATCTGCACATTCATTCCTGCCTGTCTCCCTGTGGAGATGAGGATATGACTCCGGCCAACATTGCAGGCATGGCTGTAGTAAAGGGGTTGGATGTGATTGCCCTAACGGATCACAATTCCTGCCGCAACTGCCCGGCGCTGATGGCTTCGGCAAAGGAGTATGGAGTTCTGGCAATTCCTGGAATGGAGATTACAACTTCAGAAGAAGTTCATGCAGTCTGCCTGTTTCCTACACTGGAATCGGCCCTAAACTTTGACGCATATGTGTATGAAAAGCTGATGAAGTATCCGAATCATCCGGGAATCTTTGGAAAACAGCAGATCTATAACCTGCATGATCAGGTGGAATCAGAAGAGACAAATCTTCTGATTAACAGTACAGATATTTCCTTTGACAGATTGTGGGATCTTTTGTATCCTTATGGAGGAGTGATGATTCCTGCCCATATAGATAAGCCTGCAAACAGTCTGATTGCCAATCTGGGATTTGTGCCGCCGGACAGTAAGTTTGCCGCTGCAGAATTAAAAGATCTAAAAAATCTGCACAGGCTGAAAAGGGAAAACCCCTATTTAGAAACCTGTACCATTATCAGCAATTCGGACGCCCATTATTTAGAGCATATTCATGAGCCGGATTTGACCATACAGGTAAAAGAAAAAAGTATTCAGGGAATATTGGATGCACTGGGAAAACGATAAGAGATGATTCCTGGAAAACCTGTTTTTCCGGGAATTGTTTTTAGACCGTTACTACCGGATATGGAAGCTGGATTTTTTTGGAAATATTTAAAAAATATTCATAAACATAGAAAAATTCGATATATATTTACGAATTAGAGGAATAATTCAATATTACAAAATAATGAAGATTGTTTACTTTGCAAAGACAAAGTATTATGATAAAAATCAGATAATTTCAAATTGGATGAAAAATCCCCTCACTAATCTATAAACGTAATTGGGAGAAATTTATGACACATTGGGAAATAAAAACATTTCTTGAAATAGTAAAATACAGCAGTATATCAAAGGCAGCGGAAAAATTATTTTTAACCCAGTCTACAGTCAGCCACCGTCTAAGCGTCCTGGAGGAAGAATTGGGAGTGCGCCTGATTATTCGGCGTCAGGGTCACAGATCTATTGAACTGACCAATGACGGGGAAGCATTTCTGCCTTTGGCCTATGAGTATGAGGCGCTTTGGGAGCGGATTGAGATATTTTGCCGAAGCGGTTCCAAAGCCATTTTCAGCATTGGATGTCATGCAAGCATGAATGACAGCATTTTTTATAAGCTGCTCAATAAACTTTTAGAGAACAATACATCCATGACAAAGCGAAAAATGACCTTTCGCCTGGAAAGCCATACCACAGAGGAACTCTATCAGCTTCTGGAGAGCGGTCACATTAATATTGCATTTTTAAGGAATCCCCAGGAAAACCGCAATTTCGTAATTGAGCCGTTTTTTGCAGAAGAATTTCGTCTGATCGTATCAAGCAGGTGTGTTTATACAGACAGAAAAATAGATCTGGAGCGTCTGGACAGGAAAAGAGAGATTGATCTGGCCGGTTCCTGGGGAGCCGATTTTATGAGATGGCACGATGAGACCTTTGGGTCAGAATCCATGGCGGATATCTCCATTAATTCTGTGTTCACGATTCCAAAGTATTTGACGAGGACTGATCAGTGGGCCATTGTGCCGGTATCAGTTGCAGAAGAACTGACCCGGACTGGCCAGGTACAGGCACTGGAGATAAAAAATCCACCGCCGGTTCTGTACTGCTATAAAGTGTACTTAAAATCCCAGAACCGATTAAAATCGGAGATGTTTGAACTGTTTGAGCGGGTTTTAGAGGATTTTATGGACACAATGCCCCAGTTGAAACGGATACGGACTATCTATGAGGAGAAAAACCTTCCGGATACCAGACCCTATTGACAGAGACAGGCGGATACAGGAAGCTTCGGCAGTGCTATTTCTCCTCACAAACCTGGAAAATATAAAATTTTAAATAGTAAGATTCATCTGCTGCCCAGAGAATCGGGTGATCTGCAGCCTGGGTACGGTACTCTACCTGGCGGAGACGTTTATGGACTCCGGCAGCGGCTTCCCGGATGGTTTTAGTAAACAATTCCGGAGACATAAAGTGGGAGCAGGAACAGGTTGCCAGAAATCCCCCATCCCTCACCAGCTTCAAGCCGCGCAGGTTGATTTCCCGATAACCCTTGACGGCATTTTTGATGGAATTGCGGGACTTGGTAAAAGCAGGCGGGTCTAAAATTACCACGTCGAACTGTTCCCCCTTTTTCTCTAATTTCGGAAGCAAATCAAACACATCTGCACAGACAAAAGAGACGCGGTCAGAAATCCCGTTTAACTCTGCATTCTCTCTTGCCTGGGCAACGCCAAGTTCAGAAGCGTCAACGCCTAATACGGAAGCAGCGCCTGCAATTCCGGCGTTTAAGGCAAAGGATCCGGTATGGGTAAAGCAGTCCAGTACTTTTTTGCCGGGACAGAGACGTTGAATTGCCAGACGATTATACTTCTGATCCAGAAAAAACCCGGTTTTTTGTCCGTCTTTTACGTCTACCAAATAACGGACTCCGTTTTCTGAGATTTCTACTTTGGTGTCAAATGGTTCGCCAATAAAGCCTTTGTACCGCTCCATTCCCTCCTGGAGACGGACTTTTGCATCGCTTCGTTCATAAACTCCGCGAATCTGGATACCATCTTCGGCCAGAATCTGTTTTAATTTTTCTATAATAAGCGGTTTTAAACGGTCAATTCCAAGAGCCAGGGATTCCACTACTAATACGTCAGAAAATTTGTCAATGACAATGCCAGGCAGAAAGTCTGCTTCTCCGAAAATAATCCGGCAGCTGGAAGTGTCCACAGCAGATTTGCGGTATTCCCAGGCATTGCGTACCCTCATTTCAATAAAAGCTTCATCAATGACCGCATCTTTTTTGCGGGACATCATGCGGACCGTAATTTTAGAATTGGTGTTAAGAAAACCCCAGCCCATGGGATAACCGTCAAAATCCTCTACGGATACGATGTCTCCATTCTCAAAATTACCGGTTATGCGGTCAATTTCATTATCGTAAATCCAGGCGCCGCCGGCTTTTAAAGAACGGCCTTCCCCTTTTTTTATACGGACAACTGCGTGCTCCATTATGTATACTCCATTCTGCCGTCAAAGAACGGCTAAGTTATGTTCAGTTACTGCAGCAGTTTGGCTATAACAGCTTCAATCTGCTGCCTAACAATATCTTACAGGATTTTGTGAGGTTGTCAAGATTAGATGGAGACAGTATAATTGAAAAAAGAGCTTGGAAAGGGGAGGGAACAATGGCAGGGATTTCTGAAAAGGGTGAAAAAACAAAGTATCGTCTGGCTCAGGCGGTAAAGGAGTGTATGAAGACTACGCCCGTAGACAAAATTACGGTGAAAGAAATCGTGGAGGCATGCCAGGTTACCAGACAGACCTTTTACCGGAATTTCCAGGATAAATACGATTTGATTAATTGGTATTTTGATAAACTGCTCCAGGAATCATTCGCCCATATGGGAGAGGGAAGAACCGTATATGAAGGGCTGGTTAAAAAGTTTGAGTATATAAAAAAAGAACGGATATTTTTTGCCGGAGCGTTCCGTTCAGATGATTACAATTCGCTGAAAGGCCATGATTTCCAGCTGATTCTGGAGTTTTATACGGAAAGAATCAGGGAAAAAACAGGCAGGGAGCCAGAGGAAAAAATCCGCTTTTTGCTGGAAATGTACTGTCAGGGGTCCATTTATATGACTGTAAAATGGGTGCTTGGGGGAATGGAGGAGACACCAAAAGAGATGGCAAAGCTTCTGGTGGAGGCCATGCCAAAGGCAATCGCAGAACTGTTTCGGCAATTAGGATTAGTTTGACATAGAAATCTCTGAATTGCTGCGAAAAAGTGACAAAAATAGAAAAGTGTAACTTTCTTTTTTTGTATATATTTGTTAAAATAATGGAAAAGTTCAGGACGGCAGGAAATTGGATGAGAAAACCAGAATGATTCTGTGCCGTTTGGAATGAGTACAAAATAATAACAAAATGGCGAGACGAAGAATTTGCCGAAAAAGAAAAGGAGAGATTCGTTATGGCAAACAGAATTATGTTAAATGAAACTTCCTATCATGGACAGGGCGCTGTCAGTGAGATTGCCAATGAGGCAAAGGCGCATGGTTTTAAAAAGGCATTTATCTGCACAGACCCGGATTTAATCAAATTCGGAGTGGCTGCAAAAGTAACGGATGTTTTGGATAAAGCCGGACTGGCCTATGAAATTTATTCGGATATCAAGGCGAATCCTACCATTGAAAATGTGCAGCATGGTGTAGCTGCTTTTAAGAAAGCAGAGGCAGATTATATTGTGGCAATCGGCGGCGGTTCTTCTATGGATACTGCAAAGGCAATCGGCATTATTATTGCAAATCCGGAATTTGAAGATGTCAGAAGCCTGGAAGGCGTGGCTTCCACTAAGAACCCCTGCGTGCCGACCATTGCGGTTCCAACCACAGCAGGTACAGCAGCAGAGGTAACCATCAATTATGTTATCACAGATGTTGAAAAAAAGAGAAAATTTGTCTGCGTAGATCCCCATGATATGCCCATTGTTGCAGTGGTAGACCCGGACATGATGGACTCCATGCCGAAGGGACTGACTGCTTCTACGGGTATGGATGCTCTGACCCATGCGATTGAAGGATACACCACTCTGGCTGCTTGGGAGATGACAGACATGTTCCATTTAAAGGCGATTGAGATTATTTCCAAATCTTTAAGAGGGGCAGTAGAGGGAACCAGAGAAGGCCGCGAGGGAATGGCTCTTGGACAGTATATTGCCGGTATGGGATTTTCCAATGTAGGTCTGGGAATTGCCCATTCCATGGCGCACACATTAGGCGCTGTTTATGACACTCCTCATGGCGTGGCCTGCGCAATGATGCTTCCAATTGTTATGGAGTATAATGCGGAGTGTACAGGTGAAAAATACAAGGAAATCGCCAGGGCAATGGGAGTAAAAGACGTTGATGCCATGACTCAGGAGGAGTATCGCAAAGCCGCAGTGGAAGCAGTAGAGAAGCTTTCTCAGGATGTGGGAATTCCATCTAAATTAGAGGCATTAAAGGAAGAGGATTTAACCTTCTTGGCAGAATCTGCATATGCAGATGCATGCCGCCCTGGAAATCCAAAGGATACCAGCGTAGAAGATTTAAAAGAACTGTTTAGAAAGCTGATGTAAACAGGCATCTGACATATAAGACGGATTGGGGCTGTTACGGCTGACCTGCTGCGATTCTGTCAGCAGGTTTTTGAGAAAAGACTTTAATAGACCTTTTTCGACATTTATAGACTTTGAAAAACAAAATAAACTTTGCTATACTAACAGCATCATCCAAGTGCGGGATGGTGCTGTTTTATTTTATAGGAAAATACATCCTATGCCATAAAATGATCCGCGAGGATCACATTTCTAGTAACAGTTCAGCCATGCGAAGATTCAGACGCCAGACGCTTCTTGTCCGCCGCAGGCGGGCAAGAAGATGCATGGCTGAACTGTTACCATTTCTAGCCTTCCGTTCACAGGAGGATTCTGACATTCTATATATTCTGCTGCAGCGTTCGGGCTGCGTCTTAGGCAATCAGCCTGATGCCGGTACAGATACATTTGGCTTGTGGGAGAGGTTTACTGGTATTCCCGCATCAGAAAGGACCTGGCTGCGGTTTGCCGGCATCAGCAGATGTGCCGCTCTTTTTATATTTTTTTTAGAAAGCCAACACACTTTCTTCACACAAAAAACATACTTCCGGCACAAATTCTCCTTAAGATAGTACTAAAAAGAACTAAAGGAGAGGAACTATTATGACAAAGGTTTGCGCACTGCAAAAAGACAAATTAATAAAACATACGCTGATTTTTACAGTATTGATGTCCCTTTTGCTGACCCTGCTGTGCCCTTTTGCGGCAAAGGCTGCCGGAGGGATTGAACTGAGCACTGCTTATCCCGGAATTACAGTAAAAGCAGGAGAAGTAGTTTCTGTAAGTCTGAATCTGGAAAATACCAGCGGTTCTGCTTTTGATGCATCTCTGTCTGCGGTATCTATGCCAGAAGGATGGGACGGATATTTCAGCGGCGGCGGAAAACAGATCAGCAAGGTTCATGCAGCTAACGGAGAAACCGTAACCGGAGTGACATTTCAGTTGACGATTCCGAAGGATGCAGCAGAGGGAACCTACCAGGCAGAGTTAAGCGCTGCGGCAGACAGCGGTATCTCAGATACGGCTGTACTGGATTTTACTATCAGTGAAAATGAATATGGTCAGAGCAGTTTTACTACAGAGTATCCATCTCAGGAAGGTCCGTCCGGAACTACCTTTACATTTAATACAACGCTTGTAAACAATGGGGCAGATACACAGTCATATAGTTTGTCTGCTCAGGCGCCAAGCGGCTGGCAGGTGAGTTTTAAGCCGTCAGGGGAGACAACTCAGATTGCAGCAATTGATATTGATTCTGCCGGGACTCAAGGGATCAGCGTGACAGTGGTTCCTCCGGCCAATGTAGAGGCTGGGGAATATAAGATTCCAGTTACAGCAGTTTCATCCAAAGAGACTATGAACCTGGATTTGAATGTGAATATTACCGGAACTTATGGATTGGAAGTGACTACACCCACAGGCTTATTGAGCATGGATACTTCGGCAGGAAAAGAATCTGCTGTAACATTAAATGTAATTAACAACAGCAATGTAACCTTGGAAAACATTAGTCTTACTTCATCTGCACCGGCTGGATGGACAGTGGAATTTGACAACTCTACCATTGAAAGTCTGGACGCAGGAGCAACAAAGGAGGTAGTGGCCCATATTACGCCCAGTGAAGATGCTATGACCGGAGATTATGTAACTTCCATTTCCGCATCGGTTGCAGAGACTTCTGCCAGTGCAGACTTTCGGGTTACCGTAAAGACTGCAACTGTCTGGGGAATTGTGGCAGTTGCTATTATTTTAGCGCTGATTGCCGGCTTAGGCTATGTATTTAAGAAATACGGCAGAAGATAGGCGGTGGCATCATGGATGAAATCACAAAACTTGAGCCGATTATAAAAATATCCGGACTGACAAAGGTATATGGAGAAAAGCGTGCAGTTGACAATCTATACTTAACAGTGGGAAAGGGGGAAGTATTTGGTCTTCTGGGACCAAACGGAGCCGGAAAAACTACAACGGTTTTAATGCTTTTGGGGCTGACAGAGCCGACAGAAGGATTTGCCTGGATTGACGGCCATGACTGCATCCGGGAACCTATTGCAGTAAAACGGATTGTAGGATATTTGCCAGATAATGTCGGATTTTATAATGACCTGACCGGACGGGAAAATTTAAGATTTACCGGAAGGCTAAACGGGTTAAAGGGAGAATTTTTAGAAAAGAGGATTGAAACCCTCCTTGACCGGGTTGGTATGACAGAAGCGGCGGATAAAAAAGCAGGAACGTATTCCAGAGGCATGAAGCAAAGGCTGGGAATCGCAGATGTTTTGATGAAGGATCCCAAGGTTATTATTATGGATGAACCGACTTTGGGAATCGATCCTCAGGGAATGAGAGAACTTTTGGAATTAATTCGGGAACTGGCAGAAGAAGATAAGAGAACGATTATGATTTCTTCCCATCAGCTTCAGCAGATCCAGCAGGTTTGCGACAGAGTGGGGATTTTTGTAGAGGGCACTCTGATTGCCTGCGGTCCTATTGAGACTTTGGGGCAGCAGCTTGAAAAGGAAGGACATTTTGTAACAGAACTCCAGACGGATCCTGTGGATGATAATTTAATTAAACTACTGGAGTCGATGGAAAGTGTAAAGGCAGTGAACCGGGAAGGCCAGTCTCTGATTATTGATTCAACAGAAGACATCCGAAAAGAGATGGGAAAAAAATTGATAGGACAGGGATATTCTCTGTTGGGAGTAAAGCAGAAAGGGGGAGAGCTGGATGAAATCTACCGCCAGTATTTTGAACAGGAAAATTGATGTCGGAAAGTTTTTTAAATCCCCGGAGGGAGACTATGATCAGAGACAGGGATTGGTTGCACTGTACCATAAAGAAATGACGGATCATTTTCGCAGCAAACGGATTTTAATTGTTCTGGCATTAATTGGCCTGACCAGCTTTGCCAGTCTTTACGGAGCACTGTCTGTGATTACTTCCTACAGCGAAGTGGAGTTTCTGTTTCTTCAACTGTATACAGCCAGCGGCAATTCCATCCCCTCTTTTGTTTCCTTTATTGCTCTTTTGGGGCCGTTTGTAGGTCTGGCTCTGGGATTTGACGGAATTATTGGAGAAAAATCCGAACGGACTCTGTACCGTCTGACTTCCCAGCCAATTTATCGAGATTCGATTATTAATGGTAAATTTTTGGCTGGGACTACGATTATTGTGATGATGGTATTTTCCATGGGAATCCTCATAGGAGCTGTTGGAATGCTAGTAACAGGCATTGTCCCCACGACAGAAGAGTTGGCGCGGATTTTTGTGTTCCTTTTGTTGACCTGCATCTATATTTGCTTTTGGCTGGGGCTTGCGCTGCTTTTTTCAGTGATTTGCAAAAATGCAGCTACTTCTGCAATGTTGTCTATTTCCATTTGGCTATTCTTCTCATTATTTATGACCATGCTGGTTAGTGTGATTGCCAATGCCATGTATCCGGTCGGAACCAATATGGAAGCATTGTTGAATTCTGCCAAGAACTATTCCTGCCAGTTGGCACTCAACCGCATCTCTCCGTATTATCTGTTCAGCGAGGCGGTGACTACCATTATGAATCCCAGTGTCAGAACCATTGGACTCATGACAGTTCAGTCTTTATCAGGAGCAATCGAAGGATACTTATCCTTTGGTCAGAGCCTGCTTTTGATCTGGCCGCATCTGGCAGGACTGACTGCATTTATGCTGGGAACTTTCTGTACTTCTTACATTCTTTTTATGAGACAGGAGATTCGGGCAAAATAGATAAAAACAGGGGGCATTGGCCCCCTGTTTCTGCCACAGGATTGATATCCTACGAAATCTTTATTACAGCCTGTCCATTTGTTTTGGAATCTAACATCACCTGACATTTATAAATTTCATGTTTCCAGGCACCTTGAAGTCTGGTGTCCGTAATGGGAATCGAGGTAATTTCCACATGGGAAGCACCAGTAATCTGACAGGTACCCAGTTGGCCGATTTTTAAACACAGGGATGGAAAATTGTCGTCCTGACAGTCAAAATCACATGCAGGGCTCATTTCCGGTTTTTCATAGGTCATAAGAGTCAGAGAAACCGGAAGATGATCGACCTGATAAGTATCTGTAATGAGAATATAGGAATCATTTCTCTTATGCTTTGCCGCAGCAGTTTTATCAGAAGCGGTGTCATCGCAGCTCTTATGAAGCAGGGCGGTCCGTTTATAGGATAATATACGGGAGTCGCCATAGGCGGGAGCAATTTCCATGGAAATCTCCGGACATGCCCCATTTAAATCAACAGAAACCTGGCTGGCACAGTAGGATTCCCCGGCTTTTTGGATGATGCCCCCTGCATTTTCCGGGATATCATCACTGGCAGTTACGCCGCTGTCATTTCCGAATGTAGGGAGATTGTGGAAACGGGACTGCATGGTCCAGATTTCATACCGTTTGGGAGAAAAAGTTTTTTGGGTGTAGGTTTCTACCCCTACATCAATGAAAAGCGGCTTTCCGTTTTTATAAATTGTAAAACTTCCCACATCATTGTGATTGTGACTGTCGTCATTATCTCCGGCTTTTACCGCCAGACATAGACGGTTGTCTCTGGCTAAAAACAATCCGGCGCTGGGATAGTAGAGATCCGGATAAGAGAGGGGGCGGGAATAATTCCAGGCCATTAACTCATCATGGGTGAATACGGACTGGAGGCGATAGAATAAATTGTGCTCATCTTCAAAAAGCTGATTAGAACTTTCTCTGTAATCAGCAGCAGCAAAAGTCATCACATCTTCATTTTTCGTCCGTTTTCCAAATAAAAATTCTCTGGCTCCGCATCGGCCTGCAATAGGGGAACAGTCTGCAAAATTTACATAATATGGGCCTGCTACGTGAACATGAAAAATATAGGAGGCAATATTGCGGATTTTTTCTTCCTCATATAAAGAAGAAAAGGCATTGTCGGAAACAATGTTTAATACTTCCATTGCTCCAAACAAAGTCAGTCCGGCGTGGCGAAAATATTGAGCGCCTTCATCGCAGCAGCCGTCAGTCCCGTATTCATCCAAAAAGTAGTCCAGACTTTTACATGCCTGCTCCAAAATTCTGTTCATATTCAGGCAGGGAGAACCCCACTGCAGACAGAAGGCAGAAGTCAGCAGGACATTTTGGGTACACCAGGAAGTCCAGTTATTCATATGAGATTTGCCGTCTCCCATCCACCAGAAATGCTCAGTCAGATAAGGCTTAAAAATGCGGGTTTCCAGATTGCTTTGCACCATGCCGAGGATGGAGGGACTGATTAAGTTTAGTTCATCCTGAAGCAGGCACGCGGCAGTAGAGAGAATGGCTCCTGTTTCTGCGGCAAACAGGTCTACTACTGGGCGGTTTACATCTGGAAGGATAAACTGGGGAGTATCGCGGATATAGGAGTTGTGTGCAGGAAGCTGCCATGCGGACTCCTCACAGATACAGAAAAAACCATTGACAATATCATCCATAAAACGGCCTTCATGCTCTGCACATTCTGCCAGAACAAGGTGATTGAAGGCAAGGCGGCGGTTAAACAGACGTTCCTGATAGCGCTCTCTGTTTCCTGTGCGGACAAAGTCCATAAAGTCAGTAGCAGAAAGAGCCGGATACTGGAAGTGAAGAAAGTCTTCGCCCTTTTTTATCAGGCGGGTCTTAACAGATGACGGAATCCGGTTCCATGCACTGCGGTTTGATGCTTTCGGGTAAGGATGAAAGGGAAGTAATTTCAGGTTTCCATCCTGTGTTCTGGTCCAACGGTCTAAAATTTCAGAAAACATTATAAATCCTCCTCTGTATGTTGTTGGATAAATTCTCTGGGGGAAATCCCCTCTACTTTTTTAAATACCTTGCTGAAGTAAAAGGCGCTTTCAAAGCCCAGCCGGTCAGCAGCCTCATAGATTTTCAGATTTTCTTCCAGAAGAAGGGTCTTGGCCAGGCTGATTTTCTTTTGCGTGACGTATTCTGTGAAACCGATGTTGCAGGTTTTCTTAAACAGGGAACTTAAGTAGTTGGGACTTAGTCCGAACACACCTGCCACCTCATTTAAAAGAAGCCGATCTTCCACATGAACTTCTATATATTTCTGAATATTTGTGATTACATTGTCCTTATAGGACTTGCGCTTGGACAAAAGGACGCGGCACAGCCCTTCTTTCAGGATTTCCAGCCACTCTACAACCTGATGGGCAGTGGCTGCCTGATAAATGGAGCGGTAGCCGTCCGGTACATCCTCAAAAATTTCAGCCACTGTATCTTCGCCGTCTGGAAGCAGAGAAATGGCCAGATAGAGAATGTTGCATGCTCCGTCTACAGCCTGCAAAAGACGGCAGGAACTGGAGGAAAATAACTGACACATTTCATCAATGGTGTTTTCCAGAACATCGGTATCAAATTCTTCAAAAGCCTGTTTGATAGATTCTTTAAAGACAGACATATTAAAATAGTTGCGGAAAGCATCAGCATCCTCATCAGCATCCTGAAAAAAAGCAACTGGTTTTTCAGGAGAAGTTTTTGCAGCCGTCTGTCTGGCTTCCTGATAAGACCGGGAAATCAGCAAAGGCTGATCGACAGTGGAGCCGATGCCGGCAGAGAGCCAGACGTTAAAGTAATTGTGAATCATGCTGCATGCATTATCAAGAGCGCTGGAAATCTGCGCCCAGTCTGTTTCCTCAATAGAAGGAAAATGAAAAATCAGGGCAAAATGTTTTAAATCCAGAGAAACCACATAGCAGGACAGGTAACGGGACAGGATTTCCCGAATCATCTGCAGGCTGCTGGAATACAGATTCATAAGCTGGGAGTGATTCATTTTAGCATGTTCCGATTCGTGGATCTCACAATGGGAAGCCAGATAGCAAGAGTCTGTAAAATTTAATTTCAGATCTGCCACCTGAAGTGCGAACTGTTCTTCGCTGTCAAATAGATTGTGAAGAAGGCGAAGGAAAAATTTGTCCTGATAGCTTTGCAGAAGAGGCCGTCCGCCGGCTGCCCTGTAAGCCTCGCTGGCCTTTTTTTCTTCCAGACGTTTTAAGGCTCTGGAAACAGATTCGGCTAAAGAGGCGGGATCGAGTTCCAGCTTTACCAGATAATCTGCAACCTGATAGGACAGGGCAGTACGCACCAGCTGAAATTCTTCATAGCTGGTCAGGACAATAAAAACCGGAATGGGGCCAAACTGTTCCCTGCAGCATTTTACCAGATCCAGGCCGTTCATAATGGGCATTTTAATGTCAGTAATGACAAGTTCAGGGGTCAGTTCTTCGATCATGGACAGGGCAGCCTGTCCATTTGCAGCAGTACCGCATATTTCAATGCCATAGTCTGCCCAGTTTAGCATGGATTTGATGCCAATCTGGACTAAAGGTTCGTCATCTACTATTAAAAGTTTTATCATAATCTCCTCCCGTTTCCGATAATTCATAAGGGATGGTAATGGTGATGGCTGTATACACGCCTACTTCGCTGGTAATGGAAATACCATAGCGATCCCCATATGCATATTTGATGCGCTGGTTTACATTGTTGATTCCCACATGGCGGAAAAAATCAGTACTTGCAGAATCTTTTCCGCTTAAGACCTTTTCGATTGTCTCAGAAGACATGCCAATGCCGTTATCTGTGACGCAGATCTGAAGGATTTTGCCGGATGCTGTATCTTTGGATACAGCGGTTACTGTAATTTTGCCGGCTTGTCCCTTTGGCTCAATACCATGAAAAAGGGAATTTTCGATAATCGGCTGAAGCGTAAAACGATGAATCAGGCAGGCATATAAATCATCACTGGCAACACTGCATTCTAAAGAAATACTGCCCCCATACCGGTACTGGAGAATCAGAAAATAGTCCTTAACCAAATCCAACTCTTCTTTTAAGGGGATGGGAACGCTGGTGCCTTTGGACACATTTTTCATCAGTCTTGCCAGGGCGGTGGTCATTTCCGCAATGCCGTTAGCGCCCTGAATGGTTGCCATCCATTTGATGGAATTTAGCGTATTATAAAGAAAATGGGGGTTGATTTGGCTTTGCAGAATCTGATATTCCAGGTCTTTCTTGTGTTTTTCATCTTCAATCCGCTTATCCATCAGCATTACGATGCTGGTGGACAGAGAGTTGATGCCTTTTCCGATATCTCCCAATTCATGGTCCCATTCAATAGCAGGTTCTCTGGAAAAATCGCCGTGAGAGACCGCATCAATTTTTTCGCGGATGGCTTTTACCGGCACATTGATAATCCGGTTTAAAAGAACCATCAAAAGGATGCCCAGACAGAAGATAATCAGGCAGACTCCGGCTATCAGAATATAATAAAAGTTTCTCTGTTGAGCGAATTGCTGTTCGGACAGAATCTGGGAAAAGGACCATCCTCTGACTCCATCAACGGGAATCGTAATCATAATCCGTTTGCTGCCGTCTGACATTTTTACAGAATCAACCTGGGTGGTGTCATTTAAGGCATAAGAGGTTAAGTCTTTTAAAGGAGAATAGAAATCTTTAGCAATTTCAAATTTTCCGTCCTTTAAATAATAGGTTAAGTCTCCCATTGTAAAAAACAAAATTCCATCATTTCCAAGTGGATAAGACGAAAGATAGTCTGTAAGCAGTTCTTCGCTAATGCTCAAATAAGACCAGCCGATAATATCCGAGTTAAATTCATTATACACAGGGCGGATAATGGGAAGGACTTTCGGAGGATTGACCCGCACAAAGAGATCATCCTGCAGCCCAATCCACTTAAAATCAGGGGCCTGAAGCAAAGTGTCAAAATAAGGCGCCAGATAAATTATCTCAGCAGCTTTGGCCCGGCTGCTTTCGGAGGGCCCTAAAATATGAAGGAACTGTTTGCGGCTGTTGGTAGAAATCAGGGCATGGGTAATATACTCATTGGGCAGTGTATTCTGGTATTCTTCCTTAAACCGTTCAAAAGAATTTAATGCCAGCAGCCGGAGATTTTCAGAGTCTGCATCAGAGGAGGGAGCAGGTCCGGATACGGTTTCCATGCGTTCCAGATAATTTAAAATTTCGCTGTTGGAGCAGGTCCACTTGCTGAAATAAATAATATCCGCCATGCTGGAAGATACATGGGAAGTCACCAGTTGAAGATTAAATTCAGAAGACTGAATTTGATTTTTCCGAAGAAAGGACTGAAATAAGGAAAAATATATAGTCAGGGTCATCAGTGAAATAATCAGGGTAATACCTGCGGCTGCAGCCATAAGCTGCATTCGGATGGTTTTTGGAAATCGTATTTTCATAGGGGTTCTCCTGAAGCTGCAAAAGATAATGCATCCTCATTATAACGGCTTTTGATGGTTTTGGAAATATTTGAAAAGGAAAATCGTAAAAATTTACCGGGTTTTCGTAGAAAAGTACATTCGTTAAAAAGCAACGGAAAAAGAAAATAAAAAAACGATTAGAATAGTGAATCTTTTCTAAACAATATTCCATTCAGAAGAGGACATTTACCGTATATAATAAAACCATAGTTAAGAGTGACAAAAAGCTTAAAAAGACAAGGAGGAAGTAACATGAAGAAAAGATTAGTAAGCCTTACCTTAGCAGCATCTTTAGCAGCAGTAAGCCTTGCCGGATGCGGAGGATCTGACGCAGCCGATGCAACAACTGCTGCAGCCGATACCACGGCAGCACCTGCCGCAGAAGGGGAGGATGCTAAGGCAGAAGAAACCACTGCCAAGGCAGCAGAAGGAGAAAACGTAACCTTAAAATGGTCTGTATGGGATATCAGCCTGACCACCTATTATGAGCCGCTAATCGAGGCATTTGAAGCTGCTCATCCTGGCGTAACCGTTGAGATGGTAGACCTGGGTTCTTCTGACTATCAGACTGTCCTGGCAACTGAATTGACCGGTTCCGGATCCGACTTTGACGTTGTCTGCATAAAGGATGTTCCTGGATATGCAACCTTAGTAAATAAAGGTGTATTAGAGCCATTGGATGATCTGATTGCAAAAGACGGTATTGATTTAAGCATGTACGGCGGAATTACCGATCAGGTAACGGTAGATGGAAAATTATATGAACTGCCATTTAGAAGCGATTTTTGGGTACTGTTCTACAATAAAGACATTTTTGATGCAGCAGGCGTGGAATATCCAACCAATGATATGACCTTTGAGCAGTACGACGAACTGGCAAGAAAAGTAACCAACACTGAGCCAGGACAGGAAGTTTATGGCGCTCATTACCATACCTGGAGAAGTGCAGTTCAGTTATTCGGTATTCTGGACGGCAAGAACTCCATCGTAGGCGGAAACTATGATTTTACAAAGCCATACTATGAGATGGTATTAAAACAGCAGCAGGACGGCGTATGTCAGGATTACGCAACCTTAAAGACCTCCAGTCTTCATTACTCCGGCGCATTCTCTCAGGGCAATGTAGCCATGATGAACATGGGTTCCTGGTTTATCCCAACCCTGATTGACAAGATCAAAGCTGGCGAGTACACAGACTGTACCAACTGGGGTATTGCAAAATATCCTCATGCAGAAGGTGTAGAGCCAGGCTCTACTCTGGCAACCATTACTTCTTTAGCAATCCCGACTTCTGCTCCTCATAAAGATTTAGCTTGGGAATTTGTAAAGTTCGTAACTGGTGAAGAAGGCGCTGAGATCATTGCTTCTACTGGTTCCATTCCTGCAACTATGAACAGCGAGATTGCAGATCTGGTAGCATCTGTAGACGGATTCCCGGCTGATGAAACCAGCAAAGAAGCTCTTCAGACTGCAAACCTGTACCTGGAAATGCCGGTACATGCAAAGAGTGCAGAGATGGAAACGATCTTAAACGAAGCACATGACGGTATTATGACAGAAAGCATTACCATTGATGAGGGAATTGCTCAGATGAACGAAAAGATCGGCACGCTTCTGGCTGAATAATCCATCAGGCGAAACGGCTAAAAAATCATACGAGATGCAGAAAACAGGAGCGGACTTATTACAGTCCGCTCCCTTACATAAAGGGAACATTCCCAACACTGATTACAAAAAATAGGAGGAAGGGTATGGCAGCACAAGCAAAAAAAGCAGATCCTGCTGTTGTGGAAGCAAAACTGGCTAAGCTTACACCAAAGCTTGAGGCTTTAGAAGCGCAGTTAGAGACTACAACGGATTCCAGAAAACGGCAGAAATTGATTGCCAAGATCGTTACGGCTGAAGAAAAAATCAAACAGGCAAAAACCGGAGAGCGTATGACCAGACAGCAGAAACGGGATTTGATTGCATATTCCTTTATTGCACCTAATTTTATTGGATTTGCAGTATTTACATTAGGGCCGGTTATCTTTGCATTTGTTCTGGCATTTTTAAAATGGGACGGCAACTCGCCTATTGAATTTGCAGGTCTTGAAAATTTTGCCGCAATGATTGGAAACAGTCGTTTCCTGGCATCTTTAAAAAATACCATTGTCTACTGTATTGCAACAGTTCCTCTGACACTGGCCGCTGCTATCGGTCTGGCAGTTGTACTGAATCAGAAAATAAAGGGCAGAAATTTTTTCCGTACAGTCAGCTTCTTCCCTTATGTTGCATCCTTGGTAGCAGTGGCAGCAGTGTGGAACATGCTGTTCTCTCCTGCAAAGAGCGGTCCGGTCAATATGCTGTTATATAAAGTATTTCGCGTAGCGGCAAAAGACCTTCCAAAATGGGCGGCCAGTCCGGACTGGGTTATGTTTACCATTGTGCTGTTTTCTGTGTGGAAAAACATGGGATATTATATGGTCATCTATCTGGCCGGCCTTCAGGGAATCAATGCAGAACTTTATGAGGCAGCCAGCCTGGACGGCGCAGGAGCATGGCAGAAATTCCGCTATATTACCTGGCCTCAGCTTCAGCCTACTACCTTCTTTGTAACCATTATTCTGACCATCAACTGCTTTAAGGTATACGACATTGTATATATGCTGGCAGGCGGCTCCAACGGCGTTATCAATGAATCTGCGATTGTGCTGGTTTACCACATCTACGAAGAGGCGTTCCGCAACTGGAACCTGGGATATGCAAGTGCAGTAGCCATGGTTCTCTTCCTTCTGGTACTGGTTGTCACCATTGTCCAGTTCAGAGGCGAGAAGAAATACGCAAACTAAGGAGGGGAAAAGATGAAAGGAAAACGCCAACACGAAAAAATCACCAAGGTAATCCTCTATACGGTACTGATTTTCGTCTCCCTTTTGATGCTTGTACCGTTTGCATGGATGCTGTCTTCCTCCCTGAAACTGGATAAAGACGTATTCGTAGTACCGATTCAGTGGATACCAAAAGATCCTCAGTGGGAAAATTACATTAAAATCTGGACAAAGATTCCGTTAGCAACCTTTGTGGTCAACACTGCCAAACTGACCTTAATTGTAACGCTGCTTCAGTTGTTTACCAGCAGCTTTGCGGCTTACGCATTTGCGAAATTAAATTTCCGCTATAAAAATGTCCTGTTTTTGGCTTATGTGGCAACCATTGCAGTGCCATGGCAGGTATACATGGTTCCCCAGTTTATGATGATGCGTTCCTTTGGCTTAAACGATACCCATCTGGCCATCATCTGCCTCCAGGCATTTTCCGCATTTGGCGTATTTATGATGCGCCAGTTCTATCAGGGAATTCCGGATGAATTGTGTGAGGCGGCAAGAATCGACGGTATGAGCGAGTATCAGATTTATGGAAAGATCATGCTGCCTCTTGCAAAGCCGGCATTGTCTACCCTGACGATTTTCACATTTGTAAACACCTGGAATGACTTCTTAGGACCATTGATCTACTTAAAGACCGAATCCAAGAAGACCCTGCAGATTGGCCTGCGCATGTTTATTGGCCAGAATTCTTCTGAATACGGTCTGATCATGGCAGCTTCTGTTCTGTCCCTAATTCCTGTTCTTATCGTATTTCTGGCGCTGCAGAAATACTTTGTAGAAGGCATTGCAGCAACCGGTGTAAAGGGGTAATTCCAGCTGTCAAAGGTGATTTTTCTCCTAAAGTGCAAAAAATGACAATAAAATGGTAAATTGTCTATTTGCATAGGAACTTTTGTGGTGTACAATAGAGGTATTATAAAACTAGGAGGAACTTTGCATGGAAGCAGCAATTGCAGTAAGAAATAAGGACGGTGTGATTAAGGCAGAAGCAAAAGCCCTGAAAACCGGAGAAGTGATTTTTGCCTGGGAGGGCGAGTATGAGCCAGGAGATCAGATTGTGTGTACCTTTCCTGCCGTCAATGCATTTTATGTAGTGCGGATTGATGATACAATGGATGAGTCTTTTGTGTACGTGACCAAAGAAGAGGTCCTTTATGATGTGCCTTTTGAGGAGAAAAAGACTTCTTACAATCAGAAATCCTTTAGCGGTGATCGCCACTACTTAAGCTTGAGACCGGCAAAAGCATGGGAGATTGGGGCCTATAAGAATCTGGCCAAAAATGTGATGGATCAACATGGCGATCCGGGGTGTTATCCCCACGCAAGCGCCAATGTGGAGACCAGAGGAGAAGCAGTATTTGCAGCCCGCAATGCCATTGACGGCGTAGTGGCGAACGTAAGCCATGGCAACTGGCCGTATGAGTCCTGGGGAATCAACCGTCAGGATGATGCAGAGATGACCCTGGAGTTTGGCCGCCCCGTTGATTTTGACACGATTGTACTATACACAAGAGCAGATTTCCCACATGATAACTGGTGGGTGAAAGCAACCTTAACCTTCTCTGACGGTACCAGTCAGACAGTAGAAATGGAAAAGAGTGTGGAAAGCCATACATTTGCCATTGAGAAAAAAGGCATTACCTGGATAAAATTGGGACAGCTTATTAAGGCAGATGACCCGTCTCCATTCCCGGCATTGACCCAGATGGAAGTTTACGGAACAGAAAGCAATTAGATATCTGACTCTGGAAAACCCCTTAAAATCATGGTATGATAACTGTAAATACTATGATTTTGAGGGGCTTTTTTATGAAAAAACTGGAAGAACTTGCGGTGAAATTTCTTCAAAATGACGAATATAGGCTGAAGATCCGAAAGGCGGGTGTATTCCGCTTTCTGGAAGAGTACCGTTTCCGGCAGCACAGCCATGAAGAATATGAGATTAATTATATCAGCGCAGGGCAGGCCATGATGCAGATTGAGGGCCAGGATGTGCTCATACACCAGGGACAGTGTGTTGTAATTCCTCCCCAAAAGAAACACTCTTTCCAGGTAGATTCCAGAGCAGGATGTAAACTGACCCAGTTGGAAATGAGTCTGGAAATGAAAAAACAGGATGAAGAATTTTTTAAGAGAGAGGGAGAAGTCTGCCGATTTTATATTATAAAGAACTGTGATGAAATTGTGCCTCTCATTGAGCGGATTGCAAGGCTTTTCAGAAAAGAAGAGACAGAGCACAATGAATTTTTGCTGAAAATTACTGCGGTAGAGATGATGATCACGCTGAATTACTATATTAACCAGAAGGGCAGCCGCCATTCCTTCCGGGTAACGGCCGGATTAAAGCAGGCGACTGCCTGGATACAGGAACATTTTGATGAGCCTGTTAATTTGGAAAAAGTGGCAGAAAGCGCAGGGATTAGTTCCAGATATTTGAGAAAATATTTTTCGGAAGTCATGGGAAAAACCTGCGTTGAGTATATTACGGAACTACGAATGGAGAAGGCAAAACACCTTTTGTGGGAAACGAATAAAACCATTCTGGAGATTGCGATGGAAACCGGTTATGAAAATGCCCAGTATTTCAGCAGGGTTTTTCAAAAAATGGAAGGGATTCCTCCAAAAAAGTACAGAATGCTGTGGAGAGAAAAAAGCTGACATAAGGTCGGCTTTTTTTAGTTAACTTTGTTCCGAAAAGTATAATAAAAATTTGGCTGAATTCCAATTAGTGAACGAAATATAATTGCACAAAAACTATAATAAAAAATGAAACAAAAGAAGAAAAATGTACAGAAAAATGCGACAAAAGGGCAATTAGTTACAATAGAAAGTTGATTTTTTATAATGAAAATATACAGAATCTTAGTTATATTGTAACTATTGAGGATGATGGGAAAAAGTTTTAGGAAAGCGAGGGATAGATGTGGGCAGTATTTTGGAATTTAAAAATATTTCCAAATTTTTTCCAGGAGTAAAAGCGTTAGATCATATCTGCTTTAAAGCTTATGGCGGAGAGGTGCTGGCATTTCTTGGTGAAAACGGTGCAGGCAAATCGACACTTTTAAAAGTGCTGAATGGAGATTATCAGCCGGATGAAGGGGAATACTTGCTGGATGGGGTTCAAAAACACTTTCAGTCACCTCATGAAGCCATTGAAGAAGGAATTAGTGTAATCTATCAGGAACGTCAGATCCTGTTGGAACTTAGCGTAGCAGAAAATATATTTCTTGGCCGGATGCCGGCAAACCGGTTTGGTGTGATTGATACAGCAAAAGCAAACCGGATGGCAGAAGAGATTATCCGCGATTTTGGCCTTCCAATTTCCCCAACTGCTAAAGTAAAGGATTTAAGTATTGCCTACCAGCAGATGGTAGAAATCATGAAAGCATACAGCAGGGAGAACTTAAAGGTCATCTGCTTTGATGAACCTACGGCAAGCTTAAGTGATGCGGAGATTGATGCACTGTTTGAAGTGATTGCCAAGTTAAAAGAGCAGAAAAAGATTATTATCTATGTATCCCACAGAATGAGCGAGATACAAAGGATTACAGATAAGGTAGCAATTTTTAAAGATGGTCAGTACATAACCACTGTGAATACCCATGAGGTTCCGGAAAAGGAAATGATCCGGATGATGGTTGGACGGGATCTGGGCGATGTATATAAAAACCTTGACAAAAACAAAACCATTGGCGATGTGCTGTTAGATGTTCGGGATGTATCATCTGATTATGTAAAAAATGTATCATTTCAGCTTAGAAAAGGAGAAGTACTGGGATTTTCCGGGTTGGTCGGGGCAGGACGAACAGAAATTGTGCGGGCCATTATCGGAGCAGATAAAAGGCAAAGCGGCGAGATATATCTGGAGGGAAAAAAGATTGAAAACCGATCTCCAAAAGAGGCAATGGACAATGGCATTGTGCTGGTTCCGGAAGACAGAAAGCTGCAGGGAATCCTTTCTAATTTAAGTGTGGAGGGCAACATCAATATTTCCCTATTGGATAAAAATTCTAATAAATTTGGAGTAATCAGTTCTAAGAAGGAAAGAGAAGAAGCTGAAAAAGGCATACAGGAATTTAAAATTAAAACGCCGTCTAAAGATAAAAAGATTGTGGAGCTATCTGGAGGAAATCAGCAGAAGTGCATTGTTTCAAGAGGAATTGCAACGAATCCCAAGGTGCTTATATTAGATGAGCCAACAAAAGGAATCGACATTGGGGCAAAATCAGAGTTTTATGAGATGATTTGTTCTTTTGCAAAACAGGGGTTGGGCGTAATCCTGATTTCATCTGAGCTGCCGGAAGTAATCGGCCTGTCCGATCGGATCATCGTTATGCGTTCTTTGCAGATAGCAGGAGAAGTAGATGCAAAAGAGGCGACAGAGACAAAACTTTTGAGCATGGGAATGATAGGGGAGTGAGCATTATGAATACAGAAAACCAGAAAAAAGAGAATATTTTAAAGCGGATTGTGGACATGGTAGGCGGAGACAAGCTGGTGCTGCTGGGTGCAATTATTGCAGTGTTCGCTCTGTTTACATCACTGAATAAGAACTTTTTAACATGGACAAACATGGTCAATATTTTAGTTGCAGCATCTTTAATCGGGATGGTGGCTATTGGACATACATATCTGATTATTGCAGGTCAGAATGATTTGTCTCCAGGCTCTCTGGCTGCTCTGTCAGGTGTGATTGTGGCGCTTTTACTTGGCTGGGGACTGCCGATTTGGCTTTCAGTTATTCTGACATTGACAGTGGGAGCAGCAGTTGGTCTGTTTAATGCATGGATGGTTAATAAGATTAAGCTGGAAGCATTTATTGCCACGCTGGTTACCCAGTCAATTGTCCGGGGATTTGCCTATATTGCCTGCGGCGGAAAACCGGTTGCAATCAGCAATATGACTTTTATTAAACTGGGAAATGCAAGAATCTTGGATATTCCCATTGCAGTATGGCTGATGGTGATTTCCTTTATTATTTTTGGATTTATCTTATCTAAGACCAAATTCGGAAGAAGCGTTTATGCGATTGGCGGAAGCAGTGAGGCAGCCAGACTGGCTGGACTAAATCCGCAGAAGATCATTACACTCTGTTTTATCATGATCGGAGTACTGACTTCTTTGGGCGGTATTGTGTTTGCGGCAAGAATGAACGCAGGACAGCCGGCAGCAAACGTGAATCTGGAATTTGATGCAATTACAGCCGTTATTTTGGGCGGTGTGTCTTTTGCAGGCGGAGTTGGAAGCATGGGAGGAACAGTACTTGGCATCCTTTTAATTCAGGCTTTCAACACAGGACTTACAATGGTAAACGTTCCTTCATTCTGGCAGTATGTAGCACGAGGCGGTCTTCTTCTTTTTGCTCTGGCATTTGACTATATCAGAAAAGAGAGAAGAAATAAAGAACTTCTGGCAGCCAGCATGAAGAATGCAAAATAAAAATCATTAAGGAGGACAATATTATGAAAGCAAAAAAGGTAATGGCTCTTATGGCAGCAGCGGCAATGGCAGGTACTCTGTTAGCAGGATGCAGCAGCGGAAAGGAAGAAAGCGCAGCAGCGCCGGCAGATACCTCTGCAGAGAGTAAGACAGAAACAGCAGCAGAAGAAACAACAGCAGCTGAAAGCAAGGCAGATGGAGAAACCACAGCAGCCAAAGGCGGAGCAGACAGCGATCTTTTGGTATATGGTATTTACAAAGCTGGTGACCAGACATGGTTCATTGATGAAGGCGCAGCAGCTCAAAAAGCAGTTGAGGAAGCCGGCGGAGAATTTGTGTTTGTAGACGCGAAGATGAATCCGGAGGAATACTTAAAGGCAATTGACAATGCCATTGCCAACAATGCAAGCGGAATTGTTACCTGTATTCCGGATCAGACCATGTCTCAGGCTGTAATTACCAAGTGCGAAGAAGCGGGAATGCCGATTGTAGCAGCAGATGACGCGCTTCAGGATGCAGAAGGCAATAAACTTGCTCCATGGGTAGGCATTAATGCATATGTAATTGGTGAGGCTAATGGCGAATGGCTGGCAAATTATGCAAAAGAGAACAATCTGGTAACCGATCCGGAAGTAGGACTCTTACTGATGACCATGGATACAGTTTCCAGCTGTGTACCTCGTGCAGAAGGCGAATTTGATAAGTTTACTGAACTTTGCCCTGAGTTTGACCAGAACAAAATCTTTAAAGCAGATTATGACGGAACTACAGATAAAGGCAATACTGCAGCAGCAGCCGTTATCACCGCACATCCGGAGATTAAGAAATGGCTGGTTACCGGAGCAAATGAAGAGGGATGTATTGGTGCGGCAAGAGCACTTGAAAGCGCAGGGCTGGACAAGGATGCATGTGTAGTAGGACTGGGCGCATACATGGCAAAAGACGAGTGGAACACAAAAGGTGCTGACGGAACCTGTGTAAAAGCATCTGCATATTTCTCTGCTGATTCTGTAGGCGCAGGCTCTGTAGAAGTTCTTCTGGATCTGATTGCAGGCAATGAAGTTGAGATGGAAAAAGCGGTAGACGCAGTAGTGGTAACTCCTGAAAACTACAAAGAAGTCATGGGATCTTACGCAGAATAAAGAGAAAATGTGAACCATTTATAAGAATTGGAAATGACAGACTGCCATATTTCTGGTTGAAAGATACCAAAAGTATGGCAGTTTTTCTAAGATGTTTTACGATTACTTGTTTCGATACTGAGAAGGAGTCATGTGTTCATGTTTTTTGAAACAGGAACAAAAATGGCCTTCATCAGAAAAGCCGGATCGGAATGCGATCTCTTTTACAGAGAAGTCGCTGCTTTTTAAAAGAAGCTTAGAAAAAGACAGCCGGGCAGAGAGCAGATACTGGTATGGAGTCATACCGGTTTCTTTTGTAAACACTCTGGTGAAATAAAATGGACTTAACGAGGTCATGGCAGCCAGATCCTGCAAATGTATTTTTTCGCAAAAATGTTCGTTGATATAGGCGATGGTTTCCTTTAACAGAGAAGGGGAAATATCCGGACTTTCCTTGCTGTTTAGGATATCATTCAGGATAGCAGTGATTCTGGTAGATATCTGAGGTTCATTGACGGGAATGCCGTTTGCAAAATCCTGGTAAATTTTTTCCAGCATATGGTAAATTCCATGAAAGTTGGAATGTAAAAACACAGTACCAAAATTTGCTGTAATCTGCTCATAATAGGCTCTGGCTAAGGGACCGTCAAAATGGATCCACAAAGATTTCCATCCGGTTTCGCTTTCATACTGATGAGGACTGTAACAATCAATTAAGGCCGCATTTCCCCAGCCTGCATGGCTGGTAGTCCCGTTTACAGTAATCTGGCAGTCTCCGTCAGTGATCAACATAAGCAGGAAACTGTCATAATTGGTCCGCTTTAAACAATACCCAGGCAGATAATGAAAAAAGCCCAGGCAGGTAGGATAAAAAAACAGATTTTGGGCGGTCTGACTGGCAGTATAAAAGTAATAGTCAGAATCTTTTGAAACAAATTTTTCACATGATTTCATAAATATCTCCTAAATATTTGATGGCCTTTGATGCAAGTATCATCAGTATAATGAAAAAGCAGGAGAATTGCAATAAAAACCTGCGGAAACGGAGCGCAATTTTTCTATATAAATAGGCAAAATCGAAGATTGAAGTAGTAGAAAAAATAAATAAAATAGAAGTATAAAAAAGCAATAAATCCATATTACATGATGAAGGAGGAGGCAGCATGGAAGAGGTAAAAATCTGGGAGGAACAGGTAATGATCCCTACCTATGAAGTGGGAGAGGCAGATAAAAATCCCATGTTTCTGGAGAAGAGAGTGTATCAGGGGAGTTCTGGAAAGATTTATCCATATCCGACAACAGAGACAATCAGCAGAGAAAAAAAAGACAAGGTTTATCAGGCGGTATTTTTGGAAAATGAGTACCTGAAGGTTATGGTGCTTCCGGAATTAGGAGGCCGAATTCAGAGGGCTTATGACAAAACGAATGGATATGATTTTGTATACTATAATCATGTTATTAAGCCGGCTCTGGTGGGACTTACAGGGCCATGGATTTCAGGAGGAATTGAGTTTAACTGGCCGCAGCATCACAGACCGACTACGTTCCTGCCAGTCGATCATGTGATTCGGGAAAATGAAGACGGCAGTAAGACTCTTTTAGTCAATGATGTGGATCAGATGTACGGGACAAAGGGGATTGCAGCATTTACCTTATATCCGGACAAAGCTTATATTGAGATTACCGGACAGCTTTATAACCGGACTCCCCTTCCTCAGACATTTCTGTGGTGGGCCAATCCGGCAGTGGCAGTAAATGACAATACCCAGTCTATTTTTCCTCCGGATGTTCACAGCGTTTACGACCATGGAAAAAGGGATGTGTCCAGGTTCCCGATTGCTACAGGGGTTTACTATAAGTATGATTACAGCCGGGGAGTCGATATTTCCAGATATAAAAATATTCCGGTTCCCACATCCTATATGGCGGAAAAATCGGAGTATGATTTTGTAGGCGGCTACGATTACGGAAAACAGGCGGGAATTCTTCATGTAGCGGATCACCATGTTTCTCCGGGAAAGAAACAGTGGACCTGGGGATGCGGAGATTTTGGAAAAGCGTGGGACAGAAATCTGACCGATGAGGATGGACCATATATTGAACTGATGACCGGAGTTTATACAGATAACCAGCCTGATTTTACCTGGCTGAAACCATTTGAGGAAAAGACATTTAAACAGTATTTTATGCCTTATAAGGCAGTAGGACAGGTAAAGAACGCCACAACAGAAGCAATGCTGAATATGGAAATGGGTCAGGACGGACTGTATATCTGCGTCTATGCTTCAGGGGCTTATGAGAATGCACAGATCTGCGTGTATAAAGAAGGCAAAGAGGTTTACCGGGAAACGGTAAAACTGTCTCCGGTTGATATTTATGAAAAGACTCTTCCGGTAATGGCAGAAGAAACACAGGTCAAAGTTGCTGTTGAGTGGGAAGGAAAAGAACTGGTTTCTTATCAGCCTAAGAAACAGGAAATTCCAAAGTTGGCAGAACCGGCGAAAGCGGCAAAGGATCCGGGGGAAATTATGACTAATGAGGAATTGTATCTGACCGGACAGCACATTGAACAGTACCGCCATGCAACGTATCTTCCGGATCCGTATTATCTGGAAGGATTAAAAAGAGATGCAAAAGATATCCGCATTAACAATGCATATGGAATGCTGCTGTTAAGAAGAGGATGCTTTGAGGAAGCGGAAAGATGCTTTCAAAACGCGATTGAACGTCTGACCTGCATGAACCCCAATCCTTACGACAGCGAGGCATACTATAATCTGGGACTGGCGCTCTTTTATCAGGAAAAATATGACGAAGCTTATGATGCATTTTTTAAGGCAACATGGACCAATGAGCAGCAGGAAATGTCCTTCTATTACCTGGCTGCACTTGCCGCCAGAAAAAAAGAATGGGAAATGGCTCTTGGATTTGTGGAGAAATCCCTTGTCAAGAACATGCACAATGTTAAGGCAAGAGGACTGAAGGCCACTATTTTACGGTATTTGGGAAGAAAGGAAGATACTGGCGAGTGGGCAAAGGCCAATTTAGAGCTGGATCCCTTTGATTATTGGACTCTGTTTGAGATGGTATTTGCAGGAGATGCTAAACAGATGAAATTAATCCGTCTGCGTTCCAGAAATTTCCATGAGACCTTCCTGCAGACTGCCAGAGATTTTGCCGAATGCGGATTTTATGAAGAAGCCTGCAGAGTTTTGGATGCTTATGAAGGGGCAAAACCGATGATTCGTTATTATCAGGCCCACTATCTGGAATTTTTAGAAAAAGGAAAGGAGGCGCTGGAAAAAACCAAAGAAGGAGAAGAGCTTTCTCCTGTATACTGTTTCCCCAATAAACTGGAAGATATTAGAGCGCTTGAGACAGCAATAAAAAGGAATCCAGAAGGCGCAAAAGCATACTATTATCTGGGCTGTTTGTATTACGATAAACTGCAGCATGCAAAGGCAATTGCTCTTTGGGAAGAGTCCGAGAGACTGGACAATACCTACCCCACTCTTTTGAGAAATCTTGCAGTTGCTTATTATAATAAGCAGTCAGCACCTGAAAAAGCCAAAGAGAGGCTGGAGCGGGCATTTGCTCTGGATCCGTCGGATGCAAGGGTATTCTTAGAACTGGATCAGCTGCGCAGAAAACTTGGCGTTTCGGCCCAAGAACGTCTTGGTTATTATAAAGAACACCTGGACTTGATTGAAGAGAGAGATGATCTGTATACAGAGTATGTGACAGTGCTTAACTTATGTCAACATTACAAAGAGGCTTACGATGCAGTTATGTCCCATCAGTTTAGGGCATGGGAGGGAGCAGAAGGAAGAATTACTGCTCAGTACAAGACTGCGCTTTTGGAACTGGCAAAAGACGCGATGCGCCAGAGCAGTTATGAAGAGGCAAAAGAGTATTTGGAAAAAGCCCTTTCTTACCCGGAAAATCTGGGAGAAGGAAGGCTGGAAGGCACCAAGGATAATCATCTGTATTATACTCTGGGACTTGTGATGGAGCGTCTGGGAGAAAAGGAAAAGGCTGGAGAGTGCTATGAAAAGGCTACCTTGGGCGCTATGGAACCGGCAGGTATGCTTTATTATTATGACCAGCCGGCGGACATGATTTTGTACCAGGGACTTGCCGGGGAAAAACTGGGAAGACAGATAGAAGCCAATACAAGATTTTACAAACTGGTGGATTATGGGGAGAAGCATATCAGAGATGATGTGAAACTGGATTATTTTGCAGTATCTCTTCCGGATTTCCTTATTTTTGATGAGGATTTAAACAAGCGCAATCAGGCTCATTGCTATTATCTAATGGGACTGGGCATGCTGGGACTAAAGAAAGATGAAGAGGCAAAAGAGAATTTTGAAAAGGCTGTCAGTCTGGATCCGTCCCATCAGAATGCAGCCCTGTATCTGCGCATGACAGGATGCAAAGAGGTGTATTAGTATGGCAAAAATTGAAAGGATCACAAAAGAAAGCTTTGCGCCTTTTGGAACAGTTATTGAATTTCCGGAAGGAAATAAGGAGAACTTTTATATTGTGGATACGGAGGAGCTAAAACCCTGGAGAATCGCAGTGTTCCGGTACCGTAACCGCACTATTAAAACCATTGAGCGTCATCCTTCCTCAAAAGAAAGTTTTGAGCCTCTGTCCGGTGTTACACTGCTTTTGACAGCAGAGACAGAAAAGCCTGAACAGTATCGGATTTTCCTGTTAGACCGTCCGGTATGTTTAAAGAAAAATATCTGGCATCAGGTTTTAGCTCTGAGTGAAGAAGCAAGTGTAAAGATTACAGAAAATCTGGAAGTAGAATCCGTTTTTTATAATCTGGATCAGGAGATCAATCCTCAGGTTTGCTGAGATTGAAAAAAGGTAGATAAAGACTGTCCGACAGGGCAGTCTTTATTTTATGGAACCTTTTTTATTTCCGAAAAGTATAAAAAAATCAGGAGCGGATTCCGAAATGGAAATGATGGCAGAAGACGGGCGAGTTACAATAAAACTATACAGAACATTGCCGGAAAGGAGAAGGATTGTGGAGAGACTTACAGAGATTGGCGGAAGGCTGCTGGAAGGCTGCATTTGGGATGAGAGACGCTGCTGCCTGTACTTTGTGGATATCGAGAAATTTCGGATCTATTGCTGGAAAGAAGGGGAAGAACTGGCTTGTCTTCCGATGCATACATACGTCAGCGCCATTGTTTTAAGAGAAGATGGCACATTGGCAGCCGCGCTTCAGGATGGACTGTACCAGGTGGATTTTGAGAAAAGAACATACAGCAAAAGGATGGACAGCGGATTTCCTGCAAACATCCGCTATAATGACGGGAAATGTGACCAGTATGGAGACTTTTGGGCAGGAAGTATGTATGTGGATCAGAATGAGGCGGGAGCAAAGGAAGGCGGCAGCCTGTTCTGCATCAGAGATGGTGCAGTGGCAGCCCGGTATCCTTCTTATACGATTCCAAACGGTCTGGATTGGAAGGATGGATACTTTTTCCATACAGAAACCAGTGAAAAGAAAATATCCGTTTATTGTCAGGAAGAGAGTGTCAGAGGCGACATAGGCAAAAAGGTATCAGAGATCGACCTTTCAGAGGAAATGGGGGCGCCAGATGGAATGTGCATCGATCGGGACGGAAATCTGTGGATTGCCATGTGGGGCGGTGCTCAGGTGATTGGATACGATCCGGAAAAAAAGGAGATATTTGAACGTATTCCTGTTCCGGCTAAAAATGTAAGCTGCTGCATTCTGGGAGGAAAAGAAGGAAACCGTCTTTTTATTACCACTGCAGAAGATGAGTATAGCAAAGGAGAAGTTTATACTACATTATTAACAAATCATTATGGAAAGGCAGGATACCGATATGGAGGCAGGTAAAAAAACAGTTTTAGTTACCGGCGGAGCAAAAGGGATTGGAAGGCAAGTTTGCCTGACAATGGCAGAGGAAGGCTACAATGTAATCGCTAATTACAGAACGGATGAGGATGCAGCCAGAACACTTCAAAGGCAGATTGAAGAAATGGGACGCAGATGTGAGATTATTTATGGCGACATGTCTGTTATAGAAGATATCAGAACCATGTATCAGAAAGCTTATGAGGCATTTGATACCATAGATGTGGTGGTAAATAATGCCGGCATCAGCAGTGAAGTCTATTTTTTAGATGCTACAGAGGAAATGTTTGACCATATGACTGCCGTAGACTGGAAAGGAGTATTTTTCAGCAGTCAGATTGCGGCAAAAGAAATGATGAAACGGAAGACAGAGGGCGTGATTATCAATGTTTCTTCCAACCAGGTAGATGGGTGCTGGCCCAGAGCCACAATTTATGCTCCCACGAAGGCGGCAGTTACAAAATTTACTAAAAATGCGGCGATGGAACTGGCCGGAACAGGAGTCCGCATGGTAGCCATTGCACCTGGATATACAGATGTGGGATGGGAGCCGGGCGATATCAGGCTGGAAGCTGCACAAAGACTTCCTCTGCGCCGGTTTGCCAGCACAAAGGAGATTGCCAGAGGAGTCGTTTATCTGGCTTCTGAAGATGCAGCCTATATGCTTGGAAGCACACTGACCATTGACGGCGGGGCAACCCTTCCGGTAGTTGCTGCCAATGACTTTGTGTGAGAATGAAAGAGGAAAACATATGGAAGAGAAAAAGTATTATAACCAGCTTTTGCAGGGAGATGGCGGAGCGCTGAAAAGGGCGCTGTACAAATCCATGGGTTTTACCGATGAAGCGCTTTCAAAACCTCTGATTGCCATTGTAAATACATACACCAATGCAACTCCAGGCCATTACAATATCCAGGAACTTTGCGGGCAGGTGCAAAAGGGAATTGAGTCAGCCGGAGGAACTGCAATGACCTTTGGTACCATTGCTCCCTGCGACGGAATCGCGGAAGGACATGACGGCATGCGATATATCCTGCCTTCTAGAGATCTGATTACATCGTCTGTGGAATGCATGGTGCGGGCTCACAAATTTGACGGGATAGTGTTGTTAGGATCCTGTGACAAAATAGTTCCGGGACTTTTGATGGCGGCAGCAAGGCTGGATATTCCGGCAATTTTCTGCAACGGAGGGCCGATGATGCCGGCTGCCTATAAAGGAAAGCATTATGACGGAAATATTGTTACCGAGGCAGTAGGATGGAAAAAGCGGGGGGAGATTACCCAGGAAGAATTTGCTGAAATTGAAAATCTGGCAGAACCCTGCGCGGGCTCCTGTGCAATGCTGGGAACAGCCAATACAATGGGGTGTCTGGCAGAGGCAATGGGAATGAGTCTTACAGGAAGTGCAGTGATTCCGGCGATTTATGCAAAACGGATGCAGGTCGCTTATGAAACAGGGCGTGCTGTAATGGGACTGGTAGAGAAACATATCAGCGCCCGTCAGATTATTACAAAAGAGTCTGTGGAAAACGCCATTGCTCTTTTAATGGCTATGGGCGGCTCTACCAACGGAATTATGCATCTTCAGGCTATTAGCAGAGAGGCCGGTCTGGGAGATTTGTCTCTGGAAACGTTTGATGTATGGAGCAGAAAGATTCCACAGGTGGCATCCGTTTATCCTGCTTCTCCCTATGATATGGTGGACTTTTATGAAGCAGGGGGAGTGCCTGCGGTAATGAAAGAAATAGAAGACAGCCTGCATACTGACTGTATGACAGTAACCGGATGTACCATTGGAGAGAACCTGAAGGAACAGCCTTTTACCAAGAGAAGAGAAGTGATCCGCACAGCAGCAGATCCTTTCCACGCGAATGGAGGCGTTGCAGTCTTAAAGGGAAATCTGGCGCCTTATGGAGCAGTTGTAAAACCGGCAGCCATTCCGTCACAGCTGATGAAATTCACTGGAAAGGCCATGGTATTTCAGAGTGAGCAGGAAGCGTGCAGTGCCATCCTGGAAGGCGGCGTAAAAGAACATACAGTGCTGGTACTGGCGTATGAAGGGCCGAAAGGAGGGCCTGGAATGCCGGAAATGTACCGTCCCATGAAATGCCTGGAAGGAATGGAACTTTCCGGAAACTGCGCGCTTGTAACGGACGGCCGGTTTTCTGGATCAAACAGAGGATGCTTTGTGGGGCACATTTCACCGGAAGCTTATGAGGGGGGCTGTATTGGTCTGGTGGAAAATGGAGATGAGATTACCATTGATGTGGAAAAGCGCAGTATTACACTGCATGTGGAGGATGCAGTGTTAGAAAAACGGCGTGAAAATTGGAAACCTGTGGAAAAAACGCTGATGCCTGGATACTTAAATGTGTACAAACGAACCAGCAGATCAGCCGCACAGGGAGCAGTTGTAGAGTAGAAAGATACAAGATAAGCAGGAGGAAATAACATGCTGACATGGAAAAATGATACAGAATTATTTGAAATTATGAAGAAAGAACTGTACTCGTCTGTTATCGGAGATATTCTGGACAAAATGCATTACACTCATCAATTTCTGCCTCAGCGGATTCAGCCTATTACAGAAGATATGGTAGTGGCCGGAAGGGCTATGCCGGTACTGGAAGCAGATGCGTTTGAAGAATTATCAGACGGACAGAATCCGATTATGAAAAAGCCCTTTGGACTTATGCTGGAGGCGCTGGACGATCTGAAAGAAAATGAAGTCTATATCTGTACTGGGGCATCACCCGTTTATGCGCTGGTGGGTGAGCTGATGTGTACCAGAATGCAGATCCTTAAGGCAGCAGGCGCTGTAGTAAATGGTTTTCACAGGGATACAAAAGGAATCAAGGAACTGGGATTTCCATGCTTTTCATATGGGCGTTATGCGCAGGATCAGGCTCCGCGCGGCAAGGTTATTGATTTTCGCGTTCCGATAGAGATGGAGGGAGTAAGAATTCGTCCGGGAGATATTATTTTTGGAGATTTGGACGGGGTTCTCGTAATTCCGAGAGAGATTGAGACCGAGGTGATTCAGGCTGCCTACGAAAAAGCTACTGGAGAAAAAATGGTTGCAGAAGGGATTAAGGCCGGGATGGCGGCAAAGGCGTCCTTTGATAAATACGGAATTATGTAATCTGATCGGGACGATCCTTATAAGATATCCTTTAATCGCCGATATAATAATATAGAAGATACCAAAAAGGTTTGGCACTGCAAAAGGAGTGAAAGAGTATGGGAGTTATGATGATAGGCTCTGTCAATGCCTATACCCGGACTATGAAGATGTCGGCGATGTGGAAACAGAAACAGGAGAGCAAAAATTATACAGAAAAGTCAGAGGATATATTTCGCAAATACGGGGTGAGCCTTCAGCAGATAGAACAGGCGAGGGAATCCGGGGATCCAGAGAAAGCAGCGATTTATCAGAAACTTTCCACAGGGAAAAAGCTGACAGCAGAAGAAGAGGAATACTTACAAGAGCATGATGCAGCTTCCTACCAGCAATATAAGGAAGTGCAGGCGGAAAAGGAAAGCTATGAAAAGGCTTTAAAGCGCTGCAAGACAAAAGAAGAGGTAGAACGTCTGCAGACCACAAGACTTGGTGTGCGTCTGGCATCTGCCAATGCGATTGCCAACAATCCCAATATTCCCAAAAGCAAAAAAATGGAACTGTTAATGTACGAAAATGCCAAAACAAAAGCCATTGCAGAAATGACCTTAAAGTTTAAAGACAGCCTGGCTTACGAGAAACTTCCGGAAGAGAGTGAAAATGCAAAAGAGGATAAACTGGTTGCGGATGAGAAACCGGTTCCGGAAGACAGCTCCATTCCAGAAGAGACACTCGATCCGGAGGAGAAACCTGTTCCAGAGGAAGGTGCTGTTTTAGGAGAGAAACAGGAACCTGTTTTTTACCAAAGACCAGACAAAGAAGAAACCGCACATGCCTATGGGCGAAGAGTCTACCAGCAAGAGGCATTTTTTAAACCGGATTCGGAAAAGATTTTAAAAGATAAAAAGGGATAAAAATTGTTTGCGAAAAAATTGCAGCGGGCAAACCTGCTGCAATTTTTTCTGTACTGGAAAAGATAAAAATTTTCTATTCCCAAAAGATATTAAGATGGTATAATGATGGTGCAGATATAAGAACTGGTTTTGGAGGATATTATGAATATTATTATCATCGGATGCGGGAAAGTGGGAAAGACACTGGCTCAGCAGCTGAGTGAGGAACGGCACGATATTGTATTGGTGGATACCAATTCGGAAAAACTTCAGGAAGTGACAGAGGAAATTGATGCAATGACTCTGACCGGCAACGGGGCCAGTATTGGAGTGCAGAAAGAAGCAGGAGTAGAAAATGCAGACATGCTCATAGCCGTAACTAACTCCGACGAATTAAACCTTTTGTGCTGTCTGATTGCCAAAAAGGTCAGCAAATGTGAGACGATTGCCCGCGTGAGAAATCCTATTTACAGCGAAGAGATCAACTTTATCAAAGAGCGTTTGGGCGTTTCCATGAGTTTGAATCCTGAATTTGCCACTGCTACAGAGATGGCAAGGCTTCTGCGTTTTCCGTCTGCCATTCAGATTGATACATTTGCAAAAGGCCGGGTGGAATTGCTGAAATTTAAAGTAAAGCCGGAATTTGACATGGATGGCCTTGCAGTATCCGGCCTGGCGGACAAGTTTAAATGTGATATCCTGATTTGCGGTGTCGAAAGAGACGGGCAGGTCACGATTCCAGGAGGAGATTTTATCTTAAAGAATCACGACCTGGTTTCCATCGTGGCATCGCCCAATAATTCAGCAGCTTTTTTCAAAAAGATTGGACTGGCTACCAACCAGGTAAAAAATGCCCTGATTGTAGGCGGAGGCACGCTGGGATACTATCTTGCCAAGCAGCTTTTAAACATGAAAATAAGAGTGCGCATTGTGGAAAAAGACCCGAAACGGTGCGAGGAGTTAAGCGAACTTCTGCCGGATGCGGTGATTATCAACGGAGACGGAACAGATAAAAAACTTCTTCTTCAGTCTGGCCTTCCATCAGCAGAGGCATTTATCACCCTGACCAATATTGATGAAGAAAACATTTTCCTGGCCCTTTATGCAAAGGATCAGAGCAATGCTAAATTGATCACCAAGGTAAACCGGTTTGCCTTTGACAATATTATCGAGAAACTGGACTTGGGAAGCGTTGTGTATCCCAAATATATTACAGCAGACTATATTCTCCAGTATGTCCGGGCCATGCAGAACTCTATTGGCAGTAATGTGGAGACTCTGTACCAGATTTTGGACAATCAGGCAGAGGCGCTGGAGTTTTCCATCCGGGAGGAAGGGCCTGTAGTGGGAGTTCCTCTCATGGAACTGTCTTTAAAAAAGAATCTTCTGGTGGCCTGCATTAACCACAAAGGACGAATCATTATCCCAAGAGGGCATGACCAGATTCAGGTGGGCGATACGGTAATCATTGTAACAACGCAGAAAGGTCTTCAGGATATTAACGATATTCTCAGAAAACAGGTATAAGCCATGAATTATGGAATTATTAGAACAATCGTTGGCTGGACATTGATTTTAGAGGCGGCGCTTATGGCTCCGTCTGCTGTTGCAGCCCTTGTTTACAGGGAAAGTGCGGTTTGGTCATTTGCTGCCACTATGGTTTTATGCCTTCTTTTTGGCCGCATTCTTACCTGGAAAAAACCTGCCAGTCAGGTGTTTTTTGCAAGAGAAGGATTCGTAAGCGTTGCATTAAGCTGGATTGCATTAAGCATTATGGGAGGTCTTCCTTTCCTGTTTAGCGGCTGTATCACCAATCCGATTGACGCATTATTTGAGACGGTTTCCGGATTTACTACGACAGGAGCCAGTATTCTTCCCTCTGTAGAAGAACTTCCCAAAAGCATTTTATTCTGGAGAAGTTTTACCCACTGGATTGGCGGTATGGGCGTGCTGGTTTTTCTGTTGACGCTCCTTCCAATGACCGGCGGATTTCACATGAATATTATGAAGGCGGAAAGCCCCGGTCCTTCTGTCAGCCGCCTGGTGCCAAAAGTCCGCTCGACTGCCAAGATTTTATACGGGATTTACATTGGCATGACCATTTTGGAAATCGTGCTTTTGCTGATTGGCCGGATGCCTTTATTCGATGCGCTGACGCTGTCTTTCGGAACAGCTGGAACCGGCGGATTCGGCATCCGCAATGACAGCGTTGCCAGCTACTCTGTTTACCATCAGGTGGTTATTACCATTTTTATGATTTTATTTGGAATTAATTTTAACGCATACTTTTTTATCCTGCTGGGAAAAGCAAAACAGGCTTTTCAGATTGAAGAGGTAAAAGGGTACCTGCTGATTATCGGCGCTGCGATCCTGGTGATTACGGCCAATATCTGGCATTTGTATGAGAATGTGGCTGTGGCTTTTCAGCAGGCGGCTTTCCAGGTAGCATCCATTATTACGACAACTGGATATGCGACAACCAACTTTGACTTGTGGCCCCAGGTATCCAGGACTATTTTGGTAATGCTTATGTTTGTGGGCGCCTGTGCAGGCAGCACAGGAGGAGGAATTAAGGTCTCCAGATTTTTGATTTTGGTAAAGACGGTGAGAAAAGAACTGCTCCAGTACGCCCATCCAAAGAGCGTAAAAAAGATTAAGATGGATGGAAAAAGCATTGAGCATGAGGTGGTGCGCTCTACTAATGTTTTTATGATTACTTATGTGCTGATATTTGCTTTTTCCGTACTGCTTCTGGCATTTGACAATCTGGATTTGGTAACCAATTTTACTGCAGTTGCCGCAACATTAAATAACATTGGTCCAGGGCTGGAACTGGTGGGGCCGTCTGCCAATTTTTCCATATTTTCAAATGGAGGCAAACTGGTTTTGATATTTGATATGTTAGCTGGACGGCTAGAGCTATTCCCGCTGCTGTTATTGTTTACAAGAGACACCTGGAGAAAATTTTGATAACTTCAGAGATGTATTTAAGAAAATGGGACGGTGCTTCCTGTCAGGCAAAGCATGACAGGAAGCACCGTCCTGAACAGTTACGGACAGAAACCGTTATTCGGTTATTTCTTCTACTTTAACGCCTTCGTTAAGTCCATCCGTTTCAGTTTCCTGAAAATCCGGCGTATCTGCGGCAGGTTCGCAGCTTTCGGATTGTTTAGGGCAGGATTTGTCTAACTGCTCTGCAAATGCATCGGCTGCTTCTGTAATCTGGGAAGCGGCTTTTGCGTCGCTGTAAATATCCGTTTCAGAGTACCTGTCTCTGTAAGAATCAAAGGTGTCCTTTACTGCTGCAGATGCGATGTGGGCAGTATCCACCGCAGCACTGACTGCATCATGTGCAGTATCCTTTAAAATAGCAGCCGTATCTTTTAACACGTCTTTGGCAGCGCTTGCGGCGTCTTCTACAGATTCTTTGACATCTTTGGCAGCTGCCTTAAACTCGTCCTTGCTGGAGGAAAGAGAGACATAATTGCGCTGGGAAGGATTATTTAAATCTGCCGGCGTGTCCCTTTCTCTGGTTTCAGCTCCTCCATCAGTTTCCTCAGGCTCGCCATCCTCAAAGTCTTCATCCTCAAAATCATGGAAATCCCGCTCTAATGCCTTATGGAAAGATTTGTATCTGGCAAAGTAAGCGATTCCTGCTGCCGCAGCGCCAGCTCCGGCCACAAATGCCAGCACCTTTCCAATATGATTTTTTGCCATAAAAATTAACTCCTTTCAGTCTTTACTTTGAAATTAAAACATTTATTACCTGTGATACCAGGGACAAAAGGCCGAAAATCCAATGCAAGCTTGCTTGCAGGAGGAATTTTGACCTTGGGACCCGCCAAAAACATGAGTAAGAAGCCTTTTTTCAGAAAAAAGAGCGAATTACGAATGTTTTTAAGGATTGCAAAAGCACATTGTGCGAAGCAATCCGGTATCCAACGTCTTACCTGCTATTGTAATACGGATTGATAAAAAAGAAAAGGCATATTTGCAACAAATCGAATGAAAAAGGAAAGAGTTTGTAACAGTTCAGCCTTGCATCTTCTTGCCCGCCTGTGGCGGACAAGAAGCATCTGACGTCTGCCCTATGAAGATTCAGACAGGAAAACTCTTATGAAAACAAGCTTTCAACGCTTTTTCCTGTCTGAATCTTCGCATGGCTGAACTGTTACAAGAGTTTTACAAAATGAAACCGGGCGATTGCATCAATATTCCTGCCAGAGCAAAACACTGGCATGGCGCAGCGCCGGCAGAATGGTTTTGCCGCTAAAAAATGTACTGTATCCTCCTGCCGCTGCATATAATAAGCAGGGGACAACTGTACAGCACCGTAAAACAGGCGGAAATTCTGTCCCGTTATCAGGAAAACCAGGATTTAACAAATTTTTTATAATTAAATTAGCACTCAACTCTTGACAGTGCTAATAATGAGTGTTATAACTTTACCAGAAAGAAAAGTAAACAACAGATTGATATAAAGGAGGATTTTTGTAATGAAGTTAGTACCATTATTTGACAGAGTTGTATTAAAACAGTTAGTAGCTGAAGAAACTACCAAGTCCGGTATCGTACTGCCGGGACAGGCAAAGGAGAAGCCACAGCAGGCTGAGGTCGTAGCAGTAGGCCCAGGCGGAGTAGTAGACGGCAAAGAGATTACCATGCAGGTAAAGGCCGGAGATAAAGTTATCTACTCCAAGTATTCCGGAACTGATGTAGAAGTAGATGAAGAAAAGTATGTAATCGTAAAACAGAATGACATTTTAGCAGTAATTGAGTAATCACTCGTTTAAACTATCTTATTTTGGAGGTTGAGGAACCATGGCAAAGGAAATTAAATATGGCGTAGAAGCCAGAAAAGCATTAGAGGCTGGTGTAAATCAGTTAGCAGATACTGTTCGTGTAACACTGGGACCGAAAGGACGCAACGTTGTTTTGGATAAATCTTTTGGCGCTCCGTTAATTACCAACGATGGTGTGACCATTGCAAAAGAGATTGAACTGGACGATGCATTTGAGAACATGGGTGCACAGTTAGTAAAAGAAGTTGCTACCAAGACCAATGATGTAGCAGGTGATGGTACCACTACTGCAACGGTTCTGGCTCAGGCAATGATTAACGAAGGTATGAAGAACCTGGCAGCAGGCGCTAACCCAATCGTTTTAAGAAAGGGAATGAAGAAAGCCTGCGAGGCAGTTGTAGAAGAGATTGCAAAAATGAGCAAACCAATCGAAGGCAAGGAGCAGATTGCAAGAGTTGCAGCAATTTCTGCATCTGATGACGAAGTAGGCGATTTAGTAGCAGACGCTATGGAAAAGGTTTCCAAGGACGGCGTAATTACCATCGAAGAGTCCAAGACCATGAAGACTGAACTGGATTTAGTAGAGGGTATGCAGTTTGACCGCGGCTATGTTTCTGCATATATGTGCACCGACATGGATAAGATGGAGGCAAACTTAGACGATCCGTACATTCTGATTACCGATAAGAAGATTTCCAATATTCAGGATATCCTTCCTCTGTTAGAGCAGATTGTAAAGACCGGATCCAGACTGTTAATCATTGCTGAGGATGTTGAGGGCGAGGCTCTTACCACCTTAATCGTTAATAAACTGCGCGGCACCTTTAATGTAGTAGCTGTAAAGGCTCCGGGATATGGCGACAGAAGAAAAGAGATGTTAAAGGATATTGCAATTTTAACCGGCGGCCAGGTGATTTCTGAAGAGTTAGGATTAGACTTAAAAGAAGTGACCATGGATCAGTTAGGACGTGCAAAATCTGTAAAGGTTCAGAAAGAAAATACCGTAATCGTAGACGGCTGCGGCGAGAAGAGCGAGATTTCTGCAAGAGTTGCTCAGATCCGCGCTCAGATTGAAGAGACCACTTCTGATTTTGACAGAGAGAAATTACAGGAGAGACTGGCTAAGTTAGCAGGAGGCGTTGCTGTAATCCGCGTAGGCGCTGCAACAGAAACCGAGATGAAAGAGGCCAAACTGCGTATGGAAGATGCTCTGGCAGCTACCAAGGCAGCAGTTGAGGAAGGTATTATTGCAGGCGGCGGTTCTGCTTATGTACATGCAGCAGAAGCGGTTAAGGGCATGTTGAATACTCTGGAAGGCGATGAGAGAACTGGCGCTCAGATTATCTTAAAGGCTCTGGAAGCTCCTTTATTCCACATTGTAGCAAACGCAGGCTTAGAGGGCGCTGTTATCATCAACAAGGTCCGCGAAGCAGAGGTAGGAGTAGGATTTGATGCTTATAAAGAAGAGTATGTAGACATGATTCAGGCAGGCATCTTAGACCCGGCAAAGGTAACCAGAAGTGCTCTGCAGAATGCGACCAGCGTTGCATCTACCCTGTTGACAACAGAGTCTGTAGTTGCTAATATTAAAGAAGAGACCCCGGCAATGCCAGCTGGAGCAGGAATGGGCGGAATGATGTAATCATTCTCCCAGTAAAAAGGAGAGTTTACCAATGATTCAAGATGCATATGTAGAGCAGCTAGTAAAACGTAAGAATCCGCCTTATGCCTTACCTGTTAAAATTTTACTGGGCATTCTCTTTGCAGTGGCGCTGTTTCTTGCAATAACCACCATTTTTGGAATTTTGGTTTTGCTTTTAGTCGGCGTGGCAGCATATTTTGTGATGCTGCGGCTGAATACAGAGTTTGAATATCTGTATATTGACGGACAGCTTTCCATTGATCGGATTATGAACCAGAACAAGCGAAAAAAGGTATTAGAGTGCGACAAGGATTCCCTGCTTATGGTAGCTCCTGCAGATTCTTATGTTTTAAAAGATTACGAAGCGCCGGGGATGAAGACGGTGGACTGCTCTTCCGGACGCAGTGATGTAAAAAAATATGTGTTTTTTTACCAGGCGGGCCAGCAGAGAATGAAAGTAATCTTTGAACCAAATGAGCGTCTGCTCCATTGCATCCGCAATACAACCCCAAGAAAAGTCGTATTATAAGTAAGACCGCCTTTCTGATAGAGATTATTAGAAAGGCGGTTTTTTGATGTCTTTTTTAAACTGACGCGGCGCTTTGCTAACTAAGTAAACTATCAAATAAATGATAGATAATGATAAGTAAATAGAATGAATTATCTGTCAGACTAGGTTTGACAAACCACATAAAATTTGCTAGTATTTATTACTAATAACCCTCAGACAGGGAAAACCAGGACTGTTTTGGAACAGTTGCCAAATTATAAGAAAGAGAGGAATTTAGAATGGGTACAATTATTGGCGAAGGCATTACCTTTGATGACGTGCTTTTAGTGCCGTCTTATTCGGAAGTAATTCCCAACCAGGTGGATTTAACCACTTATCTCACAAAAACCATCAAACTGAACATTCCGCTGATGAGTGCAGGCATGGATACGGTTACAGAGCACCGGATGGCAATTGCCATGGCAAGACAGGGCGGTATCGGCATTATCCACAAGAATATGTCAATAGAGACGCAGGCTGAGGAAGTAGATAAGGTAAAGCGTTCTGAGAACGGGGTTATCACCGACCCATTTTATCTTTCTCCAGAGCATACACTAAAAGATGCAGATGAGTTGATGGGGAAATTCCGCATTTCCGGCGTGCCGATTACAGAAGGCAAAAAGTTAGTCGGTATTATCACTAACCGCGATTTAAAGTTTGAAGAAGATTTTTCCAAAAAGATTAAAGAGTGCATGACATCCGAACATCTGGTAACTGCTCAGGAAGGCACTACCATGATGGAGGCAAAGAGAATCCTGGCAAAGGCCAGAGTAGAAAAGCTTCCAATCGTGGACAAGGACTTTAATTTAAAGGGCCTGATTACCATTAAGGATATTGAAAAGCAGATTAAATATCCGTTATCTGCCAAAGACGCCCAGGGACGCCTTCTGTGCGGCGCAGCAGTAGGAATCACTGCCAATGTATTGGAGCGTGTAGAAGCGCTTGTAAAGGCACATGTGGACGTAGTGGTATTGGACTCTGCCCATGGCCATTCTGCCAACGTTCTGCGCTGCGTGAGAATGATTAAAGAAGCATATCCAAACCTTCCTGTAATCGCAGGAAACGTAGCAACCGGAGACGCAACCAGAGCTTTGATTGAAGCTGGCGTAGATGCAGTTAAGGTAGGTATCGGACCTGGTTCCATCTGTACCACTCGTGTGGTAGCAGGTATTGGCGTACCGCAGATTTCTGCAGTTATGGACTGCTATGAAGTAGCAAAACAGTATGATATTCCAATTATCGCAGACGGCGGCATCAAGTATTCCGGAGATGTTACCAAGGCAATTGCTGCAGGCGGAAGTGTCTGTATGATGGGCAGCATGTTTGCAGGATGTGATGAGAGCCCTGGAGATTTTGAACTGTTCCAGGGACGTAAGTATAAGGTATACCGTGGCATGGGTTCTATTGCGGCTATGGAAAACGGCAGCAAGGACCGCTATTTCCAGAGCGATGCAAAGAAGCTGGTTCCGGAGGGCGTAGAAGGCCGGGTAGCGTATAAGGGGTTGGTAGAAGATACTGTATTCCAGCTGTTAGGCGGTCTTCGTTCCGGTATGGGATACTGCGGTGCACAGGATATCAAGACACTTCAGGAGACAGGAAGATTTGTTAAGATTTCAGCCGCATCCTTAAAAGAGAGTCATCCCCATGATATCCATATTACCAAAGAGGCTCCAAACTACAGTGTAGATACCTGATAGAAAATAGACGTAACAGTTCAGCCATGCGAAGATTCAGACAGGAAAAAAGCGTTGAAAGCTTGTTTTCATAAGAGTTTTCCTGTCTGAATCTTCATAGGGCGGATGCCAGATGCTTCTTGTCCGCGTAAGCTGGCAAGAAGATGCATGGCTGAGCTGCTGCAAATAGACAGTGAATTTTAGGGCAGGCAAAAACCTGCCCTAAATTGCTATAATAAACCTAAAAAATGGATTGGATGCAGACGCAAAAAAGAGTATAATAGTGTCATCAGAGAAGAAAAGAATTAGGAGGTGTCATATGTACACAGAAAACAAAACCATTCCGCTTACGGATTTGGGCAAAGGCGTAGTCCGCAAGATTTTATCTTACAGCAAAAATTTGATGGCGGTAGAACTGCAGTTTGAAAAAGGTGCTGTAGGAGCAAAGCACAGCCATCCCCATGAGCAGATGGGCTATATTGTAGAAGGCTCTCTGATTTATCAGGAAGAAGGAAAAGAAGATAAGATTCTGGGAACCGGAGATATTTACCACGTGGCGCCCAATGTGGTACATGGCGTAGTAGCATTGGAAAACACCAAACTGCTGGATATTTTTAATCCCTGTCGGGAAGATTTTATAGCGGCTGAGAAATAATTGCAACAGGAGGATAAGTTATGTTGAGTTTTGGCATGCGCTGTCATGATATTTGCCCGAAGATGCCTATGGAGGAGTTGTTTCAGGAAGTGCGGGCAAATAAGATCCATGAGATTCAGCTTGCCTTTGCAAAATCTATTTCGGATTATGACTTTTCCGCAGGTCATTACAGTGCAGGATTTGGCCGATATATTGCGTCTTTGCTGGAGAAAAATGAGATTCATGTGGCGGTTTTAGGGTGTTATATCAATCCAATTCACCCTATTGAGTCCAGGCGGCAGGCGGAAGTGGCAAAATTTATTGAACACTTAAAATATGCCAAAATGATTGGCGCGGATATGGTGGGAACTGAGACTGGGCGTCTGGATCCGGATATGAAGGTAACTGCTGAGACCTTTACAGAAACTGCGTATCAGAGACTTTTAAAGAGCATGAGAGAGATTGTGTCAGCAGCAGAGAAACTGGGTGTCATTGTCGGAGTGGAAGGGGTATTTGATCACACTTTGTACAGTCCGGCTATGATGAAACGCTTTTTAGATGACATCAATTCTCCCAACGTAGAGGTGATTTTGGATTCTGTAAACCTGATCCATCCGGAGGAGGTTGAATGCCAGACAGAAGTCATTGACAAGGCATTTGCTTATTATGGAGACAGGATTACCATGCTCCATATAAAGGATTTTGTATTTGACGGGAACAATCAGGTGTTTAGACATGTAGGAGAGGGATTGTTCCAGTATGAACCCCTTATGAAGCACTTAAAGCAGGAAAAACCCCACATTACCATGCTGCTGGAAAATTCGAACAAAGAGCGGTATCACAGCGATGTAGAGTTTTTGCAGAAAATCTATGAGAAAGTGTGAATCAGCAGATAAAAAATTTTACCTGAATTTTACAACATGTTGAACGTGTTCGACTTTTCGTTCAATATGTTGTATTTTTTATGTAAAGTACGCAGGAAGTGGGAGAAATGTGGGAAAAATGTGTTTGATTTTATCAGAATTTATCGCTATAATGTAGGTCAAAGGCTTATTTTGCGCCTGTTTTGGCAGCAGTCAGAGGAAAAGGGAATTAGGGCAGGGAGACAGGTATGACAGAAGAAATTCAGGAATTTGTGTTCTATTTAAGAGATATCAAGAAAACTTCCAAAAACACAGAAATATCTTATCAGAGAGATTTGATGCAGCTGGAAGAATATTTAAAAGGACAGGGAATTACAGAAGCGGACAAAGTTTCAAAGACCAGTCTGAATTCCTATATTTTATATTTGGAAAAAAGTGGAAAGGCTACTACCACCATTTCCAGGGAACTGGCGGCGATTAAGGCATTTTTCCATTATGAATTTAAAGAAGGAAAGGTAAGGCAGGATCCGGCAGAACTTTTAAAAGCGCCTAAAGTTGAAAAGAAAGCTCCGGTCATTTTGACAGTAGAAGAGGTGCAGGCATTATTGGCCCAGCCAGAAGGAAAAAACGCCAAAGAACTTAGAGACAAGGCCATGCTGGAACTGTTATATGCGACTGGAATCCGGGTATCAGAATTAATCAATCTGAAATTAGAAGATATCAATTTGAGTGTGGGATTTTTGGTATGCCGGGACGGCCAGAGAGAGCGGACGATTCCTTTTGGGAAAAAGGCATCAAAGGCGCTTAATGCCTATCTGACACAGGCGCGGGCAGAACTTTTAAAAGGGCAGGAAAGCTGCTGGCTGTTTACAAACTGCAACGGAAAGGCAATGACCCGTCAGGGATTCTGGAAGATTATTAAATACTATGGGGAAAAGGCCGGGATTCAGGCAGACATCACCCCACATTCCCTCCGGCATTCGTTTGCAGCACATTTGCTAAGAAGCGGGGCGGATATTCAGGCGGTGCAGGCCATGCTGGGGCATTCCGATATGGCTACCACCCAGGTTTATGCAGCTTACCGGATTTCATAAAAGAACATGGAACGATCCAGGGTGCGGGTTCATGCCTGCACCCTGTTTCTGACTGTAGTGCATTCTGTGGACTGATGCTAACTTTCTCTTATCATCACTTCTATGTAGGCCAGGATTAGCGGTGCTACGCCCTTGGCTTCATTTTTTACAATCGGTTCCCTCATATAATAGTCGAAAGTGCCTTCCCGCAGTTCTTTATTTCCCAGACCAGCTACCAGGCAGATGCCGTCTAACTGAAGACTGCCGTCTTTTTCAGATAACCGGGTGCGGCAGATGCCATCAAAGGCTTTTTTGCCGTAAGCGTAATAGCTGTCATCTAAAAATCCCAGCCGGACACTTTTCATAATGGCGTATGCAAAGATTGCGGAACCGGAGGTTTCCAGATAGTTAGGAGAAATTCCGCCCCGGTTTACTACCTGATACCACATGCCGGTCTCTTCATCCTGATAAGGAAGCATAGCGTCAATTAATTCTTTGTAAATTCGCCCCAGTTCGGCCTGTTCTTTTTCCATGAAAGAGGGCATAACATCCATGGTATCAATTAAGGCCATGGCGTACCAGCCAAGGGCTCTTAACCAGAAATTGTCAGAAAGGCCAGTGACTTTGTCGCACCAGAAAGATTTCCTGGAATCGTCATAAGCGTGGTAGTACAGTCCATTTCTGGAGTCACGCATTAACTCATATACATGAAGAAACTGCTCGTAACCGTCCATACAGCCTTTGCAGTCATTGTACACAGATTCATACTGCATATAGAAAGGCTGAGCCATGTAGAGGCCATCCAGCCAGATCTGGTTGGGATAAATTTTTTTGTGCCAGAAATTGCCGGTAGAAGTGCGGGGCTGTCCTTTTAACTGGCTGTATACCGTATCCATGGCCAGGCGGTATTTTACTTTTCCTGTTAAATCATAGAGATCAAAAAGAGTTTTTCCGGCATTCACATTGTCCAGGTTGTATTCCTCTGGAGAATAGGAGCGGATTTGTCCGTCTTCCTGGACAAAATAGTCAATAAAAGAGTCTGCAAACTCCAGATATCTTGGATCTTTTCTGAGAAGATAAAGTTCTAAAATGGCGTGAATCATACAGCCGTCCATATAATTCCAGGAAGGGCTGGCGCCATCGCGGATTTTTTCGATATTCCAAATAGGTTCCTGCGGGGTGCTTTGTTCTAAAAGCTGATCAATATAGCGATCTAAAATTTCCATAATCCATATACTCCTTTTAAATATCAGACAATATTTAGCAAACGTTTGCAAATACTGTAAATTCTATATTTTATAGACTTATAATGATCATAACATATAAGTGTTTTAAAGAGAATTAGACAAACTACACAAAAAAATAATTAAAAACTAAGCTAAATACACAATTGACAGATGAGGTTCTGGATGCTATCATAAAAACACGCACAAAAAGTCGTGCATATTTGCTTGTAAAACAGGACTAACCAGATCAATGCAAGGAATATGCATAAATTTTTAAAATATCTTGCAAACCTTTGCAAATGCAAAAACAGCTGAAAAGAGTGGCGAACTGCCAGTGGGCGCAAAGGGGCAGGAGAGAGAAAGGGAGAACGATATGAAAAAGAGCATTAAGAAAATAGCATCTCTGGTTTTAGCATCTGCTATGGCATTATCTCTGGCAGCCTGCGGCAGCAGCAGCGACAGCTCTGCAACTGAGGCAGCGACCGAGGCGGCAAAAACAGAAGCGGCAGAGACAACTGCGGCAGAGCCTGCAGCAGCAGAAGGGCTGACGGTGAACACAACAGATCCGATTACCATCACTATGAGCTGGTGGGGCGGTGATGCAAGACATGAGGCTACCATGGAGGCTGTCAGCAAATTCATGGAAAAATATCCTAACATTACCGTAGAGATGCAGTATGCAGCCTGGACCGGATGGGAAGACAAGATGAGCGCATCTTTTGCAACTGGGACAGCTCCGGATGTAAACCAGATTAACTGGAACTGGATTACTTCTTTTAGCTCTGACGGCTCTGCATTTTATGATTTAAACAAGGTGTCTGACATTTTAGATTTAACCCAGTTTTCCGAGGATAATTTAAATGCCTGTACGGTTGCAGGAGAACTGCAGGGTGTTCCGGTTGCCATGACAGGGCGTATTTTCTACTGGAATTTTTCTACTGGAATAAGTCCACATATGAGAAAGCCGGATTAGAGACTCCGAAGTCTTTAGCTGATTTAATGGCAGCAGGTCCGGTATTTAAGGAGAAACTGGGAGAAGAGTACTATCCTCTGGCTATGAATGAGTATGACAGAACCATCTTGATGGTATTTTATCTGGAATCCAAGTACGGCAAGCCATGGGTTGAGAACAATACCCTTCAGTACAGTGCAGAGGAAATTCAGGACGGCTTAAACTTCATTACTTCTTTAGAAGAAGCCCATGTCATTCCAACAATCCAGACTTTGCTGAATGACGGCGCTGAGTCTCTGGACAAGAATCCAAAGTGGATGGACGGAAGATATGCAGGCATCTTTGAGTGGGATTCTGCTGCTTCTAAGTTTGAAGGAGCTTTAAACGAAGGACAGGAATTTATAGTCGGTGAAGAATTTACTGACATGGGAGAATCCAAGGGTGGTTTTGCAAAAGTTTCCATGTGCTTTGCCATTTCTGAAAATACTAAGCATCCGGCAGAGTGTGCAGCATTAATCAACTTCCTGTTAAATGAAGAAGAGGGTGTTAAGATTTTAGCTTCTGAGCGCGGCGTTCCGGCATCTTTTGCAGGTTTAAAGATTTGCCAGGACAACGGTCTTTTAAAGGAAAAAGTAGCTGAGGCGAACAGTAAGGTATTGGCACATGTAGAGTTCCCTCTGGATCCTAAATTTGAGGCGGCAGCATTAAAGAATACCGATGGTATCTACTATGATGTTATGGCTGGATTAAGCTATGGGGATTATGATGCAGAAGAAGCTGCTGAAATTTTAATCGAAGGCATTGAAGAAGTTTTAAACAAGTAAAGATAAGCGATTAGAGAAATGAAACACTTAGACGAGATTCAGAAGGAAACTGTTTTAGAGGATGGACAAAAGCTGCTGGCCGAAAGCCGGCAGCTTGGGGAAGCCAAGGACAGCTTTATGCTGGCAAGGTACCTTCCTTTCAGGATGTTCTGCGAGACCCAATACGGGAAAAAAGAAGGGTATCCCAAACTTATCCGGCAGTTTCAAAAGATAAAAGAAAACGATTATGACCGGATGCTTTCCGGCGCCTGCCAGGGGAAAAGGCAGGAAAGCAGGGAATTGGCCTGTTTTTTAACTGCCTGTGCAGACACTTTGGAAGAGACGTCTATGGAGATCTATGAACATTATCGGTATCTGGAAGATTTAATAAGAATGACAGCGCGTGATTTGAAAAATGCTGGATTTTTCTGTCAGAACGGCGGCAAATGTCCGGACGGGAAAACGCAGGACCTGTTTGAGACGGCAATTTTAAAAGGCTGTCGGCTAAAAGCGCTGTCCCAGGAAAAATACGAACCACTCTTTTGCAAAGGAGGAAATGAGCATGACCAGCAAAAAGGGCTGTAAGAAATGGATGTCAAATAATCTGGGCCTGATGTTTATCCTGCCATGGTTTGTGGGATTTTTGGTATTTAAGGTATATCCGTTTGGCTCATCCCTGTTTTACAGTTTTACCGACTACCATCTGTTTGATGGGATTACTGAATACGGCCTGATGAACTATGAGGAAATTTTCAGCAGCCGCAAGATTCTGAAATCCTTCGGCGTTACATTTAAATATGCATTTATGACCGTACCGTTAAAACTGGTATTTGCCCTGTTTATTGCCTATATTCTGAACTTTAAGATCAAGGGCGTTAATTTGTTTCGCGTGGCCTACTATATCCCGTCGATTCTGGGCGGTTCTGTAGCCATTGCTGTACTGTGGAAGGCAATCTTTAAAGGCGATGGAATCATCAACATGATTCTTTCTGTATTTGGAATTGCCGGAGTAGACTGGCTGTCCGACCCGAAGTACGCATTGTTTATTATCTGCCTGTTGAGAGTATGGCAGTTTGGCTCTGCTATGGTGATTTTCCTTGCAGCCCTAAAAGGTGTTTCTCAGGATTTATATGAAGCGGCATCCATTGACGGAGCAGGAAAATGGAGACAGTTTTTCTCCATCACAGTACCCATTATCACGCCGGTCATTTTCTACAATCTGGTAACTCAGCTGTGTCAGGCATTCCAGGAATTCAACGGCCCCTACATCATCACCCAGGGCGGTCCGAGAAACGCCACCACGCTGATTTCCCTTTTGATTTATAACAATGCATTTAAGAGTTACGAGATGGGTCTTGCAAGTGCCCAGGCATGGTGTCTGTTTATTATCGTGTGTGTGCTGACCATGATCGCATTTGTAAGTCAGAAAAAGTGGGTGTACTATTCAGATGAGGACGGGAGGTAAAAGACATGACAAAAGAAACAAAGAGAAAAATATCCACGTTTCTTAGGTACTTTGTGCTGATAGCCGTAGGATTTGTTATGGTCTACCCTCTAATCTGGATGGTAGGAGCCACCTTTAAGACCAACAACGAGATTTTCTCCAGCATCGGTTTTATCCCCAAGGAGCCGACTTTAGACGGATACAAGAATGCCATGAAAAGCTACGGAGGAGACATCGATCTGGTAAAAGCCATGATTAATACCTACTCCATTGTAATTCCCAAAGTGGTATTTACCATTATCTCAGCCACTATTACGGCATATGGATTTGCCCGTTTTGAGTTTAAGGGGAAAGGAATTCTGTTTGCAGTGCTGATGTCCACCTTGTTTTTGCCTCAGGTGGTGTTAAACGTGCCGCAGTACATTATGTTTAACAAATTTGGGTGGATTAACCATCCATGGTATCTGGCGTTAATCGTGCCGACCATTTTTGCGACAGACACCTACTTTGTATTCATGCTGATTCAGTTTTTAAGAAACATTCCCAGAGAGTTGGAGGAGGCGGCAAAGATAGACGGGTGCAACAGCATTAGGACGCTGTGGTATGTAATCGTGCCCATGTTAAAGCCATCCATCGTATCCTGTGCATTGTTCCAGTTTATGTGGTCATCCAATGATTTTATGGGTCCGCTGCTGTATGTGAACACGCCGGCCAGGTATCCGGCATCTATCTTTGTAAAGATGTCCATGGACGGAGATACGGGATTTGACTGGAACAGAGTGCTTGCCATGTCCCTGATATCCATTATTCCATCCTTAATCGTGTTTTTCCTGGCTCAGGATTCCTTTATTGACGGGATTGCAGCCGGCGGTGTTAAGGGGTAAGAGAAATAAGATTTGATCTTAACAAGGCTGCTGCGAAAACAGTTGTTTTTGCAGCAGCCTTGTGCTATTCTAAAAGGTGAGGTTTTTATGATGAAGCTTTTATTGGCATTTAAAACTGCACGCTGTGCAGTCATTATGGCAGAAGACGGCTCTGTGTTTGAGGCGGAGACTCCTTATCAGGTATATATAAATGGAGAACTGGCATTGGAGAGCTGCCGGACCGTTTTAAGTCTTTACAATTTGAAACCAGATACAGAGTATGAAGTTCAGGTAAAAAGAGAAGGCCAGTCGGAGATACTTTATTTTCGGACAGATAGAGAGTTTGTAACTTTGAATGTACGGGAATTTGGGGCAAAGGGCGACGGTATCCAGGACGATACCACGTTTTTGCAGGCAGCAATTATGGCCTGCCCAAAAGAGAGCAGGGTGCTGCTGCCAAAAGGAACTTACCGTTTGACCAGTCTGTTTTTAAAGAGCCATATTCGCATAGAATTGGAGGAAGGAGCTGTTCTTTCTGCGTTTACAGATCGAAATAAGTTTCCAATTTTTCCCGGCATGATTGAGAGCTGGGACGAGAAGGAAGAGTACAATCTGGGAACCTGGGAAGGCAATCCTCTTTTAATGTTTTCCGGAATTATTACAGGCATCGGGGCAGAAGACGTGGTTATTTACGGAAAAGGTTTGATTGAGGGCAATGCTTCTGCTGATCCGGATAACTGGTGGTACGATCCCAAAAAGATGCGAACCGCCTTCCGCCCCAGAATGATTTTTTTAAACCGGTGCAGAAATATTTCCATTCAGGGCATTACAGTGCAGAACAGTCCAAGCTGGAATATCCATCCATATTTTTCACAGGATTTAAAATTTGTGGATTTAAAGGTGCTAAATCCCAAAGACTCTCCCAATACAGACGGACTAGATCCGGAATCCTGTAAAAATGTGGAGATTTTAGGAGTATATTTTTCTCTTGGTGATGACTGCATTGCGGTCAAATCTGGAAAAATCTATATGGGTTCTAAGTATCAGACACCTTCGGAAAACATTATCATCGCCCAGTGCTGTATGAGGGACGGCCATGGATCGATTACCATTGGAAGCGAGATGGCCGGCGGAGTAAGAAATCTGACAGTCAGAGACTGCAGGTTTCTTTATACAGACAGAGGACTTCGCATCAAGACCCGCAGGGGCAGGGGGAAAGAAGGGGTAATCGACAATGTGCGGTTTGAACGGATTTGCATGGACCAGGTGAGAACGCCCTTTGTGGTCAATTGCTTTTATTTCTGCGATCCGGACGGCTACACCGAGTATGTGAGAACAAAAGAAAAACTGCCGGTAGATGACAGAACGCCAAAGATTAAAAACCTGTTTTTTAAAGACATTGAAGCAGTAAACTGCCATGTGGCGGCCGCTTATTTTTATGGCCTTCCAGAACAGAAGATAGAGTCGGTTGTAATGGAAAATATTCATGTAACCTATGCTGAGAATCCTGTAAAAGATGTGCCGGCTATGATGGAAGGAGCAGAACCTGTGTCAGGGCAGGGGATTTTTGCAAGAAATATTGGAGAACTTACAATCCGAAATGTCCAAATTGACAATCCGGATGGAAAAGTGATGGATTTGGATGGTATCGATCAGATCATTACGCAGTGACACTGACATTCAGGACAGGGGTAAGAGAAAATGGCAATTACCATAAAAGATGTAGCAAAGGAAGCAGGAGTTTCCTATTCGACCGTTTCCAGAGCGCTTAACGGCATTGGAACAGAAAATAAGGAAAAGCAGAAAAGAATCGTAGAGATTGCAGAGCGGATGGGGTATACCCGCAATCAGGCAGCGGTAAACTTAAAACTGTCCCGTTCCTATGTGATAGGGCTGTATTTTTCCACCATCAGCCGGATGACCTCTCCCTTTGTTCTCCATGAAGTGCTGACAGGGGTATACAGCGTTGTGGGAAGCCATTATCATGTAGTGGTAAAGGGAATTGATATGCACGAGTCCGGAACTATCAATCCCAGTTATTTTGACGGAATTATTGTATTGTCCCAGAAAGATGAAGATTTACCGTTTATGGAGGAAGTTCTTCAAAAAAAAATTCCCATGGTGGTCATTTGCCGCAAGGTGGATATTGATGCGCCTAATGTGACAACGGACGAAGAGCAGGCCATGGGAAAAGCCATGGATTATCTTCTGGACAATGGACACAAAAACATCGGGGTGATTGAGGGACAGCCCGATTTGGATTCCACTCGTTTAAGGCACAGAGGATGGAGACAGTCTGTGAAACGCCATGGTTTTGATCCAGATATGGTTCCGGTAGTCTGTGGAAACTACCGCTATGAAAGCGGTTATCAGGCTGCAAAACAGCTTCTGGACTACAAACCCACAGCCCTTTTATGCTTTAATGATGAGATGGCATTTGGCGCCAGAACGGCAATAACAGAAAGAGGACTTTCGGTTCCAGAAGATGTTTCACTGATCGGATTTGATAATTGGGATTTGTCTGGCTATTCCAGCATGAAACTGACAACTGTAGAGAGAAGTATGAGTGAAATTGCCAAAGAAGGAACAAAGGTTTTGTTAAGACGTCTGGAAGAGGGCGTTTGGGATAATCGGCGCATTTATCTGGAAAATAAGCTGATTGTCAGAGAAACTGTAAAGGATATCAGAAAAAACAGTAAGGAGAGAGAAGTATGAAGCGATTAGAAGAGTATGTTAGAAGTATTCCGGATTTTCCGGAGCCGGGGATTATTTTCCGGGATGTTACCACCATTTTGCAGGATGCAGACGGTCTGGAACTGGCAGTGAATCAGCTAAAAGACAGTGTGAGGGATCTGGATTTTGATGTGGTAGTAGGGCCGGAATCCAGAGGCTTTATTTTTGGCGTACCAGTTGCTTATGCTCTTCACAAGGGATTTGTGCCAGTGCGCAAAAAAGGCAAACTTCCTTGCGAAACCATTTCAGCAGAGTACGATCTGGAATATGGCAGCGCGGTAATTGAGATGCACAAAGATTCTATTAAACCTGGACAAAAAGTGGTGATTGTAGATGATTTAATTGCCACAGGGGGGACTACGGAAGCGATTATTAAGCTGATAGAAGAACTTGGCGGTCAGGTAGTAAAGATCTGCTTTGTTATGGAACTGGCAGGTCTTAAAGGGAGAGAAAAACTGGCCGGATATGATGTATATTCTGCCATTACCTACGAAGGAAACTAATTATGTCAAAAGTGAGACTGTAATAAGAAGGAAATTAAGGGGGTATTTCTATTTTTTAGAGATGCCTTCTTTTATTCAATCACACTTGTCATGCAAATGCTACTTTACCGGGGGTTCTCTAGAAGATATTACCTGTGCAGCAGGCAGGTTTAAAAGAACCAATTTATGGGAAGAACTATCTAAAAGGTTTATTAAGCAGAAAGAAGGCTGGATTCAGCCATTCGGGAATTGTTAATATGCCGGAAACAGTTCAAATGCGTTTTTCAAAACACCATCTGGCCTTAAAGACAAAGACAGGGATTATAAAGGGCGGACCTGGCAGGAGCTAAAACGCTTCCAGATAGAGAGGCTTTATCTGAATTACTGCTCCAAAGAGGAACTGTTTGGAAATGCAGGCGGGAAGGCGTACTCCCTGCAAAGCGGGACTGCCTGTTGCTGACAGACAAAATTTGACATTTACTTGCATTTTCTGCAAAAAAAATTTATAATGAATACTACTTATGAATGAGTGAAAGTTTGGAAAACATTGGAAAGGAGCGGGTGACAGTCGATGGAAAATACAGGAAAACGAAGAGATCTGGATATGGAACTGGAAGCACCGGCTGACTTTACGAGTCCGGAAGAATTATATCAGGAATTAGTGAACCGGATTCGCCGGTACCATCCTTCCGATGATATCAGCATGATTGAAAAGGCGTATAAGATTGCAGACAGCGCCCACGAAGGACAAAAAAGAAAATCAGGAGAACCTTATATTATTCACCCGCTGTGCGTTGCCATTATTCTGGCAGATCTGGAGCTGGATAAGGAAACCATTGAAGCAGCCCTTCTTCACGATGTAGTAGAAGATACGGTCATGAACTTAGAGGAGCTGACTAAAGAGTTTGGAGCTGAGGTAGCCCTTCTGGTAGACGGCGTTACCAAGCTGACCCAGTTGTCCTGGTCAAAGGATAAGACAGAGATTCAGGCAGAAAACCTGCGCAAGATGTTTCTTGCCATGGCAAAGGATATCCGCGTAATTTTAATTAAGCTGGCAGACCGTCTTCACAACATGAGGACGCTTCAGTACCAGAGCCCGGCCAAGCAGAAGGAAAAAGCAAGGGAAACCATGGATATTTATTCCCCCATTGCCAACCGTCTTGGTATTTCGAAAATCAAGATTGAACTGGATGATTTGGCTCTTAAGTATTTAGAGCCGGATGTTTATTATGATTTAGCAGAAAAGATTTATCTGAAAAAAGACGAGAGAGAAGCATTTGTGGACTCCATTGTAAAAGAAGTGGGACGCCACATGGAAATGGCCGGTATCAAGGCAGAAATCAGCGGCCGCGTCAAGCACTTCTTCAGTATTTACCGTAAGATGGTCAACCAGAAAAAGACCCTGGACCAGATTTACGATTTATTTGCAGTCCGGATTATTGTGGAAAATGTAAAAGACTGTTATGCAGCTCTTGGCGTTATCCACGAGATGTACAAACCCATTCCGGGCAGATTTAAGGACTACATTGCCATGCCCAAACCCAATATGTACCAGTCTCTCCATACGACCTTAATCGGCAGCAACGGACAGCCCTTTGAGATCCAGATTCGTACGTATGAGATGCACCGGACCGCGGAATACGGTATTGCGGCCCACTGGAAATACAAGGAGAGCGGCAGCGGTCAGGTAGCGGCAGGCAGCGAAGAGGCAAAGCTTAGCTGGCTGCGCCAGATTCTGGAGTGGCAGAAGGAAGCAGACGACGGAAAAGAGTTTTTGAGTCTGATTAAAAATGACTTGGACTTATTCTCTGAAAATGTATATTGTTTTACCCCTTCTGGAGATGTAAAAACCCTTCCCAGCGGTTCTACCCCCATTGACTTTGCTTATGCCATTCACAGTGCAGTAGGCAATAAGATGGTGGGGGCAAAAGTCAACGGCAAACTGGTGCCTATTGATTATGTCCTGCAGAATGGAGACCGGATTGAGATTATTACCTCCCAGAACTCCAGAGGCCCCAGCAGAGATTGGCTGTCGCTGGTGAAGAGCACCCAGGCGAAAAATAAAATCAATCAATGGTTTAAGAGTGAGTTAAAAGAGGACAATATCCTTCGCGGAAAGGATATGATTGAGCGGTATTGTAAGACAAAAGGCATTAACTACGCAGAGATCAACAAGCTGGAGTTCCAGGAAAAGGTTATGCGCCGCTATGCATTCAGAGATTGGGAGTCTGTACTGGCTTCCATTGGCCATGGCGGTTTAAAAGAAGGCCAGGTTGTCAACAAGATGCTGGAAGAGCAGCGTAAGAAACAAAAGAAAGAAATTACCGATTCCAATATTTTAGACGGCATTGCCGATACCAACGGCAAAGTGCCTATTGCGGCCAGCAAGTCCAAAAACGGCATTGTAGTAAAGGGAATCCACGATTTGGCAGTTCGTTTTTCCAAGTGCTGCAGTCCGGTTCCAGGAGATGAGATCGTGGGATTTGTGACCCGCGGACGTGGCATTTCCATCCATCGTACCGACTGCGTCAATATTATTAACCTGCCGGATGATGAGCGGATGCGTCTGCTGGATGCAGAATGGCAGGCGCCGGAAAGCGAAAGCAATAAGGCCACTTATTCTACAGAGATTAAGATTTACGCCAACAACCGGATGGGGATGTTTGTGGATATTTCCAAGGTGTTTACAGAGCGTCAGATTGATATTACGGCTATGAACGTCCGCACCAACAAGCAGGGAAAAGCCACGATTATTATGACCTTTGATATTCATGGAAAAGAGGAATTAAGCCAGCTTACCAACCGGATCCGTCAGGTAGAAGGCGTTTTGGACATTGAAAGAACCACAGGCTGATCCGTCTTTAAGGAGACCACATGAGCAAATTGAGAATTGAAACCATGGTGCTGGGAATGGTCAGTACCAATACCTATATTTTATACAAAGAAGGAGAAAGTCAGGCGGTTATCGTAGATCCGGCAGCTTATCCGGAGCGGATTTTGGAAAAATGCCGCCAGCTTTCCCTGACTCCTGCCGCGATTTTACTGACCCATGGCCATTTCGACCATATTGGAGCAGCAGAAGAGATTTGCAGGGAGTATCCGGCAGAGGTGATTGCAGGAGAAAAAGAAGACGGGCTGATGAGGGATCCCATCCGGAATCTTTCTAGTCAGTTTGGAAGCAGTTTTACAGCAAAAGCCACCAGACTGGTAAAGGAGGGAGACGAGCTTTCCCTGCTGGGAATGAAGGTTCAGGTGATGGAGACTCCGGGACATACCCCAGGTTCTGTCTGCTATTACATTCCGGAAGAAGAAGTGCTGTTAAGCGGGGATACCTTGTTCTGCGAGTCTTACGGCAGGACAGATTTTCCTGGAGGAAGCGGCTCCCAGATAATTCAGTCCATAGGAAAACTGCTGAAGCTTCCGGAAGAAACCATGGTTTATCCGGGACATGAGGGGCCTACTACCATTGGCCATGAAAAACAATACAATCCCATTACGGCATATCTGCGCTAGACTGGAGATTATCAATGATAGGAATTTTATTAAACGACAATGCATATGAACAGGACATCCGAGAACTTCTGATGGCCTTTTACCCCGGCGAAACCTTTGCACACCAGAAGGGGGCAGAGGTTTCCTTTTATGTGGAAGGAACGGTAAATGAAACTAGGGATCAGTTTGAAATCCGTTTTCTGGATAAAGAAGGACATCCGATTCAGAAAGAAGGGCAAAAGAATCAGCCCTGGACAGGATTTCCAGAAGAACTTTCTGGCGAATGGGAGGAATTCTGCAGCAGACTTCCCATCTCCCTTCCTTACCAGGATCGGACGGTGTCAAAAAGCAAAATCAAGCGCCGTTTGTACTTTATGCTGTATGCCCGCACAGGAAAGCTGCTGCCATGGGGCACATTAACCGGGATCCGCCCTACTAAAATTGCCATGAGCAGGCTGGATGACGGCTGGAAGGAAGAAGAAGTCCGGGATTATATGAGACAAATGTATCTGACCGGACAGGAAAAGCTGGATTTAAGCGTAGAGATTGCGGCCAGGGAGCTGAAACTTCTGGCGCCTTTAAACTATGAAAAAGGCTACAGCCTGTATGTGGGGATTCCATTTTGCCCAACCACCTGCCTGTACTGCTCCTTTACCTCTTATCCCATTGGAAAGTGGAAGGGAAGAACGGGAGAGTATTTAGCCGCGTTATTTAAAGAAATGGAGTATACGGCTGAAAAAATGAAGGGCCGTCCGTTAGATACCATTTATTTTGGAGGCGGTACGCCGACTTCTCTGGATGCAGAAGATCTGGATAAGCTTCTGACCAAATTATGGGAGAGGTTTCCGGTGGATCAGGCTTTAGAATTTACCGTAGAGGCCGGAAGGCCGGACAGTATTACCAGGGAGAAGCTGGAAGTGTTAAAACGCCATGGAGTGACCAGAATCTCTATTAATCCCCAGACCATGAAGCAGGAAACTCTGGATATTATCGGCCGTCACCATACGGTGGATATGGTAAAGGACACGTTCGCCATGGCAAGAGAGATCGGGTTTGACAACATTAATATGGACCTTATCATCGGCCTTCCGGGAGAGACCAGCAAAGACGTAAAAGCGACCATGGAAGAAGTAAAAAAACTTGGTCCGGATTCCATTACCGTCCATTCCCTGGCAATTAAACGGGCATCCAGGCTTCACCTTTTATGGGAGGAATACAAAGACCAGACCGGCCAGGACATTGACGCCATGGCAGAAGTAACTGCGAATACGGCAAGGGAAATGGGACTGGAGCCATACTATTTGTACCGTCAGAAGAATATGGCGGGAAATTTTGAAAATGTAGGCTATGCGGCGCCTGGAAAAGCCTGCATCTATAACATATTGATTATGGAAGAACTTCAGACCATAGCGGCCTGTGGGGCAGGAACCACCACGAAACTGATTTTTCCGGCAGAAAACCGCAAAGAGCGGGTAGAAAACGTCAAGGATGCAGACCAATATGTGGAAAGAATTGACGAAATGCTGGAAAGAAAAGAAAAAATAGTAACAATTCAGCCATGCGAAGATTCAGACAGAAAAAAGGGTTGAAAGCTTGTTTTCATAAGAATTTTTCTGCCTGAATCTTCATAGGGCGGACGCCTGACGCTTCTTGTCCGCTTACAGCGGGCAAGAAGACGCATGGCTGAATTGTTACAAAAAAACACTTGCAAATTGGGAAAAGTAATTTACAATGAATAGCAGATACGCAGTTTAAATGAATGGGAGAGAATAAGATTATGCCATTGAAGAAAAAGCCAGTAACCGGCATGAAAGACATATTGCCAGCAGAAATGCAGATTCGGGAATATGTTATGAGCCAGATTAAAGAAACCTATAGAAGCTTCGGTTTTTCCCAGATTGAGACCCCTTGTGTGGAACATATTGAGAATTTGACCAGCAAACAGGGCGGCGACAATGAAAAACTGATTTTTAAGATTTTAAAGAGGGGCGAAAAGTTAAACTTAGAGACTGCCCAGACGGAAAGTGATGTGGCAGACGGCGGCCTGCGTTACGATTTAACCCTGCCTCTGTCCAGATATTATGCAAATAATTCAGCTTCCCTGCCGTCCCCGTTTAAGGCGCTGCAGATGGGCAGCGTATGGAGGGCAGATCGTCCCCAGAAGGGACGGTTCCGCCAGTTTGTCCAGTGCGATATTGACATTTTAGGCGATGCGACCTCTATGGCAGAGATTGAACTGATTCTGGCAACTACTACGGCGCTGGGAAAAATCTGTAAAGATGAGAAGTTTACGGTTCGTATCAATGACCGGAATATTTTAAAAGCCATGGCAATTTACAGCGGTTTTCCGGAAGAATCCATGGATCAGGTATTCATCACTCTGGACAAGTTAGACAAGATTGGCATGGACGGTGTCCAGGCAGAGTTAAAGGAAAATGGATTCTCCGAAGAAAGCATTGCAAAGTATACAGAGTTATTATCCTCAGTTACTGCAGATTCCAAGGGAGTTTTAAACCTGGGACAGGCTTTAAGCGGTGTGCTTGGAGAGAACGTTGCAGAAAATCTGGCCCACATTATGGATACTGTTACCAGTGTTCTGGATACAGAAGCAGACTGCCGTCTGGTGTTTGACCCGACGCTGGTTCGCGGCATGGGTTACTACACAGGTACGATTTTTGAAGTATCCGTAGAAGGACTGGGCTATTCCGTAGCAGGCGGCGGCCGTTATGACAAGATGATTGGCAAGTTTACCGGCATGGATACTCCGGCCTGCGGATTTTCCATTGGTTTTGAGAGAATTGTCGGAATGCTGTTAGATAAAGGGTTTACGGTTCCGTCTGCTGGCGGCAAGGTTGCTTATTTATTTGAAAAGGGTCTGGCTGCAGATACTCTGGCAGAAGTAATGAAAGAGGCTATGGAAGCCAGAAAAGCGGGAACCCAGGTTTTAGTGGCACAGATGAATAAAAACAAAAAATTCCAGAAAGAGCAGCTGACGAAAGAAGGCTACGGGGAATTTAAAGAATTTTATAGAGAAGCACTGAAAAAGTAAAAGGAGATGTACAATCATGGCAGAAGCAATGTTAGGATTAAAGCGTACCCACCGCTGTACCGAAGTAACCACAAATGATATTGGAAGCAAGGTTACCGTTATGGGATGGGTGCAGAAGAGCAGAAATAAAGGCGGCATTATTTTCGTAGATTTAAGAGACCGTTCCGGAATCCTTCAGCTTATTTTCGAGGAAAAGGACTGCGGAGCAGAAAACTTTGCAAAGGCAGAAAAGCTGAGAAGTGAATTTGTCATTGCAGTAGTCGGTACAGTAGAAGCACGTTCCGGCGCTGTCAATGAAAATCTGGAAACCGGCGCTATTGAAATCCGGGCAGAGCAGCTTCGTATTTTATCTGAATCTGAAGTTCCTCCTTTCCCAATTGAGGAAAACAGCAAGACCAAAGAAGAACTGCGCTTAAAATACCGCTTCTTAGACATCAGAAGACCAGACATCCAGAGAAATCTGATGCTGCGCAGCAAGGTTGCGACCATGGCTCGTGCGATTCTGGCAGAAGAGGGATTCTGGGAGATTGAAACTCCTACTCTGATTAAGAGTACCCCAGAGGGAGCAAGAGACTACCTGGTTCCAAGCCGCGTGCATCCAGGCTCTTTCTATGCCCTTCCACAGTCCCCGCAGCTTTTTAAGCAGTTATTAATGTGCTCTGGCTGCGACCGTTACTTCCAGCTGGCGCGCTGCTACCGGGATGAGGATCTGCGTGCAGACAGACAGCCGGAGTTTACCCAGATTGATATGGAAATGTCTTTTGCAGACGTAGATGATGTAATCGGAGTCAATGAAAAGCTTCTCCAGAAGTTATTCAAAGAGGTCTGCAACTTTGATATTTCCCTTCCGATTCCAAGAATGACCTGGAGAGAGGCAATGGATCGCTTTGGTTCTGATAAGCCGGATCTGCGTTTTGGAATGGAACTGAAAAATGTAACCGAATTAGTAAGAAACTGTGGTTTCGGCGTATTTACCGGAGCCATTGAAAACGGCGGTTCTGTCCGCGGTATTAACGCAGAGGGACAGGGCGCTATGCCAAGAAAGAAAATCGATGCCCTGGTAGAATTTGCAAAGGGGTTTGGCGCAAAGGGCCTGGCTTACCTGGCTATTCAGGAAGATGGCAGCTATAAGTGCTCCTTTGCCAAGTTTATGACAGAAGAAGAGTTAAAAGCCCTGGCAGATGCTATGGACGGAAAGCCGGGAGATCTGTTGTTGTTTGCTGCTGACAAAGACAAAGTCGTATTTGACGTATTAGGAAACCTGCGTTTAGAGCTGGCAAAACAGCTGGGACTGTTAAAGAAAGATGACTTTAAGTTCCTGTGGGTAACGGAGTTCCCGTTATTAGAGTATTCTGAAGAAGAAGACCGCTATGTGGCAATGCACCATCCATTTACCATGCCGATGGACGAAGACCTTCCGCTGATTGACACCAATCCAGGTGCAGTCCGGGCAAAGGCATATGACATTGTATTAAATGGTACTGAGATGGGCGGTGGCTCTGTCCGTATCCACCAGGCTGACATTCAGGCAAAGATGTTTGAAGTATTAGGATTTACTCCAGAGAGAGCAAACGAGCAGTTTGGTTTCCTGTTAGAGGCATTTAAGTATGGAGTACCGCCTCACGCAGGTCTGGCATATGGCTTTGATCGTATGATCATGCTGATGGTAGGCGCAGATTCTATCCGCGACGTCATCGCATTCCCGAAGGTAAAAGATGCCTCCTGTCTGATGACCGAAGCACCGACCCCAGTGGATCCAAAGCAGTTAGAAGAACTGGGAATCGAAGTTTCCAAGGCAGAGGAAGAATAAAGAGTTATGTAAGGTAAGCCAATAGGGGCTGCCGCACGTTAGTGCGGCAGCCCCTATGATTTGCGGCCAGGAACCAGTATAGAACAGGTTAAAGCTGCTGTTTTAGCCCTATCAGGGTTTCTTTGGTAAGTTCCGTAAATTCCAGGATTTTTTCCTCCGGCATTCCGGCACGCAGCATTTTGAGGGCAACGCTGTTGAGTCCTTCGGTTCGGCCTTCCATTCTGCCAGTTTCTGTACATTCTCTCAGCACCCGATCGACAGCTTCACACATATTGACACTCCCCCTTTGATTCGTTCTTACTCATCTTTTTCGTGCATCAGAGAGACCAAAAGCTGTTCATCTTTAATGACGATCATACCGTCCACCTTGTCAATAGCCCCTAATTCCCGAAATTTTTTAAAGAGACGGCTGACCGTAACGGGATGCATTCCCAGAAATTTCGCTACTTCTACAAAAGAAAAGGTTTTGGGGATTACGGAATCTTCTCCCTGCTTGACTTGGCAGCTTAGCAGCCACTGACAGAACTGGGCAGTCCGGCTGCCATCTGCCATGGTCTGGAGTTTATCCAGAAGTTCCAGATAATTTCGGGTAATGGAACTTAAAATTCCTCTCATAAAGTCAGGAGATTGGGACATTAGCTCCTGTACATGGCTCCCTGTAATTTTATAATAAACACAGTCTGTTTTAGCGGTAATCCAGCAGGTGTCGGGATGAACCAGATAATTCCAGGATTGGCTGTCGCTCCATTCGTCAAAAAACTGGCGGCTTAACATGGCGGAGAAACCAGCCACCCGTTTTTCTCCATAATACAAGTGAATCCGTTCTTCTCCGGATTCGCTGTAGCTGGTCAGGGCAGAAATGCCCGTATCCAGAAAATAGATGGTCTCAGTAACATTATCAAGCAAAGGATTACAGATAAACTCCCCTTTTTTCACTTCTTTCCGGACTCCGAATCGGACAAAATCATCCCGTATGGTATAATTATTCATTTTTGTCAGTATTCCTCCTGTCAGTAATTTCGGTTGCCAGGCATCCGCAAAAAGCTGCCAGTGGCATGTTTTCCGGTATCAATGGTAAGAATCTGGTGTACTCCCATTAGGGATATGTCCTCTTCTTCATGGGTAATGAGAATAACGGTTTTTCCAGCGCTTTTTTGTCTGGTATCGGCAATTACCAGCCGCTTGGTATCCGCATCCAGTCCTTTAAAGGGTTCATCCAAAAAAAGTACGTCATAGTCTGCAAGAAGGGCGCGCAGAATGGCAACTCTGCGTTTCATTCCGCCGGACAATTCGCGGATAGGCTGGGAAAAACATCCGGTCAGCCCGATCTGTTCCATAGCAGCAATAATATCAGACTTTTTTAATTCTGGAGCAACGAGATGGATGTTGGAAACCGGACTTAAATTTTTACACAGCCGATCTTCCTGAAAGACCGCGCTTATCTTTTTGTGGGAAAGACCGGAAATAGAACCGGAATCCGCCTGTTCCAAGCCCATAAGGATTCGGAGAAGAGTGGTTTTCCCGCAGCCGGAAGGCGCCATGATAGCGGTTGCCTGCCCAGCCGGGATGACGGCGGAAAACTTGTCCAGGACAATATGATCCCCATAAGATTTACAAAGATTTTCTAATACAATATCCATGCTTACATCCTCTCCAGACGTTTTACGCCCATATCCAGAAGCTTTAAAAAGAATGTTTCAAAGGTGAGACTGACAATGACAATTACCAGCGTCCAGGCAAACAAATCAGGGGTGTTTAAGAAAATTTTGGCATTGTAAAGACTTTCTCCGATCGATCCGTCAGGAATACCAATGACTTCTGCCGCAATTCCGGATTTCCAGCACAGTCCCAGACCAATGGTGCAGGCAGACTGAAAAAAAGGAAGCACCTGGGATACATAAATATAACGGATGGTTCTTCCAGGCGGCAGGGCGAAGACCTGTGCCATTTCTAAAAGTTCCTGGCTGGTGCTTAAAATTCCATCCAATACGTTGGTGTAAATCACTGGAAAGACCATTAAAAAGGAAATAAACACCGATAAATTCTTAGATGGAATCCAAATCAGGGCCAGAATAATAAAAGATGCTACAGGAATTGCTTTTATGGTAAGAATAAAAGGAGATAGCAGCTCTTTGACCAGACGAAAACGGGCGGACAGGGCGGCCAGCAGAACCCCCATAAAAGCAGCTGATAAAAATCCAACAGAAATTCGGGAAAGGGAAAAACCGATGGCCTCCCAGAAGGGAAGCGTCCTGACTAAAGATGTGAGGCGTACCAGGACGGAAATGGGAGAAACCAAAAGAATTTCCTGCCCAAGAGCCTGGCTTGCAAGCTGCCAGACCATCAGCCAGAAAAGGGCGGCCCACAGGCGGAGCCTGGGGCGGGAAGACGTCTTAACGTTCTTCTGGGATGCCTGGTCTGGCTTAGGAAAAACAGGGGAAGAAATGCCGTCCCCTGTCTGACCGGATTTATGGAAGATAGTAAAATTCATCCGTAGGAAGCGCTCCGCCTACAGCGGCTGGATTCTGCTGATATAAAGAATCCAGGTAACCGGAGAGCTTCTCCTTCATCTCTTCTCCGTCAATATAGGTAATGTTGCATTCCGGAATAGCTTTTACGGCAACCGGAGCAGGAACGATCTCATACTTTCCGACCAGTTCGGCGCCTTTCTCTACGCTGTTGTTTACGAAATCCACAGATTCCTTATAGCGGGCCATAAAGTCGGCAATTTCTTCCGGATGTTCGCTGACAAATTCTGTGCGGGCCACTACAACGCCGGTAATCATGGCAGACGGAGCCTTAGCACCTTCCTGAAGTTTGTCCCATTCTTCGCTTAAATCTAAAGCAGTGCGGATGGTTTCCACCTTGGACTGTGCGGTAGTCACAAACGGCTGAGGCAGCATGGCGATAGCATTTTCAGAAGAAGTCAAGGCAGCCAGACACTCGGTATGTTCGCTTTTCCACTCGATGGTAACGTCTTTTTCCGGATCAATGCCGTTCTGAGAAAGAACGTAGTTTAAACCGTATTCCGGAGTTGCGCCTTTTCCGCTTGCATAAATGGTTTTGCCTCTTAAATCCTCTACGGAATGAACCATGTCGCCATTCTCCACAATGTAGAGAACGCCTAAGGTGTTGATTGCCAGGACTTCTACACCGCCTTTGGTATTGTTAAACAGGACAGAAGCCATATTAGCCGGTACGGCAGCGATATCAGCCTGTCCCTGAACCAGTTTTGGGGTAACTTCGTCAATCGCTGCTGCAATGGTGAAGTTGTAATCATAGTCCCCTGCGTTTCCGGCATCAGAATCATCCATAAACTTTACCATACCCATGGCAGTCGGGCCTTTCAGCGCCATAACGTTGATGGCGGTTTCGTCCCCGTCTGTTTCAGATGCCTGGGAACTGGTTTCTGTTTCAGATGCAGCAGAAGCTTCTGTGCTTTCCTCAGGAGCAGCAGTTTCCGTCAGGCTTTCGGTCTGTGCTGCGGTGGTCTGTGCAGCCGTAGTATCGGAAGTATCGGCAGCGCCGGTACAGCCTGCTAAAAGAGCGGCCGTAAGCGAAACAATACAAGTAAGTGACAGTGCCTTTTTCATAAGTATCCTCCTTTTCTTAACGCCCATCAGTGGGAGCTGATGTCTGAATGCGTCAGGATCTATTTTACACGGTTAGGAATAACTAAGTCAATAGGGAATTGAGGCGGTATTCGTTAGGAGTCATGCCAGTGACCTTTTTAAACTGTCGGGAAAAGTATTTTTCGTCCTCGTATCCTACTTCGTGGGCAATCTGCCGGATTTTAATAGAAGAGTCTTCTAATAATCGTTTTGCATGATTAATTCTTAAATCATTGAGATAAGTAACCATGCTGATATGAAAGGTGTTTTTAAATTTCCGGCAAAGATATTCTTTGTTTACATAAAACATCTGAGCGCAGGCAAACTGACTGAAAGGCTGATTATAATTCAGCTCCAAATAGTGCGCTACCTGATAAATCATATCGGATTCCGGCGAATGAAAATCTTTCAGTTCCTGATACAGGAAAAATATATCCATATGAATCCGGTGTTTGAACTTACTGAAAGAAAAAGAAAATCCGGAATCACAAACATCAGCATAACAGCATAGGCGGTAGGAGGACTGATGGTAAAATCCTTGATGACGTTTTTCAAACATATGTGCCCAATTGGTAAAAAGCTGTTTTTCTTCTTCAATTACCTGTAGCACATTTTCCAGCTGCGGATGGGAAGTACCCAGGCGGTAATTCAGCCAGTTGTCGATTTTCTGATCAACCAGTTCTTCGTTGCCAGTCAGAAGAGCAGAAAGCAGCCAGCGATCTTTTTCTTCGGATGAAGGCAAAAGAGGGTGGTGTTCGAGAAAATTTGAAGAAAAACCATCAATCCGGCATAAGACAGGTGTCAGGGAGACAGAATCCAGACATCCATATGCTTTTTTTGACTGGGCAAGAGTTTCTTTCAGCTTATTCGGAAACGTTCCGGATAGAGAAAGTCCCATGGAAACTGGAAAAGAAAATTGGGCATTCCATTCAGTCAGGTGCTGCTCTAATTGATTTAAAATTTCAGAAGCCGGATTGGACAAGAAAAACAAAATTTCCTGAGAATCACCGGAAGGCAAAAGAAAACCAGCTTTGGTATCTTCACCAAAAGTTCCAAGCATATCACGAAAAACAGAAAGCTCGTCCTGATTAGGGGCAAAAGGTTTCAGGAGACAGCAGGCAAATCCGTAGGCGGGCTGACTGCCAAGTTCCGGACAAAGCTGAATCAGTTCCCGATAAGTTTGCTCCGGCTGTTCCCCAGCTAATAATTTAGAAAGCAGATTTTCTTTGCACAGGGCAGTCATCGAGTGAATTTTGTCTGCATGTGACTGGACAGCGGATCGTAAAGATTCCTCTTCGTTCCAGGAGCAGACTGCCTTCTTTACTGCGGCGATCAACTGATTTTGATCCAGGGGCTTTAATAGATAATCTATGCCTCCGTTTTGCAGAGAACCTCTGACATATTCAAAATTATTATATCCGGAGATGACAACTACTTTCGTATGGAAAGGCGCATGGTTGACGTATTCCATTAAGTCAATACCAGATAAATCCTGCATAACAATATCAGTAATCAGAATCTCCGGCTGTTCCTGTTCCATAATCCGGATGGCATCTTGAGGATTGGAGGCCTCTAAAATCTGTGTGATTCCCAGTTCATTCCAGGGGACCAGCAGCTTCACAGCAGTAATTACATGAGCTTCATCATCAACAATCATTACCTTCATTTCTAAATCTCCTTGTTGGCGGTATTTTCTTCTAACATATCGTAATCGATCTGGATATGGACAGTAGTGCCGCAGATGTCATTGCTTTCATAATACATAGTACACTGATTTTTAAAATATAGTAAAAGACGCTGATATACGTTATAAATACCAATACTGTTGGAAACAAAACGCTGTTCCTTTGCTTTTTCAATAGGCTGGTATTCTTCTGAATCCGCAGAAAACAGATTCAGTGAGGAAACAAATCCTTTTACATCTGAATTGGCCATGCTGCTTCGAACCTGCTCCAGAGACTCATTAATTTGAGAAAGCTTTTCAAAAGACATTCCGATTCCATTATCCTCTACGAAAATATGAAGATAACGTTCCTGGCGATAGGCACGTATCACAAGACGTCCATTTTCCATTTTCAGCAAATTGCCATGGCGGATAGAATTTTCTGCCAGGGGCTGCAGCGTCATTTTCGGAATCAGCATGGATTTTACCTCGTCAGGTATCTCAAAAACGGAGGTCATATTACTGGGAAAACGCATTTTTTGTAGCTGCAGATACACATCAATGTAATGCAGGGCATCTGTAATGGGAACCAGACTTTGCCTGGTATCCATGGAATAGTGCATCATCTGTCCAAGGGAAGTAATGGACTGGTATAAAGGCAGATTGCCGCCTTCCAGTGCATTAGTAGCCAGACATTGAAGAGTATTGTGGATAAAATGCGGGTTAATTTGGGCTTGTAAGGCCTTTAATTCACTGGTCCGGTTGGCAAGTTCCAACTGATATTGATGAATGGTAAAATGCCGGATAGAGTGAATCATTTTCCGGATGGCAATCAGCATACGTCCGATTTCATCATTCTGGGTATAGGTGATAAAAGAGGACATTTTTGTATTTAAATCTCCCTGACTTACTGCTTCAGCATAGGCAGTGGCCTGTTTTAATGGCTGGGTAAGACGAATGGCAGTAATAAAAATAAGTAAAAGCTCTGCCGCAGTGACAGTAATGAAGGAATAGAACATTAAGTTGAAAAAGTGGTTGGCTTTTGCATAGACAAAATCCTTTGGGGAAATTTTTATCAGATACCAGTCAAATGGTTCTAAAGGGATTCTGCTGCAGATGATTAGATTGTCCTTCTGGGTTTCTACTAAATGGGCTTTTTCATAGTCTAAATCAGAGGACAGGATATCCAGTAAAATCGAGGATTTTGTTTTGGTTGCGATTTCTGATGGATTGCTGCTGTAAATATAGTTGCCGTCGCCATCCAGAATACATAACGATTCCTCTTCTTTAAACAAAGGACGGCACATTTCTTCCAGAACAGAAACCGGAATATCAATCGAAAGCTCGCCTAATGCATCTGTAGCAGAAGGAATCTGGTAAATAGGCATATGTATGGTAAAGACCAGATTGAATTTCCGATTTGCCAGATTAAGAAAGTTATAGTCGGACTGCATATGAGTTGGACTTACATAGGTGTGATAAGGTTCGCAGGGAAAGGTTCGTTCTGCATTCAGGTAAATATGATCCTTCTCATAGCGCTGCATATCCTGCTGGAGAAGCAGGGATTTTTTTAGATGAAAGGCAGAAAGGTGAATTTGAGAGGATTCTGGAAGGCTGGAAAAGAGCATTTGCATAAAATCAAAAATTCGGGATTCTGTCTGCAAAAGCTGATAGTCAGAAAGGTGATCTTCCTCTCCGGATAAAATATCCATAACTTCCGAATTGAAATACAAGCCTCTGGCGGTGTAGTCTGCCAGACGGAGATAATCAGAAATACTATTTCCGGAGGATGTTAAAGCATCTGTAGACTGGGAAACAAATTCTTGGTCCAGAGAGGTACGGATATATTCATAGGAAAAAAACCAATAGAAGGCAAATGGGATCATAATGCAGAAAGACAGCAAAATCAGCACCTTAATACGAATGCTGATAAATGGTTTGGTATTCATAAAACTCCCCCCAAACAACCAAATATGGGATTAGTATACTACAAAAATATAAAAAGTCAAAATAGTCCTCCTAACAAATCAAAAACGTGAGTGTAATAAAAGAAGGACATACGGTACAATAAATTCATCAAATCAAAGAGACACTGTAAAGGACAGAAAGGAAAACAGGGATTGGATGGGGACAAGCCCCATGGTATGATAAAATAACTAAATACCAGGAGGTTTGGACATGAGGAAAAACATCAAATGCGGAATCATACTTCTTCTGCTTGCAGCAGCTGCAGGATGCGGGAATACGCAAACAGCAGAACAGCAGAAGGAACTGGCAAAAGTTACCTTGACCATCAGTCTGCCGGAAGCGGAATGGAGCGGATACACAGAAGGACTGACAGCACTGTATCAGAAAACTCATCCTGAAATTCAAGACATCAAATGGAATCTGGTGGATCGCAGTATGTATTCGGATTTGCTAAATGTCAGTGTGGCATCACAGAATATTCCGGATATGATAAGCGTAGGATACGGCGATTCGTTAGAACTGTGGAAAGAACAGCTGGTTCCATTAGAAGAAAGCCGGTTTGACCAAATTTTTTCCAAAGAACTTCTAAAAAAGGGAAAGCTGAAAGACTTTCTTTACTCCATACCGATTGCGGTTTTAGCCAGAGGCGTTCTTTATAACCAACGGCTTTTAAGGGAGGCAGGAGCAACGAACATTCCTGAAACCAGGCAGGAATTTCAGGAATTATGTCAGAAGCTGGAAGATGCAGAAATAAAACCGATTATGAATCACTATAAGGAAACATTGCTGACAACAACCAGCCAGTTGTTCTGGGTTCAGATGGAGCAGAAAGATCGGGAAGAAAGCGTAAATGCACTTGCAGATTTTCTGGACAGTACGCTCTTGTATGGAAATCACAATGCCCTCACTACAGATAAAGATACTGCGAGAAATTATTTTTTCATTGAGCGGTATGCCATGCTGAATAATGAAGGAACCTGGATGGCTTCGGTTTTGAAAAAGTCAGCACCAGAACTGGAAAAATATGTAAAAATTGGACCAATCCCTCTCTATGAAGAGGCCGAAAAAAACAAGCTTCCAATAGAGATTCTTACGTTATCTGTTACCAAAAGCAGCAGACATCCGGAAGAAGCAAAAGAGTTTTTGACATGGCTTTCTACTTCAGAAGAGGCCAGAGATTATCTGGAAGAAACGATGGGGATTTTAAGCGTTTCCGGAATGCAGGATGAAAGAACGGATAATCTTTCTCCAATCGCCTCTCAGATAAAGTCTGCAGTTCTGGAGGGAAAGGCAGCATACGATCCATCTTTTGAAATTTCAGAAGAACAAAAGGAGAAAAACGGAGAAATCTGGGGGCGCTATCTTACTGGAGAAATAGACAGAGAACAGGTGATGACACAAGTACAGTCTCTTTGGCAGAACTAATTGAAAGACATGCAAGGGAGGAGCAGAAAATGGCGATTATCAAATTTCAGAAAAAAGAGGACATGGTTTTCACAGACCTGGGAAATGGAATTTTCAGAGCAGAAATGCTTCCAGGAATGGTAGAAGGGGTACATACATGGAAATGCCAGGTAAAGGCAGGAACCATTGTAACATTAGAAACTTTTTCAGACCAAACACAGATTTACTACTTTACAAAAGGAGAAGGTTTTGTAGTAACTCCGAAAAAAGCATTTAATATTGAAGAACCGTCTCTTTTCATTCCGAATATGGATAAAGATGTGAATGTTCTTCATGCAGTGACAGATATGGAATTTTTGCAGCTGACCTGTGTAATGCTTCCGGAAGATTATGAACAGTTTGGACATTGGCATATTGCGCTTCCAAGATTCTGCCCATTAAATGACTGCATCCAGTATATTGAGGGATTCCGCCCGGAAGGAATCAAAGCATACTCTATTTTGGATACGCATTTCTTAACAAGGATGACTATGGGAGCAATCATTGGAAAAGGACCCAATAAGGCAGATCCGCATAGCCATGACAACTTATATCAGTGGTACTATGGAATGCCGGATACCAAGTTTATTTACCGGGCAGCAGGGGAAGAAATCGAACTGCATGAGGGAGACTGGGCATTTATTCCTACAGACATTGAACATGCCATTGAGATTAAGGAAGGCGAGAATGTCAACTACGTATGGTTTGAAATCGAACTGACAAAAGCAGAATTAGAGGCAAAAAAATAAAATAAAAATTTGGTGAAACAGTGAGGAGAACTGTATATAGAGGGGAGAATTACCATGAAAAAAAGGATTACAGCAGCGATTTTAGCAGCAGCTATGGCATTTTCGTTAACCGCATGCGGTAAAAATGGCATTCAGGAAACCAAAGATTCTGAAACACAGAATCATGCAGCAGAAAATACTCAGGAACCTGCAGCAGGAGAAGCAGGCGATGCATCTGGAAAGGAGCCGGTTACTCTTCGGTTTAGCTGGTGGGGAGGTGAGACCAGGCATAATGCGACTATAGCGGCAGTGGAATCTTTTGAAAAGGAATATCCATGGATTACAGTGGAATGTGAGTATTCTTCCTGGGATGGCTGGACAGACAAGGTGGCAACTCAGCTGGCAGGAGGAACTGCTCCGGATTTAATGCAGATTAACTGGAACTGGCTGTATCAGTTCTCCGCAGACGGCTCCAAATTTGTAGATTTAAATGAATACAAAGAGATTATTTCTCTGGAAAACTGGTCAGAAAGCAATCTGGCAGCCATGACAGTAGGCGGCAAACTTCAGGGAGTGCCAGTTTCCATTACAGGTAAAATCCCCATGTACAATAAGACTACATTTGACAAAGCGGGAGTGCCGGTTCCAACCAGCTTTGAGGAACTGAGGGCAGCAGGTAAAGCATTTAAAGAAAAACTGGGCGATGATTACTATCCATTAGCAGAAGAAGGATACGAAAGAATGATTTGGATGGTAATGTACCTTCAGGAAAAGTACGGAAAAGAGTGGATTAAAGATCTTCAGGTAAATTATACAGTAGAAGAAGTAACCGATGGTATGAACTGGATTAATTCACTGGAAGAGGATCATGTATTTCCGGAAATTTCCACTATTGCCGGGGACGGAGCTGAAAATTTCTTATCCAATAAAAAGTGGATGGACGGACATTATGCAGGACTTACGGAATATGACTCTAATGTTCAGGAAATCGCAGATTCTTTAGACGAGGGACAGGAACTGGTTTTAGGCGAATTTCCGACAGACCTAGGGCCAAACGGAGCAGGAATGAGCAAAGTTTCTCAGGGGTTTGCAATTACAGAAACTTCCGAGCATAAAGAAGAAGCAGCACTTTTACTGGAATACATTACTTCTAATGAAACCGGTGTAAAGCTGATGGGAGCAGAGAGAGGAACTGTCTGCAATACAGCTGCCAAGAAGATTTTGGAAGATGAAGGAATCCTGGGCGGCATGACTTTGGAAGGAAACCAGAAAGTATTAGATTTCTGCCAATACACCTTTGATCCGAATTTTGAAAACTCCGCATTAAAAGAACGCACTGGTGTTTATTATGAAGTATTTGATAATCTGAGTGCAGGAGCTGATCCGGCTGAAATGGCCCAATATCTCATTGATTCCATCAATGATGTAAATGCAGCCAATCCGTACTAAACATGACAAGAAAAGGGCGCTGGCTGACAGCGTCCTTTTTGCGGCTTAAAGTCTGATGAAATGGGAAGAGGGAGAGAGAAAATGGATCTCACAGCATATTTTAAATATTTTATGAAAACTTATCGCGGGCTGGACGATTATCTGGTAGAGATTGACGGCCAGACCATGCATGAGTGGAATTATGAAGATGGATGTTTGTTTATGGGTGCAGCCAAAATGTACAAAAAAACAGGAGACGAAGAGTATTTAAATTATATCGAGAAAATGGTAAGTCCTTATGTCAAAGAAGATGGAACCATTCTCAGTTACCATATTGAAGAATATAATCTGGATTTCATTAATGCAGGCAATATTTTCTATTTTCTCTATGACGTAACTGGAGAAGAACGTTATCGTCGAGCTTGTGAGACACTTATGACGCAGCTGCGCTACCAGCCAAGACTTACTACTGGAAATTTCTGGCATAAGTTGATTTATCCTTTCCAGGTATGGCTGGACGGACTTTATATGGGACAGCCTTTTTACATGGAATATGAAAATCGCTGGGGAGGAAAAGTCCACTATTATGATATTTTAAACCAGTTTAATCAGGTAAGAAACATTTTGTATGATACGAAGACAGGACTTTATTACCACGCATACGACGAGTACAAAGACAGAAAATGGGCAGATAAAGAAACAGGCCTTTCTCCCAATTTCTGGTTGAGATCTATTGGATGGTTTCTGATGGCTCTGGTTGACTGCTACGAGCTGGCCGATGAAGAATTATATGATGTAAAGGCGCGGCTGGGAGAACTTTTGCGGGAAACAATCCATGGAGTATTAAAGTATCAGGACAAGGAAAGCAAATTGTTTTACCAGCTGATTGCGCTTCCAGATCAAGAAGGGAATTATCTGGAAACATCGGGTTCTCTGATGATTGCTTACAGTATTATAAAGGGGTGTCGGACAGGAGCGCTGCTGGCAGACAAATATCTGAAAAAAGGAAAAGAAATTTATAATGCGGTTTTGGAAAAAAAGCTTTATATCGACGAGGAAGGCAATCCTCATCTATCCGGGACCTGTGCGGTAGCAGGATTAGGACCGAGAAACGAGAGGGACGGAAGTATTGCATACTATCTGTCAGAACCAGTAGTAGATGATGACGTAAAAGCGGCAGGTGTTTTGATGATGACAACAGCTGAATTTTTAAACAAGGAAGGGTAAGGTGAGCGTATGGATGGATTACCGGCAAATCAGAAGATGTTAAAACAAAGAAACCGGAGACTGCTGCTTCGCAAATACAGGGGATTTTTTTACATACTTCCATGGATTATTGGATTTTTGGTTTTTAAATGCTATCCCTTTATGATGTCTTTTTTTTACAGCTTTACAGATTATAGTTTATTTAAGACAGGAACAGAGTTTATTGGGCTGGAAAATTATCTGGACATCTTTCACACAAAAAAATACATGACAGCCTTTAAAGTGACATTTCAGTATGTGTTTATTACAGTACCATTAAAGCTGGCATTTTCCTTATTTATTGCCTATATCCTGAATTTTAAACTGAAATTTGTAAAAGTGTTCAGAACTATTTATTACATTCCATCTATTTTAGGTGGTTCTGTAGCAATCGCAGTTGTATGGAAATTTATCTTCCAGTCAGATGGTTTGATTAATCAGATTATTGCTATGTTTGGAGGAGAAAAAATTAACTTTTTGGGAAGTCCTCACTATGCATTGCTGGTAATTTGCCTGCTGAGGGTATGGCAGTTTGGGTCTGCAATGGTCATCTTCTTAGCTGCATTAAAGGGAGTGCCCCAGGAACTTTACGAGGCAGCTGCGATTGACGGCGCTGGAAAATGGAGACAATTTTTCTCTGTGACAGTACCATTAATTACTCCGGTTATTTTCTACAACCTGATTACACAGCTGTGTGAAGCATTCCAGGAGTTTAACAGTGCCTTTATTATAACCAAGGGCGGCCCATTAGGATCCACAACGCTGATTTCCTTATTGATTTATCAGAATGCATTCCGCACTTATGAAATGGGACTGGCAAGCGCAATGGCCTGGCTGCTGTTTGTGATTATTACTGGATTGACGCTGATTTCTTTTGCCAGCCAGAAATACTGGGTTTACTACTCGGATGACAGCAATTAAAGGAGGAAAGAGACAATGAGCAAAAAAACAAGGGAAACAATCAGCACAATCCTCCGTTATACTGTTTTAATTTTAGTTGGATTTGTTATGTTTTATCCGATGCTGTGGATGGTAGGTGCATCATTTAAATCAAGTAATAATGAAATTTATTCTACAATCAGCTTTATTCCGGAAAATCCGTCTTTCCAGCCTTATATAGATGCGTGGAACGCCACTGGAAACCCGTACAGCATGTATTTAGTCAATACATTTAAGATTGTGATTCCGAAGGTAATCGGCGCGGTAATTGCCAGCGTAATAACAGCGTATGGATTTTCCAGATTTGAATTTCCGGGAAAGAAATTCTGGTTTTCCATTTTACTTGCAACTTTGTTTTTGCCACAGGTAGTATTAAACATCCCGCAGTTCTTGCTGTTTAGAAGCTGGGGATGGACCAACTCCTATCTGCCTTTAATCGTGCCGGCATTCTTTGGGGCAGAACCTTACTTCATTTTCATGCTGGTACAGTTTATGCGTTCGGTTTCCAGGGAATTGGAAGAAGCAGCGGAAATTGATGGATGCAATTCATTCCAGAGATTATTGTATATTGTTGTTCCAATGGTAAAACCAACCATTGTATCTGTGGCATTATTCCAGTTTATGTGGGCATTTAATGACTTCCAGGGACCACTGATTTATATTGACAGTGTAAAGAAATATCCGACGTCTTTAGGTCTGCGTCTCCTTACAGATGCGGAAACCGGATTTGAATGGAACAAAGTATTAGCATTGTCAGTGATTACCTTACTTCCATCTCTGATTGTCTTTTTCCTGGCCCAGGATCAGTTTGTAGATGGAATTGCAGCAGGAGGTGTTAAGGGTTAATGAAAGCAAAGGTGATTTTTAAAACTTCCAGAAGCATTACCCTGGAGTTAGAAGAATATGGAATTTTCTATACAGAAAAAGAATATGAAATCTGGTTAAATGGAAGTTTTTCCAAAAAAAGTGATCGGGTAATCCAGACGGTGTACGGCTTATTGCCGGACACCGAATACCAGATTGAATTAAAAGCAGAGGGGATATCACTGGCCATTCTTACAGCTTCAACAGAATATGAATTTGTCACTTTGAATGTAAGAAAATTTGGCGCTGCAGGAGATGGAGTCCATGATGATACTATGGCGATTCAAACAGCAATTTCCTGCTGTCCAAAGGGCGGCAGAGTATATGTTCCGGCAGGACGTTATCTGGTTACCAGTCTGTTCTTGAAAAACGATTTGGTACTGGAAATTGGAAAAGATGCAGTTCTTGCAGGTCATGCAGACAGAGAAAAATTTGGAGTTTTGCCTGGAATTATCCAGAGCTGGGACGAAAACTCTGAGTATAACCTGGGTTCCTGGGAGGGAAATCCACTGGATACCTTTACCAGTATGATTACCGGAGTGAACGTTTCCAATGTAGTAATTACTGGAGAGGGAACCCTGGATGGCTGTGCAACATTTGAGGACTGGTGGGAAGATGACAGGGCTAAAATCATTGCATTCCGTCCCAGAATGGTATTTTTAAATCATTGCAGCAACATAGTTCTCCATGGACTTACTATTCAAAACAGTCCGTCCTGGAATCTTCATCCTTACTTTTCAGACAATCTTCGTTTCCTGGAACTAACGATTTTAAATCCATGGGATTCGCCGAATACGGATGGTATGGATCCGGAATCTGTTAATGGTCTTGAGGTTGCAGGAGTTTATTTCTCATTGGGAGATGACTGTATTGCTATTAAATCCGGCAAATATTATATGGGGCACAAATACAAAGTACCATCACAGAATATTTTTGTACGTCAATGCTGCATGAATAATGGACATGGAGCAGTTACCATTGGAAGTGAAATGGCAGCAGGCGCAAAGCATGTGAGGGTAGAAAATTGCCTGTTCTGCCATACGGATCGAGGATTAAGAATTAAGACCAGAAGAGGCAGAGGCAAAGATGCAGTAGTGGAGGATATTCGGTTTGAGAATATTAAAATGGATCATGTGCTGACCCCGTTTGTACTGAATTCTTACTACAACTGCTGCGATCCGGATCGCCATTCAGATTATGTAAAATGTAAGTCGCCGCTGCCTGTAGACGATAGGACACCTTCCGTAAAGCAGATGATATTTAAAAATATCGAAGCCAGGAACTGTCATGTAGCAGGAGCATTTATCTATGGTTTACCGGAAATGAAGGTGGATTATGTGGAGTTTGACAATGTTTTTATTACCTATGACGAAAATCCAGAACCAGATGAACCGGCCATGATGGACGATATTGAACTGATTGCCAAAATGGGCCTTTTTATTAATAATGTTCAAAAACTGAAGCTAAAGCATGTGACAGTACAAGGGGCAGAGGGCCAGCCGTTTATACTGGAAAATATTGATGAAATTATCAGGGAGGATGAATAAAATGCAGATTGCAGCAACAGCATCTGTGGGAGCAGTCGGAGACGATCCGATTTTATTCAGAGGGCCGTTTGAACAAACCATTCCTCAGATGGCAAAACTTGGATATAAAGCTGCAGAACTCCATATATATGATTCAGACCAGATAGACAGAGAAAATGTATATAAACTATTGGATGAAAATCATGTGACACTGACTTCGATTGGAACTGGATCCGCCTATGAGCAAGATGGAATCTGTTTGGGAAGCTGCGATCCGGAAAAGAGAAGACTGGCCATAAAACGGCTGGAGGGCCACATGAAAACGGCAGCTTTTTATGGGGCAGTCGTGATTGTGGGACTGATTGCCGGAAGAGTTACAGATTGCAGGGGGAATAAAGAGCAATTTGTGGATAATCTGGTAACCAGTTTAAAGGTCTGTGCAGAATTAGCGGAAAAATGTGGAGTATATCTGGGATTTGAAGTGATGAACCGGTTTGAAAGCGATTATGCCACCAATATTTCAGAAGGACTGGAACTGCTGAAATTGGTGGGGGCAGAGCGGGTAAAGCTTCATCTGGATACAGTGCACCTGAATATTGAGGAAGATGACATTGGTACAGCGATCCGAATGGCAAAGGGAGAGATCATCCATGTGCATGTGGCGGATAATAACCGTTTTTACCCTGGTCATGCCCACTATAATTTTAAAGAGACCTTGAAAGCATTAAAGGAGATCGGTTATAATAAAAGCCTGGCCCTGGAAATTACCAACTTTCCAGATACCGAAACCGCGGCGGTAAAAAGTCTGGCATACTTAAAAGGATTGTTGGAAATTGTATAAAGGGCGAAAATACTTAAGGAGGTTTTAGATTGCTTTTAAAAAAATTTTTTAAGTTTGTACTGCCATCCATTGTGTCCATGTGGATCTTTGCCTTGTACACAATGGTAGACGGAATGTTCGTGGCCTGGGGAGTAGGAGAATCTGCTCTGGCGTCGATCAATCTGTCTATGCCTTATGTCATTATGATTTTTACCATTGGGCTGTTGATGGCAACAGGAACGTCCACTTTGATTTCCATTTCGTTGGGGAAAAAGGAAGAAGAAAGTGCCAGCCGCCTGTTTACCATGAATCTGGCAGTGCTTACAGCGTTATCTCTGGCAGTCACAGCAGTGTCTCTGATTTTTTTAGATCCGCTCGCCTTATTTTTAGGCGCGTCGCCGGATAACGTGACTTATGTCAAGGAGTATGTGGGAACCATTGCTGTTTTTGCAGTATTTTTTATCCTTTCCTACAACATGGAAGCGTTGGTAAAAACCGATGGCACTCCGTTAGTTTCGGCGATAGGAGTTACTGCATGCGGACTGACAAACGTGGTATTGGATTACATATTTGTAATGAAATTCCACTGGGGTGTTTTCGGGGCAGCCTTTGCCACAGGTCTGGCCCAGGTGATTTCGACCCTGATATTCTTCATCTATTTTGCCAAATTCCGAAAGGTCCTTCGGTTCCGGAAATTCAAACTGGATTTTCGTGTCTATAAGCGGATTATTCCTCTTGGAATGGCAAACGGATTTACCGAACTTTCCGGCGGTCTGGTTGTGTTCATGTTTAACCAGGTGATTCTGTCAGTCATTGGCGAAAGCGGAATCGTAAGTTATACAGTGATTTCTTATATTAATACGTTGGTTCTAAATACCATGTCAGGAATCGCCCAGGGAGTTCAGCCTATTATCAGCTATCATTATGGGGCTTTGGAGAAAAAGTCCTGCAGGAAGCTGTTGAAATATGCCATGATTATGACAATCTCTGTATCCGCGGTGTATGTTCTGATGCTGGAATTTTGTCCGTCATTGTTTGTGGGAATTTTCCTGCCAAAAGAAGAAGCAGAACTGTTTGCCTATACAGAGCGGGCGCTGCAGCTTTACTCTCTGTCTTTCCTGTTTTTAGGATTTAACGTGGTGTCTGCCGGATATTTTACCGCAGTAGAAAAACCGGCGTTTTCCTTCCTGATTTCCGCAGGCCGGGGGCTGGTATTTTTAGCAGGAGCGCTGGCAGTTTTCGTGGTTGCGCTGGGAGAGACCGGGATCTGGATTTCCCCGCTGATTTCTGAAACTGTCTGTGCCCTGATGACGGCAGTGTTTTTTGCAGTGGTTTTGCGGGGAACAACCAGGGGAAAAGTCGGGAAATAAAAGGCGGATAGAGGTTGTATTTTCTATTCAACTGTGATAAGATTGTATACAACGAGAGAAGTTTGAATACAAACTCTCAAAAACGTATCTTATCTATTTACAAGGAGGAAAAACCATGGATATTCGTTATTCCGCAAACCAGAGAGACTTTAAGCGCTACACCACTGAGGAGACCAGAAAAGAATTCTTAATCGAGAACCTGTATGTTGCAAACGAGGTAGTTGCAGTATACTCTCACGTAGATCGTATGGTAACCTTAGGCTGTATGCCGACTACTGAGGTTGTTTCCATTGACAAGGGCATTGACGTATGGAAAAACTTCGGAACCCAGTACTTCTTAGAGAGAAGAGAGATTGGTATTTTCAACATTGGCGGCGCAGGAACCATCAAGGCTGACGGTGTAGAATACAAATTAGGCTACAAGGACTGCTTATACATTACCAAAGGAACCAAGGAAGTTCTGTTTGCAAGTGAGGACGCTTTAAACCCAGCAAAATTCTACATGGTAAGTGCACCAGCTCACAAGGCTTGCAAGACTACCTTTATCTCTATTGACCAGGCTGCAAAGAAGCCGTTAGGCGCTATGGAGACCTCTAATAAGCGTGTAATCAATCAGTTTATCCATCCGGACGTACTGGAAACCTGCCAGCTTTCCATGGGTATGACCGTATTAGAGCCAGGCAGCGTATGGAACACCATGCCTGCACACACCCATGAGAGACGTATGGAAGTATATATGTACTTCGAGATTCCGGAGAACAACGTCGTATTCCATATGATGGGCGAAGGCAACGAGACCAGACACATCGTTATGCAGAATGAGCAGGCAGTTATCAGCCCGTCCTGGAGCATCCATTCCGGCGCAGGTACCAGCAACTATACCTTTATCTGGGCTATGGGCGGCGAGAATCAGGCCTTTGATGACATGGATACCATTCCAACTACCGAATTAAGATAAGAAAATTTATGCTGCTATTCCAGCTAAAAGAAGAGCGTGACTTTACAAGTCATGAAAAAGATGTGGCTCGGTATATTCTAAGCCATATGGATCAGATTCCGGATATGTCGGCCAGCCAACTGGCTAAAGCATCCCTTACCAGCAAGGCTACAGTAGTGCGTCTGGGACAGAAGCTGGGGCTGTCCGGCTATCAGGAGTTTAAGCTGAAGCTGGTGGCAGAAATTAACCAGGACAGGAGAATCAGCCAGCTTCTTGCAGAAGAGCCGATTACAAAAGACAGTACATATGGGGATATTATTCAGATTTTGCCGAGTCTTTATGATAAGGCGGTTACCAATACCAGGCTGACCCTGAATAAAAATAATATGCTCAGGATTAATAACTTTGTCCAGTCAGCAGAATGTATCGATATCTACGGAACCGGGGTCAGCTATATGCTGGCTCAGGCCGCAGCGTTTAAGTTTGCTACGCTGGGAGTGGAAAGTTCTGCTTATGAGAGTATTAATGCCCATTACCTGGCTGCGAGAAAGCATAAAAAAACAGTTGATTTTGTAATCAGCTTTACCGGAGCCAACCGGACGGCAGAGACCATGGCCAGGTATCTTCGGGAAGCGACCAATAACCATATTGTAGGTATTTTAGGCCCGTATAATGAGAAAATCCGTCAGTGGTGCCATGAGGCAGTAGAGATTCTCAACAGGGATTCAATCCTGAGTCTGGATGTTATTACATCATTTGCGGCAGCCAATTACGTACTGGATATTTTCTTTTCCATGCTTCTGGCCAGGAGACAGGAGGAACATGTAAAGTCTTCGGTGGAGATGTTAAAGCACCGGGAACTTTTGGTAAATCGTCCTGAATTATTACAATAACGTACTTTGAATTGAACCGTTGTTTCAAAAGCAGCGGTTCTTTTTTTGCGCTTTTTGAACCGCAGGACCTATGGTCCGGCCAGCCGTTGTCTGACAAAAACGCCTGTGTTAGACTGGGTTTATCAAAACACAGAAGTGAAAACGGGAGGTTCAAATGGGTAAGTATCAAGACTTGGCAAGAGACATTGTAAAGTATGTTGGCGGCAAGGAAAACGTATCCGGCCTGGTACACTGTATTACCAGACTGCGCTTTACGCTGAAAGACGAAAGCAAAGCCAATGATGAAGCATTGAAGGTGATGAACGGTGTGGTTACCGTGATGAAAAGCGGCGGTCAGTATCAGGTGGTAATCGGAAATTACGTGGCAGAGGTCTATGAAGATGTTCTTCCGATGCTGAATTTGGCAGAATCTGCATCAGCGCTGGAGGAAAAGAAAAAAGGCAAACTGCTGGACAGGGCAATCGATGTGGTTTCCGGCATTTTTCAGCCGATTTTAAGCATTATGGCTGCATGCGGCATGCTGAAAGGCTTCAATACGTTATTTGCAGCAATGGGACTGTATTCTGCCACAAGCGGAGGCTATCTGATCATTAATGCGGCAGGAGATGCGCTGTTTACGTTTCTGCCCTTATTTTTAGGCTATACGGCCGCAAAGAAATTCGGGCTGAAACCTATGCTCGGACTGGCTATGGGTGCAGCAATGTGTTACCCTGGCATTCAGTCCAGTACGCTTTCTGCAGGAGCCGATCCCATGTATACCATTTTAAACGGAAGTATGTTTGCATCTCCGGTATACATTGATTTTTTTGGAATTCCCGTAATTTCTGCAGATTATACGGGAACCGTTATTCCGGTTATTCTGGCTGTTTGGTTTGCATCGAAATGCGAGAAATTTTTCAATAAAATCGTTCCGGATTTAGTTAAATTTTTCTTTGTTCCTATGCTGACCATGCTGGTAGCGTTTCCGGCTGCAGTATTGTTTTTAGGACCAGCAGCAACCTTTGGTTCTGCTTTGATTTCAGAATTTACCCTTGCAGTCCGCAGCTTTAGTCCGCTGATGGCCGGCGCCATTGTGGGACTGACCTGGCAGATTCTGGTTATCTTTGGAATGCATTGGGGATTTATTCCGGTCTATATCAACAATATTATGACCTTGGGATATGATAATGTGATGATGCCGTTTTTTGCTTGTACCTTTGCAACTTCCGCAGTTGTACTGGCAATATTCTGCAAAACAAAAGATAAAAAATTAAAAGAAATGGCGATTCCGAATTTTATTTCCGGTATTTTCGGTGTTACAGAACCGGCTATTTACGGTATCCTGCTTCCCTTGAAAAAACCGTTTATTATCAGCTGCATTGCAGGAGGAATCGGAGGCGCTTTTTATGGACACTTTAATTTTAGAAAGTTTGCCATGGGCGGAATGGGAATTTTTGAATTGCCCAATATGATGAATCCGGATGGAACCATGGATAATATGATAATTGCTCTGACTGGAATCGGAATTTCGATGATAGCAGGCTTTCTGCTGACCATGATGTTTTATAAAGATAAAGAAGAAACAGCAGAAGACGGCAAAACGGATACAGAGGATATTGTAATTGCCAGCCCTTTAAAGGGAACAGTAATCAGACTGGAAGAGGTGGAAGATGCAGCTTTTTCTTCCAGAGCGCTGGGAAAAGGAGCAGCAATTCTTCCGGAAGAAGGAGTGCTGTATGCACCGGCAGATGGAACGATTACAGCCATGTTTCCGACCGGACATGCGATTGGAATGATAAGTAATTCCGGCGCTGAGATTTTGATGCATGTAGGAATGGATACGGTTCAGCTGGAAGGAAGAGGTTTTAAACCTTTGATTCAGCCAGGAGATAAGGTGAAGAAGGGACAAAAACTGCTGGAATTTGATATGGCTCTCATTAAAGAGGCGGGGTATTCCCTGACAACACCAGTGCTGGTTACAAATTCAGGGCAGTTTGCTCAGGTGGCAGCAGTCGATTGCAGACATACAGAAGCAGGAGAGACGTTATTGACAATATCATAAAGGAGCATCTATGAGAGATAACTTTTTATGGGGCGGCGCTGCAGCCGCCAATCAATGTGAAGGCGGATGGAAGAAAGACGGCAGAGGGATGGGAATTGTAGATGTAATTCCCTATGGCTCCAATCGGCTCCCTGTTATGAAAGGGATACTGGATTACCGGCAGCTTCCGGCAGATTCTGTTTACCCAGGAAGAGAGGCTATAGACTTTTACGGCCATTACAAAGAAGATATTGGACTTCTTGCCGAAATGGGGCTGAAATGCTACCGGTTTTCGTTTTCCTGGTCCCGAATTTTCCCAACAGGGGAGGAGAAGACACCCAATGAGGCAGGAATGAGGTTTTATGAAAATCTGATTGATGAATTGCTGTCTTATGGTATTGAGCCTGTCGTGACCATTTGCCATTTTGATATACCACTGGCTCTGGTAGAAAAATACGGTTCCTGGAGGGACAGAAGAGTAATTGACTGTTATTTGCGGTACTGTGAAGCGATTTTAAAGCGTTTTCACGAGAAAGTACGATACTGGATTACATTTAATGAAATTAACATGCTGATGCATCTGCCCTTTATGGGAGCGGGACTGATGTTTCAGGACAGCGACAATGTTTTGCAGATTCAATATCAGGCAGCGCACCATGAATTGGTAGCTTCCGCTATGGCTGTGAAACTGGCTCATCAACTGGATCCAGATTTGAAAATCGGGTGTATGCTGGCGGCTGGAAGTGTGTATCCATATAGCTGCAGACCGGAAGACGTATGGGAGAGCCGGCAGAAGGACCGAGAAAACTATTTCTTTATTGACGTCCAGTCCAGAGGAGAATATCCGTCCTATGCCAGAGCGTTTTTTGAAAGAAATCATATCTGTATTGAAATGCTGCCAGAAGATGAGCAGATTTTAAAGGAGAATACGGTAGATTTTATTGCCCTTTCTTATTACAACAGCCGGTGCATACGCACAGATGGGGAAGGGGATCAGGCAGGAGGAAATGTATTTGCATCTGCGAAAAATCCGTATCTTACCTGCAGCCAATGGGGATGGCCGATTGATCCCATGGGATTCCGGATTACGTTAAATGATCTGTATGATCGATATGGGAAGCCGTTATTTGTAGTTGAAAACGGTCTGGGAGCAAAAGATGCATTAAAAGACGGACAGATAGAAGACGATTACCGCATTGACTACCTGTCTTCCCATATTGCAGCTATGAGAAAGGCCTGTGAAGAAGACGGAGTAGAGATAATCGGTTATACTCCATGGGGATGCATTGATTTGATCAGTGCGACCACCGGAGAGATGAGCAAGCGTTACGGCCTTATATATGTAGACAAGGACGATAAGGGAAACGGAAGTCTGAAGCGCATCCCTAAAAAATCGTTTTACTGGTATCAGAACGTAATCAAAAGCAATGGTAAAACTCTGCAATTGTGAAATGTCTGTGAACCTATAGAAAATCCCCATCCAATCTGCTACAATGAATGCAATGATTCAGGAAGGCGGACGATTCCCTGAATCAGCCATTCATCTGAAGGAAAGGATGGGATTTATGGAAGCGTTAAAGATATTAGTAGTAGATGACGAAGTGCGTATGCGCAAGCTGGTAAAAGATTTTTTAAGCATAAAAGGATTTCGCGTGATTGAAGCCGGAGACGGCGAAGAAGCGTTAGAAGCCTTTTTTACGCAAAAGGACATTGCGTTGATCCTGTTAGACGTAATGATGCCCAAAATGGACGGCTGGCAGGTGGTAAAAACCATCCGTCAGTATTCAAAAGTGCCCATTATCATGCTGACAGCCCGCGGAGAAGAACGGGACGAGCTGCAGGGATTTGAATTGGGAGTAGATGAATACATTTCAAAGCCATTCAGCCCCAAAATTCTGACTGCGCGGGTGGAAGCAATTCTAAGAAGGACCGGCAGCGCATCTGTAGACGCAGTAAATGTAGGAGGAATAGTCATTGACAAAGCAGCCAGACAGGTAACCATAGATGGACAGCCCATCGAGTTAAGCTACAAAGAGTTTGAACTTTTAACGTATTTTGTGGATAACCAGGGAATGGCCCTGTCGAGGGAAAAGATTTTAAATAATGTCTGGAACTACGACTATTTTGGAGATGCCAGAACCATAGACACCCATGTGAAAAAGCTGAGAAGCAAACTGGGAGAAAAAGGCGATTATATCAAAACCGTTTGGGGAATGGGATACAAGTTTGAGGTAAGTCAATGAAACATTCTATCCGTACCAGAATCACGCTGGTTTTTGCCGGAATGATGGCATTAATGCTTTTGATTACATGGTTTGTTAACAGCCGGTTTCTGGAAAGCTTTTATATATCAGAAAAAGTAAAAGTCCTGGAACAGGGTTATCAGGAGATTGATTTCATTCTGGAAGAGCAGCATGAAAAAGGCGAATCCATGACAGAGGGATTTGTGACAGATGACAATTACACATACTGGGCGCGGCCCTATGGGTCTGATATGGCGGAAGAGGGAAAACTGCCAAAAACGCTGCGAAAACTCAGCGAAGAATCCAACACTTCGATTATGATGGTCAATGGCATGGAGGGTACTGCCGTAATGTTTGCTCCCAGAGGAGAATTCATGGAACAGCAGATGCAGAGATATCTGTTGGGGCAGTACGGAAAAGGTTATGAAACCATTCGCGAAACCGAGAATTACAGCATTGAAAAGCGGTATGACAGAATCAGTAAGAATTATTATCTGGAATGCTGGGGGTTCTTTTCCGATAATGAAACCGCATTTTTGATGTCCATGCCAGTTGCAGGAATCCAGGACAGCGTTCGGCTGTCCAGCCGTTTTTTGCTGTATGTAGGGACCAGCGTGCTGATTATCGGAAGTATTTTTATGCTGGTTTTGACAAGAAGGATTACATCCCCTATCCTTTCTCTCTCCAAGATTTCTGAAAAAATGTCAGAACTGGATTTTGATGCCAGGTATACAGGCAATGCAAAAGATGAGGTAGGGATTCTGGGCAATAATATGAATCTGCTGTCTGAAAAATTAAAAGAGACCATAGGAGAACTGAAATCAGCCAATAATGAACTGCAAAGAGACATTCGCAAAAAAGAGCAGATCGATGAGATGCGCAAAGAGTTTATTGCTAATGTGTCTCACGAATTAAAAACTCCGATTGCACTGATTCAGGGATATGCGGAAGGATTGACAGAAGGCATGGCAGAGGAAGAAGAAAGCAGGGATTATTACTGCGAGGTTATTATGGATGAGGCAAACAAAATGAATAAGATGGTTCAGCAGCTTCTTACATTAAATGCCTTAGAGTTTGGCAGTGATGGTCCTTCTATGGAACAGTTCGATATTGTAGAATTGATTCAGGGTGTATTGTCATCTGCACAGATTCTGATTGAGCAGAAGCAGGCACAAATTATATTTGAAGCGGATGGTCCGCTGCATGTCTGGGCAGATGAATTTAAAATAGAGGAAGTTATTACCAATTACATCAGCAATGCATTAAACCATTTGGACGGCGCCCGTATTATCAGAATCCAGGCAGTAAAAGAAGAGAGAGAGGTAAGGATCTCTGTTGCTAATACAGGAAACAATATTCCAGAGGAAGATCTTCCAAAGATATGGAGCAAATTCTATAAGGTGGATAAAGCCAGAACCAGGGAATACGGAGGAAGCGGCATCGGCCTTTCCATTGTAAAGGCAATTATGGAAGCGCATGGCAAAGAATATGGCGCATACAATACGCCGGACGGCGTGGAGTTTTATATTACACTGGACTGCAGTAAATAGAGGATATGGAAAATGGACAGCACACAGCACAGCAAAACAACATTTTATTGCAGAGCATCACAAGGAAGCAGGCGTGTTTCGACATAAATCTGCTGCCTTGTATGTGTGTGCTCTATTGGCTTTTGGCATATCGGCTAGATGATGATGTTTAAACTGTTGCGATTTTTTGAAAAATTTGAAAAAAGGTGTTGACTTTTGTAGACAGAGGTGGTATTATAATCCTCGCGCCGCTGATAAAGCGGTCGGCCAACTCCAAAAGAGTTGAAAAACAAAAAAGTTTGAAAAAACTTGAAAAAAGTTGTTGACAAA
>JBKUOG010000006.1:0-127951 GCA_046957575.1 Lachnospiraceae bacterium | reverse complement strand
GACAGACAGACAGACATAAATCTGCCTGTTTTTGTGTTGTCCCTATATCGCTATAACAAAGAAAGCAGTTGTCCATTCCAGCCAGATGGATGACAGCTTCTTTTTTGTATTTAAAACATAAAAGTGATAAAACAGGTGATAAAACTGATGGATATTTCTATAGTACGAACAGAGAAAAAGTATGGCATCACATGGGGACAGAAAAATGCTTTGCTGCATCGTTTGGAGCCTGTGATCAAAGTTGATCAATATAGTGGAACAAAAGGTTATATGGTGCGTTCGTTATATTTTGACAGTATTTATGACAATGATTATTTTGATAAAATCAGCGGATTAGAGGTGCGAAAGAAAATACGGCTGCGCATATACTCACCTGAACAAACGACCGTGAAATTGGAACTAAAACAAAAACGAGGCAGTGCCCAAAAGAAAACCAGCCTTTCTATCACAAAAAAGCAGGCAGAAGAAATGGTATGCGGAAATTATACAGGTCTGGCAGAACTCAATTCCGATTTGGCTTTAAACTTTTATCAGATACTGGAAACCGGTTTGTATCGTCCAAAATGTATTGTTGAGTATCACAGAATTGCGTTTGCAGAAGACAGCAATGATACCCGAATTACAATAGATTCAGAAATCGAAACCAGCCTTTTCTGTGACCGCTTTTTTGATAAAAACTTAAACTTGATGCCAGTAAGAAAGGAGCCGGTATTAGAGGTAAAATATAATGGCTTTTTGTTAAGCAATATTAAGCAGATGTTGGACTTTGCAGATGCACCTGAACTTGCAATCAGCAAATACGCTATGTCCAGACAGCTTTTGGGAATGTAAAAATGATATTGATAGATTGACGGAGGTAGTAGTTTTGAAAGAGTTTATTATGCAGTATTCGCAGGAAGTGATTCAGGAACTTACTGTACAGCAAATTGTTTTAAATATGGTCACTGCGCTGGCTTTGGGACTGGTTATCTATTTGTCCTATCGGTTTTCTCATTCAGGAGCTGTGTATAGTGCAAGATTTAATGTTTCCCTGCTCATGATGACACTTGTTACAACCATGATTATGAATGTCATTGGCAACAATATTGCCTTATCTCTTGGCATGGTGGGTGCGCTTTCGATTGTGAGGTTTCGTACTGCCATCAAAGATGCGCGAGATACAGCATATATTTTCTGGGGCATCGCAGTCGGTATCTGCTGTGGCGTATCTTACTATGCGCTGGCAGCAATTGGTACAGGAATGATTTTCCTGGTAATGCTTGTCATGGGCAGTGTAAAAACAAATAACAGATATTTATTGATTATTCATGCGGACTGCGAAGAAGCTGCAAAACGGATCGAAGAAACAATTCTCTTGGAATATAACGGTCAGGCGATGCTGCGCGTTGTAAACCGCGCCAAGGGACAACTTGAATATATTTATGAGCTGACAACAAAAACTCTCGATAAAAATCGAAAAAATGGCAAGGATACGATCGAACTTTTACGTAGTATTGACGGCGTATATCGTGTCAATCTGGTGTGTCAAAATGAGGAGCTGAGCAGATAAATGAGGGGAAACAAACGACAGAGTTCTCTTCTCCTGATTGTTTTGCTTCTGATAGGCGGTTGGGGCATGTCTGGTCTTCAGACAATTGGCTATCAGTTTCCGAAGGCTCCCGCAGCAGTTTCCCATAAAACAACAGACTTATCAGACAAACGCATTCAGGCAGGCTCTGATTTTAATCCGGAGGAACAACTTGGGGTTACAGGCAGAACCAACTATCGTGAGAAAGAACTGCGGGTTGATCACACATTTACAAGCAACTTGCCGTTGGTTGTCATTGATACAGGAAATCAGGAGCCGAAACGGGGCGTGGTATGGGACAGCGAGAAAAAATACTATGTGCCAACTGGAGAAGATCCCTATGCTTACGGCGAAATTTTTGTAATCGACCATTCTGATGGTCAGAATCGGGCTGATGACGATGCAAAAATGCATTCACAATGTAAAGTGAAGCTGCGCGGAAATTCCTCGGGCAACTATGACAAAAAGCAGTATCTTGTAAAACTGGTAGACGAGGATGGAAAACCAGAAAAACAGAGCATCCTGGGGATGGGAAGCGACAGCGAATGGATTTTGAATATCTCCTTCATCGACAAATCGCTGCTTCGCAATTATCTGGCATATGCAGCAGCGGGTGCGGTCATGCCATACACACCAGATACACGCTTTTGTGAGGTTCTCTAGAAGGATGCAGATGGATATCGGTATGAGGGCGTATATTTGATGATGGAAAGCGTGAAGGTGGGAAAGCATCGGGTAGATCTTCCAAAGTACTCGGAAAACAGCCCCGTGACGCCGACGCTGCTGCGCAGAGACCGCTATAATGTGAACGGACTGATTCTGGAGAATGATGCCACAAAAAAAGGGCTTACATCGGGCTTTTTGGATGTTGAATATCCGGACAAAGAGGTTATCACCGAAAAGGGAATCCAAAATATCACCAGACAGGTCGATCGCTTTGAACAGGCACTGTATGCGGATACCTGGGAAGAATTTGTAAAATACAGAGACTATGTTGATATGCAGTCTTTTGCAGATTATTTTATCTTGAATGAATTCTTTTTAAATTATGATGCCGGGTATAACTCTACATATATGTATATGGATTATAGCGGTAAATTGACGATGGGACCGGTGTGGGACTTCGATCAGGCTATAGACAATAATGCAACCATTTCAGCTGATTTGCACACAACAGCATTTCACTCCGCTCCGTGGTTTGATCGCATGCTTCAAGATCCCTTTTTTACAACCGCTATCATGGAACGATATGCGGAGCTGAGAAAATCCATTTTATCGGATGAATCGATAAAAACCTTTGTTTATGAGACTGTTGAATATCTGGGCGATGCGGTTGAAAGAGACTGGGCAAGATGGGGATATTACTATACAGAGGGAAACTATCTGAAGTCTGATTCTGATGATGGGGAAGACAGAAATACGGATACCCATCAGGAAGAAGTAAATAAAATCATAAAGATTCTTTCAACGCATGGGGCCTGGATGGATGGGCATCTGGACAGCCTGTATCAGTTCAAAATGCTTTCTTTGGACGATGCAGCAGCATATTTGGAAACTGATAAAAAAGATTATCGTTCCGCACTTGCTGTTATTTTTATTGCTGTTTTTCTCATTTCTGTCAAGCTGGTGCTGAAGTATGAAAGCGAGTAAACTTCAAAGGAGGATTTATGATGAACCACAAAAAAGTATGGTTCATGTTTATGACAGTTACATCTGTGATCTATATTCTATGGAGACTGTTCTTTACTCTGCCAATTAACGCCGGTATCGTAGCGCTGATTGCCGGAATTGCATTATTTTCTGCAGAGTTTATCAGTATGCTGGAAGCAGTCATTCATTATATTTGCATGAGCAAAGATGTGGCACCGGAATTCCCTGTTATAGCAGAAGCAGATTACCCACATGTGGACATATTGATTGCAACACACAGCGAAGAAGCGGATTTGCTGTTTAAAACGGTAAATGGCTGCAAGCATATGGATTATCCGGATAAATCCAAGGTACATATTTATTTGTGTGATGATAACAATCGGCCGAAGATTGCAAAGTTGGCCCATGATATGGGCGTTGGATATTTTGGACTATCGGATAATAAATTTGCCAAGGCGGGAAATCTCAATCATGCGCTTTCCAAGACAAACTCTCCGCTGGTTGTGATCTTTGATGCGGATATGATTCCGAGAAGCAATTTTTTGCTGGAGACGGTTCCCTACTTTTCTCTGCCGAAAATGATTTTGGAGGATGGCGTTTGGAGAAAACGAACCGAAGAAGAAATGAATCCGGATTATAAAATCGGTTTTGTTCAGACGCCACAGAGCTTTTATAATCCGGATTTGTTCCAGTTTAACTTCTTTGCGGAAAATAATATTCCCAATGAGCAGGATTACTTCTTTAAAAAAGTGAATGTGGGACGAAACAGCAGCAACTCTGCAATTTATGCCGGTTCCAATACAGTGATATCCAGACAGGCACTGGAAGAAATTGGTGGTATTCACACAAAGACGATTACAGAAGATTTTGCTACTGGAATTGATATTCAGTCAAAAGGGTATACATGTTTTGCCATTGATAAAGTCCTGGCTTCCGGTCTTGCCCCAAATGATTTTTCAAATTTGCTGAAACAGCGGCAGCGCTGGGGACGTGGCTGTGTACAGACCATTTGCAGTTTTAAGTTTTTATTCGGAGAGCTGCCATTTGTATCGAAACTAAGTTACCTTTCCTGTTTGCTTTATTGGTGGACATTTTTGCGCAGAATTATTTATATCCTTTCCCCGATTCTCTTTACCGTATTTGGAGTACTGGTGGTTAAAACAGATATTTGGGGTATTTTATTGATTTGGTTACCGTCTTATTTGATTTACAACCGATCACTGCGGATTCTGTCCGGTAAGATGCGGGATCAGAAATGGAGCAACATAGTAGATACAATATTGTGTCCATATATGATATTACCGATTTTAGAAGAAACTTTTGGAATTCGCATGAAAAAGTTTTCTGTTACAAACAAAGAAAAAACCGTGTCCCGGAGTGCAAAAATCATTTATGCAATTCCGCATATGATTTTACTGGCTGCGTCCATTGTAGGAATCTGCTTCAGCCTGAAGTACATGGTGCTATATCGTAATATTCTGGGAATTGTTGTACTGTTCTGGCTGTGTATGAATACATACTTCTTGGCAATGGCGATTTTTTTCCTGCTTGGAAGAATTAATTACAGAAGTTCAGAGCGATTTCATGCTGAAATCCCGATTTCTTTTTTTGTAGGTACACGCAAAGTAAATGGCATCACTTGTGACATCTCCGAAAATGGGTTGGCGTTTATAACAGATTTTCCAGAATTTCTTCATGGAGTTGTGAATTTTAAATTGCAGGATGTAAAATGGAGTGCACAAGTACCTGGTGAGGTAGTTCACGTAAGCAAGGTGGAAAATAAATGGAAATACAGTGTAAAGTTAGCTGGTTTGTCTTTTGAAGAAAAGCAAAATTACGATCAGATTGTATTTGACCGTATTCCTACATTAGCGACAGAGATTAAAACCAGCGCAATGAAGGATCTGCTGATATTTTTTAAGAGAAAAACAGGATCTTCTGTATTATCAAAAAGAACATTGCCGAGAATAGTATTGAATACATCCATGCAGGCAGACAACGGAAGTGTTGTCCATATTTCTGACTATAATTATCAGTATATGCTGCTTACCGGAGCTGTTGCGGATTCTGAGCTTAATCTCAACATAGGAAGAACTACTTTGCACTTGAAAAAAACGCAGTCTTTTGTTGGTGGTAAAGACAACTTATTTGAAATTGAAAATTGGGAAAAAATATCAGCTTCCCTTGAGATTCACGAAGCGTTGTTGGAGTTAATACAAGAGAAGCAGTTGGAGGAAAAAGGATTAGTGAATGTATAAGAAAAGTGCAGTCAGATTGCTTGCAAGGGCTGCGGCAGTAATTTTTGCCGCCGCAACTTTTTTGCTATTATTTATGTTGCATGAGCAAAAACAAATAAATGAAACCCTGTCAGATGCACAGCATACTCTTCAGGAGCAAAATCAGGAACTTCGGCAAGAAATAAAAGATTTGAGAACTATGAAGGGCGGAATAGAAGAACATGGAAGGCTGTCCATAAAAGGAACGCAATTAGTAGATCAAAATGGAAATTCTCTCATGCTGCGGGGGGTGAGCAGCCACGGTATCGCATGGTATCCGGAATATACGAACTATTCTGCATTAAAAACGTTAAAAGACTATGGCGCAAATACATTTCGGATTGCCATGTATGTGGAACAGAATGATGGTTATTTAGAAGAACCGGAATTAAATAAAAAACTTCTGTTCTCGGCAATCGAAAATTCTTTAGCAGCAGACTTGTATACCATTGTTGACTGGCATGTGCTTCGGGATGAAAATCCAAATCGCAACATCGAGGAAGCGATGGATGTATTGGAAGAGGTCGCAAGGCGATATGGAGACAATCCCGGTATTATTTATGAGATCTGCAATGAACCGAATGGGGATACGACATATGAGGATATTGTTTGTTATGCGGAACAAGTCATACCGATTATACGGAAGCATGCCCCAAATTCGTTAATTCTGGTGGGCACGCCTAACTTTTGTACGTCACTTTCGGAAGCAATAGAAGATCCTATAGAGTACCAGAATATTATGTATACCTATCATTATTATGCCGGAATTTCGGATTGTAAGTTTGCGATGGAGGAAATTAAAAGAGGACTTGAAAGTGGCTTGCCAATATTCGTTAGTGAATGGGGATTGGACAGCCATGATATTACGCAACAGCATTGGAAAGAAACCAGTGACTTTTTAGATTATTTAGAAAAAGAAAAAATTGGATGGATAAACTGGTCGCTGAGCAACAAAGATGAGGGGTATTCTATGATTAAATCCGACAGTATCAAACTTCACAGCTGGAATGATGAGGACATAACGGATAGTGGAAAGTTTATTCTTAAGTATTTATCACTGGGAAAGGATTAGAGCTAAATAGGTATACAAATAGGTAAATTCATTTAAATGAGAAAAGAGAACTGCAAAATGTATAAAAAAGAAATCTAAAAAGGATGTAAAAACATAAATGAGCGAATTGGAAAAACTTCTTAAGCAAACGGAACAGTTATGGAAACAATATGTGCTTGGCAATGACGTCGAGATCGTAGAAGGGATCCGAGAAATATTTTCTCCAGACTGCGTAGTCATTGGTACCGGACGTCATGAGGTTTACATGAATCTGGATCAGTTCGTAGATGCTGCGACCAGAGAAGGCAGAGAACATGATGACATTCGCTTTCAAATTCGGAACTTTTGGTGCGAAGGAATGTATGTGACCCCTGAGGTTATTCAGGTATTTGGAGGAGTGCACATCTGGTGGGAAAGCGAAGACCAACATGTTTACATCAACATGGACAGCCGTTTTTCGATCCTCTATAAAAAAGTGGAGCAAGTCTGGAAAATCATACATCTTCACCAATCCACGCCAAACACAGAGCAAGCTGACGGTGAATACTATCCGAAGTCGCTGGTGGAGCAAGTCAGAGAATCTCAGGATACTCTGCAGACATTTCGTTTGATGGCAGAGCGAGACAGCTTAACGAATCTGATGAACTATGGCGCATTCCAAAAGTATTTTGCCGACTATACGATCTGCTGCACGTGGTTATTTGTGATGGATATTGACAAATTTAAGAGAATCAATGATACCCGCGGACATCTTGTCGGAAATACGGTGTTGAAAACTATGGCGTGTGTGTTGGAGGAAACCGTGCGATCTTCGGATCTCATCTGCAGATTGGGCGGTGATGAGTTTGTCGTACTATGCGATGGATTTCACTCAAAGAACGATGCGGACCGTTTTGTCAAACGGCTGGAAGGACGCCTGAAAGAAGCCATGGGCTCTCAATTTGGATGGTCTGGGGTCTCGATTGGAATGACAAGGGTATTGGCGAATGAATCACTGGAAGACGCCCTGGCAAGGGCTGACGCAGATCTGTATCGCCACAAGAGGCAAAAGAATAATTAGCCTGTGCTGTTTTTACGGCAGATGGAACTTATATATTTTATTGTGTTGGAGATGTTAGGAATGATGCGTATACATATGAATGATAAGAATTATTTTAAAATAGTTGGCATATCCATACTGGTGCTCCTGTTCGGATTTTCTTTTAACTCGGTCTTTTTTTTGCAAAAGATCAATGCGGCGGCTGAAGATTCCCTCTTGGACAACAACCGATACCATATCGCCCAAATTTCAGCAGAGATCGCAGAGCACAGCAGGCAGTTGGAGGATTTTGCAGACTCCCTCAGCCGAATGCCGGAATTCTTGCTGACAGAGGAATTGTTAAAGCAAAAAGCAAAGGTGCTGCAGTTCGATAGTATGGCAGTAGTCTCTCCCGAATTCGGTATGCTGTCGGTGTATGGTCCGCACGGAGAAGCGCTGGTGCAGAAGCTGAGTGAAGACTATCAGACCATACTGGAAAACGACTGTATCCTGTATGGGGAGGAACAGGCTGTTTTCGCTGTTCCTGTAATAAAAGATGGAAAACTGGCGCAGATTGTTGCCGGAGCAAAGTCCCGGTCGGTACTGTTTGAAGTAAATGAATCGGATCCATGCAAAGAAAATACAGTAATCATCCTAAAGGATGCCGAAACGGGCAGCACTTTTCAGTTGAAACAAGACTATCGTGTCTCAATCAACGAGCAGAAGCTGTCAGAGCTCATGCACCTTGCAGAAACTAGCAGAGAAGATTCAGTCATCCGACAGGGATTGTTTATGGTGTCTGCAATTCCGATCAATGGGACAAGCTGGGTCCAGATCATGATTCGGAACGTGGATGACCATATCGCGCAGATGTCGCTGCATATTAGTATCTACTTGATTCTTCTTGGCGGTTCACTTCTTTTGTTCAGTTTTAGTATTCGGCGGATGAAACAGGAGATGCATAGGAAGGAAAAAATCTTTTTAACTGACTCGCTCACTGGTGGATTGAATCGGGATGGTTTTTTGAAAACGGGTACTCATTATTTAGAGACAAATCCGAGACAGCCCTATGTGGTCGTATGCCTGAATATCTGCAATTTTCGGAAGATCAATGAAGTATGGGGCGAAGAAGAGGGGAACCTTACTCTGATATTTGTTTATCAGATGTGCCAACAGATCCTTCAAAAAGACGAGGTCATGTGCCGAAGTTCCATTGACCATTTTATTCTTCTGCTGAAGGAAGATCCTGCAAAGGATATCCAAATTCGTATTCATCAGCTCATCGCCCAAATACATTCTGATATCCACAAAAAGTATCACCATGAAAGTTTAGATTTTACGATAGGTTGTTATCAGATTGGTGGTACGTGTGATTTCCCGTCTGCAATCAACTGTGCTTCTCTCGCAACCAAAGAAGCGAAGAAAAAAAACCTGTGTAGTTTTTATAATCAGGCACTGCAGCAGGAGCTTGCTTATGAAGCAGAGCTGGAGGTTTTATTCCGGGATTCCATTATAAATCACGACTTTAAGGTGTTTCTGCAGCCCAAGGTGGGATTGGAAGGCTCTTGTCAGGCAGAGGCGCTGGTTCGCTGGATTCATCCGGAAAAAGGGATGATCTATCCCAAGGAGTTTATTCCCCTGCTGGAGCGCAGCGGAAAGATCAGCCAACTGGATCTCTATATGTTTGAGGAGACCTGCCGTCTGATTTCCAACTGGCTGCAAAACGGTGGGACACCAATAATGATTTCTGTAAATATGTCCAGATTTACACTCCTGAAATTTGGAACAGAGGTTTGGAAGGAATACAAGAAAATAAAAGATACATATCAAATTCCGGACCATCTTATTGAGATTGAAGTGACAGAAACCACCTTGTTCAGCGGAAATCAGCTGGAATATGTTTCCCAGATCGTGAACAACTTCCACTCCTGCGGTTTGCATGTATCGCTGGATGACTTTGGGGTCGGCTACTCGGCGCTTTCTCTGCTGAGAGTATTGGACATTGATACCATCAAACTGGATCGTAGTTTCTTCATTGATGAAAACGAAAGATCCAGAACCCTTGTTGGAGCGATCATCCACTTCGCTCATCAGTTTGGAATCTGTGTGGTGGCGGAAGGAGTGGAAGAACAACAACAGGCAGAGATTCTGTACCAAATCGGGTGCGACCTGATCCAGGGATATGTATATTCCCCTCCGCTTTCCGTCGAGGACTTTATAAAATGGAGGGATGCTCATGAAAAACAGAAGCATTAAGACACGCCTGACGCGCCTGACATGGTTGGTCATTCTTGCCCTAATGTTTTTACTTATACCTATCAGCATATTCGCACAATTATATTTGCAGCACCAGGCGCAGGAAAAAGGTTCAGCTCAGATGTTTGGACAATTTACGCAGCTAATCGAAACAAATAAGATCGCATTGGAACGTGAGAAAGATCTTTTTGCGCAGCAATGCATCCGTTCGGCGGAGGTTGTGGCTTATTTTGGGGAACACTACCCAGTGGAGGAGGTGGATTTACAGTATATCCGCGACCTGGCAGACAAACTGGATTTGGACGAGATCCATTTCTTAACGCCACAGGGAGAGATATTCGCAGGAACACACCCGGAATATTATGGATTTACCTTCCACTCCGGAGAGCAAATGCAGTTTTTCCTTCCTATGCTGTCAGACCGCTCCTTAAAATTGTTTCAGGGGATTACCCCCAACACTGCACAGGGAAAGGAAATGATTTATGCAGCTGTCTGGCTGAATGACGGTAGCGGAATTGTGCAGGTCGGTATGGAACCTTGGCATCTGCTGGAACTGATAGATGAGCAAAGTCTTGAAAATGCTCTGAAAATGATGCCCTTTGAACTCAGCGGACAAATGCACATCATGGATATGAATACATCAGAGATTGTAGCCTCCACGGACGATCGTGTCATCGGTCTCAATTTGGAAGAAGAAGCGGGCGGGCTTGATCTGTTGAGAATGATGAAGGAAAACTCCCACCTGTCTTATCAAGGGCAGCGATATTGTATTTACACTCAGGAATACGGAGACTATCTCCTGATCCGTTCTTATCTGTTCACATATCCGATATATGCGACGTTGGAATCGACCCTGTTATTCTTTATTTGTGCTACTGTGACAGTTATAAGTATTATTCAGTGCCTGCGCTGGTTTCTGGATTGGAAGGTTGTCAGAAATCTCCGCCGATTCAACTATGCGTTGGAACAAAATGAGGATGGCCGTTTGGAGGACATCACCCTGAATACTGGAATTACAGAATTTGAAGAGTTACAATTCTATCTTAACCGTATGATGGAAAACATCCGTACCAACTGGGATCGAATGTCCCATATCATCAGCAAGGGGAATATTCCGATGGGGATTTTTGAGCAGGATATGACCTATAAAAAGATCTTTATCAACGATTATATGCTTCGTATGCTCAACATCCCGGTGGACCATGCATACTCCGAAAAAGAACTGCTGGTATTGGTGCAGCAAAAACTGGATCAAGCAGTGTCAAAACCGGCACTTCCCGAAGAACTCATATATCTGTATGAAGATTGTGGCATTTCCCGTTATCTTCGGATCGAAAAAGAAGAGACAGCACAAAGCCGGTTCTATTATGTGACGGATGTGTCCGGGATGTGGGATGAGATCGAACAGATCCGTAACCAAAGTGAAATGGATCCTTTGGTTAATCTTTATAACCGCCGGGGGTTTCAGGAGAGAATTTCGGAACTCTTTAAGTCACCCGACCAAATCGAACATGCCATGATGATTATGCTGGACGCTGACAACTTAAAGGTCATCAATGATACCTATGGTCATGTTGTTGGAGATGAGTATTTAGGCAAAATTGCAGAATCTCTCAACACCGTCGTAGGACGGCAGGTCATCTGCGGCAGGCTGGGCGGAGATGAGTTTGTCTGTTTTGTTTATGGCAGTTCGTCACATGAGGAACTGGAACATCGGATCGATAACCTGAAATCACAGCGCGGAAGGCCGTTTTTTTCTGTACATCAACCCCATATGGAATATACAGTGGAGTTTTCTGTTGGTATTTCCTTTTATCCACAGGACAGCATGGACTTTCGTGAGTTGATGCGTATAGCGGATCAAAAAATGTACGAAGAAAAGAAAGAACGCAAACTTGATAGAGTGTTGCATACAGACACATTGAACAAATAAGCCAGCAATAATTCGGCAACATCCCGCTTATTGTCAAACAGGATAAGCGGATTAAATTTTTCTTCCTGCTGTAAAAGGATATTGTCAATATTAGTTGATACATTGTTACTGTGCGGAATTGTAACAGTTCAGCCATGCATCTTCTTGCCCGCCTGTGGAGGACAAGAAGCGTCTGGCGTCTGCCCTATGAAGATTCAGACAGGAAAACCCTTATGAAAACAAGTTTTCAACGCTTTTTCCTGCCGGAATCTTCGCATGGCTGAACTGTTACGCGGAATTTAAATAAATAATTCAGGGAGACTTTCCAAGTCTCACACCCACATAGACGAATTGGCGAAACTATGCTATAATAAAAGGACTCTGTGAAATTTCAAATTTAGGAGAAAGAGAATGAAAGAAAAAGTCAAGATGAAGGGGCAGTTAAGGGTCTATCTCCAGTGGCCGCTGATTCTGTCGCTGATTTTGATAGCCGCCAATTTGACAGTGGGGGCCATAGATACAAAAGCCGGAGCAGCCATGGCAGCATTTACAGTCCTTTATTTAGCAGGCGCCGGATATTTGTATATCAAAAAGCGCAGTTCGATTTTGTCCGATATGGTGGATTTCGCCTCCGAATACAGCTGGGTCCAGAAACGCCTTTTGTCAGATATGGTTCAGCCTTATGCCATAGCAGACGAGACAGGCAGGATCATGTGGATGAACTATGCATTTGCAGAAGCTACCGGACAGGAGAGGAATGCAAAGCGCCACCTTCAGGCCCTGTTTCCAGAGATTGTAAAAGAAGTCCTGGAAGATAAAGACGAACTGGTAAGCGTCCACAGCACATTGGGAGACAGCCGCTATCGGGTAGATTTAAAGTGGGTCCCATTAAGTGATGTAAAGGTAATAGACAATCAACTGGGGATAGGGGGACAAGAAGAATACCTTCTTTCTGTATACCTGACGGACGAGACGGAGATTGTCAAATACCGCAAGGAAATAGACGATCAGAAAATGGTAGCAGGTCTTATTTATCTGGACAATTATGATGAAGCTTTGGAGAGCGTGGAAGAAGTCCGCCGTTCGCTGCTTACAGCTCTGATCGATCGAAAGATCAATAAGTACATTTACAGCATGAACGGAATTGCCAAAAAACTGGAAAAGGACAAATACTTCTTTGTCATTAAGCAGCAATATGTAGCAAAGATAGAGGAAAACAGATTCTCCATTCTGGAAGATGTGAAAACCGTCAACATCGGCAACGAGATGGCAGTGACCTTAAGTATTGGCATGGGCATGAATGGCGATTCATACAGCCAGAATTATGACTTTGCCCGTACTGCGATAGATATGGCTTTAGGCCGCGGAGGCGATCAGGCTGTGATTAAGAGCGGCAGCAAGATTCAGTATTTTGGTGGAAAGGCCCAGCAGATTGAAAAGACCACCAGAGTCAAAGCCAGAGTCAAGGCCCACGCATTAAGAGAATTGATGGAGACAAAAGACAGGCTTTTGATTATGGGGCATAAGAGAGGCGATATTGACTCTCTGGGCGCAGCTGTCGGGATTTTCCGGATTGCCACTGCCCTTGGGAAAAAGGCCCATATTGTTGCCAGCGACATGACTGCATCAGTAAAACCCATGATGGATCGGTTTACAGGCAGTCCGGATTATCCGGAAGATATGTTTTTAAATGGAGAGCAGGCAGCAGAGCTGGTGGATGCCAATACGCTGCTGGTAGTGGTAGACGTAAACCGCCCCAGCATTACCGATTCTCCAGAACTTCTGCGTATGGTAAAAACCATTGTGGTGCTGGATCATCACCGCCAGTCCAGTGAGATTATTGACAATGCAGTGCTGTCTTATGTAGAGCCATATGCCTCTTCTGCCTGTGAGATGGTAGCAGAGATTCTGCAGTATGTAGCGGATGGCATTAAGATGAAGACAGCAGAAGCGGATGCCATGTATGCCGGCATTGTGATTGATACCAATTACTTTACCAATCAGACGGGAGTCAGGACCTTTGAGGCCGCAGCATTCTTACGCCGCTGCGGGGCAGATATTACCAGAGTCCGCAAACTGTTTCGAGACAACATGTCCGATTACCAGGCCAAAGCAGAGGCAATCAGAAACGCAGAAGTGTATAAAGATGCGTTTGCCATCAGCGAATGCCCGTCAGAGGGCCTGACCAGCCCCACAGTTATTGGGGCACAGGCAGCCAATGACCTTTTAAATATTAATAATATCCGGGCCTCTATTGTGCTGACCCAGTACAATGGCACTATCTTTGTCAGCGCAAGGTCCATTGATGATATTAATGTTCAGGTGATGATGGAGTATCTGGGCGGAGGCGGCCACCGCAATGTAGCCGGAGCACAGTTGACCGGCATGACAGTAGAAGACGCCAGGGCGCGGATACGGGAAGTTATTTCACAGATGCTAGAGAAGGGAGATATTGCATAATGCAGGTTGTATTATTAGAAGATGTAAAAGCATTAGGAAAAAAAGGACAGATTGTAAAGGTAAATGACGGCTATGCCCGCAACTTTATTCTGCCAAAAAAGCTGGGAGTAGAAGCGACCTCCCAAAACTTAAATGATTTAAAGCTTCAAAAGGCAAACGAAGAAAAAATTGCAGCAGAGCAGCTGGCAGCAGCAAAGGAACTGGCAGAAAAACTGGAAAAACTGTCCGTTACTCTGACTATGAAAGCCGGGGAAGGCGGAAAAGCCTTTGGTTCTGTTTCCAGCAAAGAGATTGTAAAGGCAGCAGCGGATCAGCTGGGATTAGAGATTGACAAGAAAAAACTGGTGCTTCCGGAGGCCATTAAGACTTTTGGAACTCATGAAGTGCCGATCAAACTTCATAAAGATGTAACAGCTAAGCTTGCAGTAAAGGTACAGGAAGCGTAATGGAAGAAAATCTGATGAAACGGGTGCTTCCTCACAGTATTGAAGCGGAGCAGTCGGTCATCGGAGCCATGCTGATGGACAGGGACGCGGTCATCGCGGCATCTGAAATTGTCACAGCAGATGAATTTTATCAGCGCCAGTACGGAATCATGTTTGAGTCTATGGTAGAACTGTTCAACGAGGGAAAGCCAGTGGATCTGGTTACTCTGCAAAATAGACTGAAGGAAAAAGATGTTCCGCCGGAGGTCAGCAGTCTGGAATTTGTCCGCGATATCATCACTATGGTTCCCACATCGGCCAATGTCCGTTCCTATGCCAATATTGTAAGGGAGAAAGCGGTTCTTAGAAAGCTTATTAAAGTAAACGAAGAGATTGCTAATACCTGCTATGCAGGCAAGGAAAAGCTGGAAGATATTCTGGCTATGACGGAAAAATCCGTATTTGATTTGCTTCAGACCAGAAGCGGCGGGGACTTTGTTCCAATCCGTCAGGTAGCTTTAAACGTACTGGAAAAGATAGAAACAGCGTCCCGTAATCAAGGCGCAGTTACAGGGATTCCCACAGGATTTATTGACCTGGATTATAAGACTTCTGGTATGCAGCCGTCAGACTTTATTCTGATTGCAGCCCGTCCTTCCATGGGTAAGACGGCCTTCGTCTTAAATCTGGTAGATTATGTGGCAGTAAAGAAAAATATGCCCTGTATGATATTCAGTCTGGAGATGTCCAAAGAGCAGCTGGTAAACCGTATGCTGTCCATGGAATCAAACGTGGATTCCCAAAAACTTAGGACCGGCAGTCTTACAGATTCAGACTGGGATGCAGTGGTAGAGGGAATCGGGATTATCGGCGGTTCCAAGCTGATTATTGATGATACCCCTGGTATTTCCATTACAGAACTGCGATCCAAATGCAGAAAAATGAAGCTGGAATACGGCCTTTCCATGATTATCATTGACTATCTGCAGTTAATGAGCGGCAGCGGAAAAAGCGGCGACAACCGGCAGCAGGAGATCTCGGAGATTTCCAGATCCTTAAAAGCACTGGCCAGAGAAATGAATGCTCCGGTAGTGGCCCTCTCCCAGCTAAGCCGCGCCTGCGAGACCAGACAGGAGCACCGGCCTATGCTTTCCGATTTGCGAGAATCGGGAGCCATTGAGCAGGATGCAGACGTAGTTATGTTTTTGTACAGGGATGACTATTACAATAAAGATACAGACAAGCCCAATGTGGCGGAAGTTATTATTGCAAAACAGCGAAATGGTCCCATAGGTACAGTAGAACTTTTGTGGCGGCCAGAATACACCAAGTTTGTAAATATGGCAAGAGAATAGAATACACAGCATTGGTAACAGTTCCACTATTACCAGCATTGTACAGCCGCGGTGAGCGGAGCCGGATACAGCGGTTCTGCTTTGCCGCGGCATTCGTCCACTATGCAGCGGCTTTAGGCTGCAGGATAAAAACAGGAGTGAGAACGCAGTGGAGACAAAACGGATACGGGTCGCAGACCCAAAGATGGCAACAGAAGAAGAACTAAAAGAAGCAGCCCGGATTTTAAGAGAGGGCGGACTGGTGGCGTTTCCTACGGAAACGGTTTATGGGCTGGGAGCCAATGCCTTAGATGAGAAGGCGGCAAAAAAAATTTACGCGGCAAAAGGCCGTCCATCAGACAATCCCCTAATCGCTCATATTTCCGGTCAGGAGGAATTAAAACCGCTGGCAGCAGAGATTCCGGACATGGCCAAAAAACTAATGGATCTTTACTGGCCGGGCCCCATGACTCTGGTCTTTAAGAAAACAGACGCAGTTCCCTATGGCACTACCGGGGGCCTGGATACAGTAGCAGTGCGGATGCCGTCCGACCCGGTTGCAAAGACATTGATCCGTCTGGCAGGAGTGCCCATCGCGGCTCCCAGCGCCAACCGCTCCGGGCGTCCCAGCCCGACTACAGCAGACCATGTGTGGCAGGACATGGAAGGGAAGATAGACATGATTATAGATGGAGGCCCGGTGGGAATTGGTCTGGAATCTACGATTATTGATGTAACAGGCCCTGTGGCAACCATTTTGCGGCCGGGGGCCATTACTATTGAGATGGTAAGAGCGGCCCTGGGCGAAGCAGAAATGGATCCGGCGATTTTAGGCCCCATGAAAGAAGGGGAACATCCAAAGGCGCCTGGCATGAAATACCGCCATTATGCACCAAAAGCCCCGCTTACACTGGTAGAAGGGGACATGGAACAGGTGGTAAAAACAATCAGCCAGCTGGCGGAAGAATCCTTAAAACAAGGGAAAAAGACGGGTATCATCTGTACAGATGAAACCAGATCCTGCTACCACGCCGGAATGATTCAGTCCATTGGGACTCGGGCAAAAGAAGAAACAGTTGCCCACAACCTGTATGCAGTGCTTCGGCAATTTGACGATCTGGGCGCGGATGTGATTTATTCGGAAAGTTTTTCAGATAATCAGATTGGACAGGCCATTATGAACCGGCTGACCAAGGCGGCAGGATACCGTATTATAAAGGTATAAACAAAAGCATAAACAAAGGCATAGATAAGGAGGAAAAACCATGTCAGAAAAAAGGACAGATTATATTACTTGGGATGAATATTTCATGGGCGTAGCAGAACTTTCTGCAAAGAGATCCAAAGATCCCAGCACACAGGTAGGGGCCTGCATCGTCAGTCAGGACAACAAAATTTTATCCATGGGCTATAATGGATTTCCAAAGGGATGTTCCGATGACGAATTTCCATGGGGAAAAGAATGCGAAAAAGAAGACCCCTATAATGCAAAGTATTTTTATTCCACCCACAGCGAACTCAATGCGATTTTAAACTACCAGGGCACAAGCTTGGAGGGAAGCAAGCTGTATGTAACCTTATTCCCCTGCAACGAATGTGCCAAAGCCATTATCCAGGCAGGAATCAAGACCTTGGTTTATGCCTGTGATAAGTACGCAGACACACCTGCGGTTAAGGCGTCTAAGCGGATGCTAAACGCAGCGGGAGTCCGCTATTACCAGTATCAGCCTACAGGCAGAAAGATTGAGATCAACGTATAATGAAAGTATTATTAGCGGCAATCAATGCAAAATATATCCATTCCAACCTGGGTGTTTACTGCCTGAAAGCCTATGCAAAAAAAACACTGGAATCATCAGAGTCTCCGGCAGATATTGAAATCTGCGAGTACACCATTAATAACCAGATGGAAAAAATTTTGGGAGACTTATATGTCAGAAAGCCGGATATTGCAGCATTTTCCTGCTATATCTGGAATATTTCTTATGTGAGGCAGATCACTGCAGACTTGAAAAAAGTGCTTCCGGATGTAAAAATCTGGCTGGGGGGACCGGAAGTCTCTTATGATGCCCCAGGGATTTTAGAAGAATGGCCCCAGGTGGACGGCGTGATGACAGGTGAGGGAGAGGAGACCTTTGCAGAACTTATTGCCGGATATCAGTTCTCTTTCTGTCAGACACAGGAGGAGGAAAAATGGCTGGAAAAGACAGCAGGGCTGGTATTTCGGAAAAAGGATGGAAGTATCTGCCCCACGCCTTTCCGCCCGCTTATGGATTTAAACAAAATTCCATTTGTGTACCAGGACCTTGCCCAATTTGAAAATCGGATTCTTTACTATGAGAGCAGCAGAGGATGTCCGTTCTCCTGCAGTTACTGCCTGTCTTCCATTGACAAATCTGTCCGGTTTAGGGATTTGGAACTGGTCAAAAAAGAATTGAATTTTTTTCTGGAACAAAAAGCAGTCCAGGTAAAATTTGTGGATCGAACCTTTAACTGTAAAAAAAGCCACGCCATGGCAATCTGGCAGTACATTTTAGAACACGACAACGGGATTACCAACTTTCACTTTGAGATTGCGGCGGATTTGCTGGATGAGGAGGAACTAAAACTGCTGTCGGGCATGCGTCCGGGCCTGATTCAGCTGGAAATCGGCGTTCAGACCGTAAACCCCAATACCATTGCAGAGATTCGCCGGAAAATGGATTTAGAGAAAGTAAGAAAAATCACTGCCAGAATTGGCAGAGGGCGCAACATCCACCAGCACCTGGATCTGATTGCAGGTCTGCCCTTTGAAGACTTGAATAGTTTCCAAAATTCCTTTAACCAGGTTTACAGGATGGAGCCGGAACAGCTTCAGCTGGGATTTTTAAAAGTGCTGAAAGGTTCTTATATGGAAGAACAGAAAGACCAGTATGGGTTAAAATTTACCACAGAACCGCCCTATGAAGTGCTGTCCACCAGATGGCTGTCTTACAGCGATATTTTACAACTGAAAAAGATAGAGGAAATGGTGGAAATTCATTATAACAGCGGCCAGTTTACAACAGCAGTTAAATTTTTGGAGCAGGAATTTGCCCAGCCCTTTGAACTCTATAAAGCGCTGGCAGACTGGTACGAAAAAGAGAAAACAGCAGGTATCAGTCAGAGTCGGCTGGCCCGTTTTGAACTCTTATTCCGATTTGGCAGGGTGTATCTGAATCCCGAAAAGCTGGAACAATTTCGGGATGCTCTGACTATGGATTTATATTTAAGGGAAAATGCCAAGAGCCGGCCGGATTTTGCCAGAGACCAGAGTCCGTTTAAAAATGCAGTGCGGGATTTCTTTGTCAGAGAGGAAAAAGAGCGCAGATATCTGGACGGATATGAGCAGTACGATTCCAGACAGATGGCGAAAATGGCTCACCTGGAAGTCTTTGGCGATGGTTCCGGCGTGCTGTTTGATTACAAAAACAGAGATCCCCTGACTTATAATGCCAGATGGATTCGGCTTGACAGATTTGCAGATTCCCAGCGCATAGACCAGATTTTGCAGGCTCTGGACAGAGAATACGGGACAGAATACAGGTGCTATTTAAATTATGAAACGCCCTGGCAGCTTTTGATTGCAGTGATTATGAGCGCCCAGTGTACAGATGCCAGAGTAAATCTGGTAACAGCAGATTTATTTAAAAAGTATGATACTTTAGAAAAATTTGCAGATGCTAATCTAAAGGAACTGGAACAGGACATTCATTCCATTGGTTTTTACCGCATGAAAGCAAAAAACATCATTTCCTGCTGTAAAGATCTGGTGGAAAAGTATAACAAAACGGTTCCTGAAAGTCTGGAGGAACTTACCTTACTTGCGGGTGTGGGGCGGAAAACTGCAAATGTGATTCGGGGAAATATTTACAAAGAACCCAGTATTGTGGTAGATACCCATGTAAAACGGATTTCTCGCAAACTGGGACTTACGAAAGAGGAAGATCCGGAAAAGATCGAGTACAGCCTGATGAAAGTCCTGCCAAAGGATCACTGGATATTGTGGAACATCCATCTTATTACTCTGGGCCGTACCATCTGTACAGCCAGAAATCCCAAATGCAGCCAGTGCTTTCTAAAAGATTACTGCCCCAGTGCCGGCAAAAACTAGTAACAGTGCAGTCTTGCATCTTCTTGCCCGCCTGTGGCGGACAAGAAGCGTCTGGCGTCTGCCCTATGAAGATTCAGACCGGAAAACTCTTATGAAAACAAGCTTTCAACGCTTTTTCCGGTCTGAATCTTCGCATGGCTGAACGATTACCAAAACTAGGAGATTAATATGGAGCGATCTTACATTGCCATTGACATTGAGACCACAGGATTAAACACAAAGCAGGACAGAATTATAGAGGTGGGAGCAATCAGGGTCATAGACGGGGAAGAAACAGAACGGTTTTCTTCCTTTGTCAATCCTGGCAGAACCCTTCCGGAACGGATCACAGAACTTACCGGTATCCGGGATGATATGCTAAAAGATGCGCCGGATATTGGAGAGGTAATCCGGCGGATCGCAGAGTTTGCAGGAGAGTTTCCTCTGTTGGGCCACAACATCCTGTTTGATTACAGTTTTTTAAAAAGAGCAGCGATTAACTGGGGAGGGATTTCTTCCTGGGAAAAAACCGGCATAGATACTTTAAAGATTGCCAGAGTATTGATGCCGGAGGAAGAAAAAAAGAATCTGTCGGCTGCCTGCCTGTATTTTCGAGTTGCCATGGGGACGGTCCACAGGGCAGAAGAAGACGCCAGGGCAGCCAGTCAGCTGTACCTTGCAATGTGTTCTTTATATGGGGATAAACGGCCGGAAGTATTTTCGGCAAAGCCTTTGATTTACCGCATAAAAAAAGAACAGCCGGCTACAAAAAGGCAAAAAGAACGCTTGCATGATCTGATAAAATATCATAGAATAAACGTATCTTTGCAAATCGAAGATTTGACAAGAAATGAAGCATCCCGGCTGACGGATCAGATTCTGTCCCGGTATGGTAAAATATGAACACTTGACGAGGCAGTTTGCGAGTCTGGTGGACATGGATAAGAGGTGAAAATATGATCAATATGAATGACAAGAAAACAAAGAAAATAGTATCGGCTGTAATTGTAATTTTATTAGTAATTGCAATGGTACTTCCATTGGTGCTCAGCGCACTTGCGATTTAGAGACAATCGTTCAGGATGCAAAGATAGACTGTCCTGAACAGCAGCAGTCACAGAAAATAACCAGATGGCAGACGGGAATAAGAGGATTTAGGGTATGATGAGAAAATATTGGGAAGTTGGGGTATGCGCCGCAGCCCTGGTTTTGGTGCCGGCAGTTCCAGCACAGGCAGAAAGCCGGATACCAGAAGGCGTTTATGCAGACCAGGTAAGTCTGGCAGGAATGACAAAAGAGGAAGCGAAGGAGGCAGTTGCAGAATATGTAGAGTCCTTGTCCGGACATAAGATTACACTGGATATGGGAGAGGACAAGGCGGACACAACAGCCGGCGATTTAGGGATTTTCTGGAGCAATCAGGAGGCAGTTGAACAAGAGATTGCAGAGTGCCAGGGAGGAAACCTGGTAAAGCAGTATATCAATCAGGTAGATTTAAAGGCCAATCCCAGACACATTGATGTGGAAGTTTCAGTAGATGAAGAAAAAGTAAAAACATTTATTGAGAGCAAATCATCAGGTCTGGTAGAAGAAGCCGTAGACGCATCCATGGATGTAGCAGACGGGCAGTTTATTGTGACTCCGTCTGTAACTGGACGGATGATAGACACAGAAGCGACCAATGCTGCTTTAAATGAAGCATTTAAAAACGGGCTGGACGGCTCTATAGAGATCGAAGCCCGGATTACAGAAAAACAACCGAAGATCACAACTAAAGATCTGGAAAGTATTCAGGATGTGCTGGGGACTTTTTCAACAGATTTCAGCAGCAGCGGGTACGCCAGAGCTACCAATGTAGAGGTAGGCGCGGCAAAGATTGACAATCATATCTTGATGCCGGGAGAGACTTTATCTGGTTACGAATGCCTGCAGCCGCTGACTGCTGCAAACGGCTATAAAAATGCAGCTTCTTATGAAAACGGGCAGGTAGTGGACAGTATCGGAGGCGGAGTGTGTCAGATTTCAACCACTCTTTACAATGCTGCGCTCCAGGCAGAATTAGAGATTGCGCAGCGGCAGAACCACTCCATGATTGTAACTTATGTAAAGCCGTCTATGGATGCTGCCATTGCAGGTACGGTAAAGGATATCAAGATTACCAACAATTACAGTACCCCTATCTATATAGAAGGAAAGACCGAAGGAAGGACGCTTACCTTTACCATTTACGGAAAGGACACCAGACCAGATAATCGGGAAGTGAAGTATGTGTCCGAGACGTTAAGAAGGACGGATCCGGGAGCACCTAAGGAGATAACGGACCCTTCTTTAAAACCAGGAGCCAGAGTAAAAGTTCAGTCTGCCCATTACGGCCTGGAGTCCAGGCTGTGGAAATACGTCTATGTGGATGGAAAAGAAGTGGAAAAGACACTGTTAAATGAAGATGTCTACTATGCATCCAAGGCAGTGTACCGGGTAGGGCCTGCAGCAGCAGTAGCACCGATTCCTCCGATTGCGCCGCCGGTAATGCCGGAGACTTCTGTGCCGGAACCATCTGCGCCTGCAGATCCGGCACCTTCAGAACCTCAGGAAACCCACCCAAGCGAGTACGGCCCTGGAATCGGACTGGAAACCCAGCCGGCCCCCACAAAAGCGCCCGCGCCTGAGTCAGTTCCGGCAGAGACCCCAGCGCCGACCCCAGCAGAAACGCCAGCGCCAGTTCCAGCAGAGACCCCAGCGCCAGTTCCAGCAGAAACGCCAGCCCCGGCCCCAGCGCCTCAGCCGGCTCCGGTAGAAGGAGCGCCGGCATGATCCAGCGTATAGACAGGGAAAAGCTTGGGACAATGGAAGTTGACCAGGATTTAGTGGTCACCGGTTACACAGGAGAACCGGGTGCGGCCCTGATAGCAAAAGCCAAAAGAGAAGAACTTCGTCAGTGGTTTTCAGACCAGTACATTGATACAATCGAAATGCCTACTGGAGCAGAAGGAAACCTTTCCTGGGAGATGGCAAAAGAACTTGGCGCAACAGAATTTGAAAGAATCGGAGAGGGCGGTATTTTCACCGCCCTTTGGAATCTTTCAGGATGTTACCGTCAGGGTATTACCATATATCTTCACGACATTCCCGTAAGGCAGAATACCATTGAACTTTGCGAGCGGTATGAACTGATGCCGTACCGCTTGTGGTCGGGAAACTGTGCAGTTTTAGTAGCAAACAATGGCAGGAAACTGATAAGAAAATTGGCTGCAGAGGGGATTAACGCAGCCATAATCGGACAAGTCAGGGCAGGGGTAAGAAAAGAGATCTGTCAGGGCATGAAAGCAGGATGTATGGAACGGCCAAAGCCAGATGAAATTTACAAAGTATTGCCGGATTTTAACCCCGAAATGCCGGGAAAATAATAGTTGCAGAAACCTTAAGGAGGAGACGACATGAGAGAGAGGATTTTAGCGGTACTGGAAAAGAATAGCAGAATTGACATCAGAGATCTGGCGATTTTGCTGGGAGAGAGTGAAGCGGCGGTTGCCAATGAAATTGCAGACATGGAAAAGGAGCGGATTATCTGCGGCTACCACACTCTGATCAACTGGGACAATACCAGCGAAGAAAAGGTACAGGCTTTAATCGAAGTCAAGGTTACTCCTCAGAGGGGAATGGGATTTGATAAAATTGCAGAACGCATTTACCAGTACAGCGAGGTAGATTCTGTATTCTTAATGTCCGGCGGCTATGATTTTACAGTGATTATTGAAGGGAAAACCATGCGCCAGGTAGCGCTTTTTGTATCAGAGAAACTTTCAACCCTGGATTCTGTACTTAGTACAGCAACCCATTTTGTACTAAAGAAGTATAAGGACCATGGCACTGTAATTGCAGACCCGATCCATGATGAAAGGATGCCGATAAGCTTATGAGAAATCCATTATCTGACACCATAGTACAGATTCCACCCTCCGGAATCCGGAAATTTTTTGATATTGTAAGTGAAATGAAAGATGCTATTTCTCTGGGTGTAGGAGAACCGGATTTTGACACCCCATGGCATATCAGAGAGGAAGGCATCTATTCGCTGGAAAGAGGGCGCACGTTTTATACCTCTAATGCAGGATTAAAAGAACTAAAAGAGGAAATCGCCCAATACTTAAAACGCCGCTATCATGTACTGTATGACTATTCTGGAGAGATTATGGTCACAGTAGGCGGAAGTGAGGCAATCGACATAGCGCTTCGTGCAATGATCAATCCTGGGGCAGGAGAAGAAGTGCTGATTCCCCAGCCCAGCTATGTGTCGTACGTGCCCTGTACCATTCTGGCCGGCGGCGTACCAGTCGTGATAGAACTGGAAGCAAAAGATGAGTTTCGCCTTACTCCGGAAAAGCTGCTGGAAAAAATCACTCCCAATACAAAGATTCTGATCCTTCCCTTCCCCAATAATCCAACCGGGGCGATTATGGAAAGAGAAGATCTGGAAGTCATTGCTAAAATCGTAATAGAAAAGGATTTGTTTGTAATTTCTGATGAAATCTATTCCGAACTTACTTATAAAGGAGAGCACACCACCATAGCATCCCTTCCGGGAATGAAAGAGAGAACAGTGCTGATCAATGGCTTTTCCAAGGCGTTTGCCATGACCGGATGGCGCTTGGGTTATGCCTGTGCACCGGAATTAATCCTCACTCAGATGTTAAAAATCCACCAGTTTGCCATTATGTGTGCGCCGACTACCAGTCAGTATGCAGGAGTAGAAGCGCTGCGCAACAGCGATGAAGATGTAAAAAACATGCGGGAAGCCTATAATCAGCGCCGCCGCTATCTGATGCACGAATTTAAAGAAATGGGATTGGAATGTTTTGAGCCATATGGCGCATTTTATACCTTCCCCTGCATTAAGCGGTTTGGGATGACTTCCGATGAATTTGCCACCCAGCTGTTAAAAGAAGAAAAGGTGGCGGTTGTTCCTGGTACAGCCTTTGGAGACTGCGGAGAAGGGTATTTGAGAATTTCTTACGCCTATTCCCTTGGGGATTTGAAAAAGGCTTTGGAGAGAATTCGGCGGTTTATCCAACGTCTGGATCAGGAAAGCGAGTAAGAAGATGCATGGCTGAACTGTTACCAGATTTAGAAAAAGGCAGGAATGTGCAAGGATGAATATTGTATTATATGAGCCAGAAATGCCGGCCAACACCGGAAATATCGGCCGCACCTGTGTGGCAACAGATACCAGGCTTCATCTGATTGAGCCGCTGGGATTTAAGCTCAATGAAAAACAACTAAAAAGGGCAGGGCTGGATTACTGGGACAAATTAGACGTTCAGGTATACAGCGATTTTCAGGATTTTCTGACCAAAAATCCAGGAGCCAGGATCTACATGGCAACGACAAAAGCCCCCAATGTATACACAGAGGTCCAATATGATCCGGATTGCTATATCATGTTTGGTCCGGAGAGCAGAGGAATCCCGGAGGAAATTTTGGTAGACCACCAGGAAACCTGCATTCGCATCCCTATGTGGGGCGATATCCGCTCCCTAAACCTGTCCAACTCCGTTGCCGTCATCCTCTACGAAGCTCTGCGGCAGAATGGATTTGAAAAGATGACCAGAGAAGGCCATTTAACCAGGTTTGAGTGGAACTTGTAAAAGCGATTATTGAGAGAAAGAAGCCGGCACTGGTATAATGGAGTTTACAAAAGACGGGAGAGTCTTTGGGCTTGTTAGTTCAAGGAATCTCCCGTTAGTAGTTTTTCCCTATCTTAGCATATACCCTTAACCATACATCAGCAGCGCCAGACCAGTGATAGAGGAAACCTCCTTTTCTTCTAAAATCTTATAAAGCTGGTTGTAGACTTTTGGTGAATGCTCTAAATATATGGAGAAATTGGAGAAAATATCAATCTGTTCCGACAGTTCTAATTGTTTGCCATGATCCAGCCAGGTAAGAATCCCCAGTATTTTTACAATATAACAATTAAATATCATCAGAGAAATAGACTGGTACAGGTCTTTGCCATTTAACGCATCCATATAATATTGGAAGAGCCAGTAGACAAAAAAGTTTTCATACTGATAAAAAGTATCTTGATAATAGGTATTAAATTCCTGTTCCAACTCCCCAAAGGAATATTGACCAGAGCTGATATATTTATGGAATAAGCTCAGATAAACAGCAAAATGCTTATCGTCATGCTCGAACATTGTAGTCAGACCTGAAATAAAATAGCCTGTCAGAATACATTTTTGCTCATTTGTGTGCGCCCCCCCCCAATGCCTGTTCCAGAGCTGACAGCTTTTCTTCAAAATGTTCAGGAGCGCTGTACTCTTGCAGTACAGAAGAAAAGTCGTAGACTCTCTGTTTGATTAATTCCTGGAGTTGTGAGGCCAGCATAGCCGTCAGCACTGCACGTTTCCATAAGGGCAGGCTGCGAAACTGCATAATGTCAATAGAGACAGAACGGGCTAAAAAAAGGTTATCAAAAAGTTCTTTATCCACATTAATATAAAGCGGGTCATCACTTTCTGCAAAAACAAAGGAGATGGGATCCTTGTGGGTTAAAAGAAGCCGGGCGGCCTCTGGACAGGAAATTTTCAGATTACTTTCCATCAGGTCTGCATATTGGCAGTATTGTCTGGGATAGGTTGCACATACATAATTCATCTGTTCTGGCCCAAGCTCAATATAGACTCCGCAAAGCCTGTCCTTTGTCAAAAAAGGACAAGAACCGCAATCATCCAGCTTAAATTTGTGAGAACCCCTCCACTCTATGATGTTGTCCCGCAGTTTTTCACCAAGCGCTCCGCCGACAGCCATATAACGCTGGTAAGATTCATCATCAATAGCAATATTCCATCCCTCCTGGCAGCAGTTGCGGATACAGTTGCTGCCAGTGCACTGGAATTTGCTGTAATAGTCTGGTACTAGGTAGTTCATAAGCTTAAAGATCCTTTCTATGTAATGGGTAATAATCGCATACTCTTAGGGCTTATTATACTTTATTCTATCAGAAAAGAATAGAGAAAAATCATAAATTGTAACCGTTCAGCCATGCATCTTCTTGCCCGCCTATAGCGGACAAGAAGCGTCGGGCGTCTGCCCTATGAAGATTCAGACAGAAAAAGCGTTGAAAACTTGTTTTCATAAGAGTTTTCCTGTCTGAATCTTTGCATGGCTGAACGGTTACTCATAATTTATACTGCTCTTATCTTTTTTCTTAATCTGCCGATATACTATTATATAGATAAGAACTTTCAAAAAGAGACTGTAATGATAGAGATGAGTAAGAGGTGAAAGAGACAGATGCGTATTAGAAATAATATTCCGGGGATGAATACTTCCAGAAATCAGGGAATTGTCCAGAGACAGATGAATAAATCACTGGAAAAGATGGCTTCAGGCTATCGGATTAACCGCGCAGGAGACGATGCGGCAGGACTTGCTTTGTCTGAGGGTATGCATGCCCAGATCCGGGGACTAAATCAGGCTATGCGCAATGCAGATGATGGGATTGGATTGGCCAATACAGGTGAGGGGGCGCTTGCAGAGGTTCACTCCATGCTCCATAGGTTAGAGACTTTGGCAATTGAGTCAGCAAATGGGACATATGATGATCTTGCCAGAGAAAACATCACAAAAGAAAAGGATGCGATTCTGGCTGAAATCGATCGGATTTGTGAGAGTACAGACTTTAATGATATTCCTCTCTTTGACAGCGACAAGAATCCACTGATTCCTGCGCCTCAGAAGAGTCAGCTGGGTGATATCACCCTTCAGATTGGCGCATTTGAAACAGAGACAATGGATGTCGGCTTTTACTACCTGGGCAGCAAAGCACTGGAACTGGACAAGATAAATCTTAAGACAGTGGGAGATGCAAATGCAGCCATAGACACTATAAAGAATGCGGTCCAGGCAGTAAGCGAAATCCGGGCAGACTTTGGTTCTGCACAGAACCACCTGGAGCACACACACAATAGTCTAAGCGTTACAAATGAAAATATGACAGCAGCGGAAAGCCGGATCCGTGATACCGATATGGCGAAAGAGTTTACAGACTTTACAGCAAAAAATATTGTACTTCAGTCTGCCATGTCCATGCAGACTCATTCCAACAGTCTGCCACAGACAATACTAGAACTGCTTCAGGGAGCATAACAGAAGATTTAGTAACCGTTCAGCCATGCGAAGATTCAGACAGGAAAAGCGCTGAAAGCTTGTTTTCATAAGAGCTTTCCTGTCTGAATCTTTATAGGGCGGACATCTGATGCTTTCTGTCCGCTGCAAGCGGACAAGAAGATGCATGGCTGAACGGTTACAAGATTTCAAGTAAAAAATTTAGTTATTTACTTATATTTTTATAAACGCAGCCGATATAGTATAATAGAAGGTATCTATACAGGGCCCGTGTAGATGCCCGGAGCGGGGACAGGGAGGTTCCTGCTGGAGAAATACATTTAGGAGGATATACATATGATTATTCAGCACAATATAGCAGCTATCAACTCTTACAGAAACTTAGGCATTAACCAGAAAGCATTGAGCAAGAACTTAGAGAAGCTGTCTTCCGGTTACAGAATCAACCGCGCAGGCGATGACGCTGCAGGTCTTGCTATTTCTGAGCAGATGAGATCCCAGATTGCAGGTTTAAATCAGGCATCTAAGAACTCTGATGATGCAGTTGGTTTAATCCAGACTATGGAAGGTGCGTTAACTGAGACTCACTCCATGTTACAGCGTCTGACCACTCTGGCTACCCAGTCTGCTAACGGTACTTACAATCAGACTGCAAGAGATAATATTCAGAAAGAGGTTGATGCGTTAACAGCAGAGATGAATCGTATTGCAGAGAACACCTCATTTAACGAAGTTAACCTGTTAACCGGTAATGATGCAACCTTCCAGATTGGTGCAACTGGTGCAGAGAAGTTAGATGTTACTGGCGCAGAAATGACCGCTACTGGTCTTGGCGTTGATGCCATTGATCTTTCTGATCAGACTAAGGCAAATGCAGCAATTGAGACAATTAAGGAAGCAATCAATAAAGTTTCTGAATTCCGTGCAAACCTGGGTGCTCAGCAGAACCGTCTGGAGCACACCATCAACAACTTAAATGTTACTTCTGAGAACATTACTGCTGCTGAGAGCCGTATTCGTGATACTGATATGGCAGATGAGATCACTGCATTCACCAAGAATAACATTCTTCTTCAGTCTGCACAGTCCATGCTGTCTCAGTCCAATGCTGTACCGCAGGGCGTGCTGAGCATGCTGCAGTAATTAGCTGTTTTCAGCAAACTGCTTAAAAGCTATTTTGGGATGCAGATGTATTCATGAAAAAGTAGTTACATAACCATAAGACCATTCCGGAGGATTCCCTTTGGAATGGTCTTATGTTCGTTATCAGGTTTTTCATGATAGAATAGAGAGAAAACAGGAGGAAATGTATGGGGCAGCCGGTTAAGATTTCCCAATGCATGATTGTAAAAAATGAAGAAAAAAATATAGAAAAGGCTTTGTCCTGGGGAAAGGGAATCGTATTTGAACAGATTGTGGTGGATACTGGGAGTACCGATCGAACAATCGAAATAGCAAAGCAGATGGGGGCAAAAGTTTACCAGTTTGAATGGATAGATGATTTTGCAGCAGCGAAAAATTATGCCATTGAGCAGGCTGCAGGAGAGTGGATTGCCTTTTTAGATGCAGATGAGTATTTGAGCAGGGAAGATGCAGAGAAACTGCCAAAAGCATTGGAAAAACTTCAGGGGACGGAATACAAGGGAATCGCTATGGCGTGGCTTCAATTAAACGATCAGGGAGTTGTGTTTTCTGCAGGAACTCAGTTTCGAGTATTTCGCAATATACCAACATTACGCTATCAGGGACGCATCCATGAGACTCTTTCCATAAAGGACGGCAAGGTGATAGCATATGATGGCTGTGGGGAATTTTCCATTTTCCATACCGGATATAGTAAAACGTCCAGCAAAAGCGGAAAAAAAGGGGAACGCAATATGCTTTTGATAAAAAAGGAGCTGGAGGAACATCCCGATGATTATGCAATGATGGGATATCTGGCAGATGCTTATGACAGCATGGGGGACAAAAAACAGGCCAGAGAATGGTATTATAAAGCAATCGCCAATATGCCTGAAGATTTGCCGGAGTTAGACAATCGCTCGGTGATGACATTTGAGTTTCTTCTGATGGTTTTAAAAGTACTTTGTGCAGATGAAGAAGAGATGGCAAATGTATACACAGAAGCGGCACAACGATTTCCGAAAGAAGCGGATTTTGACTATTTTATGGGGCAATATTATCGGGAAAAGGGCTGCTACACAAAAGCTGCCAAACATTTGCGCCGCAGTATCCAATTGGTAGAGAAATATGGTATTTCAGGACACTCAATGGTAGTAGGAGGACGGATGCAGGAAGTATGGGAATACCTGTCTGAAGCTTGTTACTATTCAGGAGATATGCAGGGCTGCACAGAAGCGGCAGTTACGGTTCTTCGTTTCAGTCCGCATGTGCCTGGTATGGTTGAGTATTTACTGAAAGCCTTTTTTGAAAGTAGTAAACAGGAAAATGAGGATGCGCTGATATCTGCGATAATGGGATTTCTCATGAAACTTTATAATCTGGACAATAGAAAGGACCGATTATTTCTTGCCATGACTCTGGGAAAGCTGCCATATAACAAATTGACAGAACTGCTCAGAAGTGTTATGCCAAAAGAGGAACTGGAAGCGATAGATGCGGCAGAAAATGCAGCAGAGGATGTAGCAGTAGATACTGTGAAGCAGGAAAAATCTTAATCCAAAAGGGGTCGCTGTTCTATAGATGAGTCATCTATGAAACAGTAGCCCCTATAATAATCATTCCGCTTCAAAGTTGTGTATAACCTGGGCTACATAGTCCATATCCAGCTGGAGCCTGGAAGCGATGATATCCGTTGGAACCCCTTTCACGTAGAGTTTCAGGATATCAGTGGTCCAGGCAGTGGCTTGCTGATATCCCTGTTCGCGTCCAAGTTCAATATTCTCCCTGTCTCTTTGCAATAAAGTCATATACTCAACCTCCATTTCTTTGCTCTGCTTCACTTCATCAACTTTCTTTTGAAGATCTTTGACCAGTGGATTGTTTGCTTGAGAGGCAAAATCCTTTGTAGTATGTTCAATGTAAGTAAGAAATTCCCTCATATCAGAGTCTATATCATTGAGGGTGCCTCTGGTGTTTAGGAAAAGCTTGGTAGTTTCGTCTCCTAAAAGCAAGGAAGGATTTTCGCGGCAGACATTTTCAAATGTATAAATGTGTCGGCTATCCAGGAAAGGATCAAAGGTACAGATAAAGATAACAAAGGTTTTTCGAAGGGCTGAGTAAGGTTCACCAGCGGAAATCAGGTCCAGATCAATGCTTCCCTGGTAATATCTGGAACGCTTTGGCAGTTCCTTTTTTTTACCGCGCTGCATTTCCACGTTATAAACCGTCCCCTTATCATCGTTAACATAAACATCCAGCCGTATGCCCTTGCCCTCATATAAAATATCAATAGAGCGCTGAGAACTGGGGATAGTGACCTGCTTAATGGGAATATCGAGAATTTGCTCCAGGACTTTACGGCAGATCTCCTTATCTGACATAACCTTTGCAAAAAGGAAATCATCTTCCAGATTTAGTTCATGAATCGTCTTTTCCCGTCTGTTCATATGAAATCATCCCCCCTCTTTTCTAAATTATACCATGGACCTGGGAAAATAGATAGTTCTAATTTGTTTCCACACCTTTCACAACCCACAGCGGGCCGCCGCTGTCGTAACTTTTCTTGAGTTCAGACAAAAGCTGGTTCAGGTCCCATTCTTTGAGACAGTTTTCGTAGCGGTTCGGGTCTGCGATGGTCACATTTCCGTTTGCAGTAAGCCCTGTAATCAGGATAAAGTGGCCATTGTCTGTTAGTGCGCCTTTGCCCATCAGTGCGACCAGAATGTGGCCGTCTTGCAGAAGTTGAGTGACATGTTCAAAAGAGCGGTCAGCCACGCCCTCTGTAGGCAGCCCCCAAGCATTCAGCGCTTTTGGGATCAGGCTGTGATAAGAACCGCTCTGGGGGGCATACTGCCGATTTTCAACTGCCCACTGGGCCATGTCTACAGGAGTAATGCCTACTCCGGCATAGGGAGAGAAACTGTTGACCAGCATAGCGACTGCAGTTGGACCACAGCCGTATTTTTTCATGGGATCTGCTCCGCCGTATAAGTAATCGCCCCACCGCTTGTCGCCCTGACAGTAGTAAAGCATAGGCCCCATAGATGTATCCAGGACAGAAGAATAGATTGCATCAGAAGGGATGGGAGAATATTCCATATCCAGATCAGAGATATTGCCTAATTCCATGGCAGCGCCCTCTGAATCAGAGCCGGAACCGGATTCGCCACCGGGGTTTGAGCTAGAATCAGAGTTTGCCCCAACCCTGGAATCTGCCCCAGAACCGGAATCGGCTCCGCCTTCCGTGGGTAGTTTCTGCTCTGTACTGTCTTTGCCGTTTACGAAAGAAACTGCCTGTTCAGCCAGATGTTTTGCTGACTGGAGAGCAGAGTCTGCCATCTGTTTAGAAAGTTCCGGCTGATAGTAGGCAAAGAGACTGGCAGTCAGGACTGCAGCAGAACCTCCGATTCCGGCATATAAAAATTTCAATATAGGAAAGCCTCCCTTACGGGGGGCTTTTTTATTTAAAACATTGGTTTTTTTCTGAACATTACGCTTTTTACGCATGATAAATACCTGCTGTGTATAGCTGAACAGTTACATGGAAATCAGGACAGCCGACTTAAAATGGTCTGGGCAATATTTGCAAGTGGAACCTGGCGGCATACAGCGCCGATTTTATAAGCTTCCATTGGCATGCCGTAGACAACGCAGCTATCCTTGTCCTGCCCGATGGTAAATGCCCCGTTTCTGCGCATACGCAGCAGACCGGCAGCGCCGTCAGCCCCCATGCCGGTCAGCAGAACGCCAATAGCTTTATCTCTTGCTACTGCGGCTACAGAGTCAAAGAGCACATCTACAGAAGGCCGGTGGCCATTAAACTTTTCTCCGGGATAACAATTGACTGCATACCCGCTGCCCATGCGGACTACCTTCATCTGGGAACCGCCGGGGGCAATCAAGGCCAGACCGGGACGGATCTTATCACCGCTTTGGGCTTCTTTTACTTCAAATTTGCAGAGCCGGTTCAGCCGATCTGCATACATAGAAGTAAATCCGGAAGGCATATGCTGAGTAATTACAATACCTGGTATCCTGGCGGGGAGGTGGGTTAAAACTTCTAAAATAGCTTCTGTCCCGCCGGTAGAAGCGCCGATGGCAATGAGAGAATCATTTCCAACAGAAAGTGTCTGGCTGGACATGGCGCCAGAGCTTGCTCCTGGAATCGAACCGGATATTGACGGAAAGCCACTGCCTCCATGGGAAAATAGTCTGGAACTGTTAGGAAGCGGTTGGGAAATCGACTGAGAAACGATCTGAGACTTTCCATAGGCAGCCGTCGGTCCGCCAGCCGCAGCAGCCGGAGGAAAGTGAACCTTAGCATTTGAGGCGATGACCAGACGGGAGAGAAGGGTGGTGATAAACGCCGCTTTACTCTGTCCGTTTTCTGTATCTGGTTTTCTTACAAAATCCACCGCGCCTGCTGCCAGAGCGTCAAAGACCCGGATATTTAAAGATGATACCAAAATAACCGGAATCGGATGGCCTGGAAGATATTCTTTTAAAAATTCAATGCCGGACATCCCCGGCATTTCAATGTCCAGTGTTAGGATATCCGGCTTTAAAACGGGAATTTTTTGTTTGGCATCAAATGCATTGATTGCATAGCCTACTACTTCAAAGCGGTCATCGCTGCGGATGCTGTTTATCAGCCAACTGCGAAACACCGCTGAATCGTCAATTACCATTATTTTTTTCTTGTCATTCATTTTGAAAAGACCTCCTTACGGATTCGGGCCGGAAAAAGCAGACCCTGGCTTTTGATAGATGGCCGGCATAATATATCGGTAAGGGCATGCTGTTTTGCTTAGTCCTTCTGAGTGGCCAATAAAAAGGTATCCGCCTGGGACTGTGGCATTGTAAAAACGGCGCACTAATGCGTCCTTTGTGGGCTGATCAAAATAGATCATCACATTACGGCAGAAAATCAAATCAAAGGGACGTTTAAACTGGATAGGATTCATAAGATTAAACGTCTGGAAAATGACGTTATTTTTAATAGAGGGGGCAATGGTATAAGTACCAGCGCCGCTCTTTACAAAATATTTCTGTCTCCACAGGGGAGGAATGCGCTCTAAATTTTCGTCGCGGTACACAGGATTCTGGGCAGTGCTTAAAATTTGCTGAGAAATATCTGTTGCCAGAATCCGGGTATCCCATAAAGATGCCTGATTTCCGAAAAATTCCTTTAAGTAAATAGAGATGGTGTAAGGCTCTTCGCCGGAAGAACATCCGGCGCTCCAGATGGAGAGAACCTTATCGCGGGCGTGCTTTCTGGCAAGATCCGGGAGGACAGTGCTGTTTAAGAACTGAAAATGCTCTTCCTCTCTCAGAAAATAGGTGTAGTTGGTCGTCAGCTTATTTAATAAAGCTGTTACCATCTCTTTGTTTCTGCCTGAAAGGATTTCATCCACATACTGTGAGAAACTTTGATAACCCTGTTTGCTTAATGTGTTGGAAAGACGGCTGACAATGAGCTGCTTTTTTTTGCTCAAGTCAATTCCGTAATTCGTTTTGATATGTGTATAGAGCCGGATAAAATCCGCATCTGTTAATGTTAGCATGAATGTTGCTCCTGTATCTGGTTAGTGTACGGAAAGCGCCCGGCAGTCAAAGGACATAAGTACACTGCCGTCCTCTAATGTCACCATACCGTTTAAAAGTTCCTGTTGGCGCTTAATGGGGATTGGACGCACATACTGAAGGTCAATATCCATTACCTGACGCACAGAGTCTACAATAATGCCGAAAGGCACAGAATCCACATCCAGGACTACGATACAGGTCTTGCTGGTATATTCGGCTTCCGGTTTGCCCATACGGGTGCGGATGTCCAGAATCGGGAGCATCTGTCCGCGCAGGTTGATGATACCCTTAATGTAGGAAGGAACCAGCGGAAGGGGAGTAATAGTATGTTCATTAATGATTTCAATCACGTAATTGGTGCTTAAAAACAGCACCAGGCCGCCGGATTCAAATGTAAGGCAGCGCTCTACAGAAGAGTGGGACTCTTCTGCCTCGTTGACTTCATTGGTATATGTTAATTCTTCTGACATAGTTATAACCTCCGCTTATATGTTATCAATGGCAGCAGTGTGCAGATTCAGGATATCCAGGATGATGCTGATGTTTCCGTCACCCAGGATGGTGCATCCGGTAATTCCGTAACTCTTAAGATCAAACGGGCTGAGGAAAACGGGAAGCGGCTTTACAACAACCTGCTGCTCGCCTAAAAGATCATCTACAAACAGGCAGTAGGAGCGATCGCTGGCCTCTACCCAAATCAGAATGCCGTCTTCTACGGAAGTAATCTCAGTCTCCAGATTGTAGAAGCGGTGGAGACGCACAACCGGATAAAAGCTGTCCATACGCTGAACCATTTCGTTGCCGTATTCATCCAGAATGATTTCATCTGCATGTACCTTAAAGGACTGGCGGATATTGGAGATCGGGATAGTGAAAATCGATCCTCCTACAGTCACCTTCATGCCGTCTACGATAGAAAGGGTGAGCGGAATTTTTAAAGTAGTGGTAGTTCCCTGGCCCGGTTCGCTGGCAAGAGAAATCGTTCCGCCTACAGATTCTACATTCTTTTTTACCACGTCCATGCCTACGCCGCGGCCGGAAAATTCTGTTACCACCTGATTGGTAGAAAATCCGGGCTGCATAATCAGCATCAAGGCTTCCTTGCGGCTGTACTCGCTCTCTGGTTTGGTGAGAATGCCCTTTTCTCGGGCTTTTATCAAAAGTTTTTCCGGATCAATGCCTACGCCGTCATCTTTTACGGAAATGATAACTTCACTGCTGGTGTGGGATGCAGAGAGAACGATCTCGCCCTGTGGGTCTTTGCCTGCATCAATACGATCCTGAACATTTTCCTCAATGCCATGATCCATGCTGTTGCGGATAATGTGCATCAGAGGATCCTGAATGCTGTCCACAATGGTCTTGTCCACTTCTGTATCTTCGCCCACAATGGTCAGACGCACGTCTTTGTCAAGCTTTTGCTTCATATCCCGAACAATACGGTTCATTTTCTGGAATACGCCAGAAATCGGAACCATGCGCAGGGACATGGCAATATCCTGAAGATCGTCAGTAAGTTTTCTCAGCTGTCTTGCAGACTTCATAAAATTGTCAAAGCTGTCTCTGGGAAGCAGAGCCAGTTCAGGGGAAGAAGTAACCATGGATTCTGTGATTACGATTTCTCCTACAATATCAATCAGATTGTTTAACTTCTGCAGATTCACGCTTAACAGACTCTGCTTTACCGGAGCATGGCTGACGCTGGATGCAGAAGAAGGATGTGAGGATACATTCTCTTTAACAGGAGAAGCAGGGGCAGATGAACTGCCAAGGGACTGTACCTGTTTGGTCTGCTTTGGTTCGTCAGAGGATTTGGAAGGCGCATCCAGCTGCTCGTAGGAATGGATGTGGTTCTGGGACTGCAAAACAGCATCTGCCTGAGCAGCGAATTCGTGAGAACTGAAGGCCAGATAAAATCCGTTTTCGATGATTTCCTGGCAGGTTTCAGAGTTAGATTCCAAATCAGCCGGATAGTAGCGCAGTTCAACCCCGCATTCCCTGAGGGCGTTGACGATCATGAAGGCCCGAAGGTTTTCCATGCCTACGCCCTCCTCCAGGAAAATATGGATGAAGCATACGGCATCCTTGTCATCCGGAAGAGACTGAGCAGCCACTGACTGTCCAGTCTGGGACTGTGCCGGGGCAGCTGGTTCTTCAGAAGACTTTGCATCATCAGCCGAAGAACCGCTGATTTTTTTTAGAAAATCATTGATCTCGGCAGCAAAGGCGTCAATATTGCCAGACAGGGGAGTTCCGTTTTCTACTTTTGCGACTTCGCTGCGCAGATAATCCTCAGAACGGAACATCAGATTAAACAGTTCCTTCTTATGTTTAGGATCCAGGGAATCACTGCCTTTGTCGCGAATATAGAAGAACAGGTCCTCAATGTGATGCGCAATTGTGGACAGGGAATCAAACTCCATCATAGCGGAGGACCCCTTGATTGTGTGCATGATTCGGAAAATTTCGTTTACATCATCAGAGGAAAAATCACCGGCCTTTTCATCCGCTACCAGCATTTCATCCAATGAATCCAAAAGGGAATTTACCTCATAGAGATAGGTGTCAAGCATACTTTCCATACCATTATTCATTCTATTTACACCGCCTTTTTAAGCTTTTATTGAACATATTTCTATGTTTTATATCGGCTCAAATAAAAATTTCATAAGAAAAAAATGTAAAAAACTATTATATTTCAGAGAAAACTGTCGATAAATTAAGATGATTATTAATGCTATAATAAAATATAAAAATTAAGAAGGAGAGTAGGAGTTAATTATGTTTAAGAAAATGAAGTTGAAAAAGTATTTGCTTTTCATTTTTACTTTGATGATTTTACTGATCGGCGTTCTGGCAGTGAGTAATATCTCAGGGATTATTTCACTCCGCACAAATGCCAATTATCTGATTGACAATGTGACAGAAGCTGACGCTGCCATCAAACAGAGCAGGATTGCTGTAAATATAGCTGCCAGGGATCTGAGAGAGATTCTCCTTATGGATGAGAATGCAGATTACAGCAGCTTGTCTTCCAATATTCAGAATCAGCTTGCAGAGGTGGAAAACCAGATCAGCATTTTCAAACGTGCCCATGGCGAGTCTGATGGACTGGCAGCCAGATATGAGAGCGCATTCCAGAACTGGAAAGCCATTGCAAACAGGGCGTTGACGGAGATTCAGAAGGGGGATCGGGAGTCTGCCAGAAAGATTATTCTCAATGAGTGTTCGGCGGCATTGACGAACCTGGTCAGCGTTGCAAGGGAGATAGACCAGTATGTCAATACAGCAGTGACTGAAAGCCAGAATAAAGTTAAGGTGCTGACAGGAACCTATATGGCGATTGCCATTGCAGTCTTTGCAGTTTCTATAGTCCTGGCAGTAGGCCTTGCAATCACTACTATTCGTCAGTTGACCGGCGTGATTGCAAAGATTCAGGGCGCTGTAGATGAACTTGCAAAAGGCAATCTGGATGTTCAGGTAGATTATGAGGCAGCCAATGAATTTGGCTATTTGGTTGAAAAGATGAATTTCTCTTTTTCAGAACTCAGTACCTATGTTCATGCAGTGGATCAGGCGATGGAAAAGCTGTCTCAGGGCGACTTTGTATGGTCTGCTGACATAGAGTTTTTAGGTGACTTCCGCAACATCCAGGAGTCTATCATTACATTTAAAAAGAATCTGGGAGGAGCGCTTACAGAACTGATGTCTGTAGCTGCCCAGGTAGATACAGGAGCAGGCCAGGTGGCCAGCGGTTCTCAGGCGCTGGCCCAGGGAGCAACCGAGCAGGCAAGTTCCGTAGAAGAATTGTCTGACAGAATTTCTCAGATTTCCGGCCAGATTTCCAAGACATCAGAATACGCACAGCATGCAGATGAATTAGGAAAGAAATCAGAGACAGTCGTTCGCAAGAGTCAGGATGAGATGAAGCAGATGCTCCAGGCGATTCACGATATTGCAGCAGCTTCCGAAAATATCCAGAAGATTATTAAGGTTATTGATGATATCGCATTCCAGACCAATATTCTGGCACTGAATGCCGCAGTAGAAGCTGCCCGGGCCGGTAATGCAGGAAAAGGATTTGCAGTAGTTGCAGATGAGGTCCGCAATCTGGCCCAGAAGTCTGCAGATGCAGCTAAGAATACCACCGAGTTGATTGGCAACTCCTTAGAGCATGTTCAGCATGGTGAGAAGCTGGCAAGCAGCACAGACGAGGCATTTGATCAGGTGGCTGCTCAGGTTACCCAGATTCTGGAAATGGTCAACAAGATTGCAGAAGCTTCCCGCGGACAGGCAGTATCTGCTGCTCAGATTACTCAGAGCGTAGAACAGATTTCTTCTGTGGTTCAGATGAACTCTGCAACTTCCGAAGAGAGTGCGGCAGCCAGTGAGGAACTTTCTGGTCAGGCAGGTATGATGAAGAACCTGTTAAACCGTTTCAAGCTTTCAGATGCAGTCAGCGGCAATTATAACTATGCACCGGCTGATACAGCTCCTGCCATGGGAGGTGCCAATATCTCACGAGGTGACTCCGGTAAGTATTGAAGGAACCGAAGTACCCCGACCCCGGCTGTACAGCCGAAAAAAGCAGTCCATTCGGCAAGACAGAAGATTGTCTGGACAGAGGACCTTGCCACAGGAAACGAACAGATTGACGCAGAGCATAAAGAATTAATCCGCGCAATTGATGATCTTCTCGAAGCATGTGCGTCTGGACGAGGAAGAGATGAGATGGCCAAAGTCCTGGACTTCCTGAATGAGTACACAAAGACCCATTTTGGACATGAGGAAATTCTCCAGAGAGAATCCGGTTATCCCGATTACCCGAATCACAAGAAGTATCATACTGGATTTATCAAAATGGTTGCAGACATGTCTGAACGGGTAAAGAAGGAAGGCCCTTCCGTCGAATTAGTAGGAGAGATTAACAGAAAACTCGGTGACTGGCTGCTCAACCATATTAAGAAACAGGATGTGAAAGTTGCAGCACACCTTCGATCAGTACAAGAACAGATGGGGGAGTAGTAGGAAATGACTGAATGGATTAAAAACTTGAAGATTACAAAAAAGCTGGTTCTCATAGTCAGCGTTGCTATGGCGGGGATTTTAGCTGTCGGCCTGTCGTCCTGGCTTCTGGTAGTCAGAATGAACAGCTTTACAGATGAGATTTCTACCAGATGGCTGGCTGGTGTAGACAAGGCTCGCGACATGGATGGGCTGATAAGTGACTATCGGTTAAACGAACTGAGATATGTGACGGCAGCGAAAGAAGAAAAGCGGGCTGAAGCGGATAGAACCATGGCGGATTTAAAGACTCAGGTGGATAGTCTGATCAGTACGTATGAACGTACAATAAGCCAGGGAGATGCTCAGGATGCAAATCTGATTGCCGCCGTAAAAAGCGGGTGGCAGGACTATCTGAACACCCACAGCCAGGTGGTGAATCTGGTGAAACAGGGTAAATTGGAAAATGCCATTCAGCTTATGGATGGGCAGGGATTAACCAGCTACAATGCACTGGACGCTGCTCTCAAAAATTTAGTTTCATATAACAGCGATGGTGCTTTTAGAGCGGCTGATAATAGTGACCGCGCTTACCGTATGGCGGTGATCATACTGTTAATTGTAATTATAGCAGTGGTTCTGATATGCTCCGCAGTGGGGGCAGTTGTAGGCCGCGTGATGCTGGAGCCAGTAAAGGAGATTGAAGGAGCAGCTATCCAGATGGCTCAGGGCGACCTGGATGTGGAACTTGGGTATCAGTCAGAAGATGAACTGGGAGTTCTGGCATCACAGGTAAGAGAACTGGTACGCAAGCTGAAAGCCATCATTGAGGATGAAAATACATATCTGGCAAGACTGGCCCAAAACGATTATACGGTTGAGTCTTCCTGCCCTGGAGAGTATATTGGAGGATTCCATTCCTTATATGTATCCTTCAGCAAGATTTCCGATGAATTAAACGAAACATTCCGGCAGATCAGCAATACGGCGGACAGTGTGTCCAGCGGATCGGAGCAGGTGGCCAACGGCGCTCAGGCTTTGGCTCAGGGAGCGACAGAGCAGGCAAGTTCTGTAGAACAGTTATCTGCATCCATCAATGATGTATCCAATCAGGTCAGCAGCAATGCGGAAGCTGCCAGAAATGCCAGCAGCAAGGTCGAAGAAGTAGGCGATGGTATGCGGATCAGCAACGAGAAAATGCAGGAAATGATAGCAGCCATGGCAGATATCTCCGGCAGTTCCAATGAGATTGGAAAGATTATTAAGACCATTGAAGATATTGCATTCCAGACCAATATTCTGGCTCTGAATGCCGCAGTCGAAGCAGCAAGAGCAGGCGCTGCCGGCAAGGGATTTGCGGTAGTTGCCAATGAAGTTCGTGATCTGGCAACCAAATCCGCAGAAGCTTCCAAAAATACATCGGCCTTGATTGAGCGCTCTATTAAATCAGTAGAAAACGGTACTCATATTGCAGATGAGACAGCCAAAGCGCTGATGAAGGCGGTTCAGGGTGCACAGGAAGCGACTGAGATTGTAAATGAAATATCAGAGGCCAGCGCTCGCCAGGCCAGCGCAATTGCCCAGATTACACTGGGTATCGAGCAGATTTCCAGTGTAGTACAGTCTAACTCCGCTACCAGCGAGGAATCTGCGGCTGCCAGCCAGGAATTGTCTTCGCAGGCTCATGTTTTAAAGAAATTAGTAAGCAGCGTCCGGTTAAAAGAAGAAAACCGGCCATATGAAAATGCATACAACTCTTACGATTTTGATACCAATGAGCAGCATACAACAATGATTGGCGGAAAATATTAATAATTAACAAATAGACAACAGAAATTTTACCAGCCGCTCTTTTCAGGGCGGCTGGTTTTCTTGACAGAGGTGTAAAAAACATGAAATCTCCAGAATTAAAGCATTTAATGGAAATGATTGTGCAGTGTTTAAATCAGATGGATGAACGGCTTACTGGCCATGGGGAAAGAGTGGCATATGGGATGCTGACACTTTTGGATGCTGACGGCTCTTTTTCATCAGAGGAAAAGGCAAAGATTATTTGGACCATGCTTCTCCACGATATCGGCAGTTTCCATAATCTGGACATTAAAGATTTGTTAAAAAAGGAAACAGATACTGCGTTTTCCCATTCCAGGTACGGGTATCTGTTTTTGAATTATCTGGGGCCGTTTCCAGAATATGCAGGCGTGGTTCTATACCACCACAGCGGGCGCAAAGAGGCGGATCGTTCTGATATGCCAAAGAGGCTGAAAAGACTGACAAAGTGCCTTCAGGTATTGGATGCTGTAGATTTAAAGCAGGTGGGAAATCCGTCCGTCACACTTGAACAGATGGAAAACTTTTTGAATGCCATGAACACAGAGCGGTATGAGGAGGACAGCATTCGAGCTGTAAAAGAGATGCTGCCAAAGCTGATGCGCGCGTTAAAAAGTCAGGAAGAAATTCATCAGGTGCTTTTGGGACATCTGGAGCAGATGCGGATTAGTCAGGATATTCAGGAACAGCTTCTTCGGATGCTGGTCAGCTCCATAGATTTCAGAAGTCATTATACAGCGCTTCATTGTGCTGTTATGGTGCGAGTTAGTGACCTTTTGGCACAGCTTTGCGGTCTGGAGGGAAAAGAGAGGAGACAGGTTCATCTAGGAGCCATTCTCCATGATCTGGGAAAGATTGCGATTCCCTCAGAGATTTTAGAGTCTCCGGGAAAGCTGGAAGGACAGGACTGGGAGATTATGAAAACTCATGTGTCGATTACAGAAGCTATTTTAAAAGGCCATGTGGAAGAAGAGGTGCTTCAGATAGCAGTTCGCCACCATGAAACTCTTAATGGACAGGGATATCCTTACGGAATTGGAAAAGAGGGGCTGAGTCTGCCCCAGCGTATTGCGGCAGTGGCGGATATTACCAGCGCTTTATCGGAAGAGCGCAGTTACAAGCCGGCGTTTCCTCTGGAAGAGGTTCTGGAAATACTGGAAAAATTGACACAGAGTGGGAGGATTTGCCCGTATGTGTTTGGGGTTCTAAAAGAAAATAAAGAAATGATTTACGAAGAGGCGCTGGAAGCTGGAATTGAAGCCAGAAAGATGTACGAAAAGATTTATAATAAATATCAAAAAATGCAGTAAATAGTCAGTTTCATAAATGCTCTTTGCAACTAAATATAATTTGAGTATATTTCGGTGAAAAACCTTTGAAAATCAAGGTTTTTTGCAGTGGGGGGGGGTACGACAAATTATGACAGTTTTCTTGACTCTCGTTGTAAAATGCGGTATGATATAAGAACTATTAGTCGAATTTGCGCCAGAAAATGGAAGCGCGCTGTTTGGCAGTAATATGTTATGATATTCAAAGTGTGTTGCACAGGCAGTAAAACTGCCGGAGAGGAAGAGAAAAGTATGTCTGGTATATACGGCAATGGAATCATGTTAACAGAGAAAGTGCTGGATTTTTTGTGGGGGCGTCAGACGGTTACTCTCAATAATATAGCAAATGTGGATACGCCTGGATTTAAGTCCAGATATGTTACCTTTGAAGATGAACTTAATAAGCGGGTTGAGAATGCATCTGCCGGTCAGGGGGCAGGCAATCAGGTGGGCCGGGCGATTGACAAGACCAGAGCACAGGTGCGGGTTACGATGGCAGAGTCCACCAGACTGGACGGCAACAATGTAGATATGGATCAGGAACAGGTGGATTTGGTCCGTACGGCTTATGAGTACCAGCATATGGTAAATTCGATCAGCAACGACCTGAATCGTTTAAAGAGCGCAGCCAGAACGTTCTAAACATAACTTGACAATAAGAGAAATGAGAGGGAAAGCGGATGATGGAAGCAGCATTTATTACTCCTATGAAAGCGTGGGAACTGAATACAGAACATGTAAATGCCAACGAAAAGAAAGAGAAAGATTCTGTTGCAGAGTCTTCTATGTTCCACGATATTTTTAATCAGGTGGTGGGACAGGTTTATGAGACTCAGGCAGATGTAGAAAATAAACAGTACCTTCTGGCCACAGGTCAGTTGGATGACGCCCACAGTCTTCCGATTGCAGAGGCAAAGGCTGCGCTCAGCCTGGATGTATTAATCACTTTGAGAAACAAGGCGCTGGAGTCTTATAACGATCTTATTAAGATGAATGTTTAAGAGAGCGGTTGAATATTGTAAAAGGCTGGGGATTGAAAAGTGCAGAATTTAAAAGAGTATTGGCAGAAATTGTCAGGGAAAACTAAATCAATGTTTATAGCAATTGTAGCGGGCACCGTTATAATTGCTATTGTTATGATTGGAATGCTGGCTTTAAGGGGACGCAGTGACTACAGCACCCTGTTTACCGGCATGAATCAGGAAGAGGCGCAGGAGGTAGTCGGCCTGCTTCAGGAGCAGGGAGTAGATTACCGTTTTAATGATGCAAACGGCTCAGTAAGCATTCCCAGCGCCCAGGTAGATCAGATGAGAGCGGATCTTCTCAGCCAGGGGTATCCGCAGAGCGGATTTACATACGATATGTACCGGGATAATACTGGTCTTATGACCACAGAGTCAGATAAAAAGCAGTACACTCTGTATGAACTGCAGGATAGATTAGGAGCACAGATTCGTCTGTTTGATGGTGTGCAGGATGCAAAAGTAACCATTGCCGAGGCAGGGGAGCAGAAGTATGCTCTGAATGACAATGCACAGACAGATGCATCAGCATCCGTTGTTGTTACCATGAAAAACGGAGTCGAACTCACCCCGAACCAGGCATCAGCGATTAAGAACCTGATAGCCAGAGCGGTAAAGGGAATGAATTTTACAAATGTATCCGTATTTGATGCTGCAACCATGATGGAAGTTTCCGGAGAGACGGAAGAAAGCAGCTATGGAGAAGCGGCGGATCTGGTGGCTCTGACCAGCCTGGTGGAAAACAATATTGCAGGCAATGTCAGAAGGGTGCTGGAGCAGCTTTATGGACCGGGCAAAGTGGCAGTCTCTGTAAAAGGTACTCTGAATATGGAGCGCCTGATTCAGGAGAGCACCACATATGCAACGCCGGATAAAATTGACGCACAGGATAAAGAAGGACTTCTTCAGAAAGAGACCGTTGCCAGTGAAAATTCGGGAACTGCTGATGTGGGAGACGGCGGCGTAGTAGGAGCAGATGCCAATGCAGATACTCCCAGATATACAGCCGGAAACGGCGGGGATGTGACGACGGACACCTATGCCAACAACAGCGCTACAAGAGAATGGCTTTACAATTCTGTAAAAGAGCAGCGCCAGATCGATCCAGGTGTTTTGGAAAACACTACTATCGGTGTTGTGATTGATTCAGACGACAATACAGTTCCGCTGGATGATATCGCTCAGCTGGTAGCCAATTCTGCCGGTATCAGCTTAGAAGAAGCAGATGAAAAGGTTACTGTAATCCGGGCGCTCTCACAGGCCAGCGCAGCCGCAAGAGAGCGGGAAGAGGCTGCTGCTTCAGCAGGTTCTTCAAATGTAGAGCAGCCTAAGATTGCGCCTCCTGTAATCATTGCGATTGCAGCGGGGATTATCCTGCTGATTCTTCTGATTACTCTGCTTCTGCTTAGAAGAAAGAAACATGATTCAGATATGATGGATGCAGAAGGCATGAACTTCCTTCCAAATGACGGAACAGACGGAGAATTTCCGGCAGTTTCCGCTGAAGGAGAAGAGGCCAGTGCAGCCGCTTTGGCAGTGGAAGAGGAAGAAGACGAGTTTGACAAAAATGAGGAGATTATCAATCTTCGTATGCAGCGCAGTTTAAAATTAAAGCAGAATATCGGCGAATTTGTGGAACAGAATCCTCAGATAGCCGCAAAACTGGTACAGAGCTGGTTAAGAGGGGAGGCAGAAGCAGATGGCCGCAGCAACACAAAACGAAAACAAAAATAGTGAAGAGCAGAATGTGCCGGAGTTAGACACAAAACAGAAAGCAGCTCTGGTAATTGTTTCGCTGGGAGCTGATAAGGCTTCTCAGATATATAAATATTTAAGTGAGCAGGACATCGAAGATCTGACCTACGAAGTTGCAAAACTTGGAAAGAGCAGCAATGCCCAGGTAGAAGGCGCTTTAGATGAGTTTTATAAACTTTGTATGACCCACAAGATGATGACAGATGGAGGTCTGGACTACGCCAGAGATGTTCTGGAAAAAGCCTTTGGTGAGATGACAGCCAGAAGTCTTTTGGAGAAAGTGTCAAAGACTTTACAGTCCAAGCCATTTAACTTCTTTATGAAAGGTGATCCAAAGGCGCTTTTGTCACTGCTTCAGCAGGAACGTCCTCAGGTGATTGCCCTGATTATGTCGTATATGGATCCGGAACAGGCGGCCCAGGTATTGGAGCAGCTTCCGGACAGCAAGAGGATTCCTACCTTGGAAGGCATGGCAAAGATGGATCGGGTTTCTCCGGAAGCCATTGCCATTGTAGAAGAAGAGATGAAGCGCAAGTATGCGACCATTATTACCAGCGAAGACAATATGAATCTGGGCGGCGTCGATTATGTGGCTGATGTGATGAACCACGTAGACCGAAGCAATGAGAGACGTATTTTCGATGAATTAGATAAAGTCAATCCGGATCTGTCCCAGACAATTCGGGATAAGATGTTTGTATTTGAAAATATTCTGGATATGGACGATCGGTCTATTCAGAGATTTGTACGTGACTGCGATGCCAAGGATATTGTTTACGCATTAAAGACAGCATCCGAAGAGATGCGTCAGGTATTCTTTGCCAATATGTCCAAACGTATGGCAGAAACAGTACGCGGCGATTTAGAGATGACGACCAATATCAGACTGAAAGACGTAGAAGAGGCACAGCAGCGCATTGTCAATATTATCCGTCATTTAGAGGATATGGGTGAAGTAATTATCAGCAAGGGAGGAGACGATGGAGACGTCATTGTCTAGGAGAATTGTAAGAGCCGGACAGGAAGCGGACATTCAGACTTTTGTCCCGCCTGTTCACCAGCCAGCTCCTTTGCCGAAAGAAAAGCACATTCCAAAATCTCACACAGAGAACAGACAGACATCTGTCCGGGAAACCGAAAATAGTCCTTCCGATTTGACAGAAGAGATAGAAACACAGTGTCATAAAATGCTGGAGGATGCCAGAAATATGTCTCAGGAATTGGTTTTAGAGGCGAAAAAAAAAGCCGGAGAACTGATTGAGAAAGCAGAAGAGCAGGCAGACAGTTTAAGAGAAGAGGCCAGCAAAGAAGGATATGAGTCTGGTTATGAGGAAGGATTAAGCAAGGGGCGCCTTCAGGCTGCAGAAGAACTGCATCGGGAAAATGACGCTCGCCGCAGAGAGTTTGAGGGGCAGATACAGGAGGCTTTAGCCAGTGTGGAAAAAGCAAAAAAACGCTGTATCAAGGAGTATCTGGATGAACTTAGAGACTGTTCGATTGCAGTGGCAGAAAAAGTAATTCACATCAGTCTCAAAGCCAGCGGAGATGTGATTCGGCGCATGATTCTGGCAGAGACAGAGAAGCTAAAAAAAACTTCCTGGGTAAAGATTTACATTTCTAAGCTGGATTATGAAATGATGGCGGAGGCAGATGCCAATGTGGTGGAGGAACTTTCCAGACTGTCCGATAATATTAAATTTATCGTGATGGAGAAAGAAGGGGACGGAAGCTGCATCATCGAAACGCCGGAAGAGATTATTGACATCAGCGTGGACACTCAGATGGAAAACATAAAAGAGATTGCACAAAATGTACAGTTTTAGGAGCATATATGTTTGAAAAGATTCCTCAGATGATCACAAGGGCTGAAACAGTGGGCCACATTGGAAAAATTGAAAATGTTGTAGGCATGTCTATGGAAGCGTCGGGAGGACGTTCCAGCATTGGCGATATTGTGATGATTTACAATGAGGAACAAAACCGCCAGGTGCCGGCGGAAGTGGTAGGCTTTAAGGATGGAAAGATTCAGCTTATGACCTATGAAGCTACCAGCGGGATTGCGTCAGGGAGCTTTGTGCGCAATACCAGACACAGGTTAAAAGTTCCTGTAGGGGACTTTTTGCGGGGCAGAATTATCAACGCATTAGGGGATCCCATTGACGGAGGAGAACCGTTTCAGCCCAAAGAGTATTACACAGTCAATAGTCCTTATGTCAACCCTTTAAACCGCCCTCCCATCCGGGAGCGGCTGGAATTTGGCATTAAAGCCATTGATGGACTCAACACCATCGGAAAAGGACAGAGAATTGGGATTTTTTCTGGATCCGGTGTCGGCAAGAGTACACTTTTGGGAATGATTGCCAGAAATGTAAAAGCGGACATTAACGTAATTGCTCTGGTAGGAGAGCGAGGCCGCGAGGTTTTGGAGTTTGTGCAAAAAGACTTAGGCGAGGAAGGTATGAGCCGTTCGGTTCTGGTAGTGGCGACTTCTGATCAGCCTGCCATGCTCCGTATGAAATGTCCGCTGGTAGCGACTACTATTGCAGAATACTTTAAAAATAGAGGGATGGATGTGCTGCTGATGATGGATTCCCTGACGCGGTACGCCATGGCCCAGAGAGAGATAGGTCTGGCAATTGGAGAGCCGCCGATTGCCAGAGGTTACACACCTTCCATTTATGCGGAATTTCCAAAGCTTTTGGAGCGGAGCGGCAACTTTGATAAAGGTTCCATCACCGGAGTTTATACCGTTCTGGTAGAAGGTGATGATACCAATGAACCGATTGCAGATACAGTGCGAGGTATTTTGGACGGCCATATTGTCCTAAGCCGCCAGCTTGCCAATGAAAATCATTTCCCGGCAATTGATATTGGAGCCAGCATTTCCCGTCTGATGATTGAGATTGTATCAGATGAGCAGAAAAGGACAGCATCCCGTTTCCGTAATATGCTGGGACTCTACCAGAAAAATGCGGATTTGATTTCCATTGGGGCCTATAAAAAGGGCGCCAATACAGCACTGGATGAGGCAGTTGCCAGAATCAACAAGATGAACCAGTTCCTTCAGCAGGGAGTAGATGAGAGTTTTTCCTATGAAGAGACATTTCAGATTATGAAGTCAATTGTCGGCTGACAGGCGGCAGGAGGCAGGATAACAGATGAAACGGTTTAAATACAGCTTAGAGACAGTATTGGATTATAAAAACCAGGTGTTGGATAATCTTAAGCAGGAACATGCCGAGATTACCAGAAGCGTCAATGAAAAACGGGAGGAAATCCATCATTTGGAAAGAACGATGGACGATTACCAGGCAGAATTTGACGAGACAAAAAGCGCCGGAGCTCCAATCGAAAGCTTTCGGCTTTACAATATCTGTATTGAGAGAATGGGCAAAATCATTGAAGAAGAAAAAGAACACCTTGTCTTTTTAGAAGAAAAACAGGAAAAGAAAAAAATCGAAGTGGTGGAGGCCAAGGTAGACACTTCCAAGATTGAAAAGCTGAAAGGCAAAAAGCTTCAGGAATACCGAAAGGCCGAACTGAAAGAAGAGGAAGCATTTGCAGAAGAAACGGCTGTGCGGATGATGAGCGCAGAACGTTAATTTGCAACAGTTCAGCCATGCGAAGATTCAGACAGGAAAAAGCGTTGAAAGCTTGTTTTCATAAGAGCTTTCCTGTCTGAACCTTCGTAGGGCAGACGCCTGGCGCTTCTTGCATGCTTACAGCGTGCAAGAAGATGCATGGCTAAAGGGTTACGTTAATTTTAAAGGATAATTACAGCCGGAAACGGCTGGTAATTATAAATACTTTTATAAGAAAGGAGGAAAAGAGATGGTAAGAGTAGATTTAAACCAGTTATCCCAGATTGGAAACGGTACAAAGAGCAGCGTTAAGAGAACAGACAGCAAGACGGACAGTACAGATTTTAGCGAACTGCTTCATGACCGGGTATCTGAGGACAGGGAGACAGCCAGCCAGAAGACAGAAGAACTTCAGGACAAAAAGCCTGCTGATGACAAGGATGAAACACCTGTAGAGAATACAGACCAGAATCCATCAGAAGAGGAGACAGTCAGAGAGACGCTGCCGGAACTTTTGTTTCAGTTTCAAAACAGCATTCACTATACAGGCATGATGGGACAGACACAGATGCCTGAGCTAATTCAGGAAGCAGGGGAAGCCCAGATTGTACAGGATGCAGGAATCCAGGTCTTAAATGAGATGGGAAATGGAGAACAGATTCAGACCGTTTCCGGACAGATGCTGGGAGAACCAGTTCAGGGCATGGAACTTGTGATGCCTGCCGCAGAAGGTGAAGTAAAAGCGGAAATAGCGGCAGCAGAAGTAAAAGTATCTGAAGAACCGTCTGGTGAGGAAACGCTTCAGGAAACCGGCAAAGTCTTGTCAGAAACCGCCCTGTCAGAGGAAGGACTTTTGGAGAAACCGGCAAAGGCAGAAAGCAGCGATCAGTCCTTTGACAGCCAGGATACTCTGGAAGGACAATCCCAGCCTGCAGGTGAATCCATGTATCAGACAGTTTCAAAACCTGAGGGAATGGACACTCTGTTTCGGCAGATAGATGTAAAGAGCGCCATGAATTCAGAAACAGTCTCTACATCACCGGAGACCTTTGCACCGGATATCGGAAAAGCGCTGGCAGCCAGAATTCCGGAGAAGAACGGGACGTTAACCATTGAGTTAGAACCGGCTTCTTTGGGCAAACTGACAATCCGCGTAGTGTATGAATCAGACAGAGCTACAGTTTCCATATTGGCGTCGAATCCCAAAACATTGGAACTTCTCAACCAGAATGCAGCAGAAATTGCTCATATTATGGAAGAGAAAACTGGCCAGCAGACCATGATTTACGTCCCTGAGTCCCAGGAACAGATGGATGCAAGGACAGATGAACAGGGTCATAGGGGTCAGGACAGAGACCAGGAAGAACCAAAACACAGAGATCAGTCAGATGCATTTGCGCAGCGGCTTCGTCTGGGACTGGTATAGTGGTTACATACAGAAAGGAGAGATAAGATGGCCGAGATAGGTGAAATCAGCGGAAGCGGAAATCCCTATGACAAGCAGTATTATTCAGCAGGTGCTAATGACCGGAATACGCTGGACATCAGTGATTATTTTTCATTGCTGGCATCTCAGCTTGCCAATCAGGATATGACGAATCCCATGGACAATGGTGAGATGATGGCACAAATGGTACAGATGGCTATGATGCAGTCCATTACAGCCATGACAGATTCTATGAACAACAACTCTGTTATCGCTACGCAGACTTATGCGGCAGGCCTGGTAGGACAGGAAGTTACCATTGTTCAGACAGAGGAAAACAGTTATGGACAGGAAGAGCCGGTAGGAGTAAAATATGGTAAGGTATCATCTGTAAACCTTGCGAATATTCCGCCTACAATCAAAATAGAAGGCGACGACAAAGAATATCCTTTATCTTACATTATGGGTATGGGACAATTGGAAGACCCGTACAAGCCGGATCCTGATGAGAAACCAGAGGGCGGCGGAGATACAGACGGCACAGGAAAGCCAGAGGAGCCGGAAAAGCCAAAAGATCCGGCTGCAAAAGGACTTTTTGCATTTTAGTGAGGAACGGGTATGGAAGTGAATCGGATACAGGGGTTTCACAGTATCCAGGAATCTTCACAGCAGACAGGAACCCGAAGTTCGGAAAACGCAGGAACCAGTCAATTTCAGGAATTATTAAGGGCAAGAGCCAGTGAAGGCCTGAATTTTTCAAAACATGCGGCAAAGCGTTTGGACGAGAGGGGCATTCCTATGGATAACCATCTGATGAACGATCTGGAGCATGTAGTAGAAGAAGCCCGCAAAAAAGGAGCAAAGGACGTAGCGGTTATTGGCAGTCAGGGGATTTTTATTGTAAATGTTCCCAACAATGTCGTGGTAACCACCATGTCTCCCAATGATTTAAAAGATAAAATTTTTACAAATATTGACAGTGCCGTCTTTATGTAGGCAGGACCGTAAGGATGCTGTGCTGTGCGCCTGAAGTGCGGCAGCAAAAGGACGGCAGAAAGGAAAAAATTATGTTAAGAGCAATGGATTCAGCAGTGGCAGGATTAAGAGCCCATCAGAGCAAATTGGATGTAATTGGTAACAATATCGCAAATATTAATACCTTTGGTTTTAAGGCGCAGAGTTACAGTTTTAAAGAGGCAATGTATCAGACTTCTTCCGCATCTACAGGCGGTACAGCTACTGCGGCTGGTAATAATGCAGCTCAGTTTGGTTACGGAAGTTTGACCGGATCAATCTCTACTGATATGGGTGCATCCACTCCTACCTATGTAGGCGGTTTTAACGCATCTATCAATGGCCAGGGATTCTTTATCGTAAGTTCTTCCAATGGAGATGTGGATGTAGACGATGCAAAGGGAACTGCTGATTTATCTTATACCCGCGTGGGCCAGTTTTCCATTGACAGCAATGGTTATATTGTAGACAGCAATAACAACTTTGTTATGGGATTTCAGCCAGATGATGCTATAACCAATCCTCCTAACTATGATTATGACAATTTAAAACCGCTTAGAGTGTGTGATATTAACGGAGACTTCCTGCAGCCTGGTGTCAATACAGACTTAGCAGTGTCAAACAGCATTGAGATCAATAACATGGGTGTGATTACCGCAACCATTACCATGAAGGATCCCCAAGGTAAAGACGTTTCTAAGACAGTTACTCTGGGCAAGGCTGCTATCGCCAATTTCCAGAACCCGGAAGGTCTTACCAAGGCAGGCGGGTACTACTATACCACCAACCCCAATGACAACGCTGGTGATCTGGCAATTACGGAACCGGGCAGCGGAAATACTCCCACTTTGATGGCAGGATACATTGAGGCGTCCAACGTAGATATGGCAAAAGAATTCTCTGATTTGATTACCACCCAGAGAGGTCTGCAGGCCAACACCAAGATCATTACAGTCAGTGATGAAGTTTTAAATGAAATTGTAAACATGAAACGGTAATTGTTTTGAGCTTTGGCTGCGCCGCTCTTTTGCGGCGCGGCAGAGACAGAAATTAGAGGAAACTATGATAAAAGTAACTCGCTTAAATGGTAAAACTATTTATCTCAATTATCTTCAGATTCAATACATGGAGACGATTCCGGAAACCAAGATTTGTATGGTAAATGGAGATTATTATCTTGTGAAAGAAACGGTTGAGTCGATTATGGAACAGGTATTGGAGTTTATTAATCACTGCATTGTCTTTCAGGACAAACGTAAGTGAAGTGATTTTGGACAGTAAGTAAGGGAGGAATTATAATGGACTTAACAACACTCATAGGAATTGTACTCGGATTAGTACTGACTGTAGCCGGAATCGGTATGGACAAGCTGGAGAATTTTATGGATCCGGGCAGCGTGTTAATTGTAGTGGGAGGTACTTTGGCCGCCATTATTGCCAGCTATCCGCCAGCGATTCTGAAAGATATTCCCAGACATATCGGAGTATTGTTCAGGGGGAAAAAGTACAATGTTCCGACCTTAGTAGATGAGATTGTGGACCTTGCCATGATAGCGAGACAAAATGGACTTCTGGCTCTGGAAGAAAAGGCAGAAGAGATTAAGGAACCATTTTTCAAACAGGGTGTGCTGATGATTGTAGATGCCAATGATCCGGACAAGGTTCGCCTTGTGCTGGAGCGCGAGTTGGAAAACATGATGACACGCCATGACCAGGCGGCTGGACTGTATGAAAAAGCTTCTGCCTATGCACCTGCTTTTGGTATGATTGGTACATTAATCGGACTGATAAACATGCTGATGGGGCTGAATGACGCAGGCGGAGGAGTCTCTACACTGGGACCGGATATGTCTGTTGCGTTAATTACCACCTTTTACGGCTGTATACTGGCCAACGTATTTTTTCATCCGATTGCCAAAAAGCTGAGAATCCGCCAGGATGAAGAAGAACTGTACTGCTCTACCATTATTGAGGGAATTATAGCAATCCAGGCAGGCGAAAATCCGAAATATTTGAGAGAGCATTTACTGGCATCCCTTAAGCAGTCGCAGCAGAAAAAAATCCTCAGCAAAGAAGCTGTTGCCCAAAACGCAGGAGGTGAGGAGTAGTGGCCAAAGCTAAAAAACCGCGTCCAACAGACGGCGGAGGAAACTGGATGGATACATACGGCGATATGGTCACGCTGCTTCTGACTTTTTTTGTTATGCTGTACGCCATGTCCAGTGTGGATCAGAAGAAATGGGAAGTGTTTGTCAGCAGTTTATCTCCCGAAGCCGGTAAACAGGCAGAAGAAATTGTGATTAATTCACCAGTTGGAGCTGACGGGTCTGGTCAGGAACTGACAGGGAACACAAAGTTACCTGAGATGGAACTGATGGATACAGATACATTGTATCTGGTTCTTTCCCAGAAGATGGATGAGATGGGAATTGACGGCGTAACCGTATCCAGAGGAGAGGATTATACATTTGTTGAGTTTCAGGATAAGGCATTTTTTAATGGAGACAGTTCGGTATTAACCGAACAGGGGCAGCAGGTTATGGAAGTTTTTTGCCAGACCATAGCACCAGTCAGTTCTTCTATTGGCCAGATTAACATTATGGCTCATACCGCACAAGGAGACCCCAACAAACCAAATAATCCCAGAACAGACAGAATGCTTTCCGCCATGCGTGCCGCAGAGGTGTGCATCTTTATTCAGGGCAGCAATGTAATTGAGCCGGAAAAACTTGTGAATATCAGCTACGGCCAGTTCCGTCCCATTGCTACCAATAATACAAGGGAAGGCAGAGAGAAAAACCGGCGTGTAGAATTGCTTTTGATTGATGAAGGTGCTGATGTCCGTTCCATGAACGAGTACTATGAAGAGTATCAGAGCGGAGTTAATGAGGATACCACAATTACAACAGATGGAATCGCCGGGAACGAAGCAGGCTTTGTGCCGGCAGACCCCAGCACAGAAGGAGTGGCAAGTGCTGTTTACGGTGAAACGGAATCAGTTGAAGGCGCATCTGCAGGCGCAGCGGCTCCTGTAGAGCCGTCAGAAAATTAAGGAAAAGGTGGATTAGCGATGGCAGATGTATTATCCCAAAGTCAAATAGATGCACTTTTGCAGTCCATGCAGTCCGGCGAACCTGTGTCTGAGACACAGACCGTCGTTGAAAAGAAGACAGAAGAGGCGCTGACAAAATATAATAAATATGATTTTTACAGCCCCAGAAAGTTTACAAAGGAGAAGATGAAGATTCTGACCAGCGTATTTGAAAACTACGCCAGAATTTTGACTTCTCAGGTAAACGGTATTTTCCGGGTAATGACCGATATTACAGTGTTAGAAGTCCAGGAGTGCCGCTACTACGAATACATCAATTCTTTCCGCGAAAATGACTGCCTTACACTGGTGGATGTGTTTCTTCAGGAAAAGGGAAAGAATAATGTTCCGCTGATGATGTTTATCACCCCGGGAATGGTGATTACATTAATCAACCGAATGCTGGGAGGCGGAGATGACATTGTCAAAGTAGATGCGGATTACCGGTATTCGGATGTGGAGATGGCATTGTACCGCAGGGTAGCAGAATACTTTACCCAGGCGTTAAAAGACGGATTTGCAAATTACATCAATCTGGGATTTAAAGTCCAGAGGGTAGAGGAAAATCCCAGTATGTTCCAGGATGTGGGATTGGATGAGACGGTAGCCATTATTCATTTAAACGTGGATATGGCCGGACAGGCAGTTGAGCGGATTCGTTTGTGTATACCAGGGACTCTTCTGGAGCACATTTTCTCCATTATTGATCACCGCAAGCATATCGCCCGCGGCTTCTCCTATGAGGACAATAAAGAGAAGATCCTTGATAATATTTGTTATTCACAGCTTCCGGTTACCGGACAGTTGGGAATCGTGCAGTTGGATGTGAATGATATTTACCGGCTGCAGGTAGGAGATGTCATAGATTTAAACAAGCCGAAAAATGGCTCTGTAACCTTGTATGTGGGAAGACAGCCCTGGTTTACTGGCAGTATGGGACGATTTAAGAAAAATGTGGCGGTCCGCATCCAGGAACGAATCTATGAGAAAAAAGAAGACGATGAAGAGACATTTGAGACAGGCAGCATAGAAGATACACCATTAGAATCTGTAGAGGATCAGAAAACAGTAGAGGAATCGGGTATATCCCAGTAAATAAAACAAGAATTGGAAGAGAGGTAAATAAAAATGGCAAAGATTATGTTAGTAGATGATGCAGCATTTATGCGGATGATGCTTAAGAAAGCGTTGACTCAGAGCGGGTACACAGATTTTATTGAGGCTCAGGACGGCGCAGAGGCAGTAAGAAAGTATGAAGAGGAAAAACCAGATCTGGTAGTCATGGACATTACTATGCCCAATATGGACGGCCTTCAGGCACTGAAAAAGATCAAAGAAGGCGACCCCAATGCAAATGTGGTAATGTGTACTGCCATGGGCCAGGAAAGCATGGTTATTGATGCAATTAAATCAGGAGCCAAGGATTTTGTGGTTAAACCATTTAATGAGGAGAGAATTGCACAGACTGTAAATAAGATTTTAGGAAAGTAATCCTTGGGGAGGTTTTAGAATGGCATTTTTAAGTTCATTTGATATTTGTGCCTCTGGAATGAGCGCCCAGCGTCTGAGAATGGATATTGCTGCGGAAAATATTGCAAATATTGATACCACCAGAACGGAGGCAGGCGGTCCTTACCGCAGAAAAGACGTTCTGTTTGAGAGCTATGGAGAAAATTCGTTTCAGGAAGCAATGAGGAGCGCGTCCAAAGGTCAGGGATTTAATAACCGGAATGCCGGAGTCCGGGTATCTGCAATAATTGAGGATACCAGAGAGATGAAGATGGTTTACAATCCAGATCATCCGGATGCAGACGAAAACGGGTATGTCATGATGCCTAATGTAGATTTGCTGAAAGAAACAGTCGATACCATGTCGGCTACCAGATCTTACGAAGCAAATGTAACGGCCCTCAACGCGATGAAACTTATGGCGCAGAAGGCATTAGATATAGGAAAATAAGAACTATAGTAGAGGAGATTAAGGATGGGCGCTATGGGTTTTAATGAAATGGAACTGGACGCCATAGGCGAGATTATGAACATCAGTCTTGGCGCGTCAGCAACAGCGGTTTCCACCCTGCTGGGTGCAACCGTTAATATTACCACACCGAAAGTCAGTGTTTTAAAGGGGACAGAGTTTGAGTTCAAAAACCTGGAACCTGCAGTAGGTGTGGAGATTGCCTATGTAGAAGGCTTGGAAGGAAGCAATGTCATGATGTTCAGCCGCAATGATGTGCGCATTATTGTCGGCATGCTTATGGGTGGAGAAATACCAGAAGAGGAATTTGAACTGGATGAGATCAACCGCAGCGCTATCTGCGAGGTTATGAATCAGATGATGGGTTCATCTGCCACTGCGCTGTCCGAATTTTTAGGAATTACCGTAAATATTTCTACTCCCATATCTTTTGCAGTTGAGAGTGAAGAATCTTTTAAAGAAAAATATTTCCCAACAGATGAAGAGCGGGTAGTGGTTCACTTTTCTCTGGAAGTAAAAGGGAAGATTAACAGCGAGTTTTTAAATATTATGACCAGCGGACTGGCAAAACGTTTGCTGGAGCCGTTTAGGGAGAGTATAAGCAGCCATGCTCAGGAAGCAGAACAATCTGTACAAACAGAAACTCCAGCAGCCGAAATTCCCGCAGCAGAGACTAAGACAGATGAAATTCCCGCAGCAGAGACTTCAGGTGGTTCTCTGTCTCAGGAAGAGATTGAAAAGCTAATGTCTCAGGGAGAAAACCAGTCAAAAGCAGAAGAGCCGATTTCCGCAGAACCTGTGCTGAAAGCTGCTCCAGAGCCGCAGTCAGCTGCAGAACCTGCAGTTTCTTCGGCTTCCCAGCCGCAGCCGGCCCAGGAACCCATGCCGCAGGCAGCGCCGATACCGCAGACAGTACCTATGCAGCAAGCTGCAGCAGTACCGTATCCTCAGATGGGATGGCAGCCACAGGCGCAGGATCCTATGATGCTTCAGCTTTTAACCCAGATGCAGCAGTCCCAGATGCAGATGATGGAATTAATGCGGGATATGCAGTCTAAGGAGAGAGAACACGAGAGCAGAAAAGAGAGCGCTCCTTCCCTGATTCGTCCTATGAATTCTGCTTCTTTTGAAGAGGAGTTAGGAGAAGGAAAGACAGAGGCCGCCAACCAGGAAATGCTGATGAAGGTTCCTCTGGAAATCTCTGTAGAAATTGGAAGAACCAAAAAGCGGGTAAAAGATATTCTGGAATTTACACAGGGTTCTCTGGTAGTCTTAGATAAGATGGCAGGAGAACATGCAGATTTGTATGTCAACGGCCAGTGCATTGCAAAGGGAGACATTGTTGTAGTAGAAGACAATTTTGGTATCCGTATTACGGAAATTATTTCCCGCAACATTAATCCGGAGAGTTTATAATGGCTGAACAGGTATTGTCGCTTTCAACGGCTGTGCTGATGGTAATCTGCATCCTGGTTCTTGCCTGGTGGTGCAGCCGCATGTTGGGAAAAACCTGGCTGAAGACTTCGCCCTGCCGCAACATTCGTATCATAGAACAACTGCGGCTGGGAGCAGACAAACATCTGTGCCTGGTAGAGGCAGGAGGAAAAAACTACCTGCTTGGCATCAGTTCCGCAGGCATACAGCTTTTGACAGAAGTTGAAGGGCCGCTGAATGAAGGAAACAGTACAGAGAAAGATAAAAACTTTCGGGAAATAATAGAAGCATACGCCCTCAGGCACCAGAAAAAGGAGGAGAAGGACCAATGAATGAACTTCTGGCAGGTCTTAATGGCGGGAATGTCCCAGCTTTGGATCTGATTATCTTTTTAACCCTGGTGGCGCTGCTGCCGTCTATTGTTGTGATGATGACGTCTTTTACCAGAACCGTTATCATCCTGTCCTTTACAAGAAACGCCATGGGAGTCCAGCAGGCCCCGCCCAATATGGTTTTAGTGGGCATTTCTCTTTTCCTTACCCTGTATATTATGAACCCGGTAATTGGGAAGATTAACGAGGAAGCCTATCAGCCTTATGTGCGTGGCGAGATTACCCAGCAGGAAGCAGTGATGCGCATGGAAGACCCCATGAAGGAATTTATGCTGCGCAACACAGAAAAAAGCACGCTGGATCACTTTGTAGAGATGTCAGGGACCCAGATTCAGGAAAATGTAGAGGAATATCCGCTGACCGTAGTGGTTCCGGCCTTTATGACCAGTGAACTGAAACGGGGATTTATGGCAGGATTTTTAATCTATCTTCCATTTCTTCTGATTGATATTGTAGTAGCGACCACCCTTATGTCTATGGGTATGGTTATGCTGCCGCCGACCATGATTTCTCTGCCGTTTAAGCTTCTGCTGTTTATAACCGTAGATGGCTGGGAACTTCTGTTTTCCAGTATTGTCCAGAGTTTCAGATAGCAGTTTAAGGAGGTAAATTATGAACAACTTAGAAGTGCTGGATATTGTTTATCAGACCTTTCAACTGGCCCTCAGGCTTTCCCTCCCTTTTCTTCTGGTCAGCATGATTGTGGGTGTGATCATTTCTATTTTTCAGGCGGCAACTCAGATTAATGAGCAGACCATGACATTTGTACCCAAGTTTCTGGCGATTCTGGCAGTGATGGGCTTTATGGGAAGTTCCATTCTGGTGCTTTTACAGGATTTTACAAGGCAGATGTTTGCCATGGTAGCCGGGGGCTGATAAAGAATGCTGATACTTTTTTCACTGATTGTTATGCGGATGACCGGGGCGATTGCGCTAAATCCTGAATTTGGCCGCTCCAATGTGCCGCGCAGTGTGAGAGGAGCATTTATCTTTATGCTTTCTCTGATGCTCTATGTGGGAACGGGAGCCAATCTGGTCCACGAGCCGGCAACCATGCTGGAATACAGTGTCATGCTGCTCAAGGAGCTTTTGTTCGGTTTTGCGTTGGGATTTGGCATGGAATTGTCATTTATGGTGGTGCGGTTTGCATCTTCTGTCATGGATTACTCCATGGGACTTAGCATGGCGCAGATTTATGATTTTGAACATGGCACCCAGATGACGATTACATCCGGTTTATATTACGCATTTATGGTGCTTTTGTTTTTCGCAACCAACGGACATCTCAGACTGATGGGGATATTTTACAGTTCTTCAGTTCTTGTGCCCTTTGGACAGGTGGTCTACAGGCCGGAATTATCCCAGGCAATCTTAAATATTTTCAGCGAGTGCATTTTGATGGGACTTCAGTTTGCATTTCCGCTGCTGGCAATGGAACTGGTTTCCGAGGCCGCAATGGGGATTTTAATGAGAGTTATCCCCCAGATCAATGTATTTGCAGTGAATTTTCAGCTAAAAATTATAGTTGGTCTTATCATGTTAGTTTTGCTGTTCAGTCCCATGTCGGATAAAGTGTATTCGGTGCTGAATGAAATGTATTTGTCTTTGCAGCATCTGGTTACGCTGATGGCATAGGCGCTCGAAAGGAAGGGATATTGTTTGGCCGCAGAGAGCAACGGACAGGAAAAAACCGAACAGGCGACTGCCAAACGGCGGAGAGACGCGAGAAAAGAAGGTAACGTATTTTCCAGCAAGGATGTCAGTACAGTCGCAGTTTTAATAGGCGTTTTATTTTTAATGCGCCTCACCATGCCTGGCATGTTTACAGCAATCAATCAGTATTTAAAGTGGATTATCGGCCTGATTGGGGGCAGTACAGAAACGGTCAGCTTTACAGAATTATCAGTTCAGACAGCGAGTGTTATGCTTCGCTGTGTACTTCCCCTCCTGCTAGGGGCAGTGGTTCTGGAAATTATTTCACATGGGGCGCAGACCAGGTTCAATGTGTCCTTTCACCCGCTGAAGCCCAAATTCAGCAAGCTTAACCCTATAACCGGAATCAAAAACATGTTTTCCATGAAGCGGGCAGTTGAGCTTATCAAGAACCTGTTAAAAGTTATATTATTAGTAGTGCTTTTATATAAGATTATGATTGAGGATGCAGTCCAGGTTGGCAGAATGGTTGATATGCTGCCGATAAATGCGGCTGCATATACCATGCAGATGGGATTTGATTTGGTGCTTCGGATCTGTATGGCGTTTATGGTCATTGCCTTTTTTGATTTTCTGTATCAGAGATGGCAGTATGAAAAAGATTTGAGGATGACAAAGCAGGAAGTAAAAGAGGAGTTTAAGCAGACGGAAGGAAATCCTGAGATTAAGGGAAGAATCCGCAGGCAGCAGCGTCAGATGGCCATGAGCCGTATGATGCAGAAGGTGCCTCAGGCGGATGTAATTATCAGGAACCCGACCCATTTTGCAGTGGCCCTCAAGTACGATCCCCATTCCCATGGTGCACCGGTGGTACTGGCAAAAGGACAGGATGAACTGGCGCTTCGGATCATAAAAGTAGGAGAAGAAAACGGCGTATTTATCATGGAAAACCGGCCCCTTGCCAGGGCGCTGTACAGTTCCTGCGAGCTGGACAGAGAAATCCCGGCAGAGTTTTATGGCGCGGTAGCGGAGATTCTTGTATATATTTACAAGGCAACCCATAGAGAAGATATGTTTACATAAATTATGACGGATGGAGTAACAGATGAAGAACTTATTGAGATATTCGATAGTATTTTTTGTACTTACTATCATATTACTGCTTATTATACCGCTGCCGGCAGCGCTGGTGGATGTGGCGATTATACTGAATATGTCTTTATCCATGATGATCCTGGTTATCACCATGACCATCCGGGAGCCTTTGGAATTTTCTATTTTCCCATCCCTTTTGCTTATCACCACATTGTTTCGTCTGGGAATCAATGTATCCACCACAAGAAATATCCTGACCAATTCCGGATCTTCCGGACAGGTGATACAGGCATTCGGTGATTTCGTGCTTCAGGGCAATGCGGTAGTAGGTTTTATCATATTCCTGATTATCGTATTGATGCAGTTTATTGTTATTACAAAAGGTGCAGAACGAGTAGCCGAGGTAGCAGCCAGATTTAACCTGGATGCCATGCCTGGTAAGCAGATGGCCATTGACGCGGATTTAAGTTCCGGTTTGATTGATGAACAGCAGGCCAAGCTGCGGCGTCAGAAAATCCAGAGAGAAGCAGACTTTTACGGAGCCATGGACGGTGCTACAAAGATTGTAAAAGGCGATGCGGTAATGTCTCTTATTACCACAGCAGTCAATCTGATTGGCGGAAGTATTATCGGTATCATGCAGTCCGGCGATACCTTTACAGAGGTGCTTAACACCTATTCTATCGCTACAGTAGGTGATGGTCTGGTAGGCCAGATTCCCTCTTTGCTGATTTCTACAGCGACCGGTATGATTGTAACCCGCGCGGTTGCAAATGGAAGCTTAAACGAGGACGTTTCCAAGCAGTTTATGGCCCAGCCCAACGCTATCATGATGAGTGGTGTGGCTGTTGCGATTTTGGCGGTAATCCCCGGAATGCCAGTATTCGCTCTGCTGATTATTTCCTCCATTTTAATAGGCGGAGGATTCTATCTCTCCAAAAGAATCAAAGAAGAACCTTCTATTATTTCTTCAGCAGTTTACCAGGACGGCAAAGCCGGTATGGAACATGGCCAGGCGGCACAGCAGGAAGCAGCAGCGGCTAAGCCTGTGACAGAAGAGGAATACTACAAAGATGTAAGCAATGTCTACACGCTTTTGACAGTAGAGCCAATCGAAATGGAATTTGGCTACAGCCTGATTCCGTTAGCAGATGAATCTGTAGGCGGAAGGCTTATAAGCCGTATTGTGATTTTCCGAAGACAATACGCCCAGGATATGGGATTTGTCATTCCATCCATCCGCCTTAGAGACAGTTCCGGATTGGGAACCAACCAGTACTCCATTAAAATCAAGGGAGAAGAGGTAGCCAAGGGAGAGATTCTTATGGATTACTACCTGGCGCTGGAGCCGGAAACCCCAGAAAAAGAAATTGATGGTATTGAGACTATCGAGCCGGCATACGGCATTCCAAGCCGCTGGATTCGTCCGGAAGACCGGGAGAGGGCAGAACTTTACGGCTATACGGTCATCGATCCCCTTTCCGTTATGGTAACTCATTTATCCGAGGTCATCAAACAGCATGCCCATGAACTGTTAAGCCGCCAGGAAGTTGTGCAGCTGGTAGAGAATGTGAAAAAGACAGCCCAGCAGTTGGTGGATGAGGCATTCCCCAACATTATTACATACAATCTGTTTCAGAGGATTCTTACCAGCCTTTTAAAAGAGGGAATCCCTATCCGGGATCTGGAGACAATCATCGAAGTTACCATGGAGGCAATTGCCGATACAGGACTTCCGGTTAAAGATATTGACAGTATTGTAGACCGGATCCGCACAGCGCTTAAAAGAACGATTACCCGTATGTACTGTGAGGATGGCAGCATGAAGGTCATTACACTGGATTCTGAACTGGAGCGGACAATGGCTGGTTCCCTGACAAAGGGCGGGGACGGAATGTTCCTGGCATTAAGCCCGGATATTCTTCAGAGCATTATTCAGCAGATGGCGGAACAGCTTCGCAAATTTAACGGCCTGACTCAGAGCCCGGTGATTTTGACTTCCCAGGTGATGAGAATCCATTTTTACCGCTTGATTGAGCAGTTTTATCCTAATGTAAGGGTACTTTCTTTCAACGAGATTGCCAATAACGTACAGATTCAGTCTATCGGAAGTCTGGGTCTGGAGAATGCAGGGCAGACCAACTGGAAGTGAGGAACTAGATATGCCAGGTTTGGATGATTTGAAGGACAAGACAAACGAGGATCTGTTTGCAGCTTATCAAAAGACGAAAGATCCTTTTATAAAACAGGAACTGACTCTCAGGTATCTGTATATTGTGAAAACAGTGGCGATTCAGACCCGCAATCTGTACTCTGGCTTTACGCAGATGGAAGATATTATCAATGAAGGCGTCATTGCAATCATGAAAGGGATTGACAGATACGATCCAAAGAAGGATAATAAGTTTGAGACATATATTTCCCGGCGGATTCGGGGGATGGTAATTGATCAGATCCGCAAAAATGACTGGATGCCGAGAGATTACCACAGACAGAACCGCTCTATTGAAGAAGCCAGAGAACATCTGGAACGAACCTTAGGGCATCCGCCGTCAGAGGAAGAACTGGCAAAGCATCTTCAGATTAATGTCAAGAAATTCCGCAAACTCCAGCAGATGAGCACCATGGTTAATGTGCTGTCTCTGGATATGCTGATGGATGGAGATGATGAATCCCAGTCTCTTCAGGTGCCAAGCAAAGACACTTCTTCCCAGCCGGAACGGGCATATTTACAGGGGGAAGTGGTGCAGACTCTGATAAAGGCAGTGGACAGTCTGAAAGAAAAAGAAAAGATGGTAGTTTCTCTGTACTATGTGGAGGAACTGAATATGAGTCAGATCGCACAGGTTATGGATGTGAGCGAGCCAAGGATCTCCCAGATTCACAGTGCTGCGATTCGGAAATTGAAGACTTATATGGAAAAGAACCTTTAAACTTTAAAACGATAAGGAGAAGAGTGCGATGTATGATGGGTTTTACAAGCTTACGTCAGGGATGCTGACTCAGAGCAGAAACTTAAATGTAATCAGTAACAATATGGTCAATATCCAGACGCCGGGTTACAAGCAGGATACTATGGTCAGCACCACATTTCAGGAAGAGATGCTGTATCGGACAGGAAGACAGTCCAAAGGAAATCCCCTGCCATTAGCTACAACATCCAGGATTAAAGCTGCAGACAGAACGTATGTAAACTATAATCAGGGCAGTTTTGAGACAACAGACGGAATCTACGACTTTGCACTGTCCGGCAATGGATTTTTCTGTGTACAGACTCCAAACGGAGAACGGTATACCAGAAATGGTTCCTTTGCAGTAGATAATGAGGGGTATCTGGAACTTCCCGGCATCGGGCGGGTGCTGTCAGCAGACAATCAGTATATTCGGATTGACAGCGAAGACTTTACAGTAGACGGACAGGGTAATATTACAGCAGTGCTGCAGCCGCAGGGGGATGGTGAGGATGATTGGTATGGGGGAGACGAAGAACCTCAGGTACAGCAGTACGGCACTTTAAAAGTAGTTGATTTTGCAGATTACGATCAGCTTCAGAGAGAGGACAACGGAATCTTTTCTACCAATCAGGCGCCTTTAGCTCCGGCAGGAGATACCCAGATTGTGTGGAAGACTCTTGAAAAATCCAATGTGGACATGGTAAATGAGATGACTGCCATGATGTCATCCCAGAGAGCGCTTCAGAGTGCAGCTCAGGCCCTTAAGATGTACGATCAGGTTATGAGCAAATCCGTTTCAGATGTAGGCAGGCTGTAAGGAGGACAGGATATGAATATGTCATTTTATGTGGGGAAAATCGGCGCAGAAAACAGCACCAAAAAGATGAGTGTGATTGCCAATAACCTTGCAAATATCAATAATAATGGATTTAAACCCAAAACAGCAGTATTTTCAGAACTGATTAACTACAATCTCAATGATTCTCCGGAGGCAGTGACTCAACTGACAGCAGGAGCCGGCGGAGTAGTGCAGAGAACCGCCACTGATTTCGGTCAGAGCGGAATTGCCCAGACCGGATACGAACACGACTATGCAATCGGCCAGCCCAATGCATTTTTTATGCTGCAGGATCCGGCTACCGGTGAGATTACCTATTCAAGAAACGGCCGTTTCCATTTAAGCGAGGGAGAAGAAGGATTTTATCTGGTTTCTGAATCCGGCAAGCTGGTCATGGATCAGAACAGAGAGCCGCTTTTAGTCGATGTAATTGATGTAGAAGAAATGCAGGATGCCATGGAAGAAGGGTATGAAGATTACGAAGACTACGAGGATTATGAGGATTACGAAGAAAATGAGGACAGACCAAGACTCAGTGTGTATACCTTCAGTAATCCCAGCCGTCTTCTCAGCGCAGGTGATAATGAATACACTGCTGCCGGTACAGGGATGGATCCGGTCCTGGTAGAACATCCAAATATAATCCAGGGAGCGCTTGAGACATCGGGCACAGATGTAGCAAAAGAGATGACCAGACTGATTGAGTGCCAGAGAGCATTTTCTTATGCGGTGCGTATGGTCACCACTTCTGATGAAATAGCAGGGACTATTAATTCCCTGAGAGGATAGAGCGCCAAGAAAGGGGATTAGAATGAGGATCAGACATTATGAGGAGATGAATCTTCAGGAATTAGACGTAATGAAGGAAATTGGAAGCATTGGTACCAGCCATGCAGCCACTTCTCTTTCAAAACTTTTGCAGAAGGAGATTCGCATTACTCTTCCTGAGATCAGCATTCTGGGATACGAGGAAGCAGTAGAGCGCATCGGCAATCCGGAAGAGATCGTTACTGGTGTGCTTGTAAAGATGAGCGGTCATGTAGAAGGGATGATGCTGTTTCTCTTTGATTCAGATTTTGCGAACGTAGTGCTGGAAAAACTGATGGGAAAGGAATGCAGGGACTTTGAGCAGCTAGATGAGATTGGGTATTCAGCTTTGGTAGAAGTCGGAAACATTATTATCTGCTCCTATATCAACGCCTTTTCCCAGTTGGTAGGTGTGGACATCAACCTGTCTGTTCCCTGTGCGGCAGTCAATATGCTGGGCGGGATTCTGACAGTACCCATTGCAGAATTCGGTTACGAGACAGATAAGCTGATGTATATGAACGCAGATTTTATCATGGAAGGAAAAAAACTTCCAGGATGGCTTCTGATGCTTCCGGATATCCGTTCCCTTAATGAAATTCTGGAAAGATTGGGTGTTGCAGGATGATAGGGAAGGAATTAAAAGTGGGAATCGGGGACATGAAGTTTACCCGAAATGAAGGAACGATTATTACCTATGCCCTGGGTTCCTGCATAGGGATAACGTTTTATGATCCGGTGCTCCGCCTGGGGGCGCTGCTGCACATCATGCTGCCGGTGCAGATGGATACAAAGGACAGCAACATCTTTAAATATGCAGATTCGGGAATTCGGGAAACTGCCAGAAAACTTGCAGTTTTCGGCATGGTGAAGTCCCGAACGGCGGTCAAGATAGCAGGCGGGGCAAAGATGTTTGAGATCAGCGGAAACGCAGATTTTGGCAATATCGGAATGCGCAATGCGACGGCTGTAAAGCAGGTGCTGATGAAAGAGGGATTTCGCTTAAGCGCAGAAGATGTGGGCGGCACTTATGCCAGGACAATGCTGATTAATGTAGAGACAGGGGTTGTTTCCGTAAGGACATTTGGACGTCCGGAAAAATTCTTATAATGGAAGGGGAATGAAGAAATGGACACAGGAAGAGAAAGAGATAAAATTCTTCTGGAATCAGGTACAAATGAGATAGAAGTAATGAAGTTTAAAGTTCAGGGAGAGTTCTACGGCATTAATGTGGCCAAGGTTCAGGAAATCATTATGAGCGCAAAAGTAAAACCAATGCCTCATTCTCATCCATCTGTTGAGGGGATTTTTAAACCGAGGGATACTCTCATTACCGTAATTAATCTGTCCCATTACCTTTCCGGTCAGGAAGATGAAAAGAGCGCCAGGGACTTATTTATTGTGACTAACTTTAATAAAATGACAGTTGCATTCCGGGTACAGAGTATTGAAGGAATCAGCCGGATTTCCTGGCAGGCGATCCAAAAGCCGGATAAGACGCTGGCAAACGGCGAAGACAGTATTACAACTGGTATTGCCCAATGTGAGGGCCAACTGGTGACCATATTGGATTTTGAGAAGATTGTAGCAGAGATTTCTCCGGAGACCACTATCCAGGTATCCGAAGTGGAGAGTATGGGAGATCGTCCCATTTGCGATGCGCCCATTGTCATCGCAGAAGACTCTGTGCTCCTTAAGAGAATGATCAATGACTGTCTAGAGCGGGCCGGATTTGTCCGTATTACCAATTTCAGCAGTGGTCAGGAAGCATGGGACTATTTATCCTCCATTGCTGATGCGCCGGATCTGTACCAAAAGGTAAACTTAATCATTACAGATATTGAGATGCCGGAGATGGATGGCCATCGCCTGACAAAGTTAGTAAAAGATCATCCAAAGTTGAAAAAAATACCAGTGGTTATTTTCTCTTCTCTGATTGACGAGCAGATGCGCAGAAAAGGCGAAGAGCTGGGGGCGGATGAGCAGCTGACAAAACCGGAGATTGGAAACCTGATCCATGTTCTGGACAGACTGCTGGATAAATTTCAGGAAACCCTTCAGGATGGTAGGAAACACTGAATAAACAGGTATCAGGCAGAACGCTGTTGTATTTGGCAGGAGGGATAATATGTCTGTAAAAAACATAAAAGCGGTTATATGCGCAGGTTTGTGTGCTGCCTGTTTTTTTGGAAATGGAATGACTGCCCAGGCAGCGGCAAGTGGAAGCTGGGAGTTAAGCGATAACGGCAAATACTGGATGTACTTTTATACTCCGGGGGATCCGGCAATGGATGAATGGATTGAGTATGAAGGGAAAGAATATTATGTAGATTCCAAAGGCCGCATGAAAACCGGATGGGTGACCAATAAAGATGACGGAGAACGCTATTACATGGGCCAGGACGGAACCAAATGTTTTAATACATTTGCATCTGACGGGAAATATGTAGGACCGGATGGCACAAATTTAAAGCGTTTTGACACGTACCGCAAGGAATTAAAGCGGGAACTAAAGGTCAGTGGCAGGAAAGTTAAAGAACAGCCGGGATTTGCAGTAGCAGACTTTAATGCGGATGGCTACAAAGATATGGCAGTATTTAACCGTCCAGTCAATCCCGATAAGGTGATGAAGCTGGCTGTATGGGATCCGGAAGAGGAAAAATTTGCCCTTGCTGCAGAAACGGATCTGGAGAATGCTCAGATGTCCAGACTGACCTGCGATCCGGATTCTTCCACTACCTGGTTGGTGATGGAGAGCAATAACGGCTGGGATCGGGATTTTTTTTCCATGGAACAGGATACCAACTGGCTGGAACACAGGTGGGGATTTACATACAAGACTAATGACTGGGGGGATCTCATTGGCTGTGTTAACGGAGACGAGGTAAGCTGGGAGGATTGGGAACAGACCCTTGCAGAAGCAAACGCCCAGGCAGGAGCGGTGATGGCACTGGAGATTTTGCCGTTGGATGAAGCCCACATTGATCAGGCAGCAGACGTCTTGCCATCCGAGGAAGAACTGCCCCTCTGGGAAGAATAATACATAAAACAAAAGAGTTTTGGAGGTAGCACATTGGCGACGATCATTACTGTTTCAAATCAGAAGGGCGGAGTTGGAAAGACAACTACATCTGCCGCTCTGGCGGCTGGCTTATCACTGGCAGGAGAGAGAGTCCTGGGGGTGGATTTTGATCCCCAGGGCAATCTTGGATTCTGTCTGGGGCTGGAAGCAAACGGCGGATTTGGTGTTTTAGATGCCCTAAAAGGCGATGTATCTGTCAAAGAGGCAGTCAGCAGCACTCCTTATGGAGACATTCTTTCCTCTGATATTACACTGAGCAGCGGTTTAGAACAGGTTGCAGCTGAAAGAAGAGAATGTATTTTAAAAAATGTGCTGGATACAGTAAAAGACGAGTATGATTATGTGGTCATTGATACGCCTCCGGCATTGAATTTGCTGACAGTAAATGCCTATACTGCATCAGATTATCTGATTATTCCCATGGCTTCTGACATTTTAAGTCTGGTAGGTCTTTCCCAGTTGACGGAAACCATAGAATCAGTCAGGGGTTCTTTAAATCCAGGACTCAATGTGCTGGGAATTCTGCTTACCCGTTTTAACAGGAGGACGCTTTTATCCAGGGATGTGCTGGAGATGGCGCAGCAATTGGCAGAACAGATTGGAACCAAGGTTTTTGACACCAGAATCCGAACTGGAGTTGCCATTGCAGAAGCGCCGGCCCATGGAGAAAGTATTTTTGATTACAATCCACGCTCAGCGGCAGTAGAAGACTACCAGGAGTTTATTTTAGAAGTAGTAGATAAAATTCAGGTGAAGGAGGATTAAGCTGTGGCGAGAAAAACGAATAAGACGTCTCATGTTTTAAACTTAATAACCAATGGTCCGGCAGCGCCTGAAGACGAGACGGAAGCAAAGGTGGCAGAACCGAAAGAATCGGAAGATAAGACGGCAGAGTCCAAAGCAGCAAAGCATGAGACATCAGAAGAAAAGGCGCCAGAGTCCAAATCGGAAGAGCACAAGACATCAGGGGAAAAAATGTCAGAGTCCAAAGCAGCAGAGCACGAGACATCAGGCGAAAAGACACCAGAAACAAAAAGTGCGCCGAAAGAGGAGATTTTGGCGGCAGTTCCTGAAAAAGAAAAGTCGGTTGTAAGAGTTTCTTCTGGTGAAAAGAGGGTGATTGTAGTGGATGAATCCAGCGAGAATCAGAAAATAGAGACACAGATTCTGGATCAGCTTACGACTCACTTAGAGGAAGAAGAAAAGGCGGAAAAGAAGGAGAAAGAAGAGTTTCATATTATCAATGTTATGGAAGAAGTGCTGGCCCTTAAGCATCTGGAAAAATATATGAAAGATTATGGGGTATGCACATGCAACAGATGCCAGGCGGATGTCAGGGCATTAACATTGACAGGACTTCCGGCCAAATATATGGTAGTGCATGGAGAGTCGGTTTCTCCCTTAATTGGCTATTATGAGAATAAGTTTAAAGCAAAGGTGCTGGCAGAAATCATCAAGGCCTGTATCCAGGTGCGGGAGCATCCGCGCCACTAAGAAAACCTGTCATCAACAAAAAAGCGCATGAGCAGAAAATGATTTTAGATATGCTGTGCGCTTTTTTGTTATAGAATTAAGATATCAAAAGCCCTGGTGAAAAAGCAGCTAACAAAAGGCACAAAAAATTGATATAAGTGACCTTTTGCCAAATAGCATTCATGGAAGGGGCTTTTGATACCTTAATCGTTATAGCAAACCAGCGCAGTGTTACTTTCAATCACTGTCTTATTTTTTAGGAAAAAGCGCCGATAATTATAGTATGAAACCAGTACCAGAAGGATAAATTTAAACGCAGCCATGCCTGCAGGAATTTTATGACCGTATAGACAAATAGGAAGGGAGAATACATATGGCAAGTGTTTCAGGAACAACAAGCGGACTTGGCAATACCGCGCTTAGAGGATTTGGAGGCTTTGCTTCCGGTATCGACAGAGATTCCTTAATTGAGCAGATGACGATGGGAACCACGAATAAGATCACAAATCAGCAGAAAGATATTACAAAGCTGGAATGGAAGGCAGAGGCATTTCAGAAACTCAGCAATCTTCTGATAGATATGCAGGACAAGTATTTTTCTTTTTCATCCTCCAGTAATCTGATGGATCCGCAATTTTTTGGAAAGAATATTATCACTGCAACAGGTAATCCGGATTTTTCAAAGTATATTACTGCAACAGGTAATTCCAAACTGTTGGATAAGCTGTCTATTTTGGGAGTGAAACAGCTTGCGTCTGCTGCAACAACAATGTCAGGCAAGAAGACCTCTAATGATTATATTAATGCGTCTGGCTTGACAACGGATCGGTTAAACAGCGCCAATAGTCCTGTAGAGTCTTCCAAACTAGAGGGAATGGAGTTGGAGTTTGTTTTTACAAAAAGCGATGGAACTACAGAGACAGATGCGGCAACTGCTACTTTTACGCTGCCTTCCAGCTATAAAGATGAAAATGGAAAGACAGTAGAAATTGATTATACGAATATGACACCGGATGAGATAGCAGATCATTTAAATAAGGCGCTGAAGTCATCGGAAGTGAAGATTCGCTATGGAGATGAAAATGTAGCACTTTCTGACATGATTCAGTTTGATGTGGATGCAAACGGTCACTTTAATATTCAAAAACAGGATAAATATAAAGATGCTGAATTAAAACTTAATGCATCCTCTTCAGCAATGGAGGGTCTGGGTTATACGGATATTACTGGTACAGATGGAAAAGAAAAGACCAGAGTAAGCATTGACGAATTTAACAAGTCAATTACTGATGGTGGAGAAAATTCAAAGTTTGAAAATGCATCTATTGAGAGACAAAAGATGTTTGACTATTTGAAGGACAAAACCATAACCGTTAACTTTGGCGGCCAGAGCAAAGAGATAAAACTTCTGTCACAGGACGATTTGACAGAGGAACAGTGGAAAGCAGTAGAGAATGGCACTATGAGCGGCGATGAGGCGATGAACATTCTGACAGACAAGCTGAACGGACGCTTAAAACAGGCATTTGGAGTGAACAGCGATAAAAACAATCAACAGAATGTTTCAGTGTCCTATGATGCTCAGAATGGAGGATTTAAATTTAATGTATTAGATTCCTCACAAACCCTAACAGTCACCACGAATAGTCTGGAGTTAAGGGAAACGCTTGGACTGGAAGCAGGGGCCTCCAATAAGATTAGTATGAGCGGTACACTGTATGACAATCTGGATAAATTAGGAATAACACAAACATTCAATTCTAAAGAGGAATTTAACGAGTATCTGAAGAATAATCCGCTTACAATTAATGGAGCAGAGATAGAAGGAATTACAGCAGACACCACAATGAATGAACTTTTAGCTGAGATTAATGACAACGAAGAGGCTGGGGTTACTGCTACTTATATGAGTGCAACTAATCAGTTTGTTTTAGTGGCGGATGAGACTGGAAAGCGCGGTAAGATTCAGTTGGGAGGAATTGCAGAAGATATTTTCGGTGCTGTTAAGGACCCAAGTGGAAAAGTAACAGATGGATTAGAAGAGGATGGAAAAAATGCTCAGATGGAGGTAAGTTATGGCAATGGTATTACCACTACAATTGAGAGCATGACCAATACCTTTGAGTTAGAGGGGTTGAAGATTACAGCATCTGGTACGTTTGGCTATAAAGCAGACGGAACATTGGAATCCACATCTGGCGGCGTTACATTCAGTGCAAAGGCGGATACAGAAAAGGTCACAGAGGCTGTTAAAAAGTTCGTGGAAGATTATAATGCCATGATCAAAGAAATCAATACTCAGGTGACTACCAAGCCAAACAGCAATTATGGACCTTTAACAGACGCGCAAAAAGACGAGATGGACGAAACATCCATTAAAAACTGGGAGAACAAGGCGAAAGAGGGACTGCTGTTTAACGAGTCGGTTATGCGGGAACTGAGTATGGATATGCAGAGCATTGCAGCATCGATACTGGGTTCTGGAGCAAAAGCAGAGGATTTGGAGAGAATCGGAATTACCTTCTCTTCCGATTACTCAGATGGCGGTACGCTCGTATTTGATGAGAGCAAGTTTAAGCAGGCGATGGAGACAGAACCAGAAACTGTTTCCGATATCTTTACCGGTGGCGGCGATGTAAAACAGGGCCTGTCTTCGATCATTGAGGAGAAAATGGTTAAGTATGCAACCAGATATTCTTATCAAAACGGAGGTTCCTATGGTAAATTAATAGAGGAAGCCGGATCTGAGAAAGTGCCAACTTCTTTGACGAACAATTATATTTACAGAGAGCTGGAGGAGATGGAAGAAAAGCTGGATACGCTCCAGGCGCGCTTAAAGACAGAGCAGGATCGCTATATCAGTCAGTTTGCTGCCATGGAGAAGATGATCAGCCAGATGAACGCACAGTCCAGCTATCTGTCACAGCTTTCCGTATAAGGGAAAATGCATAGAGGGAGAGACATGAACGGTTATCAGAAATACAAAGAAAAAAGCATTTATTCTATGAGCGGGCCAGAACTGCTGCTTTTACTATATGATGAGGCGATCAGCAGACTGACCAGAGCAGAATTATCACTGGAAGACAAAAATTATAAGGATTTTGAAGACTGTTTAAAGAGAGTAACCAGGATCGTTCGCTATCTTATAGATATTCTGGACATGCAGTATCCTATCAGCAGAGATCTGCGCCGCATTTACAATTATCTGATCCTTGATCTGAGTAAAGTAAATGCGGGCAGGGAGCGCCAAAAGGATGAGATTGGAAGAATCCGCAATATTTTATCAGAACTTCGAGATGCCTTTGACCAGGCCAGCCGGAAAGTGGGAGACAACCATATCGTTTCAGAACGCCACACATTCGGATAGGAGGAACGGCTATGGCTGATTTAGAAAAGATTATGCTGCTGGTGCAGAGACGATATGGGATTCTAAAAGAGATGGACAGACTCACCAGAGAACTGAAAGATACCATTGACAGAAAAGATGAGGTATCTACGCATCTGCTTTTGCAGATGCGTGCAGAGGAAATGAGCAAAATGGATCAGTGCCAGATGGAGATATGGACTGCAGTAGGACACGAAAAAGAAGACGGAGAATTTTTGCGGGAACTGCTGACCTGTGATCCGTTTGCTCCCAGATCAGCAGATAGTTTTGAAGAAAAGAAGATTTTGGAGATCCGCCAAATTTCAAAAAAGACGCTTGATGGGCTCAGAGAGCTGGATCAGAGACTAAACTTAGGCGTAGGCGGGGAGAAATCCTTCTATACTCAAAGATCCGGCAAAAAGTAATAAAAGAAAGGAGGAGATTGGATGGCACTTAATGGTATCAACGGAATCAATGGATACAGCGCTTACCAGTATCAGAATACAGTCAATCTGCTGCGTTTATCTTCCATGAGAAGCGCGTCTATCAATTCTGTTCCCAGAGTAAGCAAGATTAACAGCCACAGCACTTCTACAGACCCATATTTGGATGTCCGTTCATTTTTGACAAAGTATGAGTCTTCTCTGACAGACTTGGAAGAGTCTGCCGGAAAGCTGAATGCTGCTGATCGGAACAGCGTATTCAATGATTTGCAGGCAGGATCTACCGATGAGGCGGTTGCAGATGTGAAGGCAAATTACCAGCTTCAGGCAGGAACGGATATTCATCTTCAGGTAGATGCTCTGGCTTCGGCCCAGAAAAATAACAGTGATTTTAAAGTCAGTCAGGAGACGGCAAAGGCTGGTGAAGATATGAACTTCCAGATCAGCACCGGATCCGGAACGGTTTCTGTAAATGTCTCTGCTGTTGATGAAAACGGGCAGGCCAGAACATACAGACAGATGTACGAGGAAGCTGCAAAGGCAATTAATGAGCAGTCTGACGCAGGTGTAAGAGCACAGGTAGTTTATGACGGCGGCAAAGCATCTTTGTCTGTTACATCTAAGGAGACAGGCGAGTCCAACGGATTTACCATAAGTGGAAATACTGGAGCAGCATCCGGCATTGAAAATGCTGCAGTTGACGCTCAGGATGCCCAGTATTCTGTGACACAGAATGGAGTGACTCAGTCCTATCGTTCGGAGAGCAACAAGATTACACTGGATTACGGCAGAATTGATGCTACACTCAAAGGCGTTGGAGAGAGCGATATCTACTCTGGGGTTGATGCAGATGCAATTGTATCTGCAGTGGAAGATCTGGTGAAAGACTACAATTCCGTAACATCTTTATTAGCTGACAATGCAGACAGAGGAGCAGGTGCAGCAGCACACTATAATTCCTTTGACAGGGGCATGGCAGATGATAAGACGTTAGCCCAGTTGGGAATTACCCATGACAAGGAAGGCAACCTGGTTCTGGATAAGGAAAAACTGAAGTCGGAACTGGAAAATAATTACGAAAGAACCAGTGAATTGATAGGTGGTCAGTTTGGACTTGCAGAAAGAGCCGAAAGCAAGGCAGAAGCGGCGCTGTCTTCTTCTGTCCAGAGAATTGTCAGCAATGATCTGGCAGACATTATGGAGCAGACCCAGGGATATGACGGATATTTCGGAGGTTTCCGCTATATGAACAATTTTACCAGGGGAGGCGCTTACAACCTTGGCAATTATTATACAGTGGGAATGATGCTTAATACTTTGGCATAATAGGAGGGAGGCTGCACATAAATGCATGTGCAGCTTTCTGATCGCATTGTGCGGCAGCAGGAGAATGTATGAATCGACAAATTTTTGAGGGACGTTTACTGGTCAATATGGCCGGAGCTATTATACGCCAGGATACACAGCGGCCTGTATATGGCCGGATTAACTGGGAACTAATGTATCGGAATGCAGAGTATCACAAAGTTGCAAATATTGCATATCTGGGGATTCTGGGCAGCAATGTCAAGAAAGATTCAAGGTGGCGGGAACGCTTTTTTGATCAGTATCAGGCTGCACTGCGCTACAGTGAAATATGGCAGGAGGCAGAGTTAGAGATCCTTGCTTTGATGGACATGAAAGAAGTGCCATGTACAATACTGACATCCAGTTCCATCAGAGAGTTATATCAGCTTCAGGAGGCGGCCGCCAATAATCCTTTGCGCCTGTTTATTGACCCCCAGAATTATGTGCTGGCAAAAGGGTTTCTGGTAGATCTGGGATATGAAACAGATAAAGTCTATAAGGGATTTGGGGAGCGGATGAAAAGAATCTCTGGCTTCTGCGTAGAAATCTATTATGAGCTGCCGTTTCGGACGCCCCAATATGAGAAAAAGATGGTACATCTGCTGGAACAGGCTCACATAAGAACGCCCTATCAATTCATAAGGTGTTTTTCACTGGAGGGAGAGTTTGTATTTCGGGCTGCAGAAGCAGTATATCGATATGCAACAGATGAGCTTCTAATCCGGGATTTATTAGATCTGTATATTTTTTATAAGACCGTAAGAGAAGAGATCAATGAGGGATTTATAAGGGACTTTATCTGTGATCTTAGTATAGATGATATGACGCAGCTTTTGATGCAGCTTGCGAGAATGTGGTTTGGAGATAAAGCAGATCCGGTGTTTGGAACTCCTTCAGAAGACATGCAGGTATATGATGCATTGGAAAATCGGATTCTCAGCAGGGGCACAATAAAAAAAGAAACGAATTCCCAGGCTCTTTTTATAGAGCGAATGCTGGAAGAAGTGGAAAAGAAAGAAGTGAGCAGAGAAAAGTGGAGACGCTGGAAAAAGTCTGCAAAGGAAAAATATAATGCTGTTCGGACAAAACTGCGTTGGGTCTTCCCTGAATATAAATATATGTGCGGCCTTTATCCATTTATAGAGCGAATTCCCCTGCTGCTTCCAGTTGGGTGGCTGAGACGGGATATTCGCCTGCTGCTCCAAATGATAAAAAACGATTAAATTAACTTTCAGCAGGGCGCTGCTTTGCCAGCGCTGCCTGCAGAGACTGGATGGCGCTTGTCTTTGGAGCAAGCGCCATTTTATTGGTTTCTTCAGCGGCAGACAATTCCTCTCTGATAATAGAAATCTGCTTTGGAGCATCGATCGCAATCCGGACGCCGTCGCCTGCACACTCTAAAATGGTGATTCGGATGTCCTCTCCAATTAGGATACTTTCATTTTTTTTACGTCTGAGAATCAGCATGATTTTGACTCCTGTCATTAAAAATTGCCAGTTATTTGATGGCTTACTCTCTTCTATGGTCTAATGCTGGGAAAAGAACTCAGCTTATGGCGGAAACTATAGGGAGAATGCTCCAAAATAACCTGCATTCCAATGCGAGTTTCCGGATTGATTGCCAGCGGAGACTTTAGATTAACTGTATTTTCCAGATAGTCATCATGCATAACGCAAATGGCAAGAAAAGAAAGTTCCTCGCTGTCCTCAACTCCTAAAAAGGAAAGCTCCTCCGGAGTGAGGATGGGAAAATAATCCGAAAGTAAAAACGCAGGATTAATCAGCGCAAATGCTACTGCAGGCTGTTCAACGGACTGGAGAAGAATCATAGAGTCATCCTCTTCGTTAATAAGAAGAGGGAGATACTTTTTTAATTCAGGGAATCCGAAAAGTCCCTCCGGAAATATGATGAGACTTTCTTCTTCATATTCTACCAGTCCATAATAGTCAGTTTGTACGGTCATTTGGCAACTCCTATATAAATAGATTTATGTATTCCCCGGCAGATGCTTCCTGAGGAGGTACGTAATTAAATCCGCCTAAATACTCAAACTCAATATCTGGGCGCTGGGTCACAATGGTGATGTCAAATCCTGGTATAAAAGAAATATCTCCCATTGCAGCGCGCAGTTCAAAGGAGCTGCGCTGCAGGTCATAGGCGGCCTGATTTGCATTAGAACTCCCATCCATACTGACTGGATAAGAAACACCTGCCTCTTGCCAGTCTGCGCTGCCTTCAGATTCGCTTATACCAGATGTCTGTCCAAAGGAACCGGAATTTACTGAATACTTATGAGAAACACCTGCAATATTAGTATTTGCTAAACCAGCAGCAGAAAATCTGGAAGCTGCTGTAAAAGCGGCTGAAGATCCTGCTGAGTGAGGAGCATCCGGCTGACTGAATGTTCTGTGTATCTTTTGATAAGAATCCATATCTATGGATCCACTGTTTGCATGGGAAGAGCAGAAAGCGATTTGCCTTGCAATCGCTTTCCTGCGCTCAATATTTACCATGTCGCTGGGCACCAACTGCGCCCGCTGTCTGAAATGCACTGCCTGATATGGAGTAGTCGTAACTCGTATTAACTGTGACATACCCAAACCCCTCCTTACTTATGCGATGGCAGGGAACTATCGCATAAAATCAAATAAAGAAGACTGGAACAAACGTGTGGCTACCTGCTGTGCAGCAGAGTAGGAATATTGGTAGGAAAACATTTCCATAATAGCTTCGTAAGGATCGGCTCCTAACTTGTCTTTGTATTGTTCCGTCAGAGATATTTTCATGTTGGTAAGATTTTCTTCAGTAGTCTCTAATAAGGCGTATTTGTTGCCCAGATCACTGTAAACGGTGCTAATATTGTGCTCTGTTAGGGTCATCTGATCCAAAATTTTGCCCATATCTTCTGTAAATTTGTCAGTATCAGCTGTTCCGTTGTTCAGGCCATCAATCTGCTTATTTAAGGTGGCAATTGATTTTCCGAGAAGTCCGATAGGACTGTTATCCAGACGCTCCTGAATGGCTTTCAGGGCATCCTGATCATTCATGGCTTTTAAAGAATCAGAATTAAGACCAGTGATTAGATTTAAACCTCCGGTGTAGGTATCTAGCAGAGTATCTTTGTTAGAAATATCTCCGTATCCAATATCGACTCTGCCCTGTTCCCGCATGGCCTGAAGCAGTTTATCCGGATCGCTGATATCGTAGGAATAAGATCCAGGATTGTTGGGATCCTCCTTTAATTCCATTGTGATCTCAGTAGCGGTTTTATCGCCTGGGAAAACGTGCTTAAAGGTCAAAGTCATTCCATCTTCACTGAGAGAGAAGGGAGTGCTGGACAAATCATTTCCGCCGTAAATATAGAAATTCTGGTATTTTGAATTTAATTCATTAACCATTGCCTGCTGTTTTTGCATCAGGTCATCTCTGATAGTGCCGACTGTAGTTGGATTAGAATTGTTGGTGCCGGAGAGAATATATTCCACCTTTACTTTGGCATCAGATAAAGTTTTCTGGATATCTCTGGCGCCCAGTTCCTGTTCATAAAGGCGGCTTTTTACATCTGTAATCAGTCCAAGTTTGCTGATAACATCCTGATACTGATTGTCAATCTTTTTTCCCTCATAATAAGCGAGAGGATTTTCAGCAGCGCTTTCATACGCTTTTCCTGTAGAAACCTTGTTCATGCTTTTGTTTAATTTATAATGCACATCATTGATGGAACTGGTAAAGTTCCTGGTAGTGCTGGCGTTTGTTACTCTCATGCAGTAAATACCTCCCTGAATAAATTAGCGTCCGACAATGCCGGTATTATTGATTAAGCGGTCAAGCGCCTCGTCCAAAGTAGTCATCAATCTGGACGCGGCATTATATGCAGAAGCAAATGCCATCATGTTGGCAGCTTCTTCGTCCAGGCTGACTCCGGACACAGAGTCTCTGGCATTCTGGATGCCGTTCAGAACAGTGACGTCTGTCTTAAGGGACTCCTGGTTTGTACTCAAATCATTGGCCCATACTACAGAAATGTTGTTCATAAAGTCAGCAAAAGACTTGTCGCCTAAGTCCTGATAGGTATCAGACATAGCTTTTAACATGTCCAGAACCACATCATTGTGATTATCCTTGCCGGATGCAATGGTGGTTTTTCCGCTGATCCAGTCTTTGCTGATAGAGATGTTGGAAGCATTGATGTTGCCGGTGCCGTCGCTGGCTTCAAAAAGATCGCCTCCTGGCTGTGCTGCACTGGCGCCGTTGTTAAGATCATTGAAGGTGTCAGCAAACTTTTTGGCCAGCTGATCCAGACGATTCATGTAATACTGATATCCTCTGATGTCATCTTGGGTCTGAGTGCCGGGGATAGTCTGTCCGGTGCCAGCTTTGCCAAGCATGTCCAAGCTGGCCTGTATGGAGCCGCTGTTAAACTGATTACCCTTTGCAGAAAAATTATTAACAGTATTTCCGGCAGCATCTGTAACACTAATGGAAACATCCTTAGGATTATCCCGATTGCCGTTTAAAGTAAGTTCTCCATAATTGCTGCCCTTCCCCCCGTTAGTGCCGTCAACAAGGGTAAGAGTCTGAGAATTACCATTGGCATCTTTGTAGGACATGGTAACGCGGAGATCATCCGGCCATTCTTTCTTGCCGATAATGTTGCCGTTTTTGTCGTACTCAAACTCCTTGAGCATAGGCTTGCCGTTGGCATCCAGAACAGGCTGTCCGCCGGCATCCAATACAGGTCCGCTGTGGTCCGGATCTTTAAAATAAGTAACCTCAATTGGAAGATAGCTGGCAAGCTGATCTAACAGCACATTCCGCTCGTCCATCAGTTCCAGACTGGGCTGTCCCATGACCTGATTTTCTTTAATGCGGATATTTAAATCTCCGATCTGGCGCAGCAGGTCATTTACTTCCTGCACAGCCCCATGTTCGCTGCTGCCCTCGCCGTTAAGACGATCAAACTCTGCCTTTTCTGCATCCTGAATCTGCTTGGCAGCCTGATTTAAAAGATTGGTCAGCGCCTGCATACGGGAACGGAGTTCTGCTTCGTAAACAGGTTCATCTACTTTGGAAGCATCCTGCATGTTAGTCAAAGTTGACTGGATATCGTCAAATGCCTGACGGATACCCTTGATATTGGATTCATCCAGAACTTTTGAAAGAGAATCCAGGGCAGTCTGAATAGAATCGGTATAGCCGGATTTGTTCATCTGGGAACGGTACTGTACATCCAGATAAGGGTCTCTGATCTGGGAAACCCGGTCCATCTGTACACCAAAACCAACCGCAACCTCAGAGCCATTGTTATAATGAGAAATGGGATAAGAATAGTTTAAGCTGGAAGTCATCAGCTGCTGACGGCTATAGCCGGGGGTATTCATATTGGAAAGGTTCTGACCAATAATGTCAAGGCGCTTCTGGTTGGCCTGCAGGGCTGAAAGCGCGGTGTTGATACCGGAAAAAGTTGATCTCATAATGATAATTCCTCCATGACTATCTAAACATATTTATCTTGAAAATGCGGGGGAACGCTTTTGCGGGACGCCTCTACATCTTCAGGGAGACGACCCTGCATGGCAGCAATCGCTGAATCCAATTCCCGCATGCGGACCCGAATTACCTTATCAGCAGCGTCTTTGGCTGCTTTTAAGCGTTTTACCTGGCGGTTTAAATCTTCAAACGCAGGAGACAAAAGGAAAGTCTGCTGCTCATCTGCCTGGTCTAAAATCTGCCGGAATGTTAAATCTTTCCAGCCCAGCCTGTCTGTAAGCTGCATCCGTTTCTGCTCTAAGCCGCGAAGCTTTAGGAGCTGCGCCTGCTCCTGGTTTAAAAAACCGGTAATCAGATGGTGATTACCAAGGGAAGCAGCCTGAGCCTTCTGTTCCTCCTGACTGGCCAGTCCATCTATCACTGCAGTCAGTTTGTGAAGAATATGGATCAATTCTTCGAGCACAGAAGAGTTGGGTGTTATCTGCTCTGTCATAATATCCTCCTTGTCCGCAGCTTAGCTGTAACCCAGTAAGTGTCTGGCAATAGAGACGGAATCCGGATGATAAGTGCCGGATGCTACCTGCTGCTTCAGTCCCATTACCTTTTCTGCACTGGCTCCCTGCCCCAGTCTTGCAGCAGCCTGTCTTGCAAGAATCCGGGCAAAGCCGTCTTCGTCAGCAGGTGCGGTTTTTTGTAAGGTTACTGTATCAAAATTGCCCGAAGCCTTTTCTGCCTGGGGCCTGTTTTTTTCTGCGGCAGGTGAAAACGAAGAATAATTCTGATAATCTGTACCTGTATAGAGTCTGATATTCATAGCGTCCTCCTTCCATAAAATGGAAAGCCTGGCGGAAAACCGCACAGCTTTTCTCGGTCTTACTTATTTTATCGGCATTTTTTGGCGATAGATAAGGGTAGGGAGAAAAAAACGTGAATTGCATTTAAACTGAAAATGTAGTATAGTAAAGTAGATATAACCGTTCAGGACGGCGAGAAAAAAGAGAAGCTCAGCTATGGAAATGAGGAGGAGCGATGGCGAATATTTTACAGGTGACAAAGCCTGCAGATAATAATATAGACAACAGGATATTGGACAATAGAGAAGGCAGGGAGCGTGTAGACCGCCAGCAGATACAAAATCAGGTGGATCCGTCCCGGGTTGTCAGAGCGGATGGTCAGGAAAAGGGCGGAGCAGGGGCTGCGGCTGCCGGAGATAAATACAGCGTCATTGACTATGAGAGCAACTACGGCGCTTTTATTCAGAGATTAAAGGATGCGGCCGATCTTCCATTGCTGTTAAAGCAGCTTTTTCAGATGGACGGCATGTCCCTTTTGTTTGCCGGTCAGGAGTCAGTTGGAGATCTGATTGACCAGTTGTTTGCATCTATGCAGGTCAGTTCCAGAGAGGAACTCCTTCAGTTTTTTCAAAATCAGCAGGCATCCCAGGTAAAGTTTTCCGGGGCATTTTTTGACAGTTTAAGAGCCGTCCTGTCTCAGAGTACATCTCTTGGACTGAAAGAAGCTGTTATGGCTTTTCTGAAGGGATATAATGATTATACGTCAGGAGAACACCTTTTAACCCAGATGCATTCTCTGACAGAGGATATCAGCCGACTGATGCTTAAAAACTTCAGAGGCGAATTTGAACAGATGTTAGAGAGTATGAACTGGGAAGCAAAAAACGGCGATACTGCAGCTAATACAGAAGTCCTGAATAGCCGGCTGATTCCGTTTCTGGCTAAATACATTTCCCGTACACACGATTATGGTGCAGTCAGAGATGCAGTTATGTTTCTGGTACTCCATGCAGTGCGCTATGAAAATGGAGATGGTGATCGGCTCTCCCAGCTTTATCAGTGGATGACCGGCAATCGGGAGATGGAGAAATACTTTAAAGACGGGATTCCGGATTTGCAGGAGTTGTTAGAGAATGCAGGTGCAGCCAGGGGGAAAGACGATTTTTCTGATGCATTTTCCTCCCTTCTTTTAAAAGGTGCAGAGGGAAAGGCCGGATTGGAAAATATTCAGCAATTCTACAATATTTTAAACGGAATGCTGATTAATGAAAGCGTGTATCTTCCGCTGCTTCACCTTTTAGTGCCCTTCCAGTATCAGGGGAAAGACGTTATGTCTGAGATCTGGGCAGATCCGGATGCAGATAAAGAGCAGGGAGGCAGCCGGAAGATTAAGATGTTTTTCAAGTTTGATATCAGGGAACTGGGAAGATTCGACATGGTCCTTTCTATGCAGGACCGCCAGATGGACATGCAGTTATATATACCTCCTGTGCTGACGGATGAGACAGCCTCTATTCAGGGAAATATTTCAGAAATCTTAAAAAAGAACGGCCTGGATGTGAGCAGGCTCCTGGTGAGAGAAAAAAAGGGCGAACTTCGCCTGCAGGATGTATTTCCGGAGATTCAGGAGAAGGAGAGAACCATTAATGTCAGAATTTGATGATTTAATGAAGAAAAAAGCAGTGGCGCTAAAGTATGATCCGGAGAAAAATGGAGCTCCGGTGGTGGTGGCATCAGGCATGGGATATATGGCGGAGAGGATTACGGAGGCAGCCATGGAAGCGGGTGTTCCCATTTATGAGGATGATTCTCTGGCAACCTTGCTCAATCAGGTGAAGCTGGGTGCATCAATCCCACAGGAACTTTACCAGGCTGTTGTGGAGATTTACCTGTACTTTTTAGGCTTTGTCCCTGGAGAAACAGAAGAAAAAAAGGAGGCAGAGGATGGAGAAGGAGAGCAGGAATAAGAAAACAGGCAGACGCTTATGGGGACTGATACTGGCGGGTGTGCTGGGACTTAGCCTTTCTCAGACAGTTTTTGCAGGCTCCAAGGCGATCAGTTCGGTCAGTGTAAGAGTAGATTCTAAACTGGAACCAGGGTTTGAACTTCCGGATATTGAGATTGGCAGCGGGAGCGCAGGAGAGCGCGGTGTGAAGGTAAGCGTCTCTAACAGCAGATACCATGTGACCGAGGCTGAGTGGGTTGACAGCACCAGAGAGTTGGAGACTGGAGATGAACCCAGGATGTCAGTGACACTGGAGCCGGAAGACGTCAGCGAAAATTATTTCTTAGCCAGTTATAAAAAATCCTCTGTATCCATCAGCGGCGGCACCTTTGTGTCAGCCAGAAGAGATGGAGATGACCTGGTGGTAACTCTTCGGGTAAAACCGGTAAAAGGGGATTATGAGGAACCGCTGGACGCATTTTGGTATGAAGACAATCTGGGAGTAGCCAGATGGGAGAAACCAGACAATACTTCAGGTTATTATGAAGTGCAGCTTTACAGAGACGGAAAGTCTGTGTACAAAGTTCCCGGCACATCTTCGCTGCAGTATAATTTTTATCCCTACATGACCAAGGCTGGAAATTATATGTTTAAGGTGAGGACGATTCCGAAAGACAGTTCTCAGTCCAAGTACGGCGGCAGAAGCGACTGGATTGAATCAGGAGAACTCCAGATTACAGACCGCTATGTATCAGATGGAAAAGGACAGCAGAAACCTGGCAGCAATGTGGTTCATGGAGCAAAAAAGCCGGGATGGAACAAGGACGGCGATACATGGCGTTTTTACTATCCGGACGGCAGTCTGTGCAGCAGCAGATGGGAGTACATTGAGGGTCAGTGGTATTACTTTAATGGAGACGGAGTGATGCAGACCGGCTGGCTGAAACAGGGAGAAGACTATTATTACCTGTATCCCAATGGACAGATGGCAGTGGGCTGGGCCTCTATTGACGGCAAGTGGTACTATTTTGCCACTGGTGAGGACGATGGGGAGACGGCCGGAGTCATGGCTGGTCCTGGCTGGAGAGTGATTGGGTCTTATTATTACTATTTTAACAATGACGGTTCCATGTATACTGGCTGGCTGCTTCAAAATGATAAATGGTACTACCTGAATACAGTGGAAAACAGTCTGCAGGGCGCTATGTTTACAGGATGGATTAAGCGGGACAATCAGACTTATTATGCAGATGCCAATGGAGAACTTGTGGATGGCTGGTGCCAGATTGACGGAAACTGGTATTATTTTTATCCGGATTCTAAGGCCATGGCATGCAGCACTACAGTGGATGGTTTCTACGTAGATCAGGATGGAGTATGGCGGTAGGCAGATACAGCCAAAAGACAGCGGAGGTGTTCAATGAAAATGTGGAAGAAACTGGGCGCTGCTTTGTGTCTGGGGACGGTTCTGGTCTTTGGAAATCATGGATACTTTGGGGTTCAGACCGTTTATGGCGCAGAATCCAGTGTTATAGAAAAAGTATCAGTGACGTTTAAAGCCAGTTTTGGAGAGCAGGAAGAAATTCCTGTGCCGGAGATTACAGTGTCCGGTTCAGACTGCGCCATTCAGGATTATGAGTTTGGCACAGATTACGAAAAGTGGAAACCGGGCAAACCAGTACGGGTGGAAATCAATATAAAAGCAAATGAGGGAAAATATTTCCCGGTGTCTCTGGACAAGTCTCAGTGCAGAGTGAGCGGAGCAGAATTTGTATCTGCAAAGGCAGCAGGAGACGGGATGTTACAGGTAAAAGCAGAGTATACGCCAATCATGGTGCTAGGCGATACGAAAAAAGCCGGGTGGAGCAGCAGTGCAAAACACAAGGCAGTATGGGAGCCGGTAAAATTTGCTCCTGGGTATACAGTGGAACTTTATGGGGATGACAAACTGGTAAAGCGTCTGGACGCAGAAAGTAACAGTATTGACCTGTCTGAGTATATGCAGGATACTGGTAAGATTTATTATTATGAAGTAAAAGCGGTTCCCACCGATTCAGATGAGAGGAAATACCTCAAAGAAGGGAATAAAGTAACGTCTTCCGATCAGGATTTCTTCTGGGAAGATGTGGAGGAAGAAGCAGGGGGATCAGATGACGGAGGTTCCTTGAAAGGGGACAGTTACGTGCTTCCAGGAGGGAAAAAAGTCCGCAATGCATGGGAAAAAGTGGCCGGAAGCTGGTTCTATTTTGACGATAAGGGCAAGAGAGTCAGAGGGTGGCTGCCTCATGGAGGAAAGTGGTATCTCATGGATGAGGACGGCATTATGCGCACTGGCTGGGCATTTGCAGACGGAAACTGGTATTACCTCGGACCTTCCGGGGATATGAAAACAGGCTGGATTCAGCCGGAGCCGGGCGCATGGTACTATATGGATTCTACTGGCAGAATGAGAACCGGATGGATCCATGATGGTGCTAACTGGTATTTCTTAGACAGCAACGGCCGTATGGTTGTAAATTCTTATATAGACGGATGGACGATTGGGCCGGATGGCATTGCCCACCAGGGATAAAAGAGAGAGGAGCAGATAGAAGAGATGAGTTTGATTTCGTCAGTGTCAGAAGCGCAGGCTATGCTGCAGAGCCAGGGAGTGAAAGGTTCTGTTTCCAGCGGAGTTTCGGGTTTTGGCAATGTTATGAAAGAAAAAATAGGCGGTGTGCCAGAACAGATGGATGCAATATTTGCAGAGGCAGCCAACCGGTATCAGGTGCCGGAGAACCTTTTAAAGGCAGTAGCAAAGCAGGAGTCTGGATTTAATCCCCAGGCAGTTTCCCATGCAGGAGCGATGGGAGTGATGCAGTTAATGCCGGGAACGGCAAAAAGTCTGGGTGTTTCTGATCCTTTTGATGCAAGACAAAACATTATGGGCGGCGCCAAATATCTAAAAGAGAATTTAGACAGATTCGGCGATGTAGAACTGGCCCTTGCTGCTTATAATGCCGGTCCGGGAGCAGTTCAAAAATACGGCGGAGTTCCTCCTTATAAAGAGACACAAAATTATGTGAAAAAAGTTATGTCGTACATGGGAGAGGAAGCTCTTTCGGCAAATCGGACTGTGATGACCGGATTGGGAGGCAGTTATGGTATGATGGGGACTGGCAGTCAAAATGCCAACTATGGTCTGGCGGCATTAGGCGGAGGAAATTATGGCTATAATGCAGCGCTCCTGAGCGGAATCAGTACAGATGCCTCTTCTGGAACAGTGACAATGGATCAGGAGAGTTTTGCAAACCTGATACAGATTATGCGTCTGCAGATGATGATGGATGCAGACAGACAAGTAGGAGAATTTTTGTAACATAAGAGGAGACATGAATGTATGATGCTGAAGGATTGTGACAGGTGTCTGGTGTATACGCCGGATGGAGGGCGCCTGGCAGAGGCCAGAGTAGAGTTTATCAAAGACAAATGTTCCTTGTTCTTTAATACATATCATCTCAAAGACTGCAAATTTAAAACCCGCGTTGATTTCTATGATATGCAGAAAGGATTGGTGATTGCATACTGCCTGATTATAATCAGGAGAAATCCGGCATTCCCGAATATGGTAGAACCCTGGACGGCGGACTGTGACATTTTAGAGGTAAAAAATGTGGTGCAGCGCCAGAAAGATGTTAGAGCAAAGGTAAAACTAGAAATGATGTTTTCATCAGAAAAACATGGCAGCTTTTTTGGAGTTATTGAAAACTTAAGTGCCGGCGGATTTTTTGTAACAACAGGACAGGCTTTGGAGAAGGATGAAAAGATAACATTCAGTTATGTATTTAAGAGATTGGAGAGAAAATTTGAAGCCATGGCAATAAGGGCTTCTTCGCAGCCGGATGGAAAATATGGATATGGATGCATCTTTTTGAATCTGACAGATGGGGCGGACGCGGCCATCCGAAGTTATGTATATAAAGTATTATTGAAAAAAAGAAATAAGAATAATAAATCTCAGGAAATAGATGAGTGAAAATAAGAGCCTGAACTAAAAGGCGCCTGCATTTTAAGCAGGCGCCTTTTAGTGTTGATATCCTGCAGCTTAATTGCGCGGCAGCTGGAACTGACTTACCAGATTCCGCAGGACTTGTGCCTGAGAGGATAACTCTTCACTGGCAGCAGCGGACTGTTCGCTGGTAGCAGAGTTGGACTGAACAACAGAAGAAACCTGATCCAGTCCCTCTGTAATCTGAGCGATTGCCTCGACCACAGATTCGATTTTTGCAGCGACATTGACCATATCGTTTACTGCAAGCTCGGCAAGATCCGTAGTTGTCTGGAGCGCATTTGTAACATTTACTACAATACTGCTGCCGTTTTGTACAGATTCAACGGAATTTTCAATTAATTCTTTTGTGGCTTTGGCGGCCTGGTCGGATTTGGAGGCCAGATTGCGGACTTCATCTGCAACGACTGCAAATCCTTTCCCGGCGCTTCCTGCTCTGGCCGCCTCTACAGCGGCGTTGAGGGCCAGGATATTAGTTTGGAATGCAATATCTTCAATGGTGGTAATAATATTGCCGATCTTCTTGGAAAAATCGCTGATTTCATCCATAGCAACGGTCATCTGCCCCATCATCTCATTGCTCCGGACGACATGGCTGCCTGCTTCCTGGGCACGATGCTGAGATTTTCTTGCAACAGAAGCTGTTTCAGAAGAGTTGTTGGAAATCTCATGGACGGTTGCCGCCAGTTCCTGTACAGAACTTGCCTGCTCAGTGGACCCCTGCGCCAGAGCCTGAGCGCCGTCCGATACCTGGGAAGCGCCGGAAGCAATCTGGTCAGCGCTTACATTAATTTGCAACAGGACATTACTGAGTCTGTGTTTAATCTGCCGAATGGAGGAAAGCAGAGGAGCAAAGCTTCCAATATACAAATCAGAGACCTGAGAATCTACAACAAAGTTTCCGCTGCCCATTTCTTCCAACAGATAGTCGATATCTTTTAAGATGGCTTTCAGCGCATCTACAATGGTTCTGGTAGAGGAAACCAGAATCCCTACTTCGTCATCGCTATGAAAATCAGGAACAGAAGTATCTAAATCTCCCTGTGCCAGCAGACGGAGCCGTTCAGCGCAGGCCCTGATGGGGTTGGCAATATTATTGGACAGTCGGACAGACAGGAGGACTGCAATCACAACAGATACAATCAATAAAATAAGAACAATAATGATTCCATACATAGTGCTCTGAGTAAAATCGCTGACAGGCGCGTTAATGGAAATGCTCCATCCATTGGTGTCCGGAATCGGTGCGAAAGCAGTAAACTTTTTTTCACCGCCATACCGATACCGTCCAAAGCCGGAAGCGCCGGAGATCATCCTGGATTCGATCTGTGCAAGACCAGACAGAGAAGAATCGGTTTGAGCGCTGGCGATGGTATTTTCCTGATTGCGGACATTTTCGATATTGCGGTGCGCAATGGTAGTGCCATTGGCGTCCAGCATATAGGCAGCCCCGCCCCGGCTGATGGTCAGGCTGCTTACAATGTCGTTGAGGAATGTTTCTTTGGGAACAAAATATACAACGCCAGTGACCTTGGAGCCGCTTTGACCGTTCTGCCATACCGGAGCAGCTATAATGATGGTCATCTCGCCTGTGACGGCGGAAACCAGAGGTTCAGAAACATAGGTAGTGCCATTGATGGCTGCTTTAAAATAGTCCCGGTCACTATAATCGTTGCCGTCTATGATACTGACACCGTTGGCATCCAGCAGATTGTAGCGCTGCAGGCCATAAGTATCTGCTTTCTGCTGCAGCAATTCTTTTTTTGTATCAAGCGGAATAGCCGGAGAAGAAAGCTGATAGAGCATGCCGGCTTCTGTAGCGATATTTTTGTAGGCCTTTAATTCGTAGGAAACTCGATCCGCCGCGACTTCCGCAGTTTTTTTCATACTGGCTTCAAGAGTCGCAGTAGTACCCAGATAGCCAAATGTACATGCGGCCCCGCCGACAGCAATCAGAGAAATAACTACTGTTAGAATCATGGGAATCAGGATTTTAGTTTTAATGCTTTTCATTGAGGTACCTCCGTTTGGTTAACCGCTGTAAGCGGATGTAAATAGCGCTGATAAAACTCGAATATGGGGATAGGTTTTGAAAAGAAAAATCCCTGTCCGACATCACAGTCCAAGTCCTTTAAAATGCTGAACTGATCATTGGTTTCGATTCCCTCAGCAATAGTGCGGGGCTGATCCAGAGCTTTACCCAGATGAATAGTGTAATCTACAATGGTGTGCGCCTTTTTGTTAGACATAATGTGATCCACCAGACTTTTATCAATCTTGATGTGGTCAAAATCAATGGCAGTGAGGATAGAAAGATTGGAGTAGCGGGTCCCAAAATCATCCAGGGAAACCGAAAAACCAATGGTACGCAGTTTTTTTACCAGGGAGGATAATACCTGGAGATCCATTTTGGAAATGCTTTCTGTCATTTCAATATCTATCATCTGGTAAGGAATATCATAGTGCTTGCAGATATTACAGATGTCATCAGTAAAATTTTCACTCATCATTGTGATGCGGGAAAAATTGACCGAAATGGGAAATGTCTGTATTCCCGACTTCCTCCAGCCTGACAAGGCTTCGCATACTGTTTTTAAAACAAAAAAGTCAATTGGCTGTATCAGTCCTTCATTTTCGTAAAAAGGAATAAACATAGCAGGAGAAATCAGCTCTCCATCAGTGCCCTTTTTACGAATTAACGCTTCTGCACCGATAATGGATTTATCTTTCAGATTTATTTGCGGCTGCAAAAATACAGTAAAAAGGCCCTTTTTCAGTTCGCTGAGAAGAGATTCTCTCATCTGTACATAATGGACTTCTCTGTCAGCCCGCAGAGAATTATAGTAGGACTGCTTTTCCAGACTCATCAATTTATCTGCGTCTACAATCTGCTCCATGGCATCTGTTGCTCCCTGGGTCCATTTGGTGCCAATGGAAATACTCAAATCCATTTCCTCTTTTACAGATTGACGCAGGCGTTCGGTTAAGAACTGAAAATTTTCCTGACTGATTTCGGGGCAGAGAATCACAAATTCATCTCCGCCTACGCGGTATACATCATAAGAAGAAACCTGAGTCAGGAGGTTGGCAGTTCGTATCAGCAACGCATCGCCAAAAGAATGGCCATAGGTATCGTTGGCCTGTTTCATACCGTCAATATCCAGGTAGATAATTCCCAGAGTGGGCGGCGGAGTCTTTTGGAGTTCCCGTACTTTTTCCAGATAGCGATAGCGGTTGTATACACCGGTCAGGGTATCGTTATAGCTTAATTTATCCAGGAGATTCAGCATATTTCTTTTATCAATTCCGCTTACTACAAAATTGGAAACAGAGTGCAGGAGACGGGGGGCGTCTGTATTAGTACGCGGATTATCTACGCCGATTATGCCAATAGGTGCGCCGGATTTATTGAGAAGAGGAACAGCCAGCAGATTATGTATGCCAAGAGAAGTCAATAACTTATATTCCGCAGAATCGTGATCCAATTCTTTCTCCAAAGAAGTAATGCGGATGTAGCCGTCTCTGCGAAATTGCCCTAGCCAACGCTGAAGTGTGGAAAAGGGGAATGCTGATGAACTGTGGGAAAGATGGCTGTCTGGGCGAATCCACTGATACGTAAGGGTGATAGTTTCAGAATCCTGTTCAATCTCATAGATACGTGCGCAGTCAGCCTGATAAAAAGAAGCAATGTGGGCGAGAAAACTGTTCATAGCTAACTCCGTATCATCGCTGTTTTTTAGCGTATCAATACAAAGAACTAAAGACTCATCGACTGCCTGAAGCTGCTGAAGTTTTTGATTGTCATTTTCGTGGCCGGTAATATCAGTGGCGATTTCCATACGGACCAGTCTGCCATGATACCGAACCAGACGATCCCGCAGGATAAAACTTTTTCCAAGGGCTTCATTATTATGCTGCCACGTATAATAGGAAGATTCTGTCAACAGGCGGTTAGTACAAAAGGAACAGGGGGAATCAAGACCCTGAAGAACTTTATAACAAGGCTGTCCTCTGTAATTTTCTGACGCCTTTCCTAAGATCTTGCAAATTGCCGGATTGAGGTAGATAAGTTTGTATGTGTCAATATCCGCCAGATAGATGCTGTCATCATTGGCATCATTGATTATGCGGAGGATATTAGCCTGACTCATAGAGACCTCCTTTTTGCCATAGAAAATGGCAGGTGTGGTTTTTTATCAGCAGTCAGCAAATTGATAAGACTACATGTCATCATCATACCATACTTTGGCAAAGATTGACAAGTTGTTTTGCCCTTAGTTAGGCAGTTTATCTGTAAATTGTAACCGTTCAGCCATGCATCTTCTTGCCGCCTGCGGCGGACAAGAAGCGTCTGGCGTCTGCCTTATGAAGATTCAGACAGAAAAATTCTTATGAAAACAAGCTTTCAACACTTTTTCCTGTCTGAATCTTCGCATGGCTGAACGGTTACTGTAAATCTGTGAGTTTTTATAAAATAATTGACTTTAGAGTCAATTATAGGAGGTGAATAAATGAAAAGAGAAGAAAAAGTGCAGCAGACGAGACGTAAAATTATGGATTACGCATTGAAGGAGTTTTCTGAATGCGGATACAGCGCCAGTTCGGTCAATAATATGTATGACCCGGAACAGGGAATTTCCAAAGGAATTATTTATCACTATTTTGCTTCTAAAGAGGAACTGTTTCTGGCCTGTGTCAGAGAATGCTTTGAACAGTTTAAAGCATACATGCAGGTTCATTTTGCAGAAAACAGCAGCACCATGTCTGTAGAAGAATGTCTGACCAATTATTTTGCAGTTCGGATAAAATTTTTCCATGAGTATCCGCTATATCAGAGAAGCTTTATGGAGACAGTGTTTATGCCGCAGGGGCATTTAAAAGATGAGATAGATATATACAGGCAGCCAATAAAAGAGATGAATACTAAAATCTTGGAAGAACTATTGTCAAGAATCCCTATGCGTGTTTCGCTGGATTACCATGAAGTTGCCAGAATCTTTATTCAGATTCTTCATTTTGTCGAACTGCAGTATGTGACAGAAGAAGGCAGCGGGCTTAGTATTCAGGCGCTGGAAGAAATGAATAAACAAGTTTTAGATATATTGCTAAATGGTATTGCAGAGAGGAAGGATCCATAATGACAGAAATGGTTTTAAGGTTGTTAATGGTCGTTTTTCTGGCGATTATGGCGGGAAAGATTGCTTCAAAGCTGAAAATGCCTGCAGTTTTGGGTTTTTTGGTTGCCGGAATGATGTTTGGACCTTATGCGCTTAATATTTTGAATCAGGAAATTTTAGATAATTCGGCTTACCACATCTTGATTTCATTTTTAGAATGCGGAATGGGACTGATGTTAGGAAGTGAGATGGTTTGGAAAAAAATGCGTTCTTATGGAAAACAGATCGCAGTGATTACATTGACCCAGTCTTTAATGACCTTTTTGACAGTAAGCGCAGCTTTTTCGATTATTTTTTACTTTACAGGGATTCCGGCTTTTCTGGGTTTGATTTTTGGAGGAATTGCGCTGGCGACAGCCCCTGCCCCAGCACTTTCCATTGTTTCAGAATACAAAACAGACGGTCCGGTTACAAAAACCCTGATTCCATTAGCTGTGATTGATGATGTGATTGCTATCTGCGTATTTTTATCTGTTATGGGAGTAGTGCTTCAGAAAACGGCTGGAGGATCGGTTCCTCAATATCTGATTTTGCTGGTAGTCGTGTTTCCTATAGTAATCGGGGGATTTACCGGGTGGATTGCCGGCTGTGTGATGAGAAAAATAACTTCGATCAAGATGAATGCGGCTGTTGTTTTTGCAGGTGTGATGACAGCGGGAATCATGACTGTGCTGGCCAATCGGTATTTTATGCCAGTACCGGTATTAAGTTTTATGCTGACTGGTATGGTGTATTCGGCAGTTTTTGCCAATATGGTGGATGAAGCAAAGCTGGAAAGTATTATGAAGCTCTGCACACCAGCAGTGAATGGATGCTTTACACTGATTATTTTAAACTTAGGTGCTCCGCTGGACTACCATTTGATTTTGGGAGCGGGCAGTTTTACGGCTGTTTACATTCTTTCGCGGGCTGTCGGGAAAATAGGGGGAGCAGCGTTTGGGGCACAAATATCTCATGCGGATCCCAGTGTAAAAAAGTATCTTGGAATGGTTATTTTGCCGCATTCGGGAGTTTCTCTTGTATTAACAGGCATTGCCATTTCGGCGCTGACTGGCGAGTACAGCCAGTATGGAGACATTATCAGAGGAACGATTGCAGCAGCAGCTGTGATTAATGAAATTATAGCAGTATTTGTTGCCAGATGGGGATTTCAGCTGTCAGGAGAAATGGGAGAGCTGTGTTTTGAGAATGCATAAGAAAAAAGGAGAATGGATTTAGAAATGCTTAAGGATATGAGGATTAAAAAGAGTTTGCTGCTTGGCTTTGGGGTTGCAGTTATAGCTGCATTGCTGTTAATATTTATCAGCTTTTTTTCAATGGTGAATATAAAAAATCAGTATGAAGTATTGCTCAATGAGGACGCAGAGGCAAATCAGGATATTTTAAATTGCCGCGTCAGTGCATTAATTCCGGGCAGAAATATCCGGGATGCACTGTTAATTCCGGATTCGGAAGCAAATCAGGCATTACTGGATGAAGCAAGGCAGTATCTTGCAAAATTAGAGCAGAATCTTCTGCTGCTGGAGGAACATTTTCCGCATCAGCTTGAAAAAGATCTGCTTTATGATTACCAGGAAGCTGTAAGAGCATGGGCAGGGAATGCGCCTAAATTGATTGAATTGTATGAACAATATCGTTCTACAAAAGATGCGAAGTATCTGGAAGAAGCAAAAACTTTTATTTATGAGGTGGATACTCCGCTGCAGACAGATATGGGAAATAAAGCAGTGGCGCTGGACAATTATCTCGTGCAGGGAATGATGGAAGAGCGGGGAAGAATCGAAGATCTGGTTAAGATATTATTTGTCGCGATAAGCGGATTAAGTCTGGCTGCACTGATTTGTGTGATGAAAGTTGCGTTTTCTCTTGTACATAATATTGCAATTCCCACTGCTCAGGTAAATCAGGCTTTAAAGGGATTCAGCAGAGGCAATCTGGATATTCCTGTAGACTTTGAGAGCAAAAATGAACTGGGTGAGATGTGTCAGGCCATGAGGGAGAGTCAGGAAATTCTGGGAACAGTGATTGGAGACACAGGATATCTTCTTAGCGAGATGGCCAATGGAAATTTTGACATAAAGACCAGCGCTGAGGATAAATACGTAGGAGAACTGAGCAGTCTGCTTCAGTCGGTTCGTCTGATTAATGCTCAGTTAAGCAGTGCAATTGAGCAGATTAGGCAGAGTGCGGATCAGGTGGCTTCAGGGGCGGATCAGGTAGCGTCAGGCGCTCAGGCATTGGCGCAGGGTTCGACGGAACAGTCCAGTTCGATCGAAGAATTGTCTGCAATGATATCGGATATCTCCAATGGAGCGGATAGTATAACAAATGCTGCCTGGGGGGTACACAGCAGCATAGAAACAGCAAGCGAAAAAATTACGGCTGCCAATACCAGCGTAGAAATGTTAAATCACGCTATGGACGGAATCAAGGAGTCTTCCGGTGAGATTGCAAAGATTATTGCTGTAATTGAAAACATTGCATTCCAGACCAATATTCTGGCTTTAAATGCAGCAGTGGAAGCGGCCAGAGCCGGCAGCGCAGGAAAGGGATTTGCAGTCGTAGCTGATGAGGTGCGCAATCTGGCCAATAAATCCGATGAGGCTGCCAAATCCACCAGAGATTTGATTCATAACTCAATTGAATCAGTAGATGAGGGGGCAAGTGCGGTCGTTCAGGTAACAGATGTATTTCAATCTTTAAGCGGACTGACTCAAAATATTGTGGAACAGGTTGAGAAGGTAAAAATGGCTGTAGAAAATCAATCAGATGCGTTGATACAGGTGAGAGAAGGAACGGATCAGATTTCTTCTGTAGTTCAGACCAACTCTGCCACCAGCGAGGAATCGGCTGCTTCCAGTGAAGAATTGGCTTCTCAGGCAGCAGATATTAAATCCCTGCTTGCGAGATTTCAGACAGCTAAGGTAAAATAGCAGGGATGGATGCTTCTTGCCCGCCTGTGGCGGACAAGAAGCATCTGGCGTCTGCCCTATGAAGATTCAGACAGGAAAACTCTTATGAAAACAAGCTTTCAACGCTTTTTCCTGTCTGAATCTTCGCATGGCTGAACGGTTACAATAAAAATACAGGAATATGAAAAAGAACATTCCATTTTAAAAAAGAGAGTGGTATAATAATGAATTGAGAGTACACTAGTTTGAACAAAAGAGGGGGAGAGTCTTGTTAAAAAAAATGAAACTTAAAACCAAGCTTACAGCCGTAATCGGAGGCGTTTTGGCGGTTATATTTTTTGCTTTAATTGCGGTCACGATTTTTATGTCCAGTGCAAGCATCCGAAAGCAGATTGTGGAAGAATTGTCTGTGATGGCAGCGGCCAACAGTTCGGAGATACAAAGCGGTTTTGACACAGTGGATATTGTGGCGCAGAATATTCAGGACTATATTGACAGAGTGTACGGGACAAAGAGGGAGTCAGTCGGACTGGTGGAGGCGTCTCAGCTTCGGTGGGAAAGCAATCTTTATAAGGGCAGGACAATGACGCCTGGGGGATACGATACAGAGCAGTTTATTCTGGAGACGGCCAGAAATGCAGTAAGAAACAATCCGGAATTAGAAGGACTTGGAGTGATGTTTGAGCCTTACCAGTTCCAGGAGAACATGGATACATACGGCTTTTATATTACTACTGATTCTGCAGATTCTGAGATTGAGCCATATGCTTCCTATGAAGAATATGCCGGGGAAGATTCCTACAAAATTCCGCTTCAGGAAGGCAGAGTTTATGTTTCCCAGCCATGGAATCAGGGAGACAAGCTGGTTGTGGCGTACGGCTCGCCGATTTCCTATGAAAACAATATTATTGGTGTAGTAATTGCCAGCGTAAACTTAAATGCGCTTTCAACGGATAAGATTACAGGAGCGGATTATACATCGATGTGGTCGGCTATTTACGATGGTGCTGGTACTATTATCTGGGACAGCAAGGCAAAAGACAGCATTGGTCAGAATGTATCTGCTGTTATAAAAGGAACTGGGCAGCAGAACAAATTACAGTCTCATTTTGCAAACGGACTGCCTTTTCATATGGAGCAGTCCTGGACAGATAAAGAGGAAACACTGTGCTTTTACAGCCCGCTTTCTGTAGGAGAAGAGACATGGTGGTCTATGACCGGACTCAGCGTGTCAGAGGCTTTAAAGCCTGTCAGAAATACAGTTTTGGTCCTTCTGGCGCTGTCCATAGCTGCGTTTATGATCATTATGATGTGTGTAGTGGGATTGGCGGGGCACATTCTCGCACCCATTCAAAACATTGTAAAGGCAGCAGATGAGATTGCCATGGGCAATCTGGATACTGATTTAAGAAATGATTCTGAGGATGAGATAGGCTATTTGTCCAATTCTTTCCAGACCATGACAGAAAATCTGCGGGCCATTATCCAGGACATTAATTACATGTTAAATGAGATGAGTGAGGGAAATTTCTGTATCTCTTCTCACGAAACAGTGCGATATGTAGGAGAGTATCAGAACATTTTATCTTCGATTCAGCATATCAACAGTACCTTAAGCCAGGCATTAAGCAGGATTAATGATGCTGCCAACCATGTGTCTGCCAATTCCAATCAGGTGTCAGAAGGGGCCAGCATTCTGGCTCAGGGCGCTTCCGAGCAGGAGACTTCCATTGAAGAACTGGGCAACACTGCATCGGATATTTTGATGCATGTGTGCAAAAATGCGGATCTGGCCCATGATGTCAGTGAAAAGGCAGTTATGGTGGGAAATGAAATCGAAGAAAGCGATAATAAGATGAAAGAAACGCTGTCGGTGATGGAAGAAATCCAGTACCGTTCCAACGATATTGGGAAGATTATTAAAACCATTGAAGATATTGCGTTCCAGACCAATATTTTGGCTTTAAATGCGGCCATAGAAGCGTCCAGGGCCGGAGAAGCCGGAAAGGGATTTGCTGTAGTGGCAGAGGAAGTTCGCAGTCTGGCAGAAAAGTCTGCAGAGGCATCCAAAAGTACAGCAGAACTGATAGAAGGCTCATTGGCCGCTATTCGGAGAGGAACTGTCTGCATGAATGAAACGGCTTCTTCCATGGAAAAGGTGGTTGAGGGAGCACAGAGTATTACCCGGATTATTCAGGAGATTTCGGAAGCATCCGATGAGCAGGCAAAATCAATAGAGCAGATTGCCCAGGGAGTTCAGAGGATTTCTGCTGTAGTTCAAACCAATGCAAAAGCGGCAGAGAGAAGCGCAGCTACAAGCCAGGAACTGGCAGAGCAATCCCAGGTATTGAAGAATTTGACCGTCTCTTTCCGATTAAGAGAAGACTGAAACAAGCGCATATAAAAAGAAACTGTAAAAAAGTCCATCTGGAAAAACTCCAAATGGACTTTTTGTGTGCTGCGGGGCATCCGGGAAAGCTGCCAGCAGCAGGTTTTCTTGGTTACAGCTTTTTTAAAATGCTTCTTGCAGCGCTGATTCCATTGGCGGAAGCCTGCTGTAAGCCGCGGGTGACGGAAGCGCCGTCTCCGATAGCGCGAAGACCCTTGATGCTGGTTTCAAAATCTGTATTGACAACGACTTTGTTGGAGTAAAACTTGACTTCTACGCCGTAAAGCAGAGTCTCATCGCTGGCAATGCCGGGAGTTACCTTGTCCAGCGCCAGCAGCATTTCCTTGATATCCACCATGATGCGGTGAGGGAATACCAGTGATAAATCGCCGGGTACTGCATCTTTTAAGGTGGGGATCAGGTTGTTGCGGCACAAACGCTCTTCGGTGGTGCGGCGTCCTCTCTGGAAGTCGCCGAAAGTCTGAACCAGAATCTTGCCGTCGCACAGCATATTGCTTAGCTGGGCAATGTGCTTGCCGTACTCAATCGGAGTTTTAAATGGTTTGGTAAAGTTTTTGGAAACTAAAAGGGCAAAGTTGGTATTGCAGGTCTTGTATTCCTTGGACTTATATGCATGGCCGTTGACTACTGCCAGACCGTTTTCATAATATTCTGTAGCCACTTCACCGGAAGGATTGGTACAGAAGGTACGGACTTTATCGTCAAAAGTCGGGGTGTAATAAACCAGCTTGGCCTCATAGAGATTTTTATTTAAAAATTCCATGATCTCATCCCGCACTTCCACGCGAACACCAATGTCTACGGTTCCTACTTCTGTCTCAATGCCATGTTCACCGCAGATATGGCTGAACCAGTCGGATCCTTCTCTGCCGATTGCGGCAACAATTTCCGGAGCAGTGTAGGTCTCTCCATTGTCAGTGGTTACGCCGGATGCCTGGCCATTTTCGATGATAATATTTTTGATCATGGTATTAAATTTCATGTGAACGCCCTGAGATAAAAGGTGCTCCTGGAGGCGGGTATAGATTTTATACCCTTCTTCTGTGCCCAGATGGCGGATCGGGCATTCGATTAATTTTAAATTGGCCTGAATGGCCTTGCGCCGGATCTCTTCAATCTCTTTCTGCTTGTCTACTCCGTAAACATTAGTGTCAGCACCGAATTTCAGGTAAATATTGTCGGACTCTCGAATCAGTTCAGTGGCCTTGTCATACCCCAAGATATCCGGAAGGTGTCCGCCCACGTCCGGAGACAGGGAAAGCTTGCCGTCTGAAAATGCGCCTGCGCCTGCAAAACCGGTGGTGATAGAGCAGGGTTTACAGCCGACACAGACCTTGGTGGTGCGCTTGGGGCATACCCGCTTTTCAATAGGGCGTCCCTTTTCAATCATCAGGATTTTTAAATCCGGCTTTTTGTCAATTAATTCATAGGCGCAGAAAATGCCGGACGGGCCTGCTCCAATAATAATTACATCAAAATCAGTATGATTCATAAATAATGACTTCTCCTCTCAAATTGCCGCTTATGCTACAGAGAAAGTATAGCATAGAAGGATAGGGGACGCAATGGCGGAAGTGCTATCGCAGATGACTGCCGCAAATAGTGGAAAAAGGTTTTTTCAGCACAGGATACAGGACACAGGCCAGAATCAGGCCGCTGGTGCTCTGAACCAGGTTGGGAAGAAGGCTGGCTGCGGCCCCTGAGACGCCGTACAGGACAGATTCGCAGAGAAAATATCCGCCTGCGACCATAATGATGTCAATGATTCCTCCGCCAATGACAGCAGGCCAGAAGCTGTCTGATTTTCTGGATAGAGAGGCAAAGAGAAGACTGGTAAAAAGAGCAATAAATCCCTTGATTAGGAAGGTAATGGGAACATAGATAAAATATCCGCCTAACAGGTCGGCCAGAGCAGATCCGATGCCGGCGGTCAGCATGGCCCAGCCCGGAGAGAAAAACAGTCCGCACAGGATTACAATCCCGTCTCCTGGATGGATATAGCCGCCAGTACCGGGAGTGGGAATTCGGACAGACAAAGTGGCCGCGCAGGCCAGGGCAGCGAAAAGCCCTGCGGTTACTAATTTTTTTGCAGAATCATGGTTCATAATGAGATGCCTCCTGAATAATTACATGTTTGGTAACAGTTCAGCCTTGCGAAGATTCATACAGGAAAAAGCGTTGAAAGTTTGTTTTCATAAGAGTTTTCCTGTCTGAATTTTCATAGGGAAGATGCAAGACTGAATTGCTACCATGTTTGAATTGCGTTTCGGTTACTATAGCATAAAAGTGGATTGATAAAAATAACCACTTTATTAAATATTAACCAGTCCAGATGGAAAAAATCAGTATACAAACCTGTAAAAATGGGATATACTAAAAACAGAAAACTTACAGCGTTAGACCCCCACTCCTGGGCGGTTTAGCGCTTTTGCGGCGTGGGCAGAAAGGAAGGAAAGCACAATGTATATCATAGCAGGTCTGGGAAATCCAGGAAAACAGTACGAGAATACAAGACATAATGCAGGTTTTATGGCATTGGATGCTCTGGCGGATCAGCTGGGGACATCCATAGAGGAAAAAAAGCATAAAGCTCTGTGCGCAAAGGCTGTAATCGGCGGGGAAAAAGTCATTCTTTTAAAACCCCAGACGTTTATGAATCTGAGCGGAGAGAGTATCCGGGCAGCAGCGGATTTCTATAAAATCGATCCAGAGCATATTATGATTATATATGATGATATCAGTCTGGATCCGGGACAGCTTCGGATCCGCAAAAAGGGAAGCGCTGGCGGCCACAACGGGATCAAAAGCATCATTGCGCATCTGGGGAGTCAGGAATTTCCCAGAATCAAGGTGGGCGTGGGGGCAAAACCGGATCGGATGGATTTGGCTGATTATGTACTGGGGCATTTTTCCCAGGTAGAAACCCGGATTATGGAAGACGCTGTAAAAGAGGCAGCCCAGGCAGTCCAGGCCATTATTTTAGATGGAATAGAGACAGCTATGAATCGGTATAACGGGAAAAAACTCTAAAGCAAAAAGGGCTGGAGACAGCAGCTCACAGGCGAAAACAGAAGGAAGAAAGGAAGCAGGAGAAGATGATAAACCCTCTGGCAGAACTAAAAGAGTATGAGGACTTAACAGAAGCGCTGAAAAAAGGCAGAGGCCCTGTTCATGTAACCGGAACTATGGATTCTCAAAAAGTTCAGCTAATGCATGAACTGGGAGGAAACAAGGGATGGAAACTGGTAGTTACCTATGACTCCCAGCGGGCCAGGGAAATCTATGAAGATTTCCGTAATTTTACAAATCAGGTATGGCTGTATCCGGCAAAAGACCTGCTGTTTTTCAGTGCGGATATTCATGGAAATCTTATGGTGCGGGAACGTCTGGCAGTGCTGCGTCATTTGATGGAAGAGTCCGGCGGAGTGGTGGTTACAACCATTGACGGACTAATGGATCACCTGCTTCCGTTAGAGCATTTAAAAGATCAGAGTCTGACTGTGTCCAGCGGTGAAACGGTTGACTTGGATATGTGGAAAAAACGGCTGACCTCTATGGGATATGAGCGCATGGCTCAGGTAGACGGCATGGGGCAGTTTTCTATCAGAGGAGGCATTATTGATGTATTTCCTCTGACAGAAGAATCACCTGTCCGAATTGAACTGTGGGATGATGAGATAGACTCCATTCGTACCTTTGACTTAGAAAGCCAGAGATCCATTGAACAGATGGAGTTTGTCACCATTTATCCGGCCATAGAGACAGTGGTTTCTCCCGAACAACTGGCAGATGGAATCGAAGCCATGGAAAAAGAGGCAAAGGTCTACGAAAAGACATTGAGAAGTCAGAAAAAGATCGAAGAAGCCAGCCGGATTCGGGCTGTGATCCGGGAATTTTCCGAGGAATTAAAAGAGGGATGGAAGGTATCCGGACTGGACGCATATGTCCGGTATTTCTGCAAAGAAACAGTCTCTTTTCTGGATTATTTTAAGAAGGGCCTTTTGGATGGAGGCTGTACGGTTTTCCTGGATGAACCGTTAAGACTAAGGGAAAAAGGGGAAACCATAGAGACAGAATTTCGGGAGAGCATGATTTTGCGTCTGGAAAAAGGTTATCTTCTGCCTGGCCAGACAGAGATTTTGTATCCGGCTAAAGAGATCTTAGCCAGAATCCAGACAGGGCGGACGATTTATATGACTGGCCTGGATCAGAATCTGGCCGGTCTGACAGTCAATGAGAAGTTTGGCTTTGATGTAAAAAATGTAAACTCTTATCGGAACAGCTTTGAGATTCTTATAAAGGATCTGACCAGGTGGAAAAACAATGGCTATCGGGTGGTGCTTTTGTCTGCATCCAGGACAAGGGCCAGCCGCCTGGCCAGCGATTTGCGGGAATACGATTTAAAGGCGTATTGCCCGGACGAAACAGAAGATGGAAAAACGCCGGATACAGGAAACGTCCGGCCGGGAGAGATTCTGGTAATTCATGGAAGTCTTCACCGGGGATTTGAATATCCCCTTTTGAAATTTGTAGTGATTACAGAAGGCGATATGTTCGGAGCGGAGAAGAAAAAGAAGAGACGCAAGAAAACCGCTTACGAGGGAAAGAAGATTCAGAGCTTTTCCGAACTATCCGTCGGCGATTATGTGGTTCACGAAGACCATGGAGTAGGCATTTACCGGGGAATCGAAAAAATCGAGCAGGACCATGTAGTAAAAGACTACATGAAAATCGAGTACGGAGATGGAGGCAACTTATATCTGCCGGCAACCAGGCTGGAAGGAATCCAGAAATACGCAGGTGCAGAGGCAAAAAAGCCAAAGCTGAATAAGCTGGGCGGCGGGGAATGGAGCAAAACCAAAACAAAAGTAAAAGGAGCCGTTCAGCAGATTGCAAAAGATCTGGTACAGCTTTATGCGGCCCGTCAGTCCGGCAATGGTTTTCCATGCGGGCCGGATACGGTCTGGCAGAAGGAATTTGAGGAATTGTTCCCTTATGAAGAAACGGATGATCAGCTGGATGCCATTGAAGCGACCAAAGCAGATATGGAAAGCACGAAAATCATGGATCGGCTGATCTGCGGAGACGTTGGATTTGGTAAGACAGAGATTGCCCTGAGAGCGGCTTTTAAGGCAGTTCAGGAGAGCAAGCAGGTGGTGTATCTGGTTCCTACCACGATTCTGGCCCAGCAGCACTACAATACCTTTGTCCAGAGGATGAAAGACTTCCCGGTGAGAGTAGATATGATGTCCAGATTCCGGACGCCTGGCCAGCAGAAAAAGACCCTGGAAGATTTGAAAAAAGGACAGGTAGACATTTTAATCGGAACCCATAGGGTGCTGTCTTCGGATGTGGTGTTTAAAGATCTGGGACTTCTGATTATTGACGAAGAGCAGAGATTTGGGGTAACTCATAAAGAGAAAATCAAACAGTTAAAAAAGAATATTGACGTACTGACGCTGACGGCAACTCCCATTCCCAGAACGCTGCATATGAGCCTGGTGGGAATCCGGGACATGAGCGTATTAGAAGAGCCGCCTATTGACCGGACGCCTATCCAGACTTATGTAATGGAGTATAACGAAGAGATGGTGCGGGAAGCCATTCACCGGGAAATGGCAAGAGGCGGACAGGTTTATTATGTGTATAACCGGGTCAATGACATTGTAGAGGTGACCAATCGGATAGCTGCCTTAGTGCCGGAGGCAACGGTGGTCTTTGCCCATGGCCAGATGAAGGAACACGAGTTAGAACGGATTATGCTGGACTTTATCAATGGAGAGATTGACGTGCTGGTATCCACAACAATTATCGAAACCGGCTTAGATATCCCCAATGCCAACACCATGATTGTGCATGACGCAGATCACATGGGACTGTCCCAGCTTTACCAGCTCCGGGGGCGCGTGGGAAGATCCAACCGGACAGCATATGCGTTTTTGATGTACCGCAGAGATAAGCTGTTAAAGGAAGATGCAGAAAAACGTCTTCAGGCCATCCGGGAATTTACGGAACTGGGTTCTGGAATCAAGATTGCCATGCGGGATCTGGAAATCCGGGGCGCTGGAAACGTTCTGGGTGCAGAACAGCATGGCCATATGGAAGCGGTTGGTTATGACCTTTACTGCAAACTGTTAAACCAGGCAGTCAGAGCCATTCAGGGCGTGGCAAAGGAAGAGGAAGCTTACGAGACGGTTGTAGACTGCGATATTAACGCCTACATTCCATCTTCTTACATTAAGAATGAATATCAGAAACTGGATATTTATAAGAGAATTTCTTCGATTGAAAATGAAGATGAATACATGGATATGCAGGATGAACTGATGGATCGGTTTGGAGAGATTCCGAGGGCTGTGGAAAATCTGCTGCGGATTGCGGCATTAAAGGGAATGGCTCACAGCGCTTTTGTTACCGAAGTGGGAATCAACCGCCAGGAGGTGCGGCTGATGATGTATCCCAAGGCCCGCCTGGATGCTGCCGGGATTCCTCCTATGGTCGCTTCCTATAAAGGCAAGCTGAAATTCCAGATGGGGGATCAGCCTTGTTTCCTATACCAGGAAATGAATAAAAAGAATCAGGACAGCGGCGCCATGATGGAAAAGGCCAAGGAAATCCTGGGAAAATTAAAGGGTCTGGTACAGTAGTGCCAGATGGATTCAGCCCAGGATGTTCCATGAAATAGGCTGTCAGGAGAAAGAACCGGCAGAGCGTTCTCCGGTTTCCTGCTGTTCTAAGGTATTTAGCTCTTTAAAAATGCCCCGCATAATAAATATGGTCAGTAAAAATGTGCACAGATCGGAGAGCGGCTGGGCCATCTGGATTCCCAAAAGTCCAAATAGAGAGGATGTAATCAGAAGAATGGGAATCAGGAAAAAGCCTTGCCGGGACATGGCAAGCAGGGTAGAGCGGAATCCATAACCAATGGATTGGGAACACATATTGCTCAGTGTGAGATATCCGCCTAACGGAAGGGTGCAAATCTGGAGCCGCAGAGCCAGCGTTCCGATTGCAATAACCTCCGGATCGCCTTTCCGGAATAGTTCAATGACGTGTCCGGAAAACAGGAAAATAATGACGCTGACACAGAGCAGAAAAATAGTACTGACTTTTACACAGAACCAGAATGCGTTTTTCACGCGGCTGTACTTGTGAGCGCCAAAGGAAAAGGCGCATACTGGCTGGAAGCCCTGGCCAAATCCGACCACAGCAGAGTTTAACAGCATGGCACAGCGGCTGACAATAGCCATGGCGGCAATAGCAGCGTCTCCATAGGGACGGGCAGTCAGGTTTAAAATAATGGTGGCCAAAGACGCCATACCCTGCCGTCCCAGGGAGGGAAGTCCGCCGACGATAATCGACCGGTACATGGAGAAAGACGGAGCGAAGTTGCAAAAACGGATAGAGACGCAGCTTTTTCGCAGATTACACTGGCAGAGCAGGATGCAGAAACTGGTAAACTGCGACAGGCCGGTAGCAATCGCCGCGCCTGCGGTTCCAAGATTCAGGCCAAAAATAAAAATTGGATCGAGAAAAATATTTAAGATTCCTCCGGATGCAATACCTAACATGGCATAGGCGGCCAGTCCCTGAAGTCTTAGAAGATTGTTCATGATAAAGGAACACATCATAAACGGCGCTGCCAGGAAGATGTAGCGGGCATAGGCTACCGCGTAAGGCTTAATAGTCTCAGTGGATCCCAGCATCATAACAATCTGCTCAATATTGGACAGACCGATTACCATGATGACTGTACCCATTATGAGGCCGGTAAAAAATCCGGTAGAAGCGATTTTCTCTCCCTTTTCCTGCTCGCCTGCGCCAAAGCAGCGGGCCATATAGTTGCCGCTTCCCATGCCAATCATAAAGGCAATGGCCTGGATGATGGCCATTGCGGAGAAAATAATTCCCACAGCGCCGGAGGCGCTGGTTCCCAGCTGGCTGACGAAAAAGGTATCTGCGGTGTTGTAAATCGAACTGATCAGCATACTGATGATGGTGGGAACCGCCAGGCGGGGAATCACCTTTTCTACAGGCTGTCTGGTCAGCATTTCATAACGTTGTTCTTGAGTAATGGTATTGTGCATAAAAAGCCCCTCTTACATCAAATTTAGGATATTAGGATTCTTATATTTTAGCATGTTTTTAGTGTAAGGTCAAAATGAGAAAAAAGAAGCTCCTGACTGAGGGATTACCCACAGCCAGGAGCTTCTTTTGACGAAAGCATCCAAAAACAACGATATCACTATACGTATTCTACAACATCAATCCATTTCATCAGGAAATCTTTTTCTTTTGCCTTTTTCTTGGTAAGCTGGGCGGCAGCTACGATAGGCAGCCAGCGGTTTACATACTGGCGGGCAGTGTCGCTCTTCTTGCAGAACAGGTTGATGTACATATCTGCCAGCTTCTGGTCTTCCAGTGCAAACAACAGATACGTCATGGCAGCGTCGGCGCTGGCATTGCCCTGTGCGGCGTGAGCCCAGTCGATAACAGCCCAGTTGCCCTTTTTGTCAACAATGATATTGGTAGGGTTGAAATCGCCATGGCACAGCTTGGTATGTCTTGGCATACCGTCTAAACGGGTGCTCAGTTCATAACGGGTGGTAGCGTCCAGATCCTTTAAGCTGTTAATCTGGTTCTGCAGTTTTGCCTTTAATTTCTTAAGGCCAGGGCACTTCTTGGAGTGGATTTCCAACTGAAGATCCACAAACTGCTCCATGTACTCTTCCAACTTATCTGGATTCTCTTTCATCAGGGAGTCCAAGGTTACGCCTTCGACTTTTTCGCGTACCAGAGCCCAGCCGTCCGGAGTTTCGGAAACCTCAAGGATTTCCGGAATATACAGGCCGGTTTCTTCTACGTTGGCTTCATTTAAAGCCTCATTAAACACATCTGCTTTTGAGTAGCGTTTCTTATCAAAAACTTTGATCACTTTATCTTTATTGGCGTACAAAGTTTTATAAGGACGTGTAAAGATAATATCTTTCTCATTCAGCTTCATAGCAATACCCTCCTTTTATATGTTATATTAGTTTGCTTTTTCCTCACCATAGTAAGCGCGCAGATACATTTCTTTGATTTCGCTCATTAATGGGTATCTTGGGTTTGCGCCGGTGCACTGGTCGTCAAATGCATTTTCAACCATTTCATCCAGGGTAGCTAAGAAGTCTTCCTCTTTAATGCCATAGTCGCGGATGGTCTTCTTGATGCCCACTCTTGCTTTTAACTCTTCAATCTTGTCGATGAATTTATTTAAAGTATCCTGATCGTCTTTGCCGAATACGCCGCAGAAGTTTGCACATTCTACATAACGGGACAGGGTATGAGGATACTGGTACTGGGAGAAAGTTCCCATCTTAGGCGGAACTTCTACTGCGTTAAACCGCATAACTTCGGTAATCAACAGAGCGTTTGCAACGCCATGAGGCAGGTGATGGTAAGCGCCCAGTTTGTGAGCCATGGAGTGGCATACGCCTAAAAATGCGTTTGCAAATGCCATACCAGCCATACAGGAAGCGTCAGCCATCTTTTCGCGGGCATATGGATCCTTTGCTCCATTTTCGTAAGCGCTTGGCAGGTAAGCAAAGATGTTTTTCATTGCCTTTAATGCCAGACCATCGGTATAATCAGTAGCCATGATGGAAGCGTATGCCTCTAATGCATGGGTTAAAGCGTCAATACCGGAGGCGCTGGTTAAGCCCTTAGGCTGATTCATCATATTATCAGCGTCAATGATTGCCATATTCGGCAGCAGCTCATAGTCAGCCAGAGGATATTTGGTGCCGGTGCGGTCATCTGTAATAACGGCGAATGGAGTAACCTCGGAACCAGTACCGGAAGAGGTTGGAATTGCTACAAAGTAAGCTTTTTCGCCCATCTTCGGGAAGGTGTAAACCCTCTTTCTGATGTCCATGAAGCGCATTGCCATATCTAAGAAATCTACTTCCGGATGCTCATACATTACCCACATAATCTTACCAGCGTCCATTGCGGAACCGCCGCCTAAAGCGATAATGCAGTCTGGCTCAAATGCGCGCATTGCGGCAGCACCGGCAGTTGCAGAAGTTAAATTCGGATCTGGAGCAACTTCGTAGAAGCAGGTGTGCTGGATACCCATCTGGTCTAATTTTTCTTCGATTGGTTTTACATATCCATTCTTATATAAGAAGCTGTCAGTAACAATGAAAGCTTTCTTTTTGCCCATAACAGTTCCAAGTTCATCTAAGGCAACTGGCATACAGCCCTTCTTAAAGTAAACTTTTTGAGGTGCGCGGAACCACAGCATATTTTCTCTCCTTTCGGCAACGGTCTTGATGTTTAATAAATGTTTTACGCCAACGTTTTCGGAAACAGAGTTGCCGCCCCAGGAACCGCAGCCTAATGTTAAGGATGGAGCCATCTTGAAGTTGTATAAGTCGCCAATACCGCCATGAGAAGAAGGAGTGTTGATTACGATACGGCAGGTCTTCATTGCCTCAGCGTGTTTCATAATCTTCTCAGTCTGGGATGGATGGATGTAAAGGGAAGAAGTATGGCCGTAACCGCCGTCTGCTACCAGACGTTCTGCCTTTGCTAAAGCGTCATCGAAATCTTTTGCCTTGTACATAGCCAGTACAGGAGACAATTTTTCGTGAGCGAATTCTTCAGAAATATCAACGGATTCTACTTCACCGATTAAAATCTTGGTGCTTTCTGGAACGTTTACGCCAGCTAAAGCAGCGATTGTGTGGGCGGACTGACCAACAATCTTTGCATTTAAAGAACCATTGATTAAAATGGTCTTTCTTACTTTGTCGATTTCATCCGGCTTTAAGAAATAGCATCCTCTATATGCAAATTCTTTCTTTACGGCATCGTACAGTGGTTCCAGTACGGTAACGGACTGCTCAGATGCACAAATCATACCGTTATCAAAGGTCTTGGAGTGGATGATGGAGTTAACAGCCAGTTTTACATCAGCGGTTTCGTCAATGATAACCGGAGTGTTGCCTGCTCCTACGCCTAATGCAGGTTTTCCGGAAGAGTAAGCTGCATGAACCATGCCAGGACCGCCGGTTGCCAGGATGATGTCTGCATCCTTCATAACTTCATTGGTCAGTTCCAGGCTTGGAACGTCGATCCAGCCGATGATGCCTTCTGGAGCACCAGCCTTTACTGCGGCCTCAAGGACGATTTTTGCTGCTTCGATGGTGCAGTTCTTTGCACGGGGATGCGGGCTGATGATGATAGCGTTTCTGGTCTTTAATGCAATCAGAGTTTTGAAGATAGCAGTAGAAGTCGGATTGGTAGTAGGGATGACTGCAGCGATAATACCGATAGGTTCTGCAATTTTCTTAATGCCGAATGCAGGATCCTCTTCGATTACTCCGCAGGTCTTGGTATTTTTATATGCATTGTAAATGTACTCAGCAGCGTAGTGGTTTTTGATAACCTTATCTTCTACAACGCCCATGCCAGTTTCTGCAACCGCCATCTTTGCTAACGGAATACGTGCCTGGTTTGCAGCGACTGCTGCAGCGTAAAAGATTTTATCTACCTGTTCCTGGGTAAAGGCAGCAAACTGAGCCTGCGCTTCGCGCATTGCTTTCAGTTTCGCAGTTAATGCTTCAACGTTGTCAATGATTTCGGATGCCTTCGTCTTTGCCATCTTTGAATCCTCCTAATTATTTTAGCATAAATTGATAATAGGTTACATAGTTGTTTTTGTCTTTCTGGCGTCATTATACTGCTGAAAAAACTGATTGTCAATGAATTAACGATATTTTTTTAACAAAGTAATAGGTTTCTATGTTTTTGCTAAAAAGGCAAGAAGAAAAGGCGGGAAAAATTAAAAAATATACAAGAATGGAAATGGAATTGGATAAAATACAGTACAATATAGGGTGGCAAGTGTTAAAAATATAACAAATTTAAAATGGAGTATTTAGATTCAAAATATATTGATAATAGGCTTTTGGGGAATATCCTGTAAATTTTTTAAATACGCGGCTGAAGTAGAGTTGATCATCAAAACCGACTAAAGATGCAATGGTTGCAATACTCATGGTGTCAGTAAGAAGGAAATCTTTTGCCCTGTCGATTCTTAGGCTGTTTAAAAAGCGCATTGGAGAAACACCCATGCGTTTTCTGAAAATATGGGCAAAATAGTCTTCGCTTAGATTACAGAAAGCTGCCATGTCAGCAACAGTCCAGGAATCCGCATAGTGCCGGTTTAAATGTATGATAAGACGGTCAATAGAAAAATTATTTTCTAATGGTATGGACTGCAATAAATAGGCCCGTTGAATGGTAGCAAATATTTTATAGAAGTTACTGGTAATCATCTGTTCAAAAAGAGGTTTTTTTAATTGAAGTTCCATCATGGTTTCGTGAAACAAAGATTTTAAAGCAAAATTTTCTCCAATATAACCAGTTTTTATGTTAAACTTTTCTAGCAGTTCCTCGCAGGAACGACCGGTAAAATGTACCCAAAAAAGTTCAGGTGTATCTTTTGCAAGATAGGTATAAATTTGAGGATCGTAAGGACGGTAAAGAACCAGGCTTCCGGCAGGCAGCACGTTCCATTCGTTATCTGTTTTAAAGTGCCCGCATCCACGAAATACATAGATAATCTGATAGTCTCTTCGGCCATTTTCACGTTCTACAGAATAGTCCTTTGTGATACAGGACTGGTATCCGCAGCAATTTACGGTAATAGGATTTTTGTTGTCAACAAAGCCGCTTTTATTTTTAATGGTTCTTAAATGTCCGGAAACGTCAATCATCATATACCTCCTAAAAAGCAGAATTATCCATATATAAAACATAAAAGGATATAGAATAAGATTCCTGATTGGGTAAAATTATATCAGAAGGAAAAAGGAAAATCAAACTTTGCAAAGTAAAAATCACGTGGGAATGCTAGAATTAAGGTAACCGTTCAGCCATGCGAAGATTCAGACAGGAAAAAGCGTTGAAAGCTTGTTTTCATAAGAGTTTTCCTGTCTGAATCTTCATAGGGCAGACGCCAGACGCTTCTTGTCCGCCACAGGCGGGCAAGAAGATGCATGGCTGAACTGTTACGAATTAAGGAGGATATAATTAATGAAGAAAAAATTATCTGTTTTACTTAGTTTAGGTTTGGCTATGTCCCTTACCGCCTGTTCCGTTTCTTTAGAAACAGGAGATGAAACAACGAGCGCAGCAGAATCTTCTGCTAATGCAGGAGAAAGCGATGCTGCAGAAGGCAGCAAGCCTTTCGACGGAGTTCAGATAGAAGTTGCTGATATGTATACTGGAAGCCAGTCGGAAGTATTTGCGCAGCTTGTAGATAAGTTTGAAGCAGAAAGCGGCTGTGAAGTACAGATTTCTGAATATGGAACGGATTATGAAAATACGTTAAAAACCCGAATGGCATCCCAGACATTGCCAGATGTATTCCAGACTCATGGATGGTCCATTCTCCGATATAAAGAGTATTTACTGGATTTAAGAGATGAACCCTGGGTTTCAGACTATGATGAGTCTGCTCTTGGTGTTATTCAGGATGATGACGGTGCAATTTATGTGTTAATGCTGTCCGAGGTAGCAAATGGAACCCTTGTAAATCTGGATGTATGTGAAGCAGCAGGCGTAGATATTTATGAGCTTCATACATGGGCTGATTTTGAGGAAGCCTGCCAGAAGATTAAGGATGCAGGTTATACTCCTATTGGCTCTAATCCGAATGCAGGATTGTTAGCAAATGTTGCCGGAACCTGGGTATCCTATGATGGAGAACTGGCACAGGATTCCGAGGCAGTCTTAAATGGTACCTATGATTGGCAGTCCTTTGTTCCGCTGCTTCAGTTTGGTGCCCGCTGCCTTGACAACGGATATTACTTTGAAGATTTTGCAACCATCCAGACAACCGATACAACAGAGCGCTTTGTTACAAATAAAGCTGCTTTTATGATTGGAAATGGCGTTACCATGCTGCAGACCTGCTACAACACCAATCCAGAAGGAAACTTTGCTTTCCTGCCTAGTCTGGCATCTAAAGAAGGCGGTCAGGAATTTGTGGGAATCGGCGAAGGCGATACCTTTGGTATTTGGAAAGACAGCCCGAATATTGATGCAGCAAAGGCGTTTTTAGAGTTTATGAGCCGTCCGGAAAATGCCGTTACCCTTACCAATGAAACAGGAAATATTGTATGTTTGAAATCTTCTATGGACATTTCCGAGAATCAGGGCCTGGCTTACTTTAACACCATGAAAGAGAAATGTGCAGACCGCAACATTCGTTACGAAAACCTTTGGGATCGTAAGTATATGCCTACTGGTATGTGGCAGATCTTTGGAAATGCCTGGAATATGCTGATGGAAGACCACAGTGAGAGCGGAATTGAAGCAGTTCGTACTTATCTGAATGAAAACTATACCGATTTATACGAGATGTCAAAAGAATAGTGATAGTTGAAGAAGGGCTGCTGCAGAATGATATGCAGCAGCCTTTTCATAAGGAGGAAAAGCGTTGAAAAAGAAAGAACGTGATTATATATGGATGTCAATACCAGCGTTGGCTATGCTACTGGTGTTTATCTTAATACCGCTGCTGAACACCATCCGGCTTTCCTTTTTTAGATGGAACGGGTATTCCCAAAGCATGAAGTTTATTGGGATAGACAACTTCAAAAACGTATTTGCCGATGGATTTTTCTGGAGATCTTTCATTAACACATTGATTTATGGCTTTGGATCTACATTGCTTCAAAATATTGGGGGACTTTTAGCAGCTCTTTTCTTAAACCGGAAATTTAAAGGCAGAAATGCAGTACGTGTTGTTTTATATCTGCCAATTATGATTTCTGCCTTTATTATGGGTCAGATTGTATACTACTTCGTTCAATACGATGGCGGTGTATTTAATGAACTGCTGGCCTTATTTGGAATCGATCCAATTTACTGGATGGAAACCGGCTGGTCTTCTGTGATTATGATAATGCTGACCAATTCCTGGCAGTATATGGGACTTTGTATGGTTATTTATCTGGCAGGTCTTCAGAATATTCCGTCCATGTATAGGGAGGCGGCACGTCTGGATGGAGCCGGAAAGTGGATGGAGTTTAAACACATTATTCTGCCGCTGCTGATTCCGTCTATTACAACAGCCGTAATTACAAACTTGATTAACGGACTTAAGATGTATGACATTATTGTAGCAATGTCCGGAGGCGGCCCAAGCCGTCAGTCCATGTCTCTTTCCTATTATGTTTCTCTCTTATACTTTAATGATGAGAAGGCCGGTTATGCATCGGCAGTAGGTCTGGTAATGTTCTTGATTATTTTACTGATTACGCTGCCTGTCAGCAGATATTTCCAGAAAAAGGAGGTGGAGTATTAATGAAAGGGCAGAAAAGTCATCACAAAAAGAAAAGGCAGATAGGAAATTATCTCATTGCCGCAGTCTTAATAATGATTTATCTGGTACCATTGTATATATTGATTAATTTATCCCTTAGAACTCCTACCGATTTCAGCTCAAAACTGATTTTTCCCAAAGTTTTAAATCTGGGAAATTATATATCGGTATTAAAGAACGGTGAGTTATGGAATGGATTTAAAAATTCTATTATTTTAGTTGCAGAAACCGTCGTTTTGGAGATCTTTATTTCTGCATTAGGTGCATATGGCCTTGCCAGAAGCAACAGCCGTCTGGCAAGACTTCTGAGCCAGTCCAGCATGGCAATTATGATGATTCCTGCGGTTGCATTGCTAGTAGGTACCTATTCTCTTATGGTTAAGTTTCATATGTCAAATACCTTATGGGGTCTGGCATTGCTATTAGCAGCAACGGGAATCCCAGCTACATTGTTTATGTATATTAACTTTGTAAAGACGATTCCGATTGCTCTGGATGAAGCAGCAACCATTGATGGCGCCAGTACATTACAGACTTTTTTCTACATTATTATGCCGCAGCTAAAGGCAATTACAGTTACTCGTGTGATTATCGCTGCTACAGCCTGCTGGAACCAATACCTGATGCCTATGTATTTGCTCCAGGATAAGTCGAAACATACCATCATCCTGGTAATTAAGGCTGCTTTTAATCAGTATAATGGAGTGGGAAATCTTCCGAAAGCCTGCGCAACCTGTGCTTTGGGCCTGCTTCCAATCATTTTGCTGTATGTATTTTTACAGCGTTATATTATAGAAGGACAGCTTGACAGCTCTGTGAAATAGGGGGATATTGACGTGAATAAAAAGCCAAATATTATTATTGTAATGACGGATCAACAGAGACAGGACTTAAGAAAAAGCAGAGGATACTGCCTGGATACCATGCCATTTTTAGACCAGTGGGCAGAAGGCGGAGTGGACTTTTGCAATGCTTACACCTCCAATCCTACCTGTATGCCGGCCAGAGTAAGTATGTTTACCGGAAGATATACTTCTTCTCATAAGGTTCGTACCAATCATAATGAAGAAGATGCCATCTATACAAAAGACCTTTTAGACGTTTTAAAGGAAAATGGTTATACTACCGCTTTATGTGGAAAAAATCATTCCCATCACAAACGGGAGGACTTTGATTTTGTAGCAGAAACAGGACATCTGGGAAATGAGGGGGAAATCAATGAAACTCCGGACGAAAAGGAATTTGCAGAATTTCTTTTAAATACAAATCATATGGAAACCCATCAGCCGTCCCCAGGAGGAGTAGAGGTTCAGCATCCTTACCGGAATGTTTCTTCCTGTTTCCAGTTTATTGACGGATTAGAGAAAAAGGAACCATTTTTTGTATGGCTATCTTTTGCAGAACCACATAACCCTTATCAGGTGCCAGAGCCATACTTTAATATGTTCCCGCCGGAAAGCCTGCCGGAGATTACCGGAGCAGAAGAACTTGAAAAAAAGGGACCCAGATTTCAGTGGCTTAGAGGAGTATGGGAACAGGTGTTGGGAGATGAGATCGATCAGAGAATTTTGCGGTGCCGTTCCAACTATCTCGGAATGCTGCGACTGATTGATGACCAGTTCAAACGTCTGGTTACCGGATTAAAAGAACGGGATTTGGAAGATGATACCATTGTGATATACCTTTCTGATCATGGGGATTTTGGTGGAGAATATGGTCTTATCCGAAAGGGTGTAGATCTGCCAGATGTTCTGACACACATTCCGATGGTGTGGAAAGGACCAGGAATTGCAGCAGTAGGAAAACAGGATCAGAACTTTGTCAGCATTGTGGATATTCTTCCTGCTTTATGTAAAATAATTGGCGCGGAAGTTCCTTACGGATGCCAGGGAAAGAATATTCTTCCGCTTTTGAAAAACCAAGATATTCCCGAAAAAGAGTTTGCAACCGCATATTCAGAAAGTGGATTTGGCGGACGGTACTGGAATGAGGAAGATGCCCTCACCTTGCCGGAAGAAGGCGCGGCAGATCCGGAAATTACCCGTTTTGACTGTCTCAATACCTGGACCCAGTGCGGGGCAGTAAGAATGATCCGAAAGGCTTCGTTTAAACTTCAGGAAGATATGATGGGCAGGGGCTGCTTGTACGATTTAAAAGCGGATCCGATGGAATTAAATAATCTGTGGAATCAGGAAGAATATGCCTCTGTAAAAGAAGATATGCTACAGGAACTGGTTGCTGCAATGCTGAAACAGGAAGATGTAATACCAGCGCCTCACCGCAGATACAGGGTGAAAACGAATCCGGATGGATACTGGTTTGATAATGCCCATTCAGGAGATACTGGAATCCGGAAAGATGAATTGCTTTACAAATGCTGCAACCACCAATCCAGATAATCAGATGGAGGAAAGAATGAAGATAAAACCTATTTCAATTACCAATATAGGCGATCCCTATATTTTGGCAGCAAAGGGAAAATACTATCTGTATGCGACTAGCCAGTTTAACGGTTATTATTGCTGGGAATCCGAAAACCTGACAGATTGGTCAGATCCCCACATTTGTTATCAGGCATCCCAAAAAAGTTTTGGAAATTCCTGCTTTTGGGCACCGGAGGTTTACGAGTTCGGTGGAAAGTATTATATGTATTATACTGCTCAGTGGAAAAAGTTTGAAGAAGAAGCGCTCCGCATTGGGGTGGCCTGTGCAGACAGTCCGGAAGGTCCATTTGAAGACGTTTTGGACGAACAGCCAATGTTTGATTTTGGATATGGTACGTTAGATGCCAGCGTGTTGAAAGATGGAGAACATAACTACTTGTATTATTCCAGAGCAGGTGCAGATCACTATGTAAATGGAGCAAAGCAATCAGAAGTTTACGTCGTAGAATTAGGAGAAGATTTTATATCCGTAAAAGGGGAAGGCGTACTCTTATTGCAGCCGGAACAAGAGTGGGAGAGAGCTGCGAGCGGAAATGGACAGTATTGGAACGAAGGTCCATTTGTACTTGCGCATGAGGGAAAGTATCATATGATGTATTCGGCAAACTGGTTTGCTTCAAAAGATTATGGGATTGGATGTGCAGTAGCAGACCATCCTATGGGGCCGTTTTACAAATATGAAAACAATCCAGTGCTTTCTGCAGGAACGTATATTTCTGGACCAGGACATAACAGCGTGGTTAAGACAGTGGGAGGACAATATTATTGTGTATTCCATGCCCACACAGATCCCAAAAGACCTGGAGGAGATCGGCAGGTATACATAGAGCCAATGGAATTTATAGATGGAAAAATAGTCGTTGAAATTTAAAATAAGAATTGGAATTTCTATAAATTATGACCTTTTAACAGGGGTTAGCATCAGTGTACAGGGAGGCGTGTTGCCCCTGTACACTGTTTCTATTTTCTGCCCCGCCTGCATATATTGTAAAAGCAGGAAGGAGCGGGAAATGAAAAAGAAAATCGGCCAGTTATTGCTGGCAGTGGGGACGGATTTGATATTGCTTTTAATATTGCTGTATATCACACTGGGGGGCGCGTCTAAAAAGACAGCGGAGGCGGGAACTATGGGAAATCCGGACTGGCAGAATAAGACAGTGGCGCTGACCTTTGATGACGGACCCCACCGCATCTATACCAGAGAATTGCTGGATGGGTTAAAAAAACGAGGGGTAAAGGCAACTTTTTTTCTGATGGGAGCCAACATAGAAGGAAATGAGGAATTGATCCAGCAGATGAAACAAGATGGTCATTTAATTGGCAATCATGGATACAGTCATGTCCAGATGACCGGGGAAGGGATTGAGAAAGTTCAGAATTCAGTAGAAAAAACCGGGAAAATCATCAGGGAAATCACAGGAAAAGAGCCGGAGTATCTGCGGCCGCCTTATGGGGACTGGAATGAAGAACTGGCGGAAAAAATGGATTTAACGCCGGTTTTTTGGTCTGTGGACAGTCTGGACTGGAAATATCAGAACACGCCCAAGATTACAAAACGGGTGTTAAAAAAAGTAGAAGACGGGGACATTATTTTAATGCACGATATTTTCCCTACATCGGTAGAATCGGCTTTAGAAATCGTTGACACGCTGAAGGCGCAGGGATATACTTTTGTTACAGCAGATGAACTGATGATTGACTGACAGGAGAGGAGTTTGTCCTGATCAGCCACGATTGAAAAGGGAACGATTATGGATTTATTTGATTATATGAGAGAGACGGCCAGAGAGACAGAATCCCCTCTGGCATCCCGCCTGCGTCCAAGGACGTTAGACGAGGTGGTGGGACAGCAGCATATTATTGGAAAGGATAAACTGCTTTACCGGGCTATCAAGGCAGATAAAATCAGCTCTATTATTTTTTACGGTCCTCCCGGAACGGGAAAGACCACATTGGCGAAAGTGATAGCAGGGACTACCAGTGCAGAATTTAAACAGATCAATGCCACAGTGGCCGGCAAAAAGGATATGGAAGATGTGGTAAAAGAAGCTAAGGATTTGCTGGGGATGTATGGAAAAAAGACTATCCTGTTTGTAGACGAGATCCACCGCTTTAATAAAAGCCAGCAGGATTACCTGCTGCCTTTTGTAGAAGACGGCACGCTGATTTTAATCGGCGCGACTACAGAGAATCCGTATTTTGAAGTCAACGGAGCGCTTATATCCAGATCCCGTATTTTTGAGCTGAAGCCTTTGGAAAAAGAGGATATCAAAGAATTGCTTCGGCGCGCTGTCTCAGACGAAGAGCGGGGCATGGGAACTTACCGGGCACAGATAGAAGAAGATGCCATGGAGTTTCTGGCGGACGTGGCAAACGGGGATGCCAGGGCAGCTTTAAATGCCATTGAGCTGGGCATTATGACTACGGAAAGAAGCGCTGACGGCGTGATTCATATTGATTTATCTGTGGCCCAGGAGTGCATCCAAAAGAGAGCAGTGCGCTATGATAAAAGCGGAGACAGCCACTATGATACCATATCTGCATTTATCAAGAGCATGAGAGGTTCGGATCCGGATGCAGCGGTTTATTATCTGGCGAGAATGCTGTATGCAGGAGAAGATATCAAATTTATTGCCAGACGGATTATGATTTGTGCGTCAGAAGATGTAGGAAATGCAGATCCCCAGGCCCTGACTGTGGCTGTCAGCGCAGCCCAGGCCATCGAGAGGATCGGGATGCCGGAAGCGCAGATTATTTTGTCTCAGGCAGTTACCTATGTGGCGTCAGCCCCTAAGAGCAATGCGGCCTGCATGGCAGTCTTTCAGGCTATGGAGACAGTCAAAGAGACAAGGACAATGTCGGTTCCTGTGCATTTACAGGACAAACACTACAAAGGAGCAGAAAAACTGGGACATGGACAGGGATATCTGTATGCCCATGATTATCCCAACCATTATGTAAAGCAGCAGTACCTGCCGGACGGACTGGAGGGAAGCAGTTTTTATGTTCCTACAGAGATTGGCTATGAAAAGCAGATACGTGATCATTTAGCGTTTCTAAAGGAGTTTACAGATGAAAAATAATGGAATGAAAGCCCGCAGGATGATTGTAATTTCTCTGGACGCTGTGGGAGAATGTGACTTAGAGGACATGAAGCAGATGCCGAATTTTCGGGAATTTTTTGAAAAGGCCGCTTTGTGTTCTCATGTAGAAAGCGTCTATCCGAGTTTGACCTATCCGGCCCATGCATCCATTGTGACAGGCTGCTGGCCTAAGACTCATGGAGTGGTTAATAACCTTAGGTTTCAGCCATGGAGGAAAAAACCGGACTGGTTTTGGCAGAGAAGATTTATAAATGGCCATACCATTTATGAGGAAGCAGAGAAAAAGGGAATGAAAACAGCCGCATTTCTCTGGCCAGTGACAGGGGGAGCAAAGATTCGCTGGAATCTTCCGGAAGTCTGGGCAAACCATGTATGGCAGAATCAGATAATGGTATCATTTGTCAACGGTTCTCCACTGTTTCAGGTGGATCTGTATAAGCGATTCGGCCATTTGATGAAAGGATTTTGTCAGCCCGATCTGGATAATTTCGTTCAGTCCTGCTTTTTGTATTCCATGAAAAAATATGAGCCGGATTTAAGCCTGGTGCACTGGACGGATGTGGACAATCACAGACATGATTATGGGGTAAACAGTAAAGAAGCAAAAGAAGCGCTGCTGCGCCATGACAGACGTCTGGGAGAACTGTTTGCCATGTTAAAGGAGATGGGGTGGGAAAAAGATACGGATTTGGTTTTGCTGGGAGATCATTATCAGATGGATACCAGCCAGATTGCTTATCCAAATTACTATTTCAAAAAAGCGGGATGGCTGATTTCAGATGGCAGCCGAATCCGCACATGGCAGGTGATTTGCAGAGAAAGCGGTGGCTCCTGCAGCATCTACGTAAAAAATAAGAAACAGCTTCCCAAAGTGCGCCGTTTTCTGGAAACCTGGAAAATGCGGAAAGATTCTCCCATTAAAGAGATTTTTGAGAAGGAAGAAGCAATATCCATGGGCGCAGATCCTGACGCCGCATTTGTGCTGGAAGCAAAAGAAGGATGGTACTTCCAGGACGGTACAGCACGCCCCTTTGAAAGCGCTGACAGGAAAAAAGAACCATCACACCATTTGGGAAACCATGGGTTTCATCCGAATCGCCGGGGGTATCAGACCTTTTTTGCAGGCGCCGGCCCGGATTTTCTGCCAGGCGCCAGGGTGGATTCGATGCGTTTGATCGACGAGGGGCCAACTCTGGCCCGGATTTTAGGAGTAGAGTTAAAGGGAGCAGAAGGCAGGGCGGTGGAAAATCTGCTGTCTTAGACGAATGAAAGGCAATCAGTTTTATTAACTTTTATCCGGATTTATGTCCCGAATATAAAAGGCCAGCTGGTATGGAAACAGGTCAGTTACTGTTTTTAAGTCATTTCCCAGCAGTTTCTTGATATTCTGTATCCGGTAGTTAAAGGTATTCCGATGGGTATAGGTCGCCTGGGAAGCGGCGATCAGGCTGCGGTCATATGCGATGTAGTTTCGGAGTGTTTCCACATATCCGAGGGAGGATTCGCCACTGGAATGGTGGAGACGGTCATATTCATCCAGAGGCGCCAGGAGCGTATTGGCGTAGTTGGTCAGAAGTTCCGGATCATTGGAGGAAAAGAGGATTGCATAAACTCCCATATCATTAAAATGAACGATAGGTTTTTTCGTGCTGCATGCCATGAGCATGGCAATTTTTGCCCGGTTCATGGCATATTTTAAATTCTGAATGCCATAACAGGCTGGTCCGATTCCTACAAATAACTGGTGATTTTCAAAAAAATAGGAAAAAAAGTCTTCTATCTGTCTGGTCAGTTCCGGGATAGATTTTTCCGGAAAATCATTGACAACTAAAAGATAGGATTTATTGATGCTGGTAAGAAAATAGGGGAAACGGATTTTCATGCCGTTCTGCCAGAGTCCGAAGACATTTTCCAGCTTTAAAGCAGCTTTGTGGAACAGGATTTTTTCTTCTGGTGTGTAGGATGGCTGCATGCAGAATATCTGGAAAGAACCTTCCAGATTGTAGCGGAGACTGATTTCATCCAGAAATTCCTGGGGAACTTCTTTTCCATGGAGCATTCGCTCAAACATAATACCATATTGTTTTTCTTTTCGCATTTTCTGCATGATCCGCATGCAGTATTCCTGAGTCAGCTCCGTAATAGAGATTTCCCATGGGGTTTCCAGGAGCGGAAAATCATGATCTTCGCACCAGGAAATGACTTCCTTTGGAATGTGTTTTAAATACATACCAGTGTTTACGATAATACCGGTACAGTCGGCTTGTTTCATTGCCATGACCAGGCGGATAAGCCATCCTTCTTCCTCAGATTTCATACCGGTTGTAACTGCCAGTTCCTCACCTCCGAAACGGCTGATAATCGTTTCATCTTCCAGCATATGTACCCAACTGATAACGTTGTCCATACCATGTTTTCCTGCCAGAATTCGGAGCTTATATTTGTCTTTTGTTTCCTGATAGATCTCCCAGAAGCGGATTGCCATAAAAATCATCTCCTTGTTTCAAAATATGTATTGTCAGTACATAATTTTGCCTTTTTTTCAGATTAGCAGATTATAGACGAAATGTCCAGAACTATCTATACTATAGATATAGAAACAAGAAAACAAACACGCTGAAGGAGGCGGACTATATGTTAAGTTTTGATTTCCATGATTTTGGAATATTAGAAGGAAATGGTATCTGCCCTGAGTGGGTGAGGATGGAGAGACTTTACAACTGCGACAATTTCTATCAGACTTTGCACAGTCATCAGTCTTTCTTTAAGAGATGGTTTCGGAAAAAACATTAAGATCCGCTGACAAGTGTGTGCGATAACAATTTTCCTGCCGGACAATATCACAGATGCGCTGATATTGTCCGGTTTTTAGTGTCCGCCACAGGCGGGCAAGAAGATGCATGGCTGAACTGTTACAAAATGTTGGAAACTCCATTTAAAAACAACTATTTTTCCTTTGCAATTTTCCCCAGTATCATATATAATGATGTTGAGGTCAATTGCTTGACCTCTTGATATCTGCTCATTTTTCTGCGAAAAATGGCTTTATAAACTAAGGATGCCGGAGAGATTTTCTGGCAGCACGTCCCTGATTCTAAAAGAATTCCCCAATACCATGCAAATAAAATAGACAGATTACATAAAAGAAAGGCGAGGAATTGTTTATGCGTGAAAAATTGAATACGCTGCCATTGGCAGAATTAAAAGAATTAGCCAAAGCACAGGGCATTAAAGGAGCCAGCGTAATGCGTAAGGCAGATCTGGTGGAACTGCTGTGTCAGACCGCTGATAAGAGCGACAGAACAGATAAAAACGAAGAAAAGGATAAAGATAAGGAGAAAGCGGCACAGCCAATCAGAACTTATCAGCCAAGAAACAACCGCCAGGAAAACGGAAACAGGGAAGGAGCCGTTCGCAGCAGCCAGACGGAGACAGCCCCCCAGGAAGAGTTGTCAGAGTTAGACAGCGGATTGGAGGCAAACGGGATTCTGGAAGTAATGGCAGACGGATTTGGGTTTATCCGCTGCGAAAACTTCCTTCCGGGAGAAAATGATGTCTATGTTGCTCCGTCTCAGATTCGCCGTTTTAATATGAAAACGGGAGATATTGTCCGCGGAAACCGGAGAGTGAAGGCGCCTACGGAAAAGTTTGCCGCTCTTTTATATGTTACGTCCATCAATGGATATCCGGCTGCCAGCGCAGAGCGCCGTCCCAATTTTGAAAATCTGACTCCTGTTTTTCCAGACCAGCGCATTCATATGGAAACTCCAGGAGGAAAAAATACGGTAGCCATGAGAGTTCTGGATTTATTGGCCCCTATAGGAAAAGGGCAGAGAGGTATGATTGTGTCTCCTCCCAAGGCTGGAAAAACCACTCTTTTAAAACAGGTTGCCAAGGCGATAACCACCAATCAGCCGGACATGCACCTGATTATTTTGCTGATTGATGAGCGTCCGGAGGAAGTAACCGATATTAAGGAAGCCATTACAGGTTCAAATGTCGAAGTGATTTACTCCACGTTTGACGAACTGCCGGAGCGCCATAAGAGGGTTTCCGAAATGGTAGTAGAGCGGGCTAAGCGTCTGGTAGAGCATGGAAGAGATGTGACCATTCTGCTTGACAGCATTACCCGTCTGGCAAGAGCATACAACCTGGTAGTCCCGCCGTCTGGAAGGACTCTGTCCGGCGGTTTGGATCCGGCGGCTCTCCATATGCCGAAGAGATTTTTCGGTGCAGCAAGAAATATGAGGGAAGGCGGCAGTCTTACCATTTTGGCGACCGCCTTAATTGATACCGGAAGCCGTATGGATGATGTGATCTATGAGGAATTTAAGGGGACCGGCAACATGGAACTGGTGCTGGACAGAAAACTGTCAGAAAAGAGGATTTTCCCGGCAATTGATATTTTAAAATCCGGAACCAGACGGGATGACTTGCTGTTAAGCAGAGAAGAGGCAGAAGCAGTGGACATTATCCGCAAGGCAACCAATACCTTAAAACCAGAAGAATCAGTAGAAAAGATTTTAGACCTGTTTGCGAAGACCAGAAATAACCGAGAGTTTGTAGAAATGGCGAAAAAAGTGCGGTTTTAGTGCTTGCAATCCCTGATTTTCTATGATATACTTACTAAGCTGTGCATACAGCACAAGTCGTGATAAATGCAGCAATGCATTTTGCGGTCGGAAACCGCACAATAAGAATAGAGAGGTGAAAATCATGAAAGAGGGAATCCATCCAGCCTATTATCAGGCAAAGGTAGTTTGCAACTGTGGTAATGAATTCGTAACTGGATCTACCAAGCAGGACATTCATGTCGAGGTTTGTTCCAAATGCCATTCATTCTATACAGGTCAGCAGAAAGCTGCCGCTGCTCGTGGACGTATTGATAAGTTCAATCGTAAGTACGGCGTTAACGCTGGCAAATAAGTTTGAGCACATAGGGTTGAGCTTAGTGGAAACACTTGCTCAGCCCTTGTTTTGTGTAATAGGAAATTACTTCGTAATAGTTCTATTACACAAAAAAGCGCTCCGCACAGGTGTGAAAATGTAGTATGCCGCAGGCGACCGCGCTCTGCGCGAGAATGTGCCAAGGCACATTCTTTATTATAATAGGAGGACATTCATTTGAAATATTCTGGGATCGGCGGTCAGGCAGTGATTGAGGGAATCATGATGAAAAATGGAGATGATTACGCCACAGCAGTCCGCAAACCTGACGGGACCATTGAAGTAAAAAAAGATACCTATGTAAGTTTAACAGAAAAGGTAAAAATTCTATCCCTGCCGTTTATCCGAGGCGTATTTAATTTTGCAGATTCCATGGTTCTGGGAATGAAAAGCCTGACCTGGTCTGCCAGTTTTTTTGAAGACGACGAGGACAGCCAGCCGGGGAAATTTGAATTGTTTTTGGATAAGGTATTTGGAGAAAAACTGGAAAAAGTTCTGATGGCGTTTGTCATGGTGTTTTCCATGGTAATGGCCATAGGAATTTTTATGGTACTTCCCATGTTTTTGTCTGATATTTTCCGGCAGTTTATTCCGTCAGAGACAGTGATGGCCGTATTAGAAGGCGTGATCCGGATTGCGATTTTTATCCTGTATATCAAATTGATTTCTCGTATGGAGGACATTAAACGTACATTTATGTACCATGGAGCCGAGCACAAATGTATTAACTGTGTGGAGCATGGACTGCCTTTAACAGTGGAAAATGTGCGGAAAAGTTCCAAAGAGCATAAGCGGTGCGGAACCAGTTTTCTGCTGATTGTCATGGTGATCAGCATTCTGTTTTTTATGGTAATTCGGGTAGAAGACGTATGGCTGCGGGCTGCAAGCCGCATTATTTTAATCCCGGTTATTGCAGGCGTTTCTTATGAATTTTTAAGGCTGGCAGGCCGGAGCAATTCCTGCGTAATCAATGCATTAAGCCGTCCGGGTATGTGGATGCAGGCTCTGACTACCACAGAACCGGATGATTCCATGATTGAGGTCGCCATTGCAGCAGTAGAAGAGGTGTTTGACTGGAAGGCATATTTGAAAGAAAATTTTCCTGAATCTGCCGGAACGGGGGCAGAGGGATGACGCTTTTGGAACTTCTTGCAGAAGGGACAGCCAGACTTTCAGAAAAAGGGATTGCAGAGGCAGAACTGGATGCCAGATACCTGCTTTTATGGGAGACGGGCATCAGTCCGGCTATGTTTCTAATTGAGAGAGGCAAAGAAGCGGACAGCAGGACCGAGAAGTGTTTTTTGGAATTAATAGAGTGCCGGGGAAACCGGATTCCTCTCCAGCATATTTTGGGGACACAGGAGTTTATGGGGCTGGAATTTATTGTAAGTCCAGATGTGTTAATTCCAAGGCAGGACACAGAAACTCTGGTGGAACAGGTTCTTGCAGATGAAAAAAGGGGCAGGCTGTCAGGAGAGCAGGGCAGAGATAAAGCAGGACCGGCGCTGTTAGATATGTGCACAGGCTCTGGGTGCATCGCATTGAGTCTGGCGGTTTTGGGAAATTTCAGACAGATAACTGCGGCAGATATTTCTCCGGATGCACTGGCAGTAGCAGAAAAAAATGCAGAACGTCTGCTTCCGAAGCAGGTGCAGAAAGAAAAGAATCTGGAATTCTGCCTGATAGAAAGCGACCTGTTCCAAAACATTCCAAAGAATCAGAAGTTTGATATCATTGTTTCCAATCCCCCCTATATTCCCAGTTCGGTCATTGAAGAGCTGGAGCCGGAGGTGCGGGACCACGAACCAAGGATTGCATTAGACGGGGCAGCGGACGGATTAAAGTTTTACCGCAGACTGACTGCCAAAAGCAGAGAGTTTCTAAATCCTGGGGGCCGCATCTATTTGGAGATCGGATACGATCAGGGGGATGCAGTAACAAAACTTTTAAAAAACGCAGGTTTTATAGAAACAGAGATAATCAAGGATATCCCCGGCCAGGACCGGGTAGCAGCGGCGAAGTGGCCGCAGGAGGGTACCCATGTTTGATAGATTAGAAGATATTTTAATTCATTATGAAGAACTGATGCTGGAACTGAGCAGTCCGGATGTGACATCGGATGCCAGGAAGTTCCAGAAACTGATGAAAGAACAGGCAGATCTGGCTCCTATTGTAGAAGCATATAAAGAGTATAAGCAGGCAAAACAGGCTATTGAAGACAGCCTTGCAATGCTGGAAGAAGAGTCTGACGAAGAGATGCGGGAACTGGCAAAGATGGAGCTTTCTGACTCTAAGAAGAAAGTAGAAGAACTGGAACAGACTATTAAGATTCTTCTGCTTCCCAAGGACCCCAATGATGAGAAAAATATTGTTCTGGAGATTCGCGCCGGAGCCGGCGGAGACGAGGCGGCTCTGTTTGCAGCTGAATTATACCGGATGTATGTCAACTATGCAGAAAGCCAGCACTGGAAGATTGAACTGGTCAGCGTCAATGAAAACGGTATTGGCGGGTTTAAGGAAGTCCAGGCCATGATCAGCGGAAAAGGCGCATACTCAAAATTTAAATATGAGTCAGGTGTACACCGGGTACAGCGTGTGCCAGAGACAGAGTCAGGCGGCCGTATCCACACTTCGACTGCAACGGTTGCTGTTATGCCCGAAGCAGAAGATTTTGACGTAGTAATTGATGACAAGGATATTCGCATTGACGTTATGAGAGCATCCGGAAACGGCGGTCAGTGTGTCAATACCACAGACTCTGCAGTGCGTCTGACTCACATTCCTACTGGAATTGTGATTTACAGCCAGACAGAAAAATCCCAGCTGCAGAATAAGGATAAGGCGTTTCGCCTGCTGCGCTCCAAGCTGTATGATTTGGAAATGGAGCGCCGCCAGAACGAGGAGGCAGACGCCAGACGCAGTCAGATTGGTACAGGAGACCGTTCAGAAAAAATCCGTACCTACAATTTCCCTCAGGGAAGAGTGACCGATCACCGCATTAAATTAACCCTGTACAAGATTGATGATATCATGAACGGCGATTTGCAGGAACTCTTAGATGCGCTGATTACCGCAGACCAGAGTGCAAAGCTGGCAAAGTTAAACGAGAACTAAAGCGGACGCCCGACGCTTCTTGTCCGCCGCAAGTGGGCAAGAAGATGCATGGCTGAACGGTTACATCTTAAAGAAATCTTTCGATTGCCGGATTTGCAAAAAACCTGAATCTATGATATTATTAGCATCAGTATACAACTGACCATACGTGCGCCGGCATGTTGTCCGGCATACCAGGAGGATATGATGAAAGGTATTATTTTAGCAGGAGGGAGCGGAACCAGGCTTTACCCCCTGACCAAGGTAACATCCAAACAGCTTTTGCCTATTTATGACAAACCGATGATTTATTATCCGCTTTCCGTATTGATGAACGCTGGGATTCGGGATATTTTACTGATTTCTACCCCGGATGATACGCCCAGATTTAAAG
>JBKUOG010000005.1:0-137256 GCA_046957575.1 Lachnospiraceae bacterium | reverse complement strand
CCCGAATCAACGCCTGTGGAGATAGTAGGCTGCGAGGTCTATGAAGCAGGAAGCCTATTGGCTTTAGACAATGGGTAGTTCACGCTGATGGTGAATATGCAGTCAATAATAATCGTATCAAGCTTTTAAAAGTCGCCAGCCGGAGTGTGTTTCCGGGATGATCGATGTGAGACCGAACACCTCCGATACGGGCAAACCGCACTCTTTTCAGAACTGGCGACAAGAAGATGCCGGAGCAAAAGTGCCTGCCTCTGGCATCCAAAGGATATTGTAACATCAAGACAGAAATCCGGCAAGAAGGTTCTTGCGGGAGGGGAAGTTTATTGCAGAAGCTGCTCTAAGTCGAGCAGCCCCCATCCCTGCTGATTGTGGGGAAGCCCTAAATCCATACAGGATTCCCGAAGTTTTAATTTTACATCTTTACCTGACATCTGGGGATATTTTTCCAGAAGCAGCGCAATGGCCCCAGAGACAATCGGCGTGGACATAGAAGTGCCGCTTTTTATCTGGTAGAGATTAGAAGTATTTTTGCAGCTGACAATTCTGGAGCCGGGAGCCACCACATCCGGCTTTCGGATACAGGCACAGGTCGGTCCGCGGCCTGAATAATCGACCATACGGTTTCCGGAAACCTGGACCTCCTTATAATCATCCGAGCAGCCAACGGTTATTACTTTGCGGCTGATTCCGGGAGTGGTGATGGTCATGCGCCCGGGGCCGTTATTTCCGGCAGCCACTACCACTACCAGACCGTCATCCCATGCAGCATTTACGCCGCGGACCAGTGCAGAATTTTCAGTCATTCCTTTTCGGGTAAAGGATCCGACAGATATATTGACAATTCGGATATTGTACTTGTCCTTATGGCTGCGGATCCAGGAAAGTCCGGATAACACATCAGAGGCGAAGCCGTTTCCCCGCTGATCCAGAACTTTTATGCTGACTAAACCGCACTCTGGAGCAATCCCGCCATATCTTCCATCTGAAGCAGCGCCGCTGCCGCCGATAATGGCGGATATGTGGGTGCCATGGCCATTATCATCATAAGGGGTGCATCTATGCCCAAGAAAATCCTGAAAAGCAAGGATTCTGCCGCCAAAATCTTCATGAGGAAAGATGCCGGTGTCTAATACGGCAACGCCGATGCCCTTGCCGGTAAGTCCTTGTCTGTATGCTTCCTGCCAGTGAATTACGGATTTTACCTGATCCACATAGAAATACCATCCTTTCCGACAGTTCCTTATAACTAAGATATGTAACAAGACAAAAGAAGGGGATTGCAGGACTGAAAAATTTCTTAAATATGGTCTTGAATCTTGTCCGCAGATAAGTTATAATTTTTTTACTTGGCAGAGGTTCTCTTTGCCTGGCTGTTCAGCCGATATTCCCCAGAATTTCAAGAGATAGATCAGACATTGATGCTGAGAAAGGCGGTGACTTTTGGCATAAGAATGAAATTAATAGTTGACATTTGAATCAGGATATATTATAGTTATAGACATAGATAGAACATTTGTTCGCATTGGAGGACGCTATGAATAAAGACGACAAATTGAAGGCATTGGATGCCGCTTTAACTCAGATTGAAAAAGCTTATGGCAAAGGTTCTGTGATGAAACTCGGAGATTCCGGAGTCAACATGAACATTGAGACGATTCCGACTGGCTCCTTGAGTCTGGATATTGCATTGGGCCTGGGAGGAGTGCCGAGAGGACGTATTGTAGAGGTCTACGGGCCGGAGTCCAGTGGTAAGACGACGGTAGCGCTTCATATGGTAGCTGAGGTGCAGAAGCGCGGCGGCATTGCAGGATTTATTGATGCAGAGCATGCGCTGGATCCGGTTTACGCAAAGGCCATCGGTGTTGACATTGATAATCTTTACATCTCTCAGCCGGATAATGGAGAGCAGGCTCTGGAGATTACAGAGACGATGGTGCGTTCTGGAGCAGTGGATATTGTGATTGTAGACTCGGTTGCAGCACTGGTTCCCAAGGCAGAGATAGAGGGAGATATGGGCGACTCCCATGTGGGCCTTCAGGCCCGCCTTATGTCACAGGCCTTGAGAAAGCTGACTTCTGTTATCAGCAAATCCAACTGTATCGTTATTTTTATTAACCAGCTTCGCGAAAAGGTAGGCGTTATGTTTGGAAATCCAGAGACTACCACAGGCGGCCGCGCATTGAAGTTTTACTCATCTGTACGTCTGGATGTACGCCGTACCGAGACGTTAAAGCAGGGGGGAGAGGCCATCGGAAGCCGTGTTCGGGTCAAAGTTGTAAAAAATAAAATTGCGCCTCCATTTAAAGAGGCAGAGTTTGACATTATGTTCGGCAAGGGGATTTCCAAGGTTGGCGACATATTGGATTTGGCAGTAAAGGAAAATATCGTAGAAAAGAGCGGCGCATGGTATGCTTACAATGGCGCTAAGATTGGACAGGGACGCGAAAACGCCAAGATTTATCTGCAGAACAATCAGGAGATTTGTCAGGAGATTGAGCAGAAAGTGAGAGACAAGTACAATCTTCAGGGAGAGCCTGCAGAGAACTCTGCAAAAGAAAAGGATGAATCAAAAGAACCAGCAGGAGAATCTGTTAAAGAAGCAGTTCAGGAATCTGATGCAGAGCCAAAGGGCGGGAAAGAATGAGCCGACTTCGCGTACTGAGCATCACAGAGTTTGACAGAAAGAGACGCAGGATCCTTATGGAAGGGGATCTTGCGTTCGCCTTGTATCCAGGCGAGATCCGGAAGTTTCAGATCGAAGAGGGAACAGTGCTTGACGAAGACACGTTTGAAAAATTGATGGAGGCTCTGTGTTTGAGAGCCAGAGAGAGGGCGCTTCATCTTCTGGAAGTTTCAGATAAGACAGAATCTGAACTGCGGGCCCGATTAAAGAGAGATGGATATCCGGATCCGGCTATAGAGTCAGCAGTATCTATGACACTGAAGTTTCACTATGTGGATGATGAGGCATATGGTTCCAGATACGTGCAGTCTCACAGATGCAGGAAAAGCCGGCGTCAGATTTTGAACAGCCTTTTGCAAAAGGGAATAGACAAAGAACTGGCCCAACAGCTTTTGGAGAATGAAGAGATTGATGAGACATCCCAAATCCGGGAACTTTTAGAGAAAAAAGGACTTTGGGGAAGGACGCTGGAGAGAAAAGAATACGAGAAGACAGTGGGCATGCTGGCCAGAAGAGGTTACTCCTTTGAGGTAATTCATAGTGTTATGGCAGATATGCAGGACAGTATTTGGGCAGATTGACTGTAATTTCCCAAAGGCCCTGTATAAGACTTGACACATTACCGAAAAACGTATAAAATTATACTGTTGTAGTTCGTACAATGAAAACTAAATAAGGAGGTGCTCCTGTGTCACCAGTAATAGCTGCATGTATAACAGGCGTAGTAGTAGCTGTTATTACCTGGATTGTGGCAACTCAGTATCGGATCAAGAGTTATGAGAATAAGATTGGCTCTGCCGAAGAAAAGTCCAGGGAGATAATAGATGAAGCGTTAAAGGTAGCAGAAACCAAGAAGCGGGAAGCTCTTCTGGAAGCGAAAGAAGAGTCATTAAAGACTAAGAATGAGCTGGAAAAAGAAACAAAAGAGAGAAGAGCAGAACTTCAGCGTTATGAACGGCGAGTATTAAGCAAAGAGGAAAACGTAGAAAAGAAAGCAGATGCCCTTGAAAAAAGGGAAGCAGGATTACTTTCCAGAGAGGAATCTTTGGGAAAGCGTTCTGCAGAAGTGGATTTACTTTACGAGAAAGGGATACAGGAACTGGAGAGAATTTCAGGCCTAACCTCCGAACAGGCAAAGGAATATCTTTTAAAATCTGTTGAAGAAGACGTAAAGCATGACACAGCAAAACTAATTAAGGAACTGGAAAACAAAGCAAAAGAAGAGGCCGATAAAAAGGCAAAGGATTACATTGTGACAGCCATCCAGAGATGTGCTGCCGATCATGTTGCAGAAACGACAGTTTCTGTTGTACAGCTTCCCAATGACGAGATGAAGGGACGAATCATTGGACGAGAGGGACGCAATATCCGCACTTTAGAAACTTTGACTGGTGTGGAACTGATTATTGACGATACTCCGGAAGCAGTCGTATTATCAGGGTTTGATCCCATTCGACGGGAAGTAGCCCGTATTGCTTTGGAACGCTTGATTGTGGACGGACGAATTCATCCGGCCAGAATTGAAGAGATGGTTGAAAAAGCACAAAAAGAAGTGGAAACTATGATGAGGGAAGAAGGAGAAGCGGCCACCCTTGAGGTAGGCATTCATGGCATTCATCCTGAATTAGTGAGACTTCTTGGTAAGATGAAGTTCAGAACCAGCTATGGACAGAATGCATTGAAGCATTCGATTGAGGTAGCCCAGCTTGCAGGGTTACTGGCTGCTGAGATGGGCTTAGATGTCCGTCTGGCAAAGCGTGCCGGATTATTACATGACATTGGCAAGTCCGTTGACCATGAGATGGAGGGTTCCCATATCCAACTGGGTGTAGACTTGTGCCGCAAGTATAAAGAGTCTGCGACAGTCATTAATTCAGTGGAATCCCACCATGGCGATGTTGAACCTCAGAGTCTGATTGCCTGCATTGTCCAGGCGGCAGATACTATTTCCGCTGCAAGGCCAGGTGCAAGACGAGAGACTCTGGAGACATATACCAACAGATTGAAACAATTAGAAGATATTACCAATTCCTTCAAAGGAGTGGACAAGTCTTTTGCGATTCAGGCAGGAAGAGAGGTCCGGATTATGGTTGTTCCGGATCAGATTAACGATGACGGCATGGTATTGCTGGCTCGTGATATTTCAAAGAGAATCGAAGACGAACTGGAATATCCAGGACAGATTAAGGTAAACGTTATCCGGGAATCGCGGGTGATCGATTACGCAAAATAGGCTTTAAGACCTTGGAAAATGACAAAGGCGTTTGGATGCCCCATTCATGTGGTGCGTCCGGACGCTTTTTTCTTTACAGAGCAAAAGGAGAGATTATGGCAAACGTTGGATTTATCGGAATGGGGAACATGGGATATGCGATTTTAAAGGGACTGCTGGCGCATATTCCGAAGGAGGAAATGACATTTTTTGAAATCAATAAAGAACGGGTTTTGTGGATAGAAGAGCAGACTGGCGTTTTGGCTGCAGCAGATGGAAACGATTGTGCGGCAAAATCAAAATATCTGGTTTTGGCTGTAAAACCCCAGTATATGGATCAGGTTCTGGGGGATCTGGCTTCGGCCATAAGCAGGGAACATATTATCATTTCTATTGCTGCAGGAATTGATATTCAATACTTAAAAGAAAAGCTGGGGGCAGACAAACGGATTGTCCGCGCCATGCCCAATACTCCGGCACTGGTGGGAGAAGGGATGAGCGGAGTCTGTGCAGATGACAGCCAGTTTACAGAGCAGGAACGGCTGGAGATAGAAAAAATCTTTAATTCTTTTGGAAAAATGAAGTGGATACCTGAACGGCTGATTGATGCAGTAGGCTGTGTAAGCGGCTGCTCTCCGGCATATGTATATATGTTTATTGAGGCGCTGGCAGATGGGGCAGTAAAATATGGACTGCCAAGGAAAGATGCCTATGAGATGGCGGCGCAGGCAGTTTTAGGAAGCGCCAGGATGGTTCTGGACATGGGGATGCATCCGGGGGAACTAAAAGATATGGTTTGTTCTCCTGGAGGAACTACCATTGAAGGAGTGTCTGCATTAGAGGAAAATGGTTTTAGAAGTGCTGTTATAAAGGCCTGCGATGCCAGTTATGCAAAAAATGCCAGGCTGAAATAATGTTATTGCGGCAGAAAGGAAGGAATTTATGGGAAAAGAAGTTAAGGGAAAACGGGAAACGGTACCTGTTATCCGCAAAAAGAGAGAACTGAAATATACAGGTACGATTTTAAAATTTTACGAGGATACGGTTGAGGTCAATGGTCATGAGGCTCAATGGGATTTTATTCATCATGACGGCGCAGCAGCAGTTGTACCGGTTACCGCAGACGGCAAGATTTTGATGGTGCGCCAATACCGTAATGCTCTGGATCGGTATACACTGGAGATACCGGCAGGCAAACTGGATGCGCCGGATGAACCAAAGATTGAGTGCGCTTACCGGGAATTGGAAGAAGAGACCGGATATCGGTGTGAAAAACTGGAGTATCTTTTGAGCATTAACACGACTATTGCATTTTGTGATGAATATATTGATATTTTTCTGGCCAAAGATTTAATTCCTTCCAGACAGCATTTGGACGAGGACGAACAAATTGAACTGGAAGAATGGGAGTTAAAAGATTTGCAGGAACTTATTTACTCTGGCAAGATGACAGATGGAAAGACGGTGGCTGCGATTATGACTTATGCAGCCAAGTACGGAAATCTGAGATAAGTAGACGGCCTCCCGCATAGATTGTGATAAACAAGATGGGAGGCTGTTTTACCTCTATGAAAAAAATTCGGATATCTTATGGAGATGGACTTTTAATCAGTTTTCTGGTTGGAATTATAGCAGGTACAAGTTTGTTAAATATGGCCAGCAGCGAAATAAAATCAGGATTAAGCGCCTTTCCTTTTTCAGCAGGAGGAGCAGCAGGACTTATGGATTCCAAGTCAGTATCAGCAGATATTGGATTATTTCTGCATCTGCTTAGGAGGCGGATTTTGACTGCTTTTATCGGATGGCTGATTGGAATGACTCCTTACGGAATGCCATGTTTTTTGGGAATCTTTGCCTATGCCGGACTGACAATGGGGGTGACTCTGTCTGTTTTTACCTGGCAGAAGGGACTGACAGGACTGCTTTATTTTCTGCTCAGCGTGCTGCCCCACAGTTTATTTTATGGTCTGGTCTGGTTTGGCCTGGCAGCTTTTGCTAAAAAGGATGGGACTTCTCCTAAATTATTTTTAGTATTCTGTCTGCTTATGCTGTGCATAGCAGGGGTAGCTGCGGAATGCTGGATTTTTCCGATGTTATGGAGTTGGGGAAGTAAAATTTTAGGATAGAAGCGCACAGTGACGCGGCTGTGTAATTTGCGGATCGACAAGTCGCCTGTAAAATTAAAGCAAATAGCATAAAGAAAAATATATAGGGCAGGGACTGCCCGAATTAATGCCTGTGCAGATAGTAGGGCGAACGACCTTCAGTGAACGTCTGCTTTGAGTCAACCGAGGCAAAGACACGAGGTCTGAGAAGCAGGAAGCCCATTGGTTTTAGACAATGGGTAGTTCATATTGTATGAATTAAACCACAATGCCTATGGATATCAGGAACTTCAGAAAAATTTAAAACAAAGTTCCAGATACATTGCACAATATTTTCATACAGCCTGGCAGAAGTCAAACGAGACGAATAATCAGTGCCATAAGGAAATTGTAAACAGCATCCGAACAGGCGATTTAGAGGAAGCGTGCAGAAAACTAAGCCAGGATATAGCATCTGTGAAAGAGGAAATAAAGAACTGGCAATACTTTAAAAGACAGTCCGTAGTGACATGACAGCCCACAGCATCAGAGGAAAGACGCTGTGAGCTGTTTCTGCATTATTGGGCTGCTTTTTTAGAAAATTCTGCAGTTACCAGGTTTTCGTAGGGAACCCGCTCTGGAAGCTGACTGGCTTCTTTCAGAATATTTTGCAGCAGCTCGAAGCTTTCTTTTTCAAAGACAGTATCTTTTTTCCAGGTATCTTGTTCTTTATAGCGGCCAACAATGGTGGTCAGACTGTCTAAATCGGTATCTGGAAACTGAGGCTGGATAACTTTGGCGATTTCTTCAGCCGAGTGAGAGTTTACATAATCCAATCCTTTCTGGATAGCATTGGTAAAAGACTGGATGACTTCCGGATGATTTTCCAAAAAACTTTTTTTCGCGCAGTAGGCAGTATAGGGTACATAACCGGATTCGGTTCCAAGGGAAGCGACTACATAACCGGTTCCCTCTTTTTCCAGGGCTGTGGCAAATGGCTCGAATTCTACAGTATAGTCAGCAGAACTGGAAGGAAAGGCGGCAGCAGTCAGGCCAAAGCTGATGCTCTGGTCAATTGAGAGATCGGTGGCTGGATCCAGATTATGTTTCTTTAAAATAAACTCAAATACCATTTGCGGCATACCGCCAGCCCTTCCTCCAAGAACTGATGCGCCGGACAATTTTTCCCAGGAAAAGTCAGGATCCGGCTCTCTTGCAACCAGGAAATTTCCGGCCCGCTGCGTTAACTGGGCAAAGTTTACAGCGTAGTCTTCTGCGCCGTTGGCATAGGTGTAAATGCTGGCTTCTGAACCCATAAAGCCGATATCTGCATCGCCGGATATGAGAGCGCTCATAACTTTGTCAGCCCCGGCCCCGTTTACCAGAGTCAGATCAATGCCTTCATCTTTAAAATATCCCAGTTCAATAGCTGCATATTGAGGAGCATAAAAGATGGAATGAGCGACTTCACTTAAGGTGATGGGAGTGGATTGACCGGCGTGTTCAGGAGAAGTTTTTGGGGAACAGGCAGTAAGAAAAAGAGCCAGGCTGGTTACAGCAGAACAGACGGCAAACGTTTTATGAAAGACGGAGCGAAGAAACATTTTGACAAACCTCCAGAAGGTCAGTGATCTAGTTTATCTTATGCCGGAAAAGATAACAGGTTCCAATGCCGTCACACTTGTAATGTGGCGCTATTAATGGTATGATGTTGGGGTTAAATGTAAGCAGACATTCATCTGCATTGTTTTGCAGACAGAGAAGACCAAGAGGAGGAATAGGATATGATTTCATTATATGACGGCGGTGCGTATCTGGTAAACGGCACGACTCTGATTCCGGAGTCAGATGCAGCGAAAGTAGAAGCAATGACCGGAAAAGCCGCGTATAAACAAGAAGCAAAAAAGGGGACCATTGCTTACTCAATTTTAAAAGCTCATAATACGGCGGATGACATGGAACATTTAAAGCTGCGTTTTGACGCCATGGCATCCCATGACATTACATTTGTAGGAATCGTCCAGACAGCAAAAGCATCCGGCATGGAGACATTCCCCATCCCCTATGTACTGACCAACTGCCATAATACACTGTGTGCTGTGGGCGGTACGATTAATGAAGATGATCATATGTTTGGCCTTTCTGCTGCAAAAAAATACGGCGGTATTTATGTTCCTCCTCACATCGCGGTAATCCATCAGTATATGAGAGAAATGATGGCAGGCTGCGGCAAGATGATTTTAGGATCCGACAGCCACACTCGTTATGGAGCCTTGGGAACCATGGCAGTGGGAGAAGGCGGCGGAGAACTGGTAAAACAGCTTCTTAAAGATACATATGATGTGGCCTATCCAGGAGTTGTTGCTATTTATCTGGACGGAAGGCCAAATGTCGGCGTAGGTCCGCAGGACATTGCCCTTGCAATCATCAAAGCTGTATTTAAGAGCGGATATGTAAAGAATAAAGTAATGGAATTTGTAGGTCCTGGTATTGCCTCTATGGACACTGATTTCAGAAACGGCGTAGATGTTATGACCACAGAGACCACCTGTCTAAGTTCCATATGGAAAACCGATGAGGATACCAAAGCTTACTTGACCATGCATGGACGGGGAGAAGATTATAAAGAACTGAATCCGGCAGAAGTGGCCTACTATGACGGTTGTGTTTATGTGGATTTAAGCACCATTAAACCTATGATTGCTCTCCCGTTCCATCCCAGCAATGCATATGAGATTGACGAATTAAACGCAAATCTTTCTGATATTTTGCGGGAAGTGGAAAAGAGTGCACAGCAGATAGGCGGAGGAAAGGCTTCTTTTACCCTTACAGATAAGATTAAGGACGGAAAACTTCTGGTTCAGCAGGGAATTATCGCCGGATGTGCAGGCGGCAACTATACCAATGTAATTGAAGCAGCCAATGCGTTAAGAGGAAAGAACTGCGGCTGCGATGAGTTTTCTCTGGCAGTGTATCCGTCCTCTCAGCCGGTATTTGCAGATCTGGTGAAAAAGGGAGCAGTGTCTGATTTAATGGCAGCAGGCGCCATTATCCGTACTGCATTCTGCGGCCCATGTTTTGGCGCTGGTGATACGCCCTGCAACAATGGCCTGAGCATCCGCCATACTACCAGAAACTTCCCCAATAGAGAGGGTTCCAAACCAGGCAATGGGCAAATGGCGGCAGTCGCCCTTATGGATGCCCGCTCCATTGCAGCTACTGCTGCCAATGGAGGAATTTTAACTTCAGCAGAAGGAATGGAGTGCTTTGGAAAGGTTCCGGCATATGAATTTGACCGGACTTCTTACGACCACAGAGTATACTTCGGATTTGAAAAAGGGGATCAGCAGGCAGAGTTAATTTATGGTCCCAATATTAAGGACTGGCCTGAAATGAGTCCTCTGGCAGACAACATTGTGGTAAAAGTCTGCTCCAAGATTATGGATGCAGTTACGACTACAGACGAACTGATTCCTTCTGGTGAGACATCCTCTTACCGTTCCAATCCTCTGGGACTGGCAGAGTTTACTTTGTCCAGAAGAGATCCGGAGTATGTAGGCCGCACGAAGGAAGTAGACAAATTGGAAAAAGCCAGGGTGTCCGGAACCGATCCGATAACACTGGACAAAGAACTAAAGACTGTATTTGACAAGATCCGCGCCATTCCGGGAAATGAAGCAATACAGGCTATGGATACGGAGATTGGAAGCATGGTTTATGCAGTAAAGCCGGGAGACGGATCTGCCAGAGAGCAGGCGGCCAGCTGCCAGAGAGTCATCGGCGGTCTTGCCAATATCTGCAGAGAATATGCCACCAAACGTTACCGCTCCAATGTAATGAACTGGGGCATGCTGCCCTTCCAGATGGAGGCAGATCCGGAATTTGAAGTAGGGGACTACATCTATATTCCCGGAATCAGGAAAGCACTGGACGGAGATCTGCAGAATATTACAGCCTATGTGATTGGAAACAGTATTAAAGAAATTCAGCTTTATATTGCAGATATGACAGCAGAAGAGCGGGAAATTGTAAAGGCTGGATGTCTGATTAATTACAACCGGAACCGACAGAGCAAATAGAGAAAAATCAGCATGGAGAAGTCATGAATTACAAAATGATTGTGCTGGACTTAGACGGCACATTAACAAACCGGGAGAAGAAAATTACGCCCAGAACAAAAGAAGCTTTGATGGAGGCACAGAAACGCGGAATAATCGTGGTTCTGGCCTCCGGCCGTCCCACCCAGGGGATCGTGCATCTGGCAGAGGAACTAAAATTAAAACAATATGGCGGTTATATCCTGGCTTTTAATGGAGGAATGATCATCGACTGCCGTACTGGACAGTCAGTATCCTCTATTTTGCTGCCGCAGCACATGAACCGGACCATTATGGGACTGGCCAGGGAGCATCAGGTAAACATTCTGACCTATGAAAATGATACGATACTCACATTGAAGAAAGAGGATCCTTATGTAGAATTGGAGGCAAAGATTAACGGTCTTAAGATTCGGGAACTGGAAAACATGGAAGAATACGTAGCAGACCTTACGGTCCCCAAATTTCTTATGGTGGATGATGAAGGATATCTGGCAACGGTAGAACCGCTTGTAAAGGCTGCTCTGGGAAGAGATTTTTCTGTATACCGATCCGAACCGTTTTTTCTGGAAATTCTCCCAAAGGGAATAGATAAGGCTCAGCGGCTGGCAGTTTTGCTGGAACTTTTAGGGATTTCCAGAGAAGAAATGATTGCCTGCGGGGATGGATATAATGATTTGACTATGATACAGTATGCTGGTCTTGGAGTTGCCATGGAAAACGCAGTTCTTTCTGTGAGAAAAGCAGCGAATTATATTACTGCATCCAACAATGAAGACGGAGTAGCCCTGGCAGTAGAAAAATTTTTGCTTTCTTAAGTTGAAACTGTGGACTTTGAAACTTTAGTATGTTAAAATAACATTGTACTAAAAGCAAAGTCAAAAAGGGGCGTTCATGCATGAATAAAAAACTCAGGACAGATGCAGTCAATCATCTCTTTCAGGCAATTTTGACTTTAAAGTCACCAGAAGAGTGTTACACATTTTTTGAGGATGTGTGTACGATTAACGAACTGCTTTCCCTGTCCCAGCGCTATGAGGTAGCAAAGATGCTGCGGGAGGGTAAGACATATCTGGAAATTGCAGAAAAGACAGGGGCTTCCACAGCCACAATCAGTCGGGTAAACCGCTCTCTGAACTATGGAAATGATGGATATGACATGGTCTTTGCCAGACTGGAAGAGCAGGATTCTGGCGAAGAGTGATTAGCAGGTACAAAGAGGATGCTGAAAATTATGGAAAAAGATAATTTTTCAGCATCCTTTTTCACATTACCTGTTACCGTTTCTTTTTAGTTCCTGTTTCCTGACCGTCTCTAAGCCCGTCAATCAGTCTTTCAATCATCTGGTTTTTCAGATAAACATCAAAAGAAAGTTCACAGATAAAAGAAAATAACTGGAGATATTCCCTGTCAGTATCCGGCGCATCCGAAAAGGTCTGGTTTGCCTGGAGAAATTTTTCTGCCACATCTGCCTTGAGATTTTTTAATTGTCCATCCTCCAGGGAAAATACTTCATTATAAATCCGCTCTAAGGACAGTCCGGACTCTTTGCTGAAATGTTTTCCCAAAATCGGCCGAAACAGCTCCTCGATATCGTGAAAAGACAGAAGATTCTTAAAGTAATAGATAAAAATCAGCATTAGCATGTGCTCTTTGGAATACTTCTTTTTAATCGGAGGAGGCAGAAGGTTATTTTTGGCATAATTGTTAATCATGGTTTTCGTTAAAACCTTATCTTCCGGGTACCGCTTGGTCTGGCCGAGATGCTCGTCCATAAAGGTAGTCACCTGATCCATATATAAGGGAATATCCGGAATCGAATCAGGCTTGATATAGGACAGAGAATCCAGTCGGGCAAACAGGTCATTTAAACGCTCTTCATTTGTTTTGCTCATGGTGTCACCTCTTTGCTCTATTATATAGTATTAAAAACTAGATGACAAGAGGAAAGACGACGGAATAGAAATTATTTGTAACAGTTTAGCCATGTGAAGATTCAGACAGGAAAAAGCGTTGAAAGCCTGTTTTCATAAGAGTTTTCCTGTCTGAATCTTTATAGGGCGGACGCCAGATGCTTCTTGTCCGCCACAGGCGGGCAAGAAGATGCATGGCTGAACTGTTACAATTATTTTGCGAAACTTAAGCCAAACGTTTGAGTAAAAAGAGTTCCCTGTTTGTTGTAAAATGTGCTAAAATGCAATCATAGGAAAATCTATTGTATGTGAAAATGCTAAAAGGAGGGCGATACCAGTGGCTGAGAATGTATTGGTAGTTCATGGCGGCGGGCCGACAGCCGTAATCAACTCTTCCTTGTATGGAGTGCTGGAAGAGGCAAAGGCAAGCGGCAAGATTGACAAGGTTTACGGCGCAATGGGAGGAAGCGAGGCGATTTTTAAAGAGGACTTTTTCGACTTGCTCCAGTTTCCGGAGGAAAAGCTGAAACTTCTTTTGGAAACACCAGCAACCGCAATCGGTTCTTCCCGTTATGCATTAGAGGAAGAAGATTACCAGGCAATGCCGGAGATTTTTAAGAAATATGATATTAAATATGTTTTGTTAAACGGCGGCAACGGCACCATGGACACCTGCGGAAAGATTTACCATGCCTGCGAAGGACATGGAATCAACGTAGTCGGAATTCCAAAAACCATTGACAATGACATTGCAATTACGGATCATACTCCTGGATATGGAAGTGCGGCCCGCTACATAGCTGCAACAACAGCAGAGGTGGGAGTGGATGTAAAATCCCTTCCGATTCATGTCTGCGTTATTGAAGCAATGGGACGGAATGCCGGATGGATTACAGCAGCGTCTGCACTGGCAAGAAAAAATCCTGGAGATGCGCCTCATCTGATTTATTTGCCGGAGTTCCCATTTAACGAAGAAGAATTCCTGGAAGACGTGAAAAAGCTTTACGACAAACTGGGCGGAGTCGTAGTCGTTGCCAGCGAAGGCTTGAAAAATGAAAAAGGCGAGCCAATCGTTCCGCCTATTTTTAAGAGCGGAAGGGCAACTTATTATGGAGATGTCAGCGCTCATCTGGCAAATCTGGTTATCAAGAAGCTGGGCATTAAGGCCAGAAGTGAAAAGCCGGGTATCTGCGGCAGAGCTTCCATCGCATGGCAGTCTCCGGTAGACAGAGACGAAGCAGTTCTGGCAGGAAGAGAAGCTTTAAAAGCAGCCATGAACGGCGAAAGCGGCGTGATGATTGGCTTTATCAGAGACGAGACAGAAGACGGTTCTTACAAGATTCACGTAGAGCGGATCCCGATCGAACAGGTAATGCTGTATGAAAGAGTGATTCCAAAGTCTTACGTAAACGAGAGAAGAAATGACGTTACCGAAGAGTTTGTAAACTGGTGCCGTCCGTTAATTGGACCGGAATTAAGAGATTTCATTGATTTTAATGATTACTATAAGGAGGATGATAAGGAATGAAACACATTTTCCTGAACCTGAAACGGTTCGATATTCCAAAAGAATACGGCGGGGTCAACAGCATTGCGCCGGTAAAAGACTGGGGTGCATTTATTGTAAGCAACACCCAGGAAGCATTGAAAAAATATGCAGAAGATGACGTAGAGTTTGCAATGTATTTCCCAGAAGCCCATGTAATTGGTGCCGCGTCTGCTCTTTGCGAAAACAGTCCGGTTCAGGTGGGCTGCCAGAGCGTTTACCGGGATGATACTGCAGTCGGAGGAAACTTCGGTGCATTTACTACCAACCGTACTGGAAATGCCATGAAAGCGGCTGGATGTACGACTACCATTATCGGCCACTGTGAAGAGCGCCGCGACAAGGCAGGAGTGTTAGCAGAGGCAGGAGTTACCGATACTGCGGCAGTCAACCGTCTGTTAAATAAAGAGATTCAGGCAGCTGTAAAGGCAGGTCTGAGCGTGCTATACTGCATCGGAGAGTCTGCCGAAGAGCAGGACAGATGGCAGGAAGTATTAAAAGAACAGCTTACAACCGGTCTGGAAGGTGTTGATAAGTCTAAAGTAACCATTGCTTACGAGCCAATCTGGGCCATTGGACCAGGCAAGATTCCGCCGGATAAAGAGTACATTACCAAGATTGGCGCTTATGTCAAAGAAGTAACCGGCGGCATGGACGTTGTATACGGCGGCGGCTTAAAGGTAGACAATGCAGAAATGTTAGCGTCCATTCCGGTAATGGACGGAGGTCTCATTGCATTAACCAGATTCCAGGGAGAAATTGGTTTCTATCCGGATGAGTATTTAGAGATTATCAGAACTTATATGGGTAAATAAAGCAAAAGAAGGAGAATCGCTATGAAATTAGAGTTTGAATATGGCCAGGGCTTAATGGCTGCAGAACTTCCCGACAATACAGACGTATTTATTCCAGGAGTGACCGTACCGGATCCGCCTTGTATTCCAGAAGAAGAATTAGAGGCAAAGACCTTAGAGTCTATCCGCAACCCCATTGGAATGCCTCCTCTGACTGAACTGGCTCACAAGGGATCCAAAGTTACCATTATTTTCCCAGACCGAGTAAAAGGCGGCGAGCAGCCGACTTCCCATAGAAAAGTTTCCATTAAGCTGATTCTGAAAGAACTGTACAGCGTTGGCGTTGAAAAGAAGGACATTATGTTAATCTGCTCCAACGGCCTTCACAGAAAGAATACCAAAGAAGAGATTTACAATGTATTAGGACCGGAACTGTTTAATGAATTCTGGTATACCGGACAGATTATCAATCACGACAGTGAGGATTACGATCATCTGGTAGACTGCGGACTGACAGACAGAGGCGACCCGGTATTCTTAAACCGTTACGTACATGACAGTGATGTTGCAATTCTGATCGGCCATACCCAGGGCAACCCATACGGCGGTTATTCAGGCGGCTATAAGCACTGCGCTACCGGTTTGAACCACTGGAGCTCCATTGCTTCCCACCATGTTCCACAGGTTATGCACCGCGAAGACTTTACTCCGGTCAGCGGAAAATCCCTGATGAGAAGTAAATTCGATGAAATCGGCATGAAGATGGAAGAGCATATGGGCAAAAAGTTCTTCTGCTGTGATGCTGTGCTGGATACCAAGTCCCGCCAGATTGAGATCAACAGCGGTTATGCAAAAGAGATGCAGCCCCTGTCCTGGAAGACAGCAGACAAGCGTACTTACGTTCCATTTGCAGAAGAAAAATACGATGTAATGGTATTTGGTATGCCTCAGTTCTTCCACTATGGCGATGGTATGGGAACTAACCCGATTATGATGATGCAGGCTCTGTCTGCACAGGTTATCCGCCATAAGAGAGTTATGAAGGATAATTGTGTAATTATCTGTGCATCTATCTGCAACGGCTATTTCCATGATGAATTGTGGCCATATCTGCGTGAGTGCTACGATATGTTCCAGCATGACCATATGAACGTACTGACCGATATGGACCGGTACGGCCAGTTATTTGCTACCAATGAAGAATACATTCGGAAATACCGCTTCGGAAACGCATTCCATCCATTCCACGGATTCTCTATGATGAGCTGCGGCCAGATTGCAGAGATGAACACATCTGCTATTTACATCTGTGGCGCCCAGGAGCCTGGATATGCAAGAGGAATGGGCTTGAAGACCCGTGCTACCATCGAAGAAGCTCTTCAGGATGCAATGAAGAAGTATGTTGGCCCGAATCCAAAGATTTTGGCTCTTCCACAGACTTTCAAGTTGAGTGCGGTTCATCTGATGATGAAAGACGAGGTTTATGACGGAACCAACCACTGTGCACATCCGGATGCATACGTAAAATAAAGGTAGCAGTTCAGGCGGGCAGGAAGATGCATGGCTGAATGTTATAAAAAAACCAACTCAGGACGGCGAACCCATGCCGTCCTGAACGTTTACCTATAAAGAAAATTCTGACTGGGGAGAAAGGGGATACTATGAGCAAAGTTTTATTTTATAATGGACTGGTTTATAAAGAACACAAATTTCAGCGTTTAAATGTATTGGCGGAGGACGGAAAGATTACCCATATCGGAGAATGGATTTCCGATCCGGAAGCGGAACGGGTAGACTTAAAAGGCCGCCGTCTGGTTCCTGGATTTTTGGATATTCATACCCATGGAGCGGCAGGCGTGGACGTAAACAGCGCGGATACGGAAGGATACGAAAAAATCTGCCGGTTTATGGCAAGTCAGGGAACCACAGGCTGGCTGGGTTCCGTTCTTACCGATACCAGAGAGCAGACTCTGGCCTGTATCGAAGCATACAAAGACTGGAAGGCAGAAAAAGGAATTGAGCACAATGGTGCCGTTATGATGGGAATCCATCTGGAAGGGCCGTTCCTTTGCAGCGACTATAAAGGCGCTATGCCAGAACACCTTCTTCAGGCAAAAAATATTCCGCTGGTAGAAGAATACCAGAAAGCGGCAGAAGGAGACATTCGTTATATTACCGTTTCACCAGAAGTAGACGGTATGGTGGAAGATATTCCGAAGCTGAAGGAACTGGGAATCCAGGTAGCCATCGGCCATTCCGGAGCAGATTATGATACAGCCAGGGCTGCGATTGCAAACGGAGCAATGGCAGCTACCCACACCGGCAATGCCATGAAGCTTCTTCACCAGCATTTCCCGGCAATCTGGGGAGCAGTTCTGGAAGATGACAATGTGTATTGCGAAGTAATCTGCGATGGCCTTCATCTCCATCCAGGAACCGTCCGACTGATTTTAAAGACAAAGGGACTGGACAGAGTGGTAGCGATTACAGACTCTATTATGGCAGCAGGTCTTCCAGACGGCAATTATAAACTGGGAGTCAATGATGTAGTAGTGGTAAATGGAGATGCAAAACTGGCAGATGGAGGAAGCCGCGCAGGCAGTACCCTAACTACGGGAAGAGCGCTGCAGAATCTTCTTGCATTTACTGGAAAGTCAGTAGAAGAGATCCTTCCGCTGCTGACAGAAAACCCGGCGAAATTAATCGGAGTGGACAATCAGTACGGATTTGTGAAAGAAGGACTGGAAGCCAACTTTATTATTTTAGATGATTCCTGCAAAGTTGCGGCAACCTTTGTAAAAGGGAAAAAAGTGTTTGGAGAATAAATAAAAATAAGGGGCTGCGCATTAAGAAGAAATTAGTGTGCAGCCTTTTAAAATGTGTTACGCAAGCTTATAAAATTCCCTGGACAAAAAGACAATGGTTGATTAAAATATAAATAAAAAGAAATACACTCGTATGTACACAAAGAGAAAACGAGGGAAAAAGACAATGGAAATTACCACTCTTCAATGTGTCTGCATAGGAGCTTGGACCGCCATTTGCATGACCGGTATGCTGATGGGAACGTATCTTACCCGCTGCCTGGTGATGGCAGCAGGAGTCGGAGTGATTTTGGGAGACATAGAGACCGGACTTCTTATGGGAGCAGTAGGGGAACTGGCTTTTTTAGGATTTGGAGTATCTTCCGGCGGGTCAGTTCCTCCGAATCCGGCAGGACCAGGGATTATAGGAGCGATTTTAGCTATTACCATGAAGAAACAGGGAATGGATCCGGAAGCAGCGTTAGCATATTCCTTTCCATTTGCCATTTTGATTCAATTTATGATTACAGGAATTTATACAGTGGCCACCGGACTTGTGCCAAAGGCAGAACAGGCAGTTTCAAAGGGAAATTATAAAAAGTTTCATTTCCTTGCCAACAGCACGATTTTCATGTTTTTGGCAGCAGGGTTTTTAATCGGTTTTTTGGCAGCATCCCAGAATCAAAATCTGGAAGTGCTGATTGGTCTGATTCCAAAATGGCTGACAGAAGGGCTGGAAACAGCCGGAAAGCTCCTTCCGGCTGTAGGATTTGCAGTGATTTTAAGCATCATGTTCAGTCGGGATATTGCCCTCTTTGCACTGCTGGGATATGTGATGACTGCATATTTAAACTGCTCTGTGATTGTAACGTTTCTGGCAGCGTCAGCAGCAGCCTGTTTCGCAGCAGGGGACAAAAGAAGAAAATCTTCTGGCTGGCTCCAAAAGAGAAAAGATGGGAAAAAGGAAGTGTCCCCGGATATTTCTCTGCGCCAGGGTCGGATCCCTCAAAAAGAACTGCGCCGTCTTTCCAGAAAAACAGCATTAAAAGCATATTTTCTTCAAAACAGCTATAATTACGGCAATTATGAAGGAGTGGCATATGCCGAAATTCTGTATCCGGCATTAAAGCAAATGTGCCGCAATGAGGAAGAACTGCGCCAGGAATTAAGGGACAGCATGGGATACTGCAGTGTCAATCCCAATTTTCTGCCCATACTGACCAGCTTTCATTTAGTCTCTTTTCAAAAGGGAATGTCTGCCAGAGATACCAGAGATGTGCGTCTGGCGTTAATGGGGCCGCTGGCAGGAATCGGGGATTCCCTGGTGCAATTTTGCTTTGCGCCAATATTTTCCACAATCGGCGCATCCATGGCGCAAAATGAAATGATTGCAGGACCGATTGTTTTCCTGCTGGGGATGAATGGGCTGCTTTTGGGGCTGAAACTATTCAATGAAGAACTTGGATTTCGGCTGAGCACATCTCTGGCAGATAAGATGAAGGACTATCTGGGGCCTATTTCCAGAGGAGCCAGAATGGTTGGGACAGCAATTATTACTGGTCTTGTGGTCACCAGTGTGAACATTGAACTGGCAGAGTTTCCCATGCAGGAGATGGCCGATATGCTGCTTCCATCAGCGTCAGCAGCGGCGCTGACTGGGATTTTGTGTTACCTTGTAAAAGTAAGAAAGTGGAACATGTATCAGTTGGTAGGTATCACACTGGCGGCAGGAATTATTTTAAAGAGTGCGGGCATATTGCTTTAAAATAATTCTTGACAAATCAGAAAGCTGTGTTACTATAACTGTATACATACGTGTTTACAAGTAATAAATTGTACAAAATAGATGACAGGAGGGGGATTATGAAGCAAAAATTGAATGTAGGATTCGTGACAACTTATTCCGGACGCTGGCCGAAAGAACTTCCGGAGCAGCGGGATCGGGAATACGGTGCATGGCTTGAGGAAACACTTCCTCAGATCCATGTGGTAAAGGCTTCTGAGATTGGATGTACAAAGGAGGCCTTAGAATCCATTGCGGACCAGTTTAGGCAGGAGCGCGTAGATCTAATGGTTTTGGTATATGGTGCGTTTACAGGAGATGATGCAGCGGCTTATCTGACAGAAACCGTACAGGTTCCCATTATCTTGTGGGCGCCATATGAGGTTCCGTTTGAAAAAAACACCAGACTTTATGCCAATGCCCTTTGTTCCATGACTATGAATGCTGCATCTCTGCGCAGGCTGGGAGCAGTCTATCATACTGTATACGGCAGCAAAGAAGATGAAAGGGCTGCATCCAAGGTAAGAGCGCTGACTTTGGCCTACCACACAGTAAAAGCTATGAAGCAGACGAATTTGGGGCTTTTGGGATACCGTCCCACTGCATTTTATAACTGCGCGTTTGACGAGGGACTGATTCGCCGGACTTTCGGAGTCAAGATCGAAGAGACAGACTTAAAAGTGGTTTTTGATAAAATGGAAACTCTTCCGGAAAATGACTGGAAGGCAGACATGGAAAAAATGGAGCAGACTTACAACATGGACACACTTCCGGACGGCCATTTAGAAAATCACTCTAAATTATATCTGGCATTAAAAGAAGTGATGGCAGCTCAGGGTTATGATTATGGAGTGATTAAGTGCTGGCCTGAAATGGGAAATCTTCACACGACTCCATGCGCAGTGCTGGGCCGCCTGGCAGACGATGGTGTTCACATTGGATGCGAGGGAGATGTAGATGCAGAACTGGCTCAGATTGCAGAAAACTATCTGACCGGACTTCCCACCTTTATTACAGATATGATTAATATCAATGAAGAGAAAAATACCATGACATTCTGGCACTGCGGAAATGCTGCTCCGTCTCTGGCAAACCCCAAATACGAACTGCTGATGAGAAATCATCCGCTGGCAGGACAGGGAACTGCATTCTGGGGAGCATTAAAGCCGGGATGTGTGACCATTGCCAGATTCTGCAACATTGACGGAGCCTATAAGCTGTTCTTGATGAAGGGTGAGGCGGTTGACATGGATCGCTATACCAGAGGAATCATGGCCAATGTAAAGGTAGAACGTCCGGTGCGGGAAGTAATTGAGCAGATTATTGAAGAAGGCGTACCGCATCATTACAGCCTGGTTTGGGCAGATGTGGCAGAAGAGCTAAAACAGGTATGTCAGCTACTGCATATTCCGGTAATTGAGTTGTAACAGTTCAGACATGCATCTTCTTGCCCGCCTGTGGCGGACAAGAAGCGCCAGGCGTCTGCCCTATGAAGAGTTAGACAGGAAAATTCTTATGAAAACAAGTTTCGGGCGTCTGTTCCTGTCTAACTCTTCGCATGGTTGAACTGTTGCATTGAGTTATAGAAAAACTTATAAAACAACTTGACATTGCCTGATAACTGTTGTACTATTTAGATAGTACATACGAGTGTACACATTGGCTGCAGAAAGTAAGGAGTGGCTAGTATGGCAGAGGGCAAGGAGCGGGTTACCCGCGCAGATGTAGCAAAGATGGCGGGAGTCAGTGAGACAGTTGTTTCGTATGTGATTAACAACAACCGTTATGTTGCGATGGATAAGCGCAAGAGGGTAGAAGAGGCGGTCAGGCTTTTAAATTACCGTCCCAATAACATTGCCAGAGCATTAAAAGGCAAGCAGAGCAACCAGATTCTGTTTATTGCGGATCACATTACCAATGAATATTTTTCCAGTATTGTCAGTGAGATGGATAAGTATGCATATGATTCCGGCTATCTGATTTCTCTTTGCGCAAACCGCAATACAGAAGAGTTTATCTCTCAGGTTATCAGCAGGCAGTATGACGGCATTATTGTCAGTTCCGCCAGTTTTCCGCAGGAGTATGTAGAAAAGTTTACCCAGGCAGGGATTCCTGTGGTAGTATTCAGACGTCTCCGCCATCAAAAGGCGATTGAGAAAGCTTCGTATCTGGGGACAGGACTTTATACAGGTGCCAGATCGGCAGTCGGCCATCTAATTCAGAAAGGATGCAGGAATATGATTTATATCGACCGCATCAGTGCCAGAGGTCATATCAGTCCGCCGGATGATATGAGATTCAGCGGATTTGTGGATGAGATGGAGGCCAATGGATTTTTGATAGGACCGGAGAACATTATCTGCGGATGCAAAAGTCAGGAGGAACTGGAAGAGAATGTCAGGCGCAGACTGCGCACCGGTTCCCAGGTAGATGGAATATTTGGCAGAAATGACATGATTGCCTGCATTGCTATGACAGCAGCAGTGCAGATCGGATTTCGGGTTCCGGAAGAAATAAAAGTGATAGGGTTTGATGATTCCAGCATCAGCCGCTTTTGTTCCCCGAAACTGAGCACTATCAGTCTGAAAAAAGCAGAGATTGCAAAGACGGCGATTGATATGCTGACCCAGATGATAGGAGGAAATCAGCCGGACAATGTGGATTTTGATACTACACTGATAGAGAGAGACAGCACAAAGAAATAAAGCAGCTGCTGTAAGGCAGGTCCCCAATCTGTTTTGCAGCAGTTATTTATCTTGATAATACATACGAGTGTATACAGAGAAAAGCAACATACACTCGTATTGATACAGGGCTTTATAAACCAGAAGCACTACTGGGAAAAATACTTTTTCCCCTGGCACTATAACACAAAACAAGAAAGCGAGGAAGGGTTATGAAGAAAAAAGGATTACTGGCACTGGGATTAGCGGCTGCAATGGCAGTCACCACAGCATGTTCCGGAGGCGGAGGAGAAAGTACGACGAAAGCGGCTGCAGGTGATGGCGTCACAGAAGCTGCAAAGGCGGAAGGAGGAAGTGAGACAGCATCCGGAGAAGAGATTACATTAAAGATTGCAAATTATGCAATTCTGGAAGCAGGGTATGATACGTTCTGGGCAGATGTTAAAGAAGGATTTGAAGCAAAGTATCCGAATATTAAGATCGAGTGGGTTTCTGCTCCTTATGGAGAGATTTTAAACCAGGTAATCAATATGGCTGGCGGCGGAGATAAGGTAGATGCCATTTTCAGTGAGATGATCTGGATTCCGGCACTGGTAGATGCAGGACTGGCGGCACCTATGGATGAAGTATTAAGCCCGGAATTTCTGGCAGATTATTATCCCAATATTCTGGAGGCCCATTCGGTAGATGGAAAGGTTTACGGCGCTCCGCTTTACGTATCTCCATTTGTATTGTTCTATAACAAGGACTTATTTGAGAAGGCAGGACTGGATCCGGAAAATCCGCCTAAAACTTATGAGAAGATGTTGGAGATTGCACCGAAACTGGCGGCTCTTACTACAGAGGATGGAAATAAGGTATATCCGTTTGGACAGCCGACAGCTTCTGTGATTGTAATTGGTTCTTCTATTCAGTCTTTTGCACAGACATTCGGCGGAACTGTATTTGATGAGAACAATCAGTTTAATGTAGACAATCAGGGATTTACCGATGCAATGAACATGCTGCAGCAGTTAGATGAACTGGGCTACAATCCGCAGAACTGCAAGCCTAAAGATTTAAGGAATTTATTTGCTCTGGGACAGGTTGCAATGTATTATGACAATACCTGGGGATATAACGGAGCAAAATCCATTAATCCGGAAGTAGAGAATTTCGCAGCAACTGCAATGCCGCTGTCCGGTGGTTCTGGAGAAGGCGCTTCTACCCTGCAGTCTCATTGCTTTGTAGCAGTAGATAATGGTCCGGAAAGAGTGGATGCTGTAAAAAAATTTATTGAGTATGTGATTACTCCAGAAGTATTAAATGATTATATCGCCAACATTGCACCTGCTTATCCTGCCAAGAAGGCAATGGAAAATATGGATGCAGTTGTAAACAGCGAATTTTTAAAGGGCGGCCAGGGCGCTGTAGAAAAGGCGGTTCCAGTGTACCAGTTCCCAACCCTGTCTGATTTTAACTTAGAGCTGTGTGCATTGGGTCAGGCAGTAACAGTAGGAAAAGAAGATGTAGCAGCCGCAATTGAAAACTTTAAGAGCACTGTACAGCCGCTTCTGCCATAGGGATTCTGATTTGGGCGGGATAAAATCCCGCCCCTTAAAAATAAGAGAAGCAGACAGGATGCAGGAGAAGAGAAAGACAGCAGGGGAGAGTTATGGATAGAGAAAAGAATAAAAATGCTTTCAGACATCCCAACATAGTATTTATTCTGACAGATGATCAGGGGTATTGGTCATTGGGATGTTATGGAAATAAGGAGATACATACACCTAATTTGGATCGTTTAGCAGAACGGGGGATTAGATTTGAGAATTTCTTTTGCGTATCTCCGGTGTGTTCTCCGGCCAGAGCGTCTTTGATGACAGGCAGGATTCCATCACAGCATGGCGTCCACGATTATTTGTGCGGGGGCAACGGGGGATCCGCCCAGACAGCCATCGAATACTTAAAAGGGCAGACGGGTTATACGGATATTTTAGCGGCAAACGGATATATATGCGGACTTAGCGGAAAATGGCATTTAGGAGATGGAGTTCATCCTCAAAAGGGATTTGATTTCTGGTATACCCATCAGAAAGGCGGCGGCCCATATTACAATGCGCCTATGATTCGGGACGGAAAGTATGTAGAAGAAAAAGAGTATATTACAGATGTCATTACAGATGAAGCATTGCAGTTTATTGACAGGGAAAAGCATAAGGAACATCCATTTTACTTGAGCGTTCATTATACTGCCCCCCATTCTCCATGGATTGACTGCCATCCAAAGGAATATATGGATCTCTATAAAGACTGTGAATTTAAAAGCTGTCCCCAGAGAGAACCTCATCCATGGGCAAAACTGGGAGTGATTTCCGGATATGACAGGCCAAGAGAAAGCTTGATCGGATATTTCGCAGCAGTAACCGCCATGGATGCCAATGTGGGAAGACTATTAGATAAGTTAGAACAAGAAGGTCTTACTGAAAATACATTGGTTATCTTTTCCAGCGACAATGGATTTAACTGCGGACATCATGGTATCTGGGGAAAAGGCAATGGGACGTTTCCTTTAAATCTTTATGATTCTTCTGTGAAAGTACCATTTATTGTCAGTCATCCAGGACATTTGCAGGAAGGCAGAGTCTGCGAAGATATGTGCAGCGGATATGATTTTATGCCCACACTTCTGGATTATTTGGGAATAGAAAATCCGGAAGCAGAGGGACTTCCCGGAAAGAGTTTTTTAAAATCTTTAAAGGGAGAGGAAACAGACGAAGAAAAGACAGTAGTTGTATTTGATGAGTACGGACCAGCCAGAATGATTCGGAGCAAAGAATATAAGTATATTCATAGATATCCGTTTGGACCGGATGAGTTTTACGACTTGAGAAAGGATCCCAATGAGGATGAGAACCTGATGGATAAAGAAGAATACCAGAATTTTATTCAGACAATGAAATGCCAGATGGATCAGTGGTTTCTGCGTTATGCGAATCCGGAGATTGACGGAAGCAGAGAACCGGTGTTAGGAGGCGGGCAAAAGGACCTGGCAGGAGTATGGGGACCGGGACTTCATGTTTATAATGAGAATAAGTAATAAAATCAGGCGGGAGAGGAGGAAGCGTTTTGAACACAGAGGGGAGAAGTTTTAAGTTAAAGAGACATACAGCAGATAAGATGTTTTCACTGATGCTGCTGCTTCCTGCAATTATCACAACAACCATGTTTATTTTAATACCAGTAGTGGATTCTATCTATCGAAGTTTTTTCGACTATCGGGTGCGCAATATTATTTCGGGGGAACCGGGAGTATGGAATAATTTTGCCAACTATACCAAGCTGTTTTCCAACGGAAAACTGGTTCCGTCCATGATTAATACTCTGGTATTTGTATTTGGAGTCGTAGTGGCACAGTTTGTTCTTGGAATGGCATTAGCGCTGGTTTTAAACAGCAATATAAAGGCGTCCCGTTTTATAAGAAGCATTATGATGGTTCCCTGGGTGGTTCCGACCATTATTTCTGGTCTGGTGTGGCTGTGGATGTTCCAGCCCCAGTATGGACTGGTAAAATACATTGTAGGCGTTCTTACCGGAGGGAAAGTTACGGATTTTGCAATTTTAAATAATCCGGCAACGGCAATGCTGGGTGTTTCCATAGCAGCGCTGTGGAAACAGATTCCGTTAGCAACCCTGCTTCTTCTTGCAGGTCTTGCCAATGTTCCGGAGGATATGCTGGAGGCGGCAAAAATTGACGGTGCAAATTCTGTGCAGAGATTTTTCCGTATTACCATGCCTTATATGAAGAGCGTAATTAAAGTAACGGTGTCCATGTCCATTATTGAGAACTTTAAACAGTTCCCGCTGTTCTGGACTATGACAGGAGGAGGCCCCAACAATTCTACGACTACTATGGCAATTTTAAGTTACAGGGAGGCATTTGTTTCCAATAACTTTGGATCCGGAGCAGCAGTAACAACTGTATGGATGCTGATGATGGTTGTTGTAGTGTTCTTCTACAACCGGATCTTTAAAGAGTCAGATGTATAGGAAGGGGGAAACATAAGATGAAACGAAATCGGTTAATCGGCAATATTGTAAAATATGTGGTTTTGGCACTGATTCTTTTGTTCCTGCTGTTCCCGCTTTTGTGGGTATTGCTGACATCTTTTAAGACCAATATGGAGGCGTATAAGTTTCCGCCTACCTTAATTCCAAAAGCGCCGACCATACAAAGTTATATTGACTTATTTACGAAGAATAATGAATTTTTTGTTTACTACAAGAATAATTTTCTGGTTGCCGGCGGTGCAGCTCTGATGACGACTATTATTGCAATTATGTCTGGTTATGCGCTGTCCAGGTTTCATTTTAAATGGAATGGATGGATTGTGGCAGCCTTTACATCTGCCCAGATGTTTCCTATTATCAGCCGTTTGATTTCCTTATATAAAATAATGGGAGATATTCATTTGATCAATACTAGAATCGGATTAATCTTTGCAGTCGGTGCGTCCATGCTTCCGTTTACCATTATGCTGATGTCCAGTTTTTATGATGGGATTCCGGTGGAATTAGAGGAAGCAGCGCAGATTGATGGGGCAGGTCGTTTTCAAATACTGTTTCGTGTGGTAGCGCCCTTGATCAAACCTGGTATGCTGGCAGTAGGAATTTATGCATTCCTGCTTTCCTGGGATGACTATCTCCACGCATCGACATTGATTCAGACAGATTCTTTACGTACATTATCCGCAGGTGTAGCGCTCCGGTACTTAGGAGAATTATCCTATGACTGGTCTTTAATCAATACAATTTCTATCGTAGGAACACTCCCAATGGTTCTTTTATTCTTCTTCTTCCAGAAGTATATGGTAAAGGGCCTGGTAGCAGGAGCAGTAAAGGGGTAAGGACAGCATCAGTGCATGCTGATGTCAGAAAAACAGGAGGAAAAATATGTTAACAACAAGTAAAGAGATGCTGCTTGAAGCATCAAAAAATGGTTATGCAGTTCCGGCTATCAATACCCAGGGCGGTAATTATGACATTATCTGGGCAATCTGTAAGGCAGCAGAGGATCTGGGTTCGCCGGTTATGCTGGCCCACTATGTAAGCACAGGCGCATATTCTGGTCATGACTGGTTTGTAAATGTGTGCAAGTGGTGCGCAGATAAGGTGTCAGTCCCGGTAGCCATTCACTTAGACCATGGCGATGGATTTGAGATCTGTATGGAGGCATTAAAGCTGGGCTTTACCTCTCTGATGATTGATGGCTCCACAAAGCCAATAGAAGAAAACGCAGCTATGACCAATAAAGTAATCGAAGTGGCAAAGTGCTTTGGAGTGCCGGTGGAAGCAGAGATCGGCGAACTGCTGCGTTTAGATAACATGGGAGCTGCCATGGAAAATAAAAACATTGTGGATCCGGAAGAAGTCCGCAGGTTCTTAAGTTTGTGTACACCGGACTCTTTGGCAATCGGCATTGGCAATGCTCATGGATATTATAAGGGAGAACCGGATATTCATCTGGAGATTCTTGAGGCAGTGCGCAAATTTACAGATATTCCGCTGGTACTCCATGGATGTACTGGCATGAAGGAAGAGATTATCAAAGATGCTATTAAGCTGGGGGTTGCCAAGATCAACTTTGGTACGGAAATCCGCTACAAATATGTAGAACACTATGAAGAAGGATTAAAGACCATGAACCATCAGGGCCATTCCTGGAAACTGTCCCAGTATGCAAATGAAAAACTTCAGGAAGATGTAAGAAAGATTATTCGTCTGGCCGGATCAAACGGACGGGCATAAGATAGGAGGAAGATACAATGAAAAATAGTGAACTGACTTATAAGGAAATATATGGGCAGCCGGCATCTTTTCAGGCAGTCAATGATACATTAGAGGAGATTTACAAGGTTTTGGATCAGGTATTTGCAGAGGAATATGATGAATTAATTTTTACTGGCTGCGGCACTTCCCTGTATCTGGCTCAGGCTGCTGCCCATGCATTTGGCACCTGCACGAAGATTCCGGCAAAAGGAATGTGCTGTTCAGAACTGTACTATTTCCCGGAGACCTATGTAGGAAATGGAAAGAAAGTCCTGGTGCTTCCCATTACCAGAAAAAGCTATACAACTGAGGTCCGCATGGCGATTGATAAGGTGAGAACCTTTGACGGAGTAAAGACATTGGCCATTACCTGCGATCCAAACAGTGCAGAGTATAATGATTATATGATTCTGTCACCAGAAACTGCAGAGGACAGCGTGATTATGACCCGCTCCTTTACCAGTATGATTTATCTGTCTGCGATTCTGGCGTTTTATGCAGGCGGAAAGAAAGAGAAGATCGAGGCAATGAAAGATTATGCTGCTCAGTCAGAAGAATTTTTAAAGGCCACTGATGATCTGGCAAAAAGATTGGTTGCAGATCATCCGGAATTAAATTTGTTTATCACTCTGGGACAGGGGATTTACTACGGAATTGCCAATGAGTGCATGAACAAAATGAAAGAAATGAGCTTAAGCAATTCCGAAGCTTACTATACCTTAGAGTACCGTCATGGACCAATGAGCCTGGTAGACGATAAGACTTTAATCATCCTTTTGGGCAACGAAGAGACCACAGACGGAGACGCCAAGCTGCTGACCCAGATGAAAGAGTATGGCGCAGTGACTCTGGCAATTGGAAATACTGCTTCTAAGGATTTTTCAGATGCAGATTATACGCTGGACATGGGATACGGCTATGACAGCATTCAGAATGCAGCAATGATTGGATTCATTGGCCAACTGATGGGATATTACCTGGCAGAACTGAAAGGATTAAATGCAGATACTCCAAGACATTTGTCCCAGGCAATTGTAATTAAATAGCACCGGTTCGCTTGAAGAAAAATGGGTATCAGACATGTGGGAAACTTGTTTCCAGGCATGTTTGATACCCGTTTTTAATTGCACATTTGCAATTAAGATTCAAAGACTGCAGGATAAAAAGGTGTGCCCAGCTCCTGACGCCATGAGGCATTAAATCACCTGATGCTTAAATACATAGAATGGATAGGTGTCAGACCCTTTTACATCTTTGCCTGCAGTGATGGTAACATTTTTGTCGGTAATCAGGTATTCTGCCTTTGCACCTTCTTCGATGACTGTATCCTGCATGAGGACGCAGTTCTTTACCTTTGCCCCTTTGGCGACTTTGACACCGCGGAACAGAATACTGTTTTCTACTTCTCCTTCAATGACGCAGCCATCAGCAGCCATGATATTTTTTGCCTTTGCCCCGGCGATATAGCGAGTCGGATTGTCATCGCGGATTTTGGTATAAATGGGACTTGGACTAAATAATGCATCCAGATTTTCTTCCTTCAGCAGCTTCATGTTTTCGTCAAAGTAAGCTTTTATATCACAGATACGGGCAGTATATCCGGTAAATTCAAATGCCTGTACATTTAAAGAATGGATCTGGGGAGCTAAAATGTCGCGCTCAAAATATACATAGCCATGCACGTAAGCATTGCGGATTTGTTCAATCAGAAGTTCTCTTTCTATAATATAGATATTCATGGAGAAATTCTGAATACCGCTGGATTTTTCATTAATATTGATTTCGGTTACATGCCCGTTTTCAATATCCAGAGTGTAGTATAAATCCTGGTGCACATTTTTGCTGTCTACAGCGCTTCTGGGAAGTTCTTCTGATTTATAGGCGACAGTCACGTCTGCACCGCTTGCAATATGGGCATCCAGCATGGCTTTAAAATCAAAGTTGACAGCAATGTTGGCATCCGACATAATCACATACTTTTCTTTCTGGTCAATTAGAAAATCCAGAATGCTTGCCAGGGCTTCTACGCGGCCGTTAAATACTTTTACAGTTTTCTCGGCAAAAGGCGGAACAATATTGAGACCGCCGTTTTTACGCACCAGATCCCATGCGCGGCCGGAACCTAAATGGTCCATAAGAGAATGGTAGTTTTTGCGGACAATAATGGAAACATTGTCAATACCGCAGTTTACCATGCTGGACAAAATAAAGTCTACCATACGGTAACGGCCTGCAAATGGAATAGATGCCATCAGCCGCTCGCTTACCAGTTCCGGTACCAGACTGTCATAACTATTAGGAAAAATAATGCCGAGAGCATTTGCATTAGAGTTTACCATTCTTCTTCACCGCCTTTTACATTTTCATTTATCATTGCATTAGGACCGATTTTTGCATTGTCGCCTACATAGATGCCTGGGCCAACAGTGGCAACGCCTTTTTCATCGTCTTTTGGCATAGCGCCCACCACAGCGTTTTCGCCAATCACAACATTTTCTGCAATAATGCAGTGTTTTACCACAGCGCCGGCCTTGATAGTGGTTCCGCCCATAACAACAGCATTTTCTACCACAGCCCCTGGCTCTACCCGAACACCTGCAAATAAAACAGAGTGTTTTACAGTGCCTTCTATCCGGCAGCCGTCTGTGATCATGGAGTTTTCTACCACAGCATCGCCGCTGATCCGGTGACCGGTCATGCCGCTGTTGCGGCTGTAGATTTTCCAGTCATCATCAAACAGGTTGATACCGCTGTTTTCCGGATCCAGAACTTCCATATTGGCTTCCCAGAGCGAGGGGATGGTTCCCACATCTTTCCAGTAACCGTTAAAATGGTATGCGTACATGTTTCGTCCATCTTTTAGCAGATTGGGAATAATGTTGTTGCCGAAATCATTTTCAGAACTGGGATCCGCTTCATCCTCGATTAAATATTTTTTGAGGATGTCCCAGTTAAAGATATAGATTCCCATGGAGGCCAGATTGGACTTGGGATTTTTGGGCTTCTCCTGGAATTCTGTAATCTTGTCATTTTCATCTGCAACCATCAGACCGAAACGGGATGCCTCTTCCCAGGGAACTTCCATAACGGCTACAGAAAATTCGGCATTTTTTTCTTTATGAAATTTCAGAAAATCGCTGTAATCCTGCTTACAGATCTGATCGCCGGAAAGGATGATTACATATTGGGGGGTGTACCGTTCAATAAATGAGAGATTCTGGTAAATTGCATTGGCAGTGCCCTTGTACCAGTTGGAGCCAGATGCCTGTTGGTACGGCGGCAGCACATGGACACCTCCATACAGACGGTCCAAATCCCAGGGCTGCCCGTTTCCAATGTACTCATTTAAAACCAAAGGCTGATACTGAGTAAGAATTCCTACTGTATCAATCCCGGAATTTACGCAGTTCGACAGTGGAAAATCAATAATACGATATTTTCCGCCAAAAGGAACTGCAGGTTTTGCCAGCTTTTGAGTCAATGCATAAAGACGGGAACCCTGACCACCGGCAAGAAGCATTGCAATCATTTCTTTAGCCATTTCATTTCCTCCCTGATATGTATGTGATGCTTGGCATTCATATATAGATGTTGGGGGCAAAAGGCATTTTGCCCCTGGTATCATGTATAAATTGTATCACAAAAATCGGAAAACAGGTAGAAAAAGTTATCTAAAAAACCCAGAATAGGCATATTTTTACAAAAAATTTACGAGAATTTGTAGCTATTGTATAGAGAAAATCTGAATTTGTATAGTGTATGTTGTATACTTAGAAAAAGCCTGGAAAAGGAAAGGGGATTGTAGTATAATGATTAAAAATCCAACAAGGAGTAGTTTTATGAGTATTTATGATACATTAAATCCGGCTCAGAGGGAGGCAGTGTTTTGCACCGAAGGGCCGCTTTTAGTCTTAGCAGGGGCAGGATCCGGAAAGACAAGGGTACTGACTCACCGCGTAGTATATTTAATAGAAGAAAAAGAAGTCAATCCCTGGAATATCATGGCCATAACCTTTACCAATAAGGCTGCAGGCGAGATGAGGGAGCGAGTGGACAAACTGGTAGGATTTGGGGCAGAGAGCATCTGGGTCAGCACGTTTCATTCATCCTGCGTAAGGATTTTGCGCCGCCATATTGAAGCATTGGGATATTCCAGTAATTTTACCATCTATGACAGCGATGACCAGAAAACTCTTATGAAACAGGTCTTAAAAAAGCTGGATGTGGATACAAAGCTTTACAAAGATCGGGCCATGCTCAATCATATTTCTTCGGCAAAGGATCAGTTGATTACGCCGGAAGAAATGGAATTAAATGCAGGCAGTGAGATGCGCCAGAAAAAGATTGCCCAGATCTATAAAACATATCAGGATGAGTTAAAGAAAAACAATGCTCTGGATTTTGATGATTTAATTGTAAAAACAGTAGAACTGTTTCAGAATAATCCAGAGATTTTGGACTATTATCAGGAACGCTTTCGCTACATAATGGTGGATGAATATCAGGATACCAACTACGCACAGTTTAAACTGGTAAGTCTGTTGGCAAAAAAATACCGCAATCTCTGCGTGGTCGGAGATGATGATCAGTCAATTTATAAATTCCGGGGGGCGGATGTGCGCAACATTCTGGACTTTGAAGAGGCATTTCCAGGCGCCAGAGTGATTAAACTGGAGCAGAATTACCGTTCTACCCAAAATATTCTGAACGCTGCCAATCAGGTGATCTGCCACAACCGGGACAGAAAGGATAAGACTTTGTGGACCGCCAATGGAGAGGGAGATTTGGTTAAGGTGCGCCAGTACAACACAGCAGAGGAAGAGGCTGATGCCATTGCCAGGTCCATTAAAAATACAGGAAGGTCCTGGAAGGATATGGCCGTTTTGTATCGGACCAATGCCCAGTCCCGTTTATTGGAGGAAAAATGCATTGCCTATAACATTCCATACCGCTTGGTTGGAGGCGTAAATTTCTACCAGAGAAAAGAAATTAAAGACATTCTGGCTTATTTAAAGACAATCTCTAATGGGGTAGATGATTTAGCCGTTCTGCGTATTATCAATGTGCCCAAGCGGGGGATCGGAGCAACTACAGTGGGCAGGGTGACAGTATTTGCGTCTGAACATGGGATGAGCCTTTATCAGGCTCTGGAAGAGGCAAAGATGATACCGGATATTGGAAAAGCCGCTGGAAAAATCGGCGGATTTGTGGAACAGATAGAGAATCTTCGCAGGCTGATGGCAGAGGAAGGATACAGCATAAAAGAATTGATTGGCGCTATCCTGGATGATACTGGTTATCGGAAAGAGCTAGAGGCAGAAGGAGAGGTAGAGTCGGAAACCCGTCTGGAAAATATTGAAGAATTAATTAACAAAGCAGTAAGCTATGAAGAAAACAGCGAAACTCCTTCCCTGGGAGAATTTTTGGAAGAGGTTGCACTGGTGGCGGATATTGACAGTATGGACGACTCAGAAGAGCGAGTAACTTTGATGACGCTTCACAGCGCCAAGGGACTGGAGTTTCCTCTGGTCTATCTGGCAGGACTGGAGGATGGACTTTTCCCAAGTATGATGTCCATTTCGTCTGATGATCAATCAGAATTAGAGGAAGAGCGCCGTCTCTGCTATGTGGGAATTACCAGAGCAAAGGAAGAACTGGTGATGACCGGAGCCAGAATGCGGATGATTAACGGAGAGACCCGTTATTCTAAAACCAGCCGGTTTATTGAGGAAATTCCGGAGGTGTTTTTGGATAAAGACTTACTGGAGCCAAGATTATCAGGCTGGAACCGTTCCGAAGACGAGTTCGAGGACAGCAGACTTCCATGGGGAGGAAAAGCAGCAGCTTCATGGGGAAAAACAGGAGGAGAGAGCAGTCCGGGAGGCTGGGGAAGAAGCGGAGGAACGTTAGGCGGCGGATTTGGCGCGGGTTCTCACAATGCCTATGCTTCTAAGAAAACAGCGCCTGCGTCAGCACCAGCTTTTGGAAAGGCATTCACAGTGGAAAAAGCGGCTTTTCTGGATTATGGAAAAGGAGATCGGGTGCGCCATATCAAATTTGGGGACGGGACTGTTACAGAGATTAAAGACGGCGGAAAGGATTATGAAGTAACCGTTCAATTTGACAGTATGGGCGTTAAAAAAATGTTTGCTTCCTTTGCAAAATTAAAGAAACTATAAAGATTATGTGAATTCCGCATTTTTTTAAAATTTTTGTATAAAATAAGATAGAAAAAATAACCGTTTAATGATATACTGAAAACAGGCAGATTACTGTGTGTAATTGGATAGAGAAAGGAAGTGCCGATATGAACAGATTTGATTTTATGGGAAAAGAGGCAAAGGAGGCTTTGAACCGTATGGAAGAGATGATGAACGCCAGCAGATTAAATGAACTTCTTCACAAAAAAGAAGAAGATGAAAAAAAGAAAAGCTGTATTCTCTGGGTACTTGCAATTATTGGCGCTGTAGCAGCAGTGGCAGGTATTGCATATGCTGTATACCGCTTCTTTACACCGGATTATCTGGAAGATTTTGAAGATGACTTTGACGACGACTTTGATGATGATTTCTTTGAAGATGACGAAGAAGAGATGATTGCACCAAAGGAAACCGCTAAAGAAGACGCAGAAGCTTAAATAAACAGGTGATTAGAAAGCCCCGGACTCTAAACAGGAGATTCGGGGTGTTTTTATTTTACAGAAAACCGTATGTTATGAACGGTTACTGTGAAATAACCAATGCTTTGAACCTTTTCTTGAAAAATCAAGGGGCGACAGGTATAATAAGCATCAAGAGTCAATTTTGCATAATGAGAAGAAGGAGTAAGTCAGAGTGAAAAAAGGGACAGTATTAGAGGGAACAGTAGGAAGGATTCAATTTCCCAATAAGGGAATCGTGGAAATAGATGGGGAAAAGGCGGTTGTGAAAAACGCGCTTCCGGGACAAAAAATCCGGTTTGTGGTAAGTAAAAGCCGGAAGGACAAGGCAGAGGGACGGCTCTTGGAAGTATTGGAACGTTCACCCAGAGAATGGGGGGGAGCAGACTGGAAAGAAAAGGTGTGCCCTCATTTTGAAGCTTGCGGCGGCTGCCTGTATCAGAGTATGCCGTATGAAGAACAATTGTCCATAAAAGAAGAGCAGATCCGAAATTTAATTGACGGCGTCTGCACAAATCCGGACTATGAATTTCAGCAAATCAAGGGAAGTCCAATTTTTGAGGGGTATCGGAATAAAATGGAGTTTTCGTTTGGCGACGAATATAAAGACGGACCTCTGGCGCTGGGAATGCACAAACGGGGCAGCTTTTACGACATTGTTCCAACTCCGGAATGCCGGATTGTCCATCCGGATTTCCGGAAAATTCTGACTGTCACAAAGGACTATTTTGCAGAAAAACAAATCCCGTTTTATAAAAAGCTGGCCCATACCGGTTATCTGCGTCATCTTCTGGTGCGGAGAGCAGTAAAGACTGGGGAGATTCTGGTGGATTTGGTAACCAGCAGCCAGATAGACGACGGGGAAGCAGAAATTTTAAATACCTGGAAGGAAAAAATCCTGGATCTGGATTTAGAGGGAACTCTGGCGGGAATTTTACATACCCGCAACGACAGCCTGGCAGACGTGGTACAAAATGACAGTACAGACGTGCTGTATGGAAGAGATTACTTCTATGAGGAACTGCTGGGTCTGAAATTTAAGATTTCCCCGTTTTCCTTCTTCCAGACCAATTCCTTAGGGGCAGAAGTGCTGTATGAGACAGCAAGAAGCTACATCGGAGAGACGAAAGACAAGGTAGTGTTTGACCTGTACAGCGGTACGGGAACCATTGCCCAGATTTTGGCTCCGGTAGCTGAAAAAGTCGTTGGTGTGGAGATTGTGGAAGAGGCCGTAGAGGCGGCAAAGATAAACGCTGAAAGCAACGGTTTGTCCAACTGCCACTTTATCGCAGGAGATGTACTGAAGGTGTTGGATGAAGTAGAAGAAAAACCGGACTTAATTGTGGTAGATCCGCCGCGGGACGGCATCCATCCCAAGGCCCTGCCAAAGATTATTGCCTATCAGGTACCAAAAATCGTTTACATTTCCTGTAAGCCGACCAGCCTGGTAAGAGATTTGGTGGTATTCCAGCAGATGGGATATGTAGTGGAGAAGGTCTGCGCCGTAGATATGTTCCCATCGACTGGGAATTGTGAGACGGTGGCGCTTCTTTCCAAGGGAGAGGCCGATTAGGAAAATGGGTGTGAGGAGTTTTCGCTAGAGGATATGTCTGGCTGTCAGAAGGGAGCGACCTATGAGCAGATCAAGGCGTATGCGCTGGAGCATAGCGGTATGAAAGTCAGCAGCCTGTATATCGCACAGGTGAAGCAGAAGTGCGGGATTATCGAGAGGGCAAATTATAACCTGCCAAAATCGGAAAACTCCAGACAGCCACAGTGTCCAGCTGAAAAAGAACAGGCGATTGTGGCTGCGTTGAAACATTTTGGGATGGTGTAAAGATAAAATCTGTTGCACATTAAGATTTTGATTACACGAGGTTAAGCAGTATAACACATTGGCATAATGATAAATGGAATGGATTTGCAGATTTATTTGCAAACTTAAAAATATGCGGCGGTTCTGGATATTGACAATCTTTCAGAACCGCCGAGTTGCGATATCACAGAAAATCATACTGTTAATGATTCCGATAAGAATCTTACGGATTCGTGCATTGATAGTAAAGAGATTGCATGCTCTGATTCAACGCGAAAAATGTGTCCAAATTCTACGCGTTGAACAAACTTTCAAGTATGGAATTTGGACGAATATATGGTATGTTGGAAAATGATAGGAGAAAGACTTGGAATGCAGAATACAAACATAGATACAGAAGAAATTGTAGAAAATGGTGGATATATTTCAAAACTGTTTTTAAATAATGGAAAAGAAATAGATATAAATAAAAATGATATTGTTATATTTGTAGGACCAAACAATGCGGGAAAAAGTCAAGCTTTAAAAGATATTTATGAAATATGTGGGACTAAAAAGCCTTCGATAGTTGTTAAAGATATTAAGATTGTTAAATATGCAGGGGATATTAAACTGTTTTTAGAGAAGATTTCTATAGCTAATGATTATGGATCATATAAAAATTATGAAGGGTTAGGATATAGTTTTGCGAGCCATTCAATATCGGAGTATTCAAGGGATAAATATTATGGTAGTGCACGTCCGTTATTTGTTGCATATTTAAATACTTTGAATCGATTGACAATTAGTAATCCAGCCGATTTGATATCACGTAAGGCTGCAAAAAAGAATCCGATTCATTATGTGGCGTTTAATAGAACATACAGAGAATGGTTAAGCGAAAATTTTAAGCAGGCTTTTAGTAAAGAATTAATGCCACATACATTAAACGGTTCCAACATTCCATTATGTATAGGTGATGCTGTTAAGTTTGATAAAGATTTTATTGATGAACAAGAAAGAATGGAGGAATATGCAGCAATTTTAGATACATATAAACAAGTACAGGAACAGGGCGACGGAATAAAAAGTTTTACGGGTATATTACTTTATTTAATGTTAGATTATTATTGTACATTTTTAATTGATGAGCCGGAATCATTTTTGCATCCACCACAGGCAAATATCATGGGACGTATAATTGGGAAAACATTACGAGAAAATCAACAAGCATTTATTTCAACACATAGTGAAGAAATAATTAAAGGCTTATTAGATGTTTGTCCTGAAAGAGTAAAAATTGTTAGAATTACACGAGAAGAAGATGTAAATGAGTTTTCGGTTTTGGGAAATGAGAAATTTAATGAAGTTTGGAATGATCCACTTTTAAAATATTCGAATATTATGACGAGCCTATTCCACAAAAACGTAATATTGTGTGAAAGCGATTCAGATTGTAAGTTCTACTCAATTATTGAAAATCACATAAAGCAATTAGAAGGAAAATATTCAGAAACATTGTTCATTCATTGTGGAGGAAAACACCGAATGGCTAAAACGGCGACGGCATTAAAAGCATTGAATGTCAATGTAAAACTTATTCCGGATATAGATGTAATGAATGATGAGAAAGTATTTAGAGAAATAGTAGAAGCGTTTGGTGTGGAATGGACATCTATTCAGAAAGATTATAATACGGTGGTTTCTAATTTGCATAGTCCTAAAGAAGAAATTAAGAGAAATGATGCCAAGACAAATATAAATAGAGTATTGGATGGTTCCCAAAATAAGGTTTTGTCAAAAGGCGAAATTAAAAGTATTCGTGAAGCGATTGCCACTATTTCAAAGTGGGATAATATAAAAAAAGCAGGGTGTGCATCGTTGCCGGCAGGAAATGCTACGGTTTCATTTAAAAAGATGGATGGTATTTTAAGAACTGTTGGAATCTACATGGTTCCGGTGGGTGAACTTGAATGTTTTGTAAAAGAAGTAGGAGGTCATGGACCAGAATGGGCAAATACTGTGCTGGAAACATATCCTGATTTAGACAATGAGGTTTATGATGAAGTAAAAAAATTTGTTAAGCAATTTAGCTCATAGAAAAATAAATAACACGTTTGCAGCATAGAGCGCAAATAAAGTAATTTTCCTGGTATTAGGAAAATCGAGAAACTTTGGGGAGGAATAAAGTGAATAACCAGAATAATATAAATCAAAAATCACACATGATTATTTACACTACAGAAGATGGTCTGACTAAGATTGAAACAACTTTTGATGAAGATACGGTCTGGTTATCTATTGATCAAATGGCTGAATTGTTTCAGAGAGATAAATCGACGATTTCCAGACATATAAAAAATATTTATTCAGAGGGTGAACTTGTTCGAGAGGGAACTGTTGCATTTTTTGCAACAGTTCAAATGGAAGGTGACAGACAGGTTGCAAGAGAGATTTGTTATTATAATTTGGATGTCATTATTTCCGTTGGCTATCGTGTAAAATCCAAACGTGGCACACAGTTCAGAATCTGGGCAACGAATATTTTAAAAGAATATATGAAAAAGGGTTTTGCTATGGATGATGAACGTCTGAAAAATTTGGGTGGAGGCGGATATTTCAAGGAATTACTTGAAAGAATCAGAGATATTCGTGCTTCAGAAAAGGTATTTTACAGACAGGTTCTGGAAATCTATGCTACCAGCATTGACTATGATCCCAAAGCTGAAATTTCCATTCAATTTTTCAAAAAAGTCCAGAATAAAATTCATTATGCGATTCATGGACAAACTGCAGCGGAGGTTATTTATACAAGAGCAGATGCGGAAAAGGATTTTATGGGACTTACTGCATTTGCTGGAAAACAGCCGACATTGAAAGAAGCAGTTGTAGCCAAAAACTATTTGGATGAAAAAGAACTTCGTGCGATGGGGCAGCTTGTATCTGGATATTTGGATTTTGCGGAACGTCAAGCAGAGCGTGAACAGGCAATGACTATGAAAGATTGGGCCGAACATCTGGATCGTATTCTTACAATGACTGGAGAGCAGCTATTGCAGGAAAATGGAAATGTCTCTCATAAGCAGGCTGTTAATAAGGCAACAGATGAATATAAGAAATATAAAGCTAGAACCATTAGTGATGTAGAAGAGGATTATTTGAACTCTATAAAAATGTTGGAACAAAAAGCGGATAAGAAATAAAAAGATATGTGATGCGGTTTGGACAATGATGCACATATTGATGCGGTTGTCTTACTTTCCAAGGGATAAATCGACTTAAAGAAGATTCGTGTTGAGTTCTCTTTGGAAGATATGGATATGTCAGAATTTCAGGATGGGGCAGCCTATACGCAGATTAAGGACTATGTGCTGGAGCATAGCGGTATGAAGGTCAGCAGTCTGTATATTGCTCAGGTGAAGCAGAAATGTAGTATCATCGAGCGTGAGAATTATAATAAGCCGAAGGCTGGGGATGCTAAGCAGCCGCAATGCCCGCCGGAGAAAGAAAAAGCATGGAAGCATTTGAGTATTTTGGGATGATTTAATACTTTATTAAAGCCTTTGAATGGCTAAAAAGCAGCAAAATCGGCAACAGGGAAAGAATCCTTGCTGCCGGTTTTGCTTTTTACGTGAAATTACGATTTACTTGCAGAACAATCAGTGCAGAGCATACCGAAGCCAGACAGCACCATTGTCATAGGGCTGTACGCTTAGGAGCTTCAAATTGACGGGTTCTGTGTCTAACGGCAAACCGCCAAAAGCAGCAGTCATACCTTTTCGTCCATCGATTCATAAAAAAGATTAAAAAAGCGGCACTTCCGGATTGATGGAAGTGCCGTTAAATGCTATTGATTAGCGTTGTTTTTGGAAAGCTGTTCCTGCAATGCAGCAATTTGTCTCTTTAATTCTTCATTCTCGGATGTGAGTTTTTTTAGGGCAGCATCATTTTCCTTTTGCTGTTCTTCCAGTGAAACTGCCTTTTGCTGAAGCTGGCTGTAGTCATAGTAAAAACTTGGAAAGTATTTTTGTAAAACGAGCTGTTCGATCTGCTTATATGTATCAGAGACAGGAGCTATCATGCCATTCTGCTGATAAAGGATGCGGTTGACACTGACTGTTCGGATATCATTCAGTTTCAGTACGGAATCATGGCTGATGAATGAAAATTCACTTGCCTTCAATAAAAACATATCACTTTTGGAAGCAGGATTGTCTGTGGGGTGGTAGACATCCGGATGTTTTGCAGGATCATAGGAGAAAATAGGCAGAACATAAAGTGATTTCTGCTTTACGCCAATGACCAGACCTCTGTGCTCATAGGACATTTCGGGTTTATAATTCTTGCCAAACTCAAACTGATAGATTTCCCTTTTTTTACCTGCCTGTGCCGGAATTGCCTTGTTCTGTTATCAGCCCAGCGAAAATCAGATGCTGAAAAACGATCCAGTTCATTGCTGGTGAAGTGATTGGCGATGATTATTTCGTTGGTTTTGTTTTGTGCCTTCAGATATTCGTTCAATGGCCTGTCGCCTTAGTTTTATTAATCGAGCAGGAGGAACTCTTTCTCCTGCTCGTTCGTGCCAGCCGTATGCAGCAAAGCTGCTAAATTCCTTATACGGCTGTGCACATATAAAAAAAGGGTATGGCGCTAACCATACCCTACTCTGGAGAACCAGAGAGACCTCGTCGGTCAAATTATCCTTTCAATGGTGGCTTCGTCAGCCAAAAAACACTTGTTAGCAAGTGTGAAAGTGCAGTCTACATATCTCTGCTCACTTATATTATACACGATTTTTAGAAAAAATCCACTGGTAATATCTACAAAATGATTTTCTTAAATCAAGTGTTGGGTTTAATCATACTGCCTTAAATAATGAATGTCAATTAAAATAAAATAAATTTTTGAAATTTTTTTATCCATGAGGGATTTTCCGGTTTGGATGAAATACGATGGGAATACAGTGACTCTTGTTTTGAGGTATCAAACTCAAATATATTCCTGTCTTTTTAGAAAAGACTTGTATTTCCCAAAAACCAGGTATATAATATTACAAAAATAAATACAGGGGAGCTTGTGACGACAGGCTGAGAGGAAGGTATCACCTTCGACCCTTATACCTGATGTGGATAATGCCACCGTAGGAAAAGATTTTAATCTATTACAGGAGGATACCATAAAAGGGATCTTCCTGTTTTTTTATCTTTTGAGAAGGGAGGAAAAGAAATCCACTTATTTGTGGGACTGAGGGGGAGCGCCTTAAGATAGCAGCCCCATTTTTGGAAACGTTGCTGAATACGGCCGTTTCCTGTTTTGAAAAGGAGTTTTTATGAAAAAAAACAAATCGAATATCAAAAAGATGGTGCTGTGTGCCATTTTCGCCGGTATGGCATTTGTCTTAAATACCTTCGTGTATTTTCCTTCAATGGCCCCATTTCAGCATTTTGTGGATGTGATAGCCGCTGTGTTTCTGGGGCCCTGGTGGGCTTGTCTCAGTGCATTCTTATGTGGTGTTATGCGTATGATGTCCGGCAGAACCATCCAGGCTGTTACTGGTGCTGTCTTTGGACCTGTTTTGGGTGGTCTTTTGTGGAGAAAAACAAAAAATATCTACCTGGTCTGTGTTGGTGAGATTATTGGAACAGGACTTTTTGGCGCGTTGGCTTCCTATCCGCTGATGAGGTGGTTTTATGGATTGGATATTCGGAATCCACTGTATTATATCCCATTTTATACTCCCTCGGCGGTAGTTGGCGGATTTATGGGTGTGATGGCGCTAATCATTCTGAAACGTTCAAAGGTACTGGAGCACTTTTTGGCAGAAATGGAGCAATAAGGATGGATTTTGAAAAGGTTTTGACAGCGGTACGGCATAGAAAACCACTGGTGCAGTGTATTACTAATTTTGTCACAGTTAATGATTGCGCCAATATGATTTTGGCTTGTGGTGGAAGTCCAACCATGGCAAGCCACCCTCTGGAAGTAGAAGAAGCTGTCAGCAATGTACAGGCACTGGTGTGCAACATGGGAGCTATAAACAATATTGATTCGATGATATTGGCAGGTAAGGAAGCCAATCGAATAGGAAAACCGGTAATTCTTGATCCGGTGGGAGCCGGAGGAACCCGGCTTCGCAGGGAAAACGCAAAGCGGCTTCTCAATAATGTTCATTTTACTGTGATTCGGGGAAACGCTTCCGAAATTCGCTATCTGGCAGGACAGCAGGTTACTGGCAAAGGTGTGGATGTAAGCGATTTGGATGAGATTACAGAGGATAATTTAGATGCTGTGATTTCTATGGCAGCAGATTTGGCGAAGGAGTTGGAGACGGTAATTGCCATTTCCGGAAAAATTGATGTGGTTTCAAATGGCAAAGAAAGTTGTGTTCTGCGAAATGGCTGTGCTACCATGGCTCGGATTACTGGCAGCGGCTGTATGCTGACATCTTTGATTGGCGCATTTTGCGGTGCCTGTGAAGATTCTTTTTTTGCAGCGTGCGCTGCCATGGCAGTTATGGGGATCAGCGGTGAGATTGCTGAAGAAAAACGGCTGTGCAATGGAACTGGAAATGCTACATTTCGGAATGATTTGATTGATGCAGTATTTAATCTGAGGGAACAACAATTGAAAAAAGGAGTATATTATGAGATTTACAAAAGATGATATTCGCAGGGGGATGCTTCTCTATGCTGTGACGGACCGGAGCTGGCTGAAAGAAGGTCAAGAGCTTTGGTCTGTCTGTGAGGACATCTTGAACAACGGGGCAACCTTTCTTCAGATTCGTGAAAAAGATTTGGATGCAGATGCTTTTCAGACTGAAGCTGCAAAACTAAAGGAACTGTGCATTCGCCGCAAGATTCCCTATGTGGTCAATGATAGTGTGGAAATCGCTCTGGCAGTTGATGCAGATGGTGTTCATGTGGGGCAGTCCGATATAAAAGGTCGGGATATTCGCGGTATAATTGGTGAAACCAAAATTTTAGGAATCTCTGCAGGAACCGTAGAGGAAGCGATTGCCGCAGAAAATGCAGGAGCAGACTATATCGGCGTTGGCGCCGTATTTGGAACCAATACTAAGAAAGATGCCCGCAGCCTGACAGTAGAAAAACTGAAAGAAATTACAAGTGCGGTTTCTATTCCTGTGGTTGCCATTGGCGGTATTAATGGCAAAAATCTGATGGAATTATCCGGCAGCGGTGTAGATGGTGTGGCAGTAGTATCTGCCATCTTTGCATCTGAAGATCCTGGTAAGGCAACTGCCCGACTTTTGGAACTTTCCAAGGAGATGGTTGCTCATGGATAAGCAATTTGCCATTTTCGATATGGATGGGACACTGATAGATTCCATGATTTTCTGGAAAAATCTCGCATCGGAATACTTGAACAGCAAGAAAATAAAGCAGATTCCGGAAGATATTCTGGAACGCATCAAGCCTATGACCATGTCTGAATCCGCAGCTTTATTTCAACGGGAATTTGGCCTGTCTGGAAATCTGGAAGCAGAAATGAATGCCATGATGGATGAACATTACAAGAACGATATTCCGTTGAAACCCGGTGTAAGGGAGTACCTTCAGATACTGAAAAACAGAGGTGTCCGAATGTGTGTTGCATCGGCTACAGCAGAGTATCTGATGGAATCCTGTTTGAGGCGTTTGGGAGTGCGGGAATACTTTGAATTTCTGCTTTCCTGCGAAACAGTGGGAAGCGGGAAGAGCAGTCCCATTATCTACCATGAGGCTGCCAGAAGACTGAATGCTTTGCCGGAAGAGATCGCCATTTATGAGGATGCTCTGTATGCGGTGCAGACAGCTAAAGATGCAGGATATTATGCCGTTGCTGTGTATGATAACAGTTCTGCTAAAAATTGGAGGATAATAGAGAAAATCGCAGATAAAATTATTCTGAACTGGGAGGAAACAACATGAGTGCAAGTATAGCGATTCAAGTTTTACCAAAAGTCGAAACCGATGCAGAAGTTTGCCGTATTGTAGATGATGTGATTGCCTACATACAAGGTACTGGACTGACCTGTCAGGTAGGGGCCTTTGAAACTACCATTGAAGGCGATAACTTTGACGAACTGATGGATATTGCCAGGGAGTGCCTGAAGATTGCGGTTCGTTCCGGTTCGCCTAAAGTTTCTGCGTATATCAAAGCAGTATATTGTCCAGATGGAGACATTCTTACAATTCGACAAAAAACAGGAAAATATCAGTAAAAGAAAGCGGCGCATTGGGGGCACCACCTTATGCCGCTATATAAAACGATGCTGAAACACGAAGGAGATACAAAAATGATGAAAATGAAAACAGCATTGACCATTGCAGGAAGCGACTGCAGTGGAGGCGCCGGTATTCAAGCCGATCTAAAAACAATGACCATGAATGGTGTTTATGGCATGAGTGCAATTACAGCACTCACAGCGCAAAACACAACCGGTGTAAAGGCAATCCAGGAATCAACGCCTGAATTTTTGAAACAGCAAATTGATGTAATATTTGAAGATATCTACCCTGATGCAGTCAAGATAGGCATGGTTTCTTCCAGCGAACTAATTCATGTAATAGTGGATAGACTGAAATGGTATCATGCAAAAAATGTGGTTGTTGACCCTGTGATGGTGGCAACATCAGGATCTGCCCTGATGAAAGACAATGCTGTGCAGATACTTATCGATGAATTGCTGCCAATAGCAGCACTGGCAACTCCCAATATTCCGGAAGCTGAAATTCTCTCCGGTCTTATCATTAAGACAGAAGATGATATGCTAAGGGCTGCGAAACGGATTGGTGATAGTTATCATTGTGCGGTTTTATTAAAAGGCGGTCACAGTATTAACGATTCAAACGATCTGCTCTATGCAAACGGAGGACTGGTGTGGTTTAAAGGAAAACGCATCAACAATCCGAATACGCATGGAACAGGCTGTACACTTTCAAGTGCCATAGCTTCCAATCTTGCCAAGGGATTTACTCTTGTTGAATCTGTACAAAGAGCAAAAGATTACATTTCCGGTGCATTGACTGCTATGCTGGATTTGGGCAAAGGTTCCGGTCCAATGAAACATAATTTTGACTTGACATCGGATTTTTCTAAAGAAAAAGAATCGGTTTGAAAGGAAGAAAAAGCAATGAGAAATTATACAACACAAATGGATGCCGCAAAACAGGGAATTATTACACCAGAAATGAAGGCCGTCGCTGCTAAAGAATACAGAACAGAGGAGGAAATTCGTGACCTTGTTGCCAAAGGACAGGTTGCCATCTGTGCAAACAAACGCCATACCTGTATTAGTCCCAACGGTGTCGGCTCTATGCTCCGTACCAAGATCAATGTAAACCTTGGTGTATCCCGCGACTGCAAGGATTATGATGCTGAAATGCAAAAAGTAATGGCGGCTGTCAACATGGGAGCAGAAGCGATTATGGATCTTTCCTCTCATGGTAATACGCAGCCATTTCGCAGAAAACTGACTTCGGAATGTCCTGCCATGATTGGAACAGTTCCTGTATATGACAGCGTCATTCATTATCAGAGAGACCTTGCTGCCCTTACTGCAAGGGATTTTATTGATGTGATTCGCCTTCATGCAGAAGACGGTGTGGATTTTGTAACTCTGCATTGCGGCATTACCCGAAAGACTATCGAGCAAATCAAAAAGCACAAGAGAAAAATGAATATCGTCTCTCGCGGCGGTTCCCTTGTTTTTGCATGGATGAGTATGACAGGAGAAGAAAATCCTTTCTACGAATACTTTGACGAAATCCTTGATATTTGCCGCAAATACGATGTAACTATTTCTCTGGGGGATGCCTGCCGCCCGGGATGTCTTGCTGACGGCAGTGATGTATGCCAGATAGAGGAACTTGTTCGTCTCGGTGAACTGACAAAACGTGCATGGGGAAAGGATGTTCAGGTTATGGTAGAAGGCCCTGGACATATGCCTATGGATCAGATAGAAGCTAATATGAAAATGCAGCAAACTATTTGTATGGGTGCTCCTTTTTATGTTCTCGGTCCCATCGTAACCGATATTGCTCCCGGATATGACCATATTACATCTGCAATTGGCGGTGCAATTGCTGCAGCAAGCGGAGCTGCATTTCTTTGCTATGTAACTCCGGCAGAGCATTTGGCACTTCCGAATGTAGAGGATGTAAAGAAGGGGATTATTGCTTCACGTATTGCGGCACATGCTGCTGATATTGCAAAGAAAGTACCTCATGCAAGAGATATTGATGATCAGATGGCAGATGCGAGAAGAACTTTTGATTGGGAAAAGCAGTGGAAATGTTCGATTGACCCAGAAACAGCGAAAGCCATTCGTGACAGTCGTGCTCCTGAACAAGAGGACAGTTGTTCAATGTGCGGCAAGTTCTGTGCTGTCAGAAGCATGAACAAGGCTCTGAATGGGGAGTATATCGATATTTTGTAAGAGGAGAAGATGGACAATTTTGTTATTGCGGCGGTGCTGATATAAACAATTGACAGCCGCTCTGAGAGCGTAAAACAAAGTGCGTAAGTTGAGAAAAAAATTTCAAAACTTACGCACTTTGTTTGTCTTGCAGAGTAAGTTAAGATAATAGCAAAGGAACTCTTATTTTCGTATATTTTATCCTAAATCTATATTAAAAAAACCAGATCATATTAAAAAGATAAGATAAATCGAGAAAACATAGGTAAAATACAATAAAATAAAAAAGAGAAACTTGTGGTTTTTTGTCTTAGATTATAAGATTATTACATTATAAATGGTGCAGGATAAGAAGGAATTGTTACATATGCACAAAAAGGAGGAGATTTTATGAGAAGGCAAAAATTCGTAAAAGTGATGGCAGGAGTAGCATCTGTATGTATGTTATCTAGTATGATTACAGGATGCGGAGAAAAAAAAGAAGAAGCGACAGCGACAAAAACAGAAAATGTATCAGATGGTCAGCAGGAGTCAAATGGAGAAGGTCCGGATGAATTAACACTTTTTCTTACAAATAAGAACATTGTGGATGACTCTTATGCAAAGAAAAAAATTGAAGAAGCAACCAATACCAAATTGACGATTATACAGGTTCCGACAAAAGAATTAGATAATAAGCTGAATATTTTATTAGCATCTGGTGAACGGCCAGATATTATTCAATGTGAAACAGAGACTATGGAAAGCCAGCTTCTGGCCTCTGGAATTCTTCTTCCAATTAACGAATATTGGGATGAGTATCCTAATATTAAAAATGGAAGAGATGAAGAAACGTGGGATTTGATGAGATATAAGGATGGAAATATCTATTCAGTAGGCATTGAAAATCCAAACCCATTAGCGATTATTGCATATAGGAAAGACTGGCTGGATAAATTTGGACTGGAGGTTCCGACAACACTGGATGAGTATTATGAGGTTGCAGCAGCTGTTGCTAAGGGAGATCCAGATGGAAACGGAGTAGATGATACCTTTGCATTCGGCGGATATCAGAATGTGGACACAGCATGGTTTGACCATATTTTTGGAGCATTTGGTTCTCTGCCAAATTACTGGATGGAAAAAGATGGTCATATTGTAAATGGTTCTGTCCAGCCGGGAATGAAGGATGCCCTTATATATTTAAATAAGATGTATACAGATGGTCTGATTGATCCGGAATTTGTAACCGATGATCCAAAGAGATGGCAGCAGAAGGTAAAATCTGGCGTGTTTGGCGCAGGGGTAACAAAGATTCATATTTTTGATAAGAATAACTGGTCAAATTACTATGAACCATTTATTCAGGCGTATCCAGAAGGGGAACATGTGTATGGACCTGTTCTGGAGGGCGGATGTGAAAGTCCTGTGGGCATCCGTATGGCTAGTGAAAGAGGATGGTTAAGAACCTTTATTTCAAAAGACTCGAAAAATATTGATGCATGTTTACGTTTATTGGACTATTTAATGTCTGAAGAAGGAAACCGGTTTGCACAGTATGGAGTAGAAGGCGAGCATTACAAATGGGAAGGGGACAAACTGATACGTCTCATTGATGACAAAGAAGCGAATGAGCTGGATTTAAATAAGTTCTTTATTGGCAATACAGTATTATTTGATCATTCCTCTCCAGAGTTATTTGACGCATTTGAATTTTCTCATACCATTGCAACGCCAAATCCAGTTGATGGTATTTTCATTGATGAGTTAAATGACATCTATCCAAAGCTGAAAGAAATTACCAATACCCGTTTCATTGAAATGATCGTAGGAGAGACGCCGATTGATGGAGGATTTGAAGCATTTGTAGAAGAATGGAATTCCCGCGGCGGAGAAAAACTGACAAAGGCATTAGATGAGGCTTATCAGGCAAAGAAATAATGAAGTGAAGGAGAAGATGATATGGCAGCAGTATCTCATGCAAGAAATACATCTGACGTGAAATGCAGCAAAAGTAAGTCTCGGAATAAGATTTGGAAGACAGTCATGGAACATAAAATGTTGTATCTGATGATGCTTCCAGGATTATTATATTTTGTTTTGTTCCGTTATTTACCAATGTTTGGCCTTGTAATTGCATTTAAAGATTATGACATTTTTCAAGGAATATGGGCCAGCGAATGGGTAGGGCTGGAAAACTTTAAAGAGTTGATGTCATCACCTGATTTCTGGAATGTTATGAAAAATACACTGGTAATCAGTTTGACGAAAATCCTGATTGGATTTCCCATTCCAGTATTATTAGCAATTTTGCTGAATGAGATTAAAAATGTAAAATTCAAACGAGTCACACAGACGTTCATTTATTTGCCGCATTTTCTTTCATGGGTTGTAATTGGAGGTATTATGCTGAATCTGTTCTCGCCAGTCTTCGGACTGGCAGGACAAGTGTTTGAGGCATTTGGCATGGAACCTGTGAATGTAATGGCAAAAAAGGATACTATATTCTGGGTCGTTATTTTATCCGATATCTGGAAAGAAGCAGGATGGAGCACAATTGTCTTTCTGGCAGCATTAACCCAGGTAGATATGAATTTATATGAAGCAGCAAGAATGGATGGAGCAAATAAATTTCGGCAGATGCTGCATATTACGCTTCCGGCTATTTCCTCGATTGTAATTGTGATGCTGATTTTAAGAATTGGTAAAGTTATGAACGCAGGATTTGAACAGATTTTAGTTCTGCAGAATCCAATTACCATGGAAAGTATTGATATTTTTGATACGTATGTATATAGGGAAGGCCTTGGGCGCGGATCGTATAGTTTTGCGGCCGCAGTTGATATGTTTAAATCCGTAATTGCGTTGATTCTTGTAACCAGTGCAAACAAGATTAGCAAATGGTTTGGAGAGGAGGGAATTGTATGATTCGCAAGCATAAAAAAGTTTCTATTTTTACAATATTAAACTATTTGCTGTTTATTATAATCGGAATCATTATGGTCTATCCATTCTGGTATGTCGTAATGTACTCCCTTAGCGATCCATCCAAATCAAGTTTGAGCAGTCTGTATTTATGGCCTCAGGGATTTACTCTGGAATCTTATAAATACGCATTATCAAAAGAAATTCTGTTTACTGGATTTTTTAATTCGGTATTTTTAACAGTAGTGGGCACTGTAGTAAATATGGTGCTGACGGTTATGCTGGCCTATCCGCTTTCCAGAGAGAGTCTTCCAGGAAAGAAATACTTTTCTGCATTTGTAGTATTCCCCATGCTGTTTAATGGCGGAATGATACCGACCTACCTGGTAATCAAAGAATTTGGTTTATTAGACAGCTTGTGGTCATTAATTGCATCATTAGCAGTAAATGTATATAATCTTTTAATTTTAACGAAATTTTTTAAGAGTATACCGGAAAGCTTGATAGAAGCGGCCAAAATTGATGGATGCGGAGACTTTACTACATTGGTAAGGATTGTTCTTCCTCTGTCGAAGGCGTCCCTTGCTACAGTCTCTCTTTTCTATGCGGTTCAGCATTGGAACGAGTTTTTAAGAGCTACGATTTACATCAACACAGATTCTAAGTGGCCGCTTCAGGTTGTACTTCGCAATATTATTGACATGGTTGCCAATGATTTAAACAGCGGCGGAGAAGTCTTTATGAATCCAGAGAATTTTAAGATGGCGACAATCGTAATCACAGTATTTCCAATTATTTGTGTATATCCATTTTTGCAAAAACATTTTACGCAAGGCGTTATGATGGGATCGGTAAAGGGATAAAAAGGAGTTTATTTTTTATGGAGAAGAGAAAGAATCTTCTGTTTTTCATGACAGACCATCAGCGGTACGATACCATGAATATGGTGCAATGCGGATGGGAAGTAACGCCCAATTTAAATCGTCTGGCAAGGGAAGGAGTGGTATTTGAACGTGCATACGATGCATGTCCGCTTTGTGTGCCTGCCAGAACTGCTTTAGCAACAGGCGTGTATCCAACAGCCAACGGTGTGGTTTATAATGACTGGAAAGGAAAAACGGCTGGTGGTTTTCAGCCAATACATAAATTGCTTCAAAATGCAGGATATTGTGTGGGACATGTTGGAGTCGATCATATTAAGGTTCAGCCACCTATGAGAGAGCAGGGATTGGATTTTTTTATTAATCAGGAAGATTATGAAAGATGGGCGTCTGAAGAGAAAATACAAACTGCTAGAAAACCAGAAGAATTAATACAGGTTGAAGAAGAAATAGAAGGTACTTATGAAAAGAAACTTTATAGTGGTTATAAGGTAAGTAGATGGAACAAACCGATAGAACAGTTTAAAGATAGGTACTTTTTAAAACAGTCATTGGGATTTTTGCGTCAGCAGAATGAAAAACAACCATTTGCACTGTTTACCTATTTATGGGCTCCTCATCCTCCACTTAGGGTACCAGAGCCGTATGCATCTATGTATGATCCAGAACAACTGGTTTTACCAGATAATATTGGAATAATAGGAGAGCATGAACCGTCTATTCGCAGAAAAGGAGTTCCGGCTCAGCTTGCCAAAGGAGTTTCCGAACAGGAGTGGAGAAAGGTATGGGCAGCCCATCTGGGACTGACTACTATGGCAGATGAAATACTGGGAAGAATGATTGAAGAGTTAAAAACTATGGGAGTGTATGAAGACACTTGTATCATAGTTACTGCAGATCATGGGGATCATTTAGGACAACATTGTATGTACCAAAAAATGGAAATGTATGAACAAGCGATAAGAGTTCCGCTGGTAATGAAAGTTCCGCAGGTACAGGGAAGAACCGTAAGCAGTCTGGTTTCTCATTTAGACATAAAACCTACTTTGTGTGAACTGGCAGGAATAGATGCAGGAAAATGTGACGGAATTTCTCTGGTTCCAATATTAAATGGGGAGAGTGGCCGGAAAGATAGAATTCTGTTTATCCAGTATTCTGGAAATCCGAGTTACGGAACTGTTCGGAGAGCCGCAGTTTCTGATAGGTACAAGTATGTGTATGACAGCGCCCGGGAACATGAGTTGTATGACTTGAAAGTAGATCCATATGAAATGAAGAATGTGGCAGGAGAGACAGAATATGAAGAGATCCGAAACAATATGTATCAAGCCTGCAGAACATATCATCAAGGACATCAGGATTATTTCGATTGGGGAGAACAGGAGAGCAAGACATGAACTGGACCGAAGAGACATTAGAAATTTGTCTGGATAAAATCACAAAAAATATAGAACGGATAGGAGTCAGTTTTCCGCATGTAGCTTATGATGGGGTATATAACGACCAGGGAGCATCATTTTGGACGTCAGGGTTCTGGCCAGGCTTACTATGGCTTTTGTATCAGGAAAGGAAAAATGAGAAAGCCTTGTGTCTGGCAAGAACCCTGGAAGACAAGATGGACGAAGTTTTAGACGAATTTGTTACGCTCCATCATGATGTAGGTTTTATGTGGCTGCCTTCCGCAGTGATTGATTATAAGCTGACAGGAAATGAAAAATCCAAGATCAGAGGTTTGAAAGCTGCCAGCCATTTAGCGGGGCGTTTCAATTTGGCTGGAGGTTTTATACGGGCCTGGACAAAACAGGTAAATCCGGGTTCAGCCGGCTGGGCGATTATTGACTGTATGATGAACATTCCATTATTATTCTGGGCATCTAAAGAAACAAAAGATCCAAGATTTTATCATATCGCAGAGGCTCATGCAGACACAGTTTTAAAACAGTTTTTGAGAGAAGACAATACGACGGCTCATATTGTAAGTTTTAATCCATATACAGGAGAAAAGATTGAGAATCTTGGAGGACAGGGAAAAGGTCCGGATTCTGCATGGGCAAGAGGACAGGCGTGGGCAATTTATGGAATGGCAGCAGCCTATAGGGAGACTGGAAAAGAGAGCTATTTAACAGCATCTGAAAATGTTGCCGCATATTTTTTATCTCATCTTCCAGAAGATAAAGTACCATATTGGGATTTTCGGACAGAAGACAAAGATAAATGGGTATTAGATTCCTCAGCATCCGCGTGTGCGGCAAGCGGACTGATAGAACTTAGCGTTCTAGTAAAAGACAAAACAGAGCAGGAATTTTATCGTGCAAAAGCAATGGAAATCTTGAAAGGCCTACAGGAAAAATATTTTGATTATCGGGAAGAAAGTCAGGCGATGATTTTGTCTGGGACTGTAAATTATGCGAGAAAAAAGCATATCAATGTGCCTATCATATATGGAGACTATTTCTTTACAGAGGCTTTAATTAAATTGAAACACCGCACAGACATTTTTTAGAATCATGCGGAAATCAGAGAGTGAAGGTGGAAACGGGTATGAATGAAGCAGATAAGAATCCATTAGAAACAAAAGAAGATCTTCAAAATTTGACGGAAAATCTGATAACCTGCGTGACAGAACATTTTAGCCAAGGTAAAGCATGGCTGAACGCAGGAGAAACTGCAGCAAGATACCCGCATAAAACAGCCTGGGTAGAGGGATTTTTAAGACCTCTATTTGGGCTGGTCCCATTTTTAGCGGGTGGAGGAAAAACACCAGTATGGCAAAAGAAGAAAAGAAAAATTTAAAAAACTGGCTTTCTGAAATTAATACAGTACCGCTAGCAGTAAATAACTGGCTCTTTTTTCCTGTGATTGTAAACCTCGGATTAAAGTCAGTAGGGGAATCATATGATAGCGTATTAATGGAACAGGCCTTAGAAAAGATAGAGTCCTGCTATTTGTCAGATGGATGGTACTCAGATGGACCTGGACTTCAGAGGGATTACTATATTGTATTTGCAATGCACTTTTATGGGTTAATTTATGCTAAGCTGATGGAACAAGAAGATCCAAAACGTTCAAAGCGATTGAAAGAAAGGGCACATTTGTTTACACAAAGTTTTATATATTGGTTTGGCGCAGAAGGAGATGCACTTCCCTTTGGCCGCAGTTTGACCTATCGTTTTGCGATGTCGGCATTTTGGAGCGCGTTGGCATTTGCAGATGAAGAAGTCTATTCCTGGGGAGTGATGAAAGGGATTGTTTTAAGGAATATCCGGTGGTGGATGGACAGACCTATTTTTGACAGGGACGGTTTATTGACAATTGGTTATTGTTATCCAAATTTAAAAATGGCAGAGTTTTATAATGCGCCAGGTTCTCCTGCATGGGCTATGAAAACTCTTCTAATACTTGCGCTTCCATCTGAGCATCCATTTTGGACTTCTACAGAAGAGGCATTGCCGGAATTGGAAGAACTTTCTATTCAAAAACATCCTTTTATGACAATAACAAGACAGGAGCAAGGCAGACATATTCAAGCGTTTACAGCAGGACAATACGCCAGGTTTGAACCTAGTTTTATGGCTGCAAAATACGAAAAATTTGCGTATTCCAATGTGTTTGGATTTAGCGTGCCAGGAGGAGAGTACGGTCTGGAACAAGGGGCTTATGATTCTATGCTTGCGTTGTGTGAAGAAGATGAATTGTATAGAGTAAGACGAAAAAGCGAATCCGTCAGGGTAGAGGAAAATGGAATTTACAGCGTGTGGAAACCATGGGAGAACGTGAACATACAGACATGGCTGATTCCCTGTGGAAGCTGGCACGTAAGAGTACATAAAATTCACAGTGAACGAAATCTGACAGGAGGAGAAGGGGCGTATGCTGTAAACTGCGACAGTTACAGCGGTATCGAGCAGGGAAAACGGTTAGAAGAAGAGACAGTATCCGGAGCGTTTTTCTCCTGGGGTTCTTCAGCAATTGTCAATTTAGAAGGCGATAGAACTGGAATTATAGTACAGGCACATCCAAATTCTAATCTGCTGTATTCTAGGACAGAAATTCCGACACTAAAAGGAAGTATTAAAAAAGGGGATACCTGGCTGGCGTGTGCAGTTTTAGGAACAAAAACTCAGGCAGAAGCTCGAAAAGTATGGAACAAACAGCCAGAATATAAAAGAGAAGGCAACTGCTTCTGGATTGTCTGGAATGGGAAAACAAATATTTATGAAATGGAGTGAGGGATAAAGGATGGGGTTGTGTTTGGATTTACTGAGAGAGTGGTGTGAGCAGCTTTTGAAACTTCAGATCCATAATCCAGAACAGCCGGCTTTAGATGGAGGAATCTTATGTCCGGCGTGTGCAAAAATTCATGGAAGATGTTTTGATGCGATCTATCCATTTATGTATTTGGCGGATATAGATAGGGATGAGAGGTATCTTAGGGCAGCAAAAAAACTGTTTGACTGGGCAGAGTATACGGTGTCCAGAGAAGATGGATCTTATGTCAATGATATGAGCGGGCCATGGAAAGGAACAACTGTATTTAGTGTCATTCAGCTAGTCGAAACATTAGAGTATCATGGCCATTTATTAGATCGGCCAACATACGATAAGTGGAAAAAAAGGGCGAAAAAAGCAGCAGATTTTTTGCAAAATTTTAAAGAGTTTGAAGTATGCAATGTGAATTATAGAATTACCAATAGCCTGGCTATGCGGTTATGCGGAGAGTTTTTTGAAAATGACACATATATACAACGAAGTGCCCAACTGGCAGAGATGGCAAAACGATGTATCAGTGACAGCGGACTTCTGATTGGAGAAGGACGTCCAGTAGATGGTTTCAGCCCTAAGGGATGCCGTCCGGTAGACATTGGCTATAATATGGAAGAATCGCTGCCTGCAATGGCCCAGTATGCATTTCATATCCAGGATGAAACTTTAAAGCGGGATGTGTGCAGGGCAATGAAAGCCCAGCTGCTTTTTATGTTAGAGGATGGAGGAATTGATAATAGTTTTGGAACCAGAAATTATAAGTGGACGTATTGGGGAAGCCGGACATCAGATGGATGTATTCTTGGATATCTATTGGCATCAGAGGAAGAACCGGAACTGGCAGCAGGAGCATATAAAAATTTGCAAATGCTGAAAACCTGTACTCATAACGGCTTTTTATACGGTGGTCCTCAAATGTGGGAAACAGGAGAAAATCCATGCGTGCATCATGGATTTTCTCATGCAAAAGTACTGGCGGCAGTTCTGGACAGAGGATTAGAAGGTCGTTTATGTAATGGGGAGCTGCCAAGAACTCAATTAAAAAATCTAAAATATTGGAAGGAACTGGATACCTATTTGATACCCGGACAGGGATGGACTGCAACGGTAACAGGATATGACTGGGAATATTTAAACTTAAAAGGCGGACATGCAAGCGGAGGGGCGTTGTCCTTGTTATGGGACAGAGATGCTGGGCTGATGTTATGCGCAGGAATGAGCAGCTACAGCTTAAAGGAACCAGGGAATATGCAACTTTCGCGTTTTGAAAAACATGAATGCATTACGCCAAGATTAGAGTATAGGAAGGAAGAAACGATATACAGTAATTTATATGACTACAAATGTCAAATACATAGTGAGAAGACAAAAGAAGGCTATTTGCTGCGAATTGCTGGCTGTCTGACAGATATGAATCAAAATAGACTGGAAAAGGGAAATTATGAAATTCAATACTTATTTGGAGACAGGAAAATTTTTGTACACATCAAGACAAAAATTGCCTGCCAGTGGATTTTGCCAATTATTTCCGGAGACGAGGAAGAGGTAATGTTGAAAGAAGATACAGTATCCATCAGAAAGGCTGGAAAATTGGTAACGGTGTATGTAAAGATGGGCATTTTATCGCTTCCTTATGGGGAAAAAGAGAGAATTTATAATCTGGTTCCCGGAGTGAAGGCATTAAAAACAACAATGAAAGCGGAAAAAGGGGAGATTGATTTTTGTATACTATTTTGATATAGTTATCTGTACTGGGAGAAGTGATTATGCAGAAAAGACGAAATAAAACAACAGAAAAAAGCAGAGTTTTTTATAAAATGTATTTAGTAAATATCATTATTACAATGGTATTTATCTGTTTGATTTCTATGGTATGCAGTACATTGAGCTCCAGACTGATTTTAGATAATTTTATAAAATATAATGAAGATATGATTGCGGAAAAACGGAATGTGATGGATGAACGGATTCGCCAGCTAGAGGAAACCTGTAATCTGATAACCAGTGAGGGGGCAGCTTTCAGGTTTATTATGACAAATGATCCGGAATACGAAAAGCCGACAAAACTTTTGCAGATTATTCGATATTTCCAAAACATCTGTTCGGAGAACCGTTTGATAGAAGGTATCTGTCTGGTAGATTTTTCGAGAAAGATAGCATTAGATGAAAAAACAAAAACCCCCATTGAGGAGCAGGAAGAGTACCAAAAATACCAGGGACAAAATTCGTTTTTTCTTACCGAAAAGGATGGCAGTCAGTGCCTGGAATTTGTAAAACGCTTAGAACCAATCAGGGGAGAAAAACTGGTTTATATTATATTGACAGTGAACCAGGATTCATTTTTAAGCGATTTGCTGGTAGGCGGGGAATCTTCTATGGTGGAAAGCTGTCTATTTACAAAAGAAGGAAGAAGCTTATCAGTAAACGGTTCTGATAATATGGATTCAGATGTAAGGAATCAATTGATGGAACTGACACAGGGAGTGATGAAGTATGAAGGCCGCTCCGGAAAGACAATCTTATATAAAAATCCATCAGAAATTTCTGATATAGCAATTGCTGCAGTTCAGGATTATACATATTTAGAAAAGCAGACAATGAGCGTGAAAAAAGTAGTCATACTGGTCAGTGTTTTAATGATTACAGCAGCATCAGTCATTATTTATGTATGTTCGCTTTATATGTATCACCCGTTAAAGCGGTTAGGCTGCCGCATTCAGAGAATGAATGAGAGAACTGAAGAAAAGCCAAGAGATGAGTTTTGGCTGTTAGAGCATATGATAGATACGTTTCAAAGCGAAAAAGAGTACACACAGCCCCTTGTAATACGGGATTCGATTCAAAAGTTAGTAAGAGAATCCTTTGACCAGGAACGTTTTGACTATTTAAAAGAGACATTTCATCAAAAAATGGAATTTCCCTGGTATGTTCTGATTGTGACAGAATGCAGAGGAGAGGCCGATAAAAGAGAAACGGGATATGAGTTTTTGAAACAACTAAGTAAAGAGTCAGGTGTAGATGGATTTTTTACAGATGTGATAAACGGCAGGAGTATCGGAATATTTAATACCAGTTTGGAATATGAAGGGTTTATCAAAACAGCAGAAACATTAAAAACAGGTCTGGAAAAAGACAGTTCGCCATTTCTCTGCTGTATCAGCAGAGGGTTTCAAAACAAAGAAAGTATGAATCTGGTCTATTCGGAAACTTTGAATTCTGTGGAAAAAGCGATTTTTATAGGAAAATTGACTCTGGTTTATGGCCAGGGGCCTTTGGAGCAGGAAAGAAAGGAACAGTATAAAAAGGAAGAAGAAAACAAGCTGATTCGGTTTGTATCAGAGGGAAAAGATCTGGAAGCCAGAGAAGTTCTGGGGTTAATGACAAAAGGATTTTGCAATGAAGCTGGAGATATTCAGTATACTAGATTTTTATATTTTCAAATCTGCAAAAAATTGGTAAAAAATTCAATGGAATTAGGGGCAAAACTTCCGACAGCCTATGTGGAAAAAGAACTTTTTCAAAAGATTTTCAAATTAGAGACAATTCAGGAACTGGAACAGTTTTCAGAAAACATTTTATGCAGCTGCATAGAATCGTTTCAAAAAAAGGAAAAGGGCTATTCTTCAAATGTAGAGAAAGCAATTGAGTTTATAAAGTCCAATTATATGCGCGAATTGTCAATCGAGGATGTCGCTTCCAGCGTATTTTTGTCCTCTGGCTATTTATCTATTATTTTTAAGGAAGAAACAGGATATACAATTCTGGAATATATTACCCATATCCGAATGCAGAAGGCAGGAGAACTACTTCGGAATCATATGGATTGGAAAGTAAAAGAAGTAGCAGAACAGTTAGGGTATCACAATGTACAGAGTTTTATTCGGTTTTTTAAAAAATACTATGGAGAGACTCCGGTAACTTATCGGAAAAAGGATGAAGTTTAAAAACTATAACAATGCTGCCGCTTTGCAAATTTTTATATGCAAAGCGGCAGCATTTTACTAACGTGTATTTATGAGAAAAAAGCCTTGGGGTGGGGAACAGGGCAATTACCCATGTCCGTATCATATTCTGTAATACCAAGTGCTTTTTTTGTTTCGGCCTGAAATGTTTTTGCACGCAAATCGACTTCATAAGGATTGCAGATAGACAGCAGGCGTTTGTGACATTCTTCGGCTGTGATCATAACAGCTGGAGAAGGCATCTTAGAATCTAAGAGAGAGTGATTTTCACCAGGATCCTGATTCAGATCGAACAACTGCGGTTTTTCATAACAGTAATAGATATACTTATAGTGCTTCCAGCGAATCATAAACATACCATGAGGAACCCCATGGGCATGGTATTCGCTGAAAGCAAAGTCCGGATGACAGCTGCTGGTTCCAGCTTCTATAAATGGTTTTAAACTGTGACCATCCAGCCCATCTGGAATAGGAAGATTCATAAAGTCGCATACGGTAGGGAACCAGTCTGTCAAATTGATAGGTTCAGAAATTCTCTTAGGAGATTGACCAGGAACGTGAACGATCATTGGAACATGAGCAGACTGTTCAAACATGGTACACTTCCACCAGAGACCATGATAACCAAGCTGTTCGCCATGATCGCTGGTATAGCAAACAATCGTTTGATCAGCAAGCTTTAATTCCTCCAATTTATTCAGAAGAATACCAATGCGTTCATCTAATTCAGTGATGGCACAGTGGTATCCGATTAAAAGTTTCCGAATGGTTTCTTCGGGAACGGTTTCACATTTGAAGTAAGTCTGAAGCCAGTTCAGCGGTTCATTCAAAGAGGAAAAGGGTGGTTTTAACTCATTTGGAACTTCAGAAATCAGAGATTCAAAATAATTCCAGTTTTCTTCTTTGACATAAAATGGAAAATGAGGATCCAGAAATCCGATGTAGAGATGCCAGCTTTCTTCCTGGCTGTGGTCTTCTAACCAGGATAGACTGGACGCTAAAACTTTGTCGTCATAACTTTCTTCAGTTTTCAGTCCTATTTTCTCAAAGCGCTTTTCAGCTCCAACCCGTCCGGTTTTTTGATCTCTGAAAAAACAGCCAATATCTGGACGATTCATATATCCAGGAAACCCTGTATGACTGAATTGATAGCTGCCATCTGGGTGAAAGTGGGTTTTTCCAATACAGGCATAAGAAATTCCATGACTCGTCAGATAGTGTGACAATCCTGGAACGCTTCCGTCATAAGGAGTGGAATTGTCCCAGGTTCCAAGTCGATTTATATATTGTCCTGCCATAAAACTGGCTCTGGCAGGAGCGCATACAGGGCAGGGAGTATAGCAGGCATCAAACACAGTACTTTGAGATGCCAGGCGATCCAGATTTGGGGTTTTCAGAATGGAATGATTAATAAAGCGCATCATGTGATAAGAATGTTCATCAGACATAACTGTAATAATTTTCATAGTCTTCCTCCATAAGGTTTGGTAAAACCTGTCATTGCACGTTCTTGCTAAGGATCATTATAAATGACAGTCATAAAAAGTTCCAGAGAATTGGCAAGATACATGAGGATTTGATAATAGAATAACGAAATAGAAGGTATTTGATAATGAATTTACTATAGAAATTGATACGTGAAGAAGAATTTGATTTATTTAATAGACAATACAGAACTGATACATAATGCGGTAACTGGCAGTTAAGATGGCATTGGAAAAAATATAACCTTATGCTATACTTTCCCTAAGCGTAGCATCAGCGCACAAGGATGCTATCTACTGTGAAAGGAGATTGAATCATTCATGAACCCGATGGTAACCATGATTATTCCGGTTTATAATGCACAAGACAGTATACGGCGCTGTGTAGAAAGTGTTTTAAATCAAGGTTATACGGATTTTGAGCTGCTGCTCATTGACGATGGAAGTACAGACGCTTCCGGCAAAATCTGTGAAGAATATCAGAAAAAAGATAACCGCGTACAGGTTATCCACAAAGAAAACACAGGAGTTTCTGACACCCGTAATCTGGGACTGAAAAAGGCAAAAGGCCAGTACGTCCAGTTTTTAGACAGTGACGACTGGATTACGCCAGACGCCACAAGCCTGATGGTGAGGGCGGCGAAAGACAGTGGATGTGACATGGTAATTGCAGACTTCTACAGGGTCATTGGAGACCGGTTATCCCATAAAGGAGACATCGAGAAAGACGGAGTTCTGACCCTGGATGAATTTGCAGGATTTATGATGGAAAATCCGGCAGATTTTTATTATGGAGTGCTGTGGAACAAGCTTTTTAAGCGGGAAATCATTGAGCAGTATCACCTTGCGATGGATAAAACGATTAGCTGGTGCGAAGATTTTATGTTTAATCTGGAATACCTGCGCCACACAAAGACGATTTATGCCCTGCGTGTGCCCATTTACTACTATGTAAAGACAAAAGGATCTCTGGTAACCCAGGGATTAAGCCTTACAAAGACCATCAAAATGAAGCGGATGGTGTTTGAATACTACCATGATTTTTATAAATCCGTATTGACGGAAGAAGATTATGAAAAAAACTGGCTGTCTGTTTACCGGTTTTTGCTGGACGCGGCAGGAGACGGGGCGGTTCCCCTTTCTATTTTTCCAGGTTCCACAAAACTGGGAGACGAGAGAAGTTCCGTAAGCCATGGGGCGCTGGAGGGAGAAGGTGTTCTTTTGGATTCCTACCGCGATCGGAAACTTTTGGATCATTATCTGGATCCAGTAGCGATTAAATATGCTCTGTCCCTTTCAGAAGTCAGCCTGCTGATTTATTTCAGCCAGAAACCAAGGATTGATACCTTAAAAGAACTGTCAGATGTGACCAATATGTCCAGAAGCCGTCTGGCTCTGGCGCTGCAGAAGCTGACCATGAAAGAACTGATTAAAGTAGAAGACCAGGTTCAGGTCGAACTTCTTCCAGCATCAGAACCGGCGCTGAGGGATTTGGCGGCTGCCCAGAAAGATTATGAGATGGCGAAATTTTCCGGTTTTAATGAAGAAGAACTGATTCAGTATGCATATTTATCAAATCGGATCAAGGAAAATGTCTGCCGGGTATTAAAAAAAGAAAAGATGCAGATTGTGCCAAAAAAGAATAAAAAGAAAAAGTCTTAGCCTCTGTGTACAGGGAACAATGCGCTCAGAGCGACTGCGGCAGATAGGGACGTACCGGCTGCTTTTTCCCACAGCCGGTATGCCAGAATTGATATGGTAATGGTTAAAAAGGTTTCGAGGGCGCTGCTGACAATTCCTGCAGCCAGAAAAAGAATGCACGAACCGATGATGATGCCAATGATTCCGACAAAAAGAGAACGGTAAAGAACGGGAGACTGGCGGTACTGGATGGCAATAATCCAGAGAAAATATAAAAGGATCAGAACTCCGAAGATAAAGGCAAATACAATATGAAGGGACGCTTTTAAAGGCATATCATTGGGCAGATAAGGTGTGGTCACTGCGCAGAACAGTAAAATAAGAGATGCTGGGAGGAGCAAACGGCAGCCTTTGGGAAACTGCATCACAGCCTTTAGCCTGCGGTGCATAAAATAAAGGTAAAGGCTGATTAAAATACCCCAGATGGCAAATCCTATGCCTCCCCGCAGGGAATTGGCAATGACGGAAAAGTTGGTAGTAAACCAGCCATAACCGCGGGCAAATAAAAGCGTATAAAATGGAATAATAAAATAGGCGAATAGTTTCAATCAAATTACCGTCCTTTGTAAAGTGTGTCATAATAAAAATAAGTATAGCAGGTAAACATAAATATAAAAGAAAACAGGAATAATATTTCTATAAAAAAAGAATAAAGAAAACATATTTCTTCCTATAGAATTTCGCCATTATAGATGTTATAATGGAGGGCGTATGAAAAAATCACTGAAGGAGAAGTAAATCATGAGTGACAAGAGTGGAAAAATCGAAAAGCCGGCTCTTTTTGAACAGCTTCGGACCGCTTCCGAACTATATGTTTTAATGTCTGTGTGCACCAAAGAGCCTTATGTAGTTTGTCATCCAGAGACATTTGATGATGAAATTCTGCTGTATTTCGATATGGAAGAGGCAAAAGCAAAGGCTAAAAGCCTGATGGAAGAAAAGATTCCGGTAAGCATTGCCAGATTAGAACAGAAACATCTGCTGGTATTTTATACAAACTTATACGCCATGGGGGTGAATGCCCTCCTTGTGTCCAGGGAAGGAGAAGAGTATCTGATTCAGCTTGATGAATTTGTAAAAAGAAGGGATCCCAAGGAACTTCCGGACGGAAAAGTGTGGGTGGAAAATCCGGCACTTCATCTGACTGCGATTTATCTGATGCAGGAATTAAAAGGACAGCCTGCCGAACTTTCCAATGAAAAGGTGCGGGAACTTCAGGAAGAAGCTGCAAACCACTTTGGAAAGGGCAGATACATTGTGCCAGTGCAGGCAGAGGATAAGGGCATTCCTCTTATGAAGCTGAAAACAGGGGCAGTGTTCCAGCCGCTGTTTACGGATATTTTGGAATTTCAGAAATTTAACAGGGAAAATAAACTAAATCCCATGGTAATCGAAGCGGCAAAGATTCCACAGATGATTCCCAAAGAAGCGACAGGAGTGATTATCAATCCAATGGGGGTTAATTTGCCTTTGACCTTAAACCGCAGACCCGACAAAACGGTTTAAAAGGGCCTGAAAATGGGAGGAAGCCGGCAGGAAGTCCTGCCGGCTTTGAGTATGAAAAAGTCTAAGTGAAAAGGCATATGCCTTTGTGTTCTTGACATATGTGATTTTAGCATCAAGATGTGATGAAAGTGTGACGTCTTTCAAAACATTTTCTAAACTATGAGGGATGTTACAAACAATCAATGAAAGAAAGGGAATGGTATGGAAAACAAAGAAAAGGAGCTAAAGACTCTAAACGGATGGCAGTCTGCGATTGTCATGATTTTGATTATTATTTCAGTTGCAGTCTGTGTTACTTTAAAGGTGGGAGGCCCTATGATCGGCCTGTTTTTCTCCTGGATTATTATTTATGGGGCCTGCCTGGTATTTAAAGTAGATTATGAGCAGATACACAAAGGGGCTTTTGAGGCGCTGAAAGTTGTATTGCCGACCATGGCTATTTTAATGGCAATCGGTGTTTTGATCGGAGCCTGGATGCAGTCAGGCACAATCCCCACGATTATTGTGTATGGCTTAAAGGCGATTAACCCATCCTATCTGCTGGTATTTTCTCTGGTATTTACTGCAGTGTTAAGTCTGGTAACCGGCACCTCTTATGGTTCTGCCGGAAGTGCAGGTGTGGCGATGATGGCAATCGGTCACGCTATGGGCATCAATCCCGGTATGGTAGCCGGTGCGGTTATCTGCGGCGCTATGTTCGGTGATAAATTAAGCCCGTTTTCTGATACAACGAATCTGGCTCCGGCAGTGGCCGGATCAAAGCTGGGGGATCACGTAAAGAGTATGCTGTGGACCACGATCCCGCCAATGATCATCAGCATTATTTTCTTTACAGTTTTGGGATTTTCCCAGACCAGCGGCAGCTATGATCCAGGCGATTTAAATACATACATCAGCTATCTGGAGGGGAGTTTCCATATCGGATGGGAAACACTGATTCCGGCCGTTTTGATTATCGTACTGCTAATGTTTCGGGTTGGCGCATTTGAAGCCCTGGGAATCGGCGCAGTGGCCGGCGCTCTGGTAGCAATTTTTGTTCAGGGAGCAGATTTAAAGTCTGTATTAAGCGTAGGATATAATGGGTTTACCTGTGATACAGATATTGGCGTATTAAAATCCATCTTAAACCGGGGCGGTATGAACAGCATGCTTCAGTATGTGGCAATTATTACGTTTGCAGTCGGTATGGGCGGTATGTTAAATAAGCTGGGTGTATTAAACAATATTTTATCTGTATTTACCAGGCACATCCACAGCGACGGCGCGCTGATTTTTGCAACTATTATGGTGGGTTATGTGACCAGTATTGTAAGCTGTTCCAGCCCGATGTCCCACGTGCTGACAGGTACTTTGATGAAACCTTTGTTTGAGGAAAGAAAAATTGATCCAAGGATTCTGTCCCGGTGTCTGGAGGACAGCGGCACTCTGGTCGGCCCCATGATTCCATGGCATGGATACGGAAGCTATATGGCAGGAACGCTGGGCGTGGCATGGTCTCAGTACATCCTGTTTGTACCCCTTTTGTGGCTGGCGCCTTTATTCTCTATTTTCTACGGATTTACGGGAATTTCTATCAAACATACGGATAAATAACAAATCGCATCAGAAGAGAGGGAGAAAAGTGAAAGCAGGAGGAAGCATAGCCAAAGTGCTGGGAATTATTTTGGGAAATCTGATATTTACCTTTGGACTGGCCGCGTTTTCGATCCCAAATAACTTTTTAGTAGGCGGCGCTACTGGTATTGCCAGAAGCATAGAATACTTTTTAAATGTAGATGTATCCATAACGGTTGCCTGTATTAATGTAGTAATGTTCTTTCTGGGATTGTGGATTCTGGGCAAACGGTTTGCTCTGACTACCATTATCAGTACCCTGCTGTTTCCGGTTTTGCTAAACTGGATGCTGAGCGTGGATGCATTGGGACACATTACAGATGATCGGCTGCTGGCCGCGATTTTTGGCGGTTCCCTGACCGGGCTGGGACTGGGAATCGTAATGCGTCTTGGCGGGTCCACTGGAGGCATGGATATTCCTCCGCTGATTCTAAATAAGAAGTTTCGCATCCCGGTAGCAGTGACCATGTACTGTCTGGATGTATTGATTCTTTTGTCTCAGGTTTTGTTTACAGGAGCCGAAGAGATTTTATATGGCATTTTGTCCGTACTTTTGACTTCTGTCATGGTCAATCAGGTGCTGGTGTTTGGCGGCGGAGATGTCCAGGTGCTGATTATCAGCAAAGAGTATGAAAAAATTAACGAAATTATCCAAAAGGATTTAGACAGGGGATCTACTTTTGTGCCGATTCAGACAGGATTTCAGCATTTAGAACAGAAGGCGGTACTCTGTGTCCTCCACAATCGGGAGATGAGTCATTTAAACCAGTATGTACAGCAGATTGACCCCAAAGCGTTTATAATTATTAATGGAGTCAGAGAAGTTCGGGGAAGAGGATTTACGCTGGATAAGCACCTGATATAAAGTAACATTCAGCCATGCATCTTCTTGCCCGCTTGCAGCGGATAAGAAGTGTCGGGCATCCGCCATATGAAGATTTATATTAATTTATTCAAAACAACGATTCTAAGCTTGCAATTTTCGGAAATACATGTTAAAATTAACAACAGATAAATAATGATTGCCTTAGAGATGATAGAGCAGGGTAGATGGCTGCAGATTTCTGCACATCCCCTGCTTTTTCTTTATGCTTTGGCAAAAAATTAACAAACACAGCAGTTCCGCTGCAGCATAAAGAAAAATGCTGTCAGGCAGGGCAAAAGGAGAACAGTATGGGAAGATATGTAATTGCTTTGGATCAGGGGACCACCAGTTCCAGATGTATCCTGTTTGATGAACAGGGAACCATCTGCAGCGTAGCCCAAAAGGAATTTACCCAGATTTATCCCAAACCAGGGTGGGTAGAGCACAATCCTATGGAGATTTGGTCCTCGCAGCTATCTGTCACCATGGAGGCCATGGGAAAAATCGGGGCGCACTACAGCGATATTGCAGCCATTGGCATTACCAATCAGAGAGAAACTACCATTGTATGGGACAGAGATACGGGCGAGCCGGTGTACAATGCGATTGTGTGGCAGTGCCGCAGGACGGCGGATCGGATTGAAAAACTAAAAGAGGACGGACTTGAGGAAAAGATTATTGAGCGGACCGGGCTGATTCCGGATGCTTATTTTTCCGGCAGCAAGATCGAATGGATCCTGGACAATGTGCCTGGAGCCAGAGAACGGGCAGAACGGGGGGATTTAATGTTCGGCACTGTGGATACCTGGCTGATTTGGAATTTGACCAAGGGGTGCATTCACGTAACCGATTATACCAATGCGGCCCGTACCATGCTGTTTGACATTCACAAAAAATGCTGGGATGATGAGATTTTAGAGTATTTTCGCATTCCAAAGAGCATGCTTCCGGATGTAAAGCCGTCAAGCTGTATTTACGGCTATACTTCTTCTGATGTAATGGGGGGAAAAATCCCCATTGCAGGAGCCGCAGGCGATCAGCAGGCTGCCTTGTTCGGCCAGTGCTGTTTTGAAGAAGGAGAAATGAAAAATACATACGGAACCGGCTGCTTTTTACTGATGAATACAGGAGAAAAAGCCGTCCGCTCCAATAACGGCCTGCTGACTACCATTGCGGCGAGCACACAAAATGAAACACAGTATGCGTTAGAGGGAAGCGTGTTTGTGGCAGGCGCAGCAGTGCAGTGGCTAAGAGACGAGATGCGTATGGTCCGGACCGCAGCTCAGACAGAAGAATACTGTACGGCAGTAGAGGATACAGGAGGCGTATATGTGGTTCCGGCATTTGCAGGACTGGGCGCTCCTTACTGGGATCAGTACGCAAGAGGAACTATTGTGGGAGTGACCAGAGGAACCAACAAAGAGCAGTTTATCCGGGCAACAGTAGAATCCATGGCCTATCAGGTCAACGACTTAATAGAGGCTATGCACCAGGATTCCGGCATCAGCTTAAAACAGCTTCGGGTAGATGGCGGCGCCTGTGCCAACAACTTTTTAATGCAGTTTCAGGCGGATATTTTAAATAAAGAAATTGTCCGTCCGGAATGCATTGAGACCACTGCACTGGGAGCAGCATACCTGGCAGGTCTGGCAGTCGGATACTGGAAAAGCAAAGAGGATATTCGGAAAAACTGGAAGATTTCCAACACGTTTTCCAGCACAATGGAAGAGGAGTACAGAGAGAAACTGGTAAAAGGATGGAAAAAGGCAGTCAAATGCGCCCTTTGCTGGTCAGAGGATTAAGACAGAAAATAAGACAGGGGGTATCAGATGGAAATATCATTTGATATTTTGGGACTGAGTACAGCGCAGGAGGTATTTAACCAGTCGGAACTTCTTTTGCGAATTGCTATTGCCTGCATTTTGGGGATTTTGATTGGAAATGAGAGAAAAAATAGGAATAAGTCAGCAGGAGTCAGGACCCATGCCATTGTCGCCATGGGATCGGCTCTGATGATGGTGGTTTCCAAATATGGATTTGCAGATATTGCGGAAGTGGGAAAGTTTGACGGATCCCGCATTGCCGCTCAGGTAGTCAGCGGTGTGGGATTTTTAGGCGCAGGAATTATTTTTGTCCGCAACAACCTGGTCAGCGGCCTTACTACTTCGGCCGGTATCTGGGCAACTGCCGGCGTGGGACTGGCAATGGGGGCAGGGCTTTACGTTATTGGAATTGCCTCCGGACTGATGATTATTATTATGCAGGGCATTACACACAAAATTGCGCACTTTGCAGACGTGGCTTCCAGCGGAATTATCTGGATGACCATAGCCCAGGAAGAGGGGGCGGTCAAAAAGATGGAGGATTTCCTGGAACAGCGAAAGGTGGAAATTGCCTGCACTAAGATCCATAAAAACAAAAAAGATGAGATTAAACTGGAGTTTGAAGTGATTTATCCGCCTGGATTTGACAAGTCTGCACTGTTTTCCAGCCTGGCGGAAGAAAAAAATGTTATGACAATTAATGAATAACAAAAAATTACAATAAATGGTAAATGGAGGAGAAGAAATGAAGGAAATGAATTTCGATGCGGTGATTATCGGCGGCGGAGTAACTGGCTGCGCTATCGCCAGAGAACTTTCCCGCTATAATCTGCACACTTGTGTAGTGGAAAGGGAAGAGGATGTTTGTTCCGGCACATCTAAAGCCAACAGCGCGATTGTTCACGCTGGACATGATGCTGCTCCAGGTTCTTTAAAAGCAAAATTCAATGTAGAAGGCAACCGGTTAATGGGACAGCTTTCAAAAGACCTGGATTTTGAGTTTAAGAGAAATGGTTCTCTGATTCTGTGCTTTGCCGAGGAAGATATGCCGTCTCTTCAGGCGTTGTATGATAAGGGCGTTAAAAATGGAGTTCCGGATTTGAAAATCATTACCAAAGATGAGGCAAGAGCTATGGAGCCAAACCTGACGGATACCGTAGTTGCCGCTCTGTATGCTCCTACTGGAGGCATTGTATGCCCCTTTGGTTTAACGATTGCGCTGGCTGAAAATGCCTGTGACAACGGCGTGGAATTTATCTTTAACACAAAAGTGGAAAATGTAAAGAAAACAGAAAACGGCTACGATCTGATCACTGGAGATGGATGCATTCATACGACCTATGTGATTAATGCAGCAGGCGTTTATGCAGACGAGATTCACAATATGGTAAGCAAAAAGAAGATGCACATTACCCCAAGAAAAGGCGATTACTGCTTATTAGACAAAGAGGCGGGAAAACATGTGGAGAGAACGATCTTCCAGCTTCCCGGAAAATTGGGAAAAGGCGTTTTGGTTACACCTACCATTCATGGAAACCTCCTGACCGGCCCGACCGCTTCTGACATTGAGGACAAAGAGGCAACAAAAACCACTGCAGAGGAATTGGCATTTGTGATGGAAAAGGCCAATATCAGCGTCAAGAACGTTCCGTTCCGTCAGGTGATTACCTCCTTTTCCGGCCTTCGCGCCCATGAAGATGGGGATGATTTCGTAATCGGAGAAGCGGAAGATGCAGAGAATTTCTTTGACGCAGCAGGCATTGAGTCTCCAGGACTTACCAGCGCACCAGCCATCGGCGTATATGTAGCGGAACTGGTTGCAGAGAAGGCAGGCGCTGCAAAGAAGGCGGACTGGAATGGCAAGAGAAAAGGATTTGTCCGTCCAGGCAGCATGAGCAAGGAAGAACGAGCTGCCCTGATTAAGAAACGTCCAGAGTACGGTGCAATTGTATGCCGCTGCGAGGGTGTCAGCGAGGGCGAGATTATGGATGCAATCAACCGGACATTAGGCGCAGTATCTTTAGATGGAATCAAGCGCCGGGTACGTCAGGGCATGGGCCGCTGCCAGGCTGGTTTCTGCACTCCCAGAACCATGGAAATCCTGGCCAGAGAGCGGGGCATGAAGATGGAAGACATCTGCAAGAACGCACCTGGATCCAATATGTTGACCGGCAGCAAAGATAAATAAGGGGGAGCAGCGATATGACAGCACATGATATTGTAATTATTGGAGGAGGCCCAGCAGGCCTTGCAGCAGCAGTGGCAGCGAGAAAAGCTGGAGTTCAGGACATTTTGATTCTGGAACGCGACAGTTGTCTGGGCGGTATTTTAAACCAGTGTATCCACAATGGATTTGGTCTGCATACATTTAAGGAAGAACTGACAGGTCCGGAGTATGCATCCCGTTACATTAAAATGGTGGAAGAGGAAAAGATTCCATATAAATTAAACACCATGGTCATTGATATCAACAAGGATAAAGAAGTTACGGTGATCAACCGGGAAGACGGCCTGACCACCATAAAAGCCAAGGCAATTATTCTGGCCATGGGATGCAGAGAGCGGGCAAGAGGCGCTTTAAATATTCCAGGCTACCGGCCGGCCGGCATCTATTCTGCAGGCACTGCCCAGCGTCTGATGAATATTGAAGGCTACAGCGTAGGAAAGGAAGTTGTCATCTTAGGTTCCGGTGATATTGGACTGATTATGGCCAGAAGAATGACCTTAGAGGGTGCAAAGGTAAAGGTGGTTGCAGAGTTAATGCCTTATTCTGGCGGCTTGAAGAGAAACATTGTACAGTGTCTGGACGACTACAACATTCCATTAAAATTAAGCCATACAGTTGTTGATATTGAAGGAAAAGAGAGAGTGACAGGCATTACTCTGGCAGAGGTTGGCCCGGATCGCAAACCAATCCCCGGAACAGAAGAACACTATAGCTGCGATACCCTGCTGCTTTCCGTAGGTCTGCTGCCTGAAAATGAACTGAGCAAGGGAATCGGTGTTTCCATGAGCCGAATTACCTCCGGACCAGAAGTAAACGATCAGTTAGAGACCAGTGCAGAAGGCGTATTTGCCTGCGGCAATGTCCTTCACGTTCACGATTTAGTTGACTACGTATCCGAAGAGGCAGGTCTGGCAGGAACCAATGCGGCTGCTTATGTTCAGTCAGGGAAAGTGAGAGAAGCAGGACATATAGCAGAATTAAAAGCAGAAAACGGCATTCGTTATACTGTTCCCCAGTCGATTGATATAAACAATATGCAGGATAAGGTTACAGTGCGTTTCCGCGTGGCTGATGTTTACAAAGACCGCTATATTTCCGTTTACTATGACGGAGTTCAGGTTTCTAAGAGAAAGAAAAAAGTGCTGGCTCCAGGAGAGATGGAACAGGTGATCTTAAAGAAGGAAAGTTTTGCAGACTATCCGGATTTGAAGAATATTGTGATTTGTACGGAGGTGGAATAACATGGAGGTAAGAGAATTAATCTGCATTGGCTGTCCTTTAGGCTGCCCTGTGACAGTAAAAATGGATGGAGACCAGATTGAAGTAACAGGCAACACCTGCAAAAGAGGCGATGATTATGCCAGAAAAGAAGTTTTAAGTCCTACCAGAATTGTGACTTCCAGCGTGCATGTAACTGGAGGCGCAATTGAGATGGTATCTGTAAAGACCAAAGAAGATATTCCAAAGGGGAAGATTTTTGAAATCATGGACGAGATCCGCAAAGTGACAGTTTTGGCTCCGGTGGCAATCGGTGATGTAATCATTGAGGACTGTGCAGGAACAGGAGTGCCTGTAATCGCTACCAAAGATGTGCCAAGGGCATAGAATTTAGAAGACTTTTTTACTGGCAGGAGGATAAGAGTGGACGAGAAAAAAAGATTACTGGAAGAAATAGACCTGTTTGTGCTGGATATGGATGGAACCTTTTATATGGGGGATTCTGTCATTGACGGCGCGCTGGATTTTATCCAAACTTGCAGAAAAAAGGGCAGACAGTTTTTGTTTTTTACCAATAATTCTTCCCAGTCGCCGGAAAACTATATAAAGAAACTGGCGAAAATGGGGTGCTGCATTACCAGGGACCAGATTATGACTTCTGGTGATGTGGCGATTCGGTTTTTGAATAATCAGTATCCAGGAAAGTCTGTTTTTCTGATGGGGACACCTCCATTGGAGGAAAATATGAGGGAGGCAGGAATCCTTCTGACAGAAGAAAAGGCAGAGATAGTCATGGCGGCATTTGACAAGACCCTTACCTATGACAAGCTGGAAAAGGGATGCACCATGATTCGGGAAGGAGCCCTGTTTCTTGCCACCCATCCCGATATTAACTGCCCTACAGATACTGGTTTTATCCCGGACTGCGGAGCCATCTGTGCGGCAATGACGCTTTCTACCGGAGTGAAACCCAGATACCTGGGAAAACCCTATAAAGAAACAGCGGACATGATTGCAGATAAAACAAACGTCCCCACAGCGAGAACCGCTTTTGTCGGGGACCGTCTGTATACAGATGTAGCAACTGGCGTAAACCATGGAGGAAAAGGATTTTTGGTCCTTACCGGAGAGACTGGACTTTCTGATCTGGAAACGTCTGAAACAAAGCCGGACGGAGTTTTTGAATCTCTGGGAGAGATCGGCACTTATTTATAAGCATACTCAATAAAAGAAACTACGGCATTGGTTCGGGGAGTATAGGAGAGAACCAGAAGATAATAATCTTCGGCGCCGTCGTATACCGGATTTTCTAAAAAACGGGAACGGCGCAGGTTCAAACCGCAGGCTTTTTCCTGTCCGGTGCCGTCTTTTGCATAATAAAAATCTTCCTGAAGCTGTTCTTTTAAAGGAGCAGGCAAAAGCTGATCCAGATCGTAAAGCAGAAAGGAATCAGCATAATATTTGGCCAGTTCTTCCGGGGCAATGAGAAAATCCAGCTGTTTTGCAGCAACATAGGCCACAATTTTTTCCTGGCTGGCAGCATTGTACTCATTGCTGGAACCTAATGTTACATATAAAGAATCCTCAAAACAAATCCGATGGCCGGAAGGCGTTTCCTGATAAGCGGAAAAATCTTCGATTAATTCTTCTGCCGGAAAGAGATTTTGACGATCGTTAATAAAGAATCCCTGCAAATCAATGATCTGACTGCTCTGGTAGAGCAAATCCCCGATATAAAAAAGGAATAATAAGCAGACAAACAGAGCAAACATTTGGCCTTTGTAATAGTCAAGAATAAAGCGGATTTTCTGCCGGAAGGTTAATGTTTTGAGGGTTTCTCTGTCTTTTTTGATGTCTCGAATCAGGCGGTCCGTTACTGTCATATATTGATGCTCCTTTGTTGTAGTGTTGATAGATGTTGAGGGCAAAAGATCCCAACTATGACATCTATGGATTGTTCCGCGTTTCACGCTTCCACAATCTGTCCCAATATTCTAGCATAAATAGTCGAAAAATGATATACTGTGGACAGAAAGACATTTGGGAAAGGATGAGTTATATGGATATCAACGGGATTTTTAATCCGGAGAATAAGTTTTTTATGTTTATGGAAAAGGTGATGAATCTGTGCCTGCTGGGGATTTTATGGGCGCTGTTTTCCCTTCCGGTTATTACTGCTGGAGCGTCTACAGCAGCGTTGTTTCAATATACATTAAGGCTTACCAGAGACGAGGAAGGGTATGTCTGGAAAACTTTTTGGAAAGCCTTTAAAAAGAACTTTGTTTCCGCTACTGTTTTATGGATTGCTGCTGTCTTGGCAGGGCTGTTTTTAGTAGTGGATTTGTACGGCTGCCAGTTTCTTCCCTTTTCAGGGACAATAAAATGGGCGGTTCGGGTACTGCTTGCAAGCATTATTTTCGTCTATTTATTAACAATGATTTACGTGTTTCCTCTGATTGCTTTTTTTAAAATTCCGTTCAGGAAAACAGTAAAAGATGCCTTTGTGATGGCGATGGGAAATCTGTATGTGTCGGTGACAATACTGGTTATTTATGGGATTTGCGCAGCGCTTACCTGGTATTTTACAGAGCTGTTTATGATTTGGTTTGCGTTTGGAAGTTACCTGGCATCCCATTTTCTTAGGAGAGTATTTGAAAAATATATGGAGAGTGATGTGGAAATTGCCAGTGATGAACAGTAAAAATGCAGAAATAATTGTGAAAAAATAATCAATATTTTCTGGAAAAGAATCAAAATATGCAAAAAGGAGGAATAATTCAGGTAAAAAATAAGTAAAAATACACAAAAATCACTTGCAAGGATGACGGATTTGTGATACCATTAATACATCAAGAAAATACAGAGTGCTTTGAGAGAGAATGAGAGTAAAGCAAATAGTGGATGCATACCAAGGTATGTTTTTTGTTATATGCACGCTCTCTTTTTTGATGCCGATTTTGTCAAAAAAGGCAGAAAACGTCTGTATAAAACCAAGAAGGGAGACATCAATTATGAGAAGAAGAATGGCATTAGTTTTGGCAGCAGCAATGACAGTTGGTGCAGTTACCGGATGCAGTGGTGGAGGCTCTACCGGAAAACCAACTACAGCAGCTGCAGAAGGGGGGGCATCTTCTGAAGCAGCAGAGGGAAGCGCACAGTCAGAAGCAGCGCCTGCAGATCCTGCAAACTACGAAGTGACAGAGCCGATTACCATTAAGTGGTGGCATGCTCTGGAAGATCAGTATTCCGGCATTGTAGAACAGGTTGTAAATGATTTTAACAGTTCTCAGGACCTGATTACAGTAGAAGCAGAATATATCGGCAGCTATTCTGAACTGAATGAAGCTTTGGTTGCTGCCCATGCAGCAGGTACAGGACTTCCAGCAATTACGGTAGCCAATACTCCTTATGTAGCAGAGTATGGTGCAAGCGGACTGACCGAGAATCTGGATCCTTACATTGAGGCAAGCGGATATGATGTAGCAGACTTTGGAAATGGTATGCTGGAGGCTGCAAAGTATGACGGCACACAGGTTTCCCTGCCGTTCTTAATTTCTACCCAGATCATGTACTACAACAAAGATAAAGTAGAAGAAATGGGCATCACCCTTCCGGAGACCTGGGAAGATATGGACGCATTTATGGAAGCCGGCACTGTAAAGGCAGCAGACGGCAGCACTGAGATGTATGCAACCATTATTCCTGGATGGGATCAGTGGTATTTTGAAACCTTCTATTTAAATCAGGGTGTAAAAATCATCAATGATGATCAGGTTACAACCGACTTAAACAGCGATAAGGCAGTGGAGATTGCATCCAAGCTGAAAGAGTGGTGCGACAACGGTTATACATACTGGACTGGAACCGCCAGCGATGCTTCATCCAACATGAGACAGAACTTTATCTCCGGCAATGCACTCAGCGTAGTACACACGACTTCTTTATACAACACGTATGTAGATCAGTGTGACTTTGAAGTAGGCATGCACTGGCTGCCAGGCGGAGAGACCAAGAATCAGGAAATCGGCGGATGCGTTGTTTTGATTCCTTCCAAGAATGACCAGGCAACTAAGAATGCAGCATGGCAGTTTATGCAGTATCTGTGCGGCAAGGATGTAAATATGACCTGGGCAGAGGGAACTGGATATATGCCGACCAGAAAGTCTGTATTAGAGACAGAAGAAGGCAAGGCATTCTTAGAGAAGAAACCGGCATTCCAGCCTATCTTTGATAACCTGGATTTAATCTACCCAAGAATCCAGCATAAAGGCTGGACTCAGTTGGCAACTATCTGGAAGAACAGCATGGCTGAGGTGATTATAGAAGGCGGAGACGTGAAAGAAGCCATGGATATGATGGCCGAAGAAATCAACGACGTATTAGGTGATGTATAACATCAGAGGCACTTCCTGCATACTGATGTAAATAAACTCTTAAACCGGCGCCGCTTCTCTCTGGAGAGGCGGCGCCGGAAGTCAGAAGGTAATGAAGAGAGGAAATGCTATGAATCCTAGAAAAAAATCTGCAATTAAGGATTTTCTGTGCGTAGTTCCGGCCTTGATATTGATTGCGCTTTTTACATACTATCCCATTGTAGAACTGGTTAAAATCAGTTTTACAGACTGGAATCTGTTAAATGATACCTGGAATTATGTAGGATTAAAAAACTGGAAGTGGCTGTTTAACGGGTCTGGAACCAAGTATTTATGGAACTCCTTAAAAGTAACTCTGTTATATTCCATTGGAGAACTGAGTATTACACTGATCGGAGGTATGATTTTTGCCCTGATCTTTAACCGTATGACCAAGACATTTGCAGCAATGCGCGCCATTGTTTTCATGCCGAAATATGTGGCAATGTCATCTGCTGCTGTTGTATTCCTTTGGATCTTAAATACTGATACTGGTATTTTAAATTATTTTCTTTCTATTTTCGGAATTGAGCCAGTAGACTGGCTGGGCGACCGCAGCACCGCTTTGATTTCCGTATTAATGGTAACGGGCTGGAGATGCATCGGCTATGGCATGATGGTATATCTGTCTGCAATGATGGGCATTTCTGCAGATTATTATGAGGCGGCGGCTTTAGACGGAGCCAACAGTGTGCAGAGATTCTTCAAGATTACACTGCCTATGCTGTCCCCGACCACACTGTTTTTGTTTGTAACAACCTTCCTGTCTTCTATGAAGGTATTCCAGTCTGTAGATATCCTGACTCAAGGCGGACCGTACCGTTCTACAGAAGTATTTGTGTATAATATTTACCGGTATGCGATGGAAGACTTCCGCATGGACCGGGCATCTACGGTTGCAGTATTCTTCTTCCTGCTTCTGCTTGTTATAACCGCAGCAACGATGAAGATTGCCAATAAGAAAGTAACATATGATTCATAAGGAGGGCCGTCATGGGCAGAGCAAAAAGTCAAACTGAGCGCAATGAGGCGGCAAAGAGAAAGAGAAAAATCATATCAGCAGTGCAGTGGGTGCTGGCAATTATTGTAGTGCTCATTATAGTATTTCCGATTTACTGGATGCTGGTATCTTCTGTAAAATCCCAGGAAGAAATTCTTCTTGCAGTACCCACCTTATGGCCGAAAGAATTTCATTTTGAAAACTACATCAATGTATTAAAACGCGGCAACTTTGCCAAATATTATTACAATACCATTGTAATGACTGCCGGTATTCTGATTTGTCAGGTTACCACAGGTGTATTTGCAGCATATGGATTTTCCAAAGGCAAGTTTAAGGGACAGAATATTCTGTTTTTGATCGTGCTGGGTGCTTTGATGATCCCGATTCAGGTTACCTTTATCCCGATTTACATTGTCATGGCAAACAGAGGATTTTCTGATACATTCTTAGGATTGATCCTTCCAGTAGCAGTATCTCCATATTTTATCTTCATGCTGAGACAGAACTTTATGGCAATTGATGACAGTTACGTAGAAGCTGCAAGAATTGACGGATTAGGACGTGTTGGAATCATTACAAAGGTACTGGCGCCAATGTGTAAATCTGCATTATTTACCGTTATTCTGGTTACCTTTACCGATGGCTGGAACTCCTACTTCTGGCCAAAGATTATCGCAAGAGGAGAGCCAAGAAGAGTTCTTACCATTGGACTTGCCCAGCTGCAGAATACCTTTGCAGGCCAGGAAACCATGAATAACCATGAAGTTATGGCAGGTGCGGTTCTGGCAGTTGTGCCGGTTATTATCCTGTTCTTTATCTTCCAGAAATATATGCTGACTGGTTATTCTAAGGCAGCAATGAAATAATGTTTAAGATGCCAGGGGCAAAATTGCGGAAGTGCAAAACACGAAACCATTCGTCAGACATCTTTTGCCCCCAACATCATGTCTAATTAGAAAAGAGGATTGTACATGAAGGTATACGCTCACAGAGGTTACAGCGGAAAGTATCCGGAAAATACCATGCTGTCTTTTAAAAAAGCGGCAGAGACTGGGTGTGACGGAATCGAGCTGGATGTTCAGACAACAAAAGACGGCGTTTTAGTGGTAATCCACGACGAAGCCATTGACCGTACCACAGACGGTAGCGGACTGGTAAAAGATTATACCTATGAAGAACTGGTAAAGTTCAATGCAGGAAAGGCATTTCACGATAAGTACGGTTTCCAGCCGATTCCGACTTTTGAGGAATACTGCCAGTGGGTAAAGCAGACCAATCTGGTTACCAATGTAGAGTTAAAGAGCAGCATTTATTACTACCCGGAACTGGAAGAAAAGATCCTGACTATGGTCCGTAAGTACGATTTAGTGGATCGGATGCTTTATTCTTCTTTTAACCACATGTCTCTGGTACAGATTAAGAAGTTGGATCCGGACCGTTACTGCGGTGCGCTGCTGCTTCACGAGGGAATTGGAAATGCCGGATATTACTGTGAAAAATGCGGCTTTGAGGCGTACCATCCAGGTGTAAATGGTCTGACGGAGGAAACTGTAAAAGGATGTAAGGAGCATGGCATTGATGTCAATGTATGGACCATTAATGACATGGGAGCTCTGGAAAGACTGTATGAGTGGGGATGCGATGGTATTTTTACCAATTATCCAACCGTTTGTAAAAGCTGGTTGGACAGCCAGAAATAATTTAGTAAAAGTTCAGCCATGCGAAGATTCAGACAGGAAAAAGCGGTGAAAATTTGTTTTCATAAGAATTTTCCTGGCTGAATCTTCATAGGGCAGATTCCCGATGCTTCTTGGCCGTCACAGGTGGACAAGAAGGTGCAAGGCTGAATTGTTACATATTTATAAGAAGCGATAGCGCAGGTGAATGCATCTGCGCTTTTTCCTGCCTGATGGAAAACTTTACTCCTTTAGTCTTTCTTTTCTGGCAGATTTGGAGTAAAATAGGGAAGACAACAAGGAGGACAGATTATGAGGGTGATAGAATTATTGGAGACATCTCCGGTGATAGCAGCAGTAAAAGATGAAAAAAGTTTTAATCGGTGTTTTGAGTCAGAATGCCAGATCGTTTTTATTTTGTGCGGCAGCATCTGCAATATCAGCAAACTGGTAAAACAGGTAAAAGATCATGGAAAGACAGCCATTGTTCATGTGGATTTAATTGCAGGATTAAACGCAAAAGAAGTGGCAGTGGATTTTATTAAACAGAACACAGAGGCGGATGGAATTATCAGTACCAAGCCCCTTTTAGTAAAACGGGCAGTAGAGTTGGGACTAATTGGAATTCAGAGGACGTTTGTCATTGATTCCATGGCAATGGATACCACCAAAAAACAGATTGACACCTTTCATCCGGATTTGGTGGAAATCATGCCCGGAATCATGCCGAAGGTGTTAAAGAAAATCAGAGAATATACGGATATTCCCGTTATCGCGGGCGGATTGATTTCGGACAAGAAAGACATTATGGCAGCATTTTCAGCAGGAGCAGACGCTGTCTCTACAACAAAAGAAGAACTATGGTTTGCGTAGGATGCTGGATGGCAGCGCCTGCAGGCAAAAACTTACGGTTATTTTGCGGCGCTTTCCTTTTCTGTATGGGGAAGACGGCTGCGGAAGAACCGCTTTTTTAATTCAGACCAGCTAAAGGGGATAATCGGGTAGATATAACTTTTTCCGGCAATGGTTCGGTTGAAAATAACAGCACATACAGAGAAAATGGTACCGGCTGCAAATCCCCAGTAGTTAAAGAGGGCAGTGAGAACCAGAATCAGCATGCGCATGAATTTGACTGCATATCCCAGTTCAAAACTGGACTGGGAATAATTGGCAACTGTGACAAAAGCCATGTACAGCATGGTTTCACTGTTAAACCAGCCGGATTTTACGGCATATTCGCCCATGACGATACCGGCAATAATACTTAAAGGGGTAGTCAGCATGCTGGGAGTGTTGACTGCTGCCAGACGAAGGCCATCAATGGCAAATTCCAAAATTAAAAGCTGGAAAATTAAAGGCACAAACAGTTCATCGGACAGTTGAATAAATTCCAGCCATGGAGGAATAATCTGGGGATTTTGCATGAGCAGAAGCCACAGAGGAGTCAAAAATAACGACAGCAGGGTAATAATCATCCGGGACAGCCGTAAGTAGGTTCCGGTGAGAGGCGGAAAATAGTAATCGTCTGCTTCTTCAATAATGTCAAAAACAGAAGATGGCAGAACCATAGCAGCAGGAGAAGTATCCACCAGAATGACAATGTTTCCCTCTAAAATAGAGGCAGCTGCCGTATCCGGCCGTTCAGAAAACTTGAATTTTGGGAAAGGATTATACCATTTATGTGGATAAATACATTCTGCAAGACTTTCCTGGTTCATAGTCAAGGCATCTACGTGAAGCTTTTCAATCCGGCCTTTAATTAAATCTAGTAAATGGGAGTCAACCCGGTCTTTCATATAGCAGATGGCGATGTCGGTGTGGGAACTTTCACCGGCATTCATGATTTCCATGGTCAGCTTTGGGTCACGAATTCGGCGGCGGATCAGGGCAGTATTAAAAATCAGCGTTTCCACAAATCCGTCTCTGGAACCGCGCAGCACCTTATCCTTGTCAGGCTCAGATACGCTTCTGGCCGGGTATGTGCGGCAGTCAATGGTGATACATGCATCGTAGCCGTCAATAAACAAACAGGAAATACCGGCTAAAAGCTGGACGATCATGGTGTCTGAATAGCGGAGAAGTCCGATTTCCCCATAAGGAACGTATTGTTTGGAAAAGCTGTGAGCGTCCTCTGGCATGTCTTCCGGCTTAATCGCAGAAAAGACCTGAAGAACCTTTAAAAGAACATCATCTTTAGTAAGACCGTCAATACAATATAAACAGGCATTTCGGCCGCCAATCTTTACCACCCGGTAAACCACATCAAAATTGTCTTTGGTGTGGAGGGCATCTGTTAGAAATTCCATATTATCCGATAGTTTTTTTGAAAATTCCATAAAATCCTGTTTCCCTTCCATAGTGTTGCTAAGACAAGTATGCCCAGAAATAAGAAAAGTATACCGGAATGGAAACAGGAGAGCGGACTGGAAACTTGAATAAACCAGTACATGATAAGACAAAAATCGCCTAATGTTGATGAAAATCTATAAAAAACGTATTTGCTATATTAAGTTTTTGTAAAAAACACACAATGAAAGATTGACTTATGAGGAAAACAATGGTATATTTATTACGTAAAAGACAAGGGGATGTCTGATACACTGACTTGGTTTTGGTATGGGGATGCCAAACGAGAGAAACTATTTTAATGTGACGGTTGTTGATCGTGACCTGGGAACTGCTTTCTGTGGGGGAAAAGCAGTTTCTTTTTTTGTATTTGTAACAGTTCAGCCATGTATCTTCTTGCCAGCTTACGCGGACAAGAAGCATCTGGCGTCCGTCCTATGAAAATTCAGACAGGAAAACGCTTATGAAAACAAGCGTTCAACGCGTTTCCCTGTCTAAGTCTTCGCATGGCTGAACGGTTACTGGTATTTTGAAAAATATCTAAATAGTATTGACTTTCGCTTGGCAGCGGTTATAATAGTATTTAGATAATTATCTAAATAGTGCTGGAAGGAGGAAATATGGGATTTGCAGAAACCTTTAAAGCATTGTCGGATCCGGTGCGCAGGGATATTTTGGTTTTGCTCAAAAATGGAAAGAAGCTGTCTGCCGGAGAGATTGCCAGCCATTTTGACATTTCTTCGGCTACAATTTCCTATCATTTAAATCTTTTAAAAAAAGCAGGACTGGTGACAGAATCAAAGTTTAAAAATTTCGTATATTATGAACTGAATACCTCCATAGTAGAGGAAATTATGCTGTGGCTTTCAGAATTGAGAGGTGAAGGAGAATGAAGATTTCAAAGAAATGGAGCATCGCAACCATTGCGGTCATATGGATTCCCTGCCTGATTGGCATTTTGCTGTGGGGACAGCTTCCGCAGCAGGTTCCGACTCACTGGAATATTCACAATGAGATTGACGGATGGAGTCCTAAATGGATGCTGGTCTTTGGGATGCCGGCATTTATGACAGTTATGCAGATATTTGCTTTATTTATGTATCAAAATGATCCGAAAAAGAAAAACATCAGCAAAAAACTGATGGGGCTGATGAGTTGGTTTATACCAGCCATGACGTTGGTGATGGTGCTCTTAAGCTATGGCGCTGCCATGGGACTTTCTGTTGATATGGGAATGGCAGTCAGTATATTTATAGGCCTTTTAATGATCGGGATGGGCAATTACCTGCCGAAAAGCAGGCAGAGTTATACTATGGGAGTCAAACTTCCATGGACATTAAACAGTGAAGAAAATTGGAACCGGACCAACCGGCTGGCAGGCTGGCTGTGGGCAGTTGGAGGAGTTTTATTGATTTTAAATGGAATTTTCACAGTCAGCCCTTATATGGTATTTGTGATTCTGATTGTTATCTCTGGTGTTCCGGCTGCGTATTCCTATTTTCTATACCGCAAAGGGATCTAATGACTTTTCCTGCAATCATAAGTCCGGCTGCGGAGGGGACAAAGGAAATGCTTCCTGGAATGGCTCTTCGGCTGGAGGCCGGATCGGGGACAGAATCCGGATCTGGAACAGGTTTTAAAGGTTCTTCTTTGGAATACAGCACATCTAAGCGGGGGATTCCCCGCTTTTTTAATTCTTTTCGCATCACTTTGCACAGGGGGCAGACAGAGGTTTTGTAAATATCTGCAAACTCAAACAGTTCTGGATAAAGTTTGTTTCCGGTTCCCATAGAAGAGATAAGAGGGATGTTTTGCTTCCACGCGTATTCGGCCAGGGCCAGCTTTGCACTGACTGTATCAATGGCATCTACCAGGTAGTCAATGGAGGAAACCTGGGAGAACACTTTTTGGAAAAAGGCGTCCAGATTATCCGGCAGAATAAATTCTTCAAACAAAATCACCTGACAGCAGGGATTGATGTCTAAAATCCGGTTTTTCATCACCTGGGTTTTGGGAAGGCCTAATGTGCTTTGACAGGCAATCAACTGGCGGTTCATATTGGAAATATCAACAGTATCATTATCAATTAAAATCAGGCATCCGATGCCGCTTCTTGCCAGTGCTTCCGCCACATAAGAGCCTACGCCTCCGATTCCGAATACGGCAGCGCAGGAGTGCTTTAACCGCTCCATTCCATCGGCTCCGATAAGCATTTTTGTACGGGAAAACTCCCGCTGTTTCTTTTGATTCATAAAAACTCCTTATAACAGATTTTCTTCTGGTTTTCCTTTCTGTTCATTTAATAAGTCAGCCAGTGTAACATGATCCACTACCTGATTGATGGCATTGGCCAGTTCCTTCCACACAGAAAGAGCAGCGCATCCGCCGGCGCGGCCGCACTGGTTGGGACTGTCGTCCAGGCAGGGAACCGGAGCAAGGCTTCCTTCCATGACGCGCAGGATTTCTCCTACCGTATAATCTTTTGGGTCGCGGGCCAGCCGATAGCCGCCCTGGGCACCTCTCATACTTTTAATAAAACCTGCTCTTGACAGGGACATGGCAATCTGTTCCAGATATTTTACAGAAATCTGCTGGCGCTCTGCCACCTGATTTAATTTGGTGCATTCAACATCAGCCATGGCAAATTCTAACATCATTCGGATGGCATAACGCCCTTTTGTCGAAATTTTCATGGGGAAAGACTCCTTTCCGATTATTCTTATCAGTTTACTATGATAATAAAATTGTACATGATTTGGAAGAGAAAGTAAAGCAGTATCTGCCTTTCCTTTTTTTTCAAATTGTGATATCATGATGCTAGGGAGGAGAAGAGAATGAAGGGTGAGAAAAAAAGCAGTACCATGCTTATGACAGAAGGGGTGATCTGGAAACAGCTCCTTCTGTTTTCATTCCCGCTTTTGATTGGCAATTTATTTCAGCAACTTTACAATACAGTTGATTCCATTGTGGTAGGGAATTTTATTGGCAGTCAGGCGCTGGCGGCAGTGGGCTCCAGCAATTCTCTGATTAATTTGATTATCGGGATGTTTATGGGGATTGCCACTGGAGCAGGCGTGATTATTTCTCAATATTACGGGGCAGGAAATGAAAAAAAGCTTTCCTGGGCAGTACATACCTGTATTGCCTTAAGTTTCATCGGAGGTATTTTTCTAAGTATTTTAGGAGTGATTTTATCTCCTTATATTCTGAAATGGATGGATACGCCAAAAGATGTTATAGACAATTCAGTTATTTATCTTCGCATTTTCTTTTCGGGTTCCCTGTTTAATCTGCTTTATAACATGTCAGCCGGAATCCTCAGAGCAGTAGGGGATTCAAAACGCCCGCTGTACTATCTGTGTATTTCTTCAGCGGTTAACATTGTGTTGGATCTGGTTTTTGTGCTGAGATTTTCTATGGGAATTGCCGGAGTCGGATATGCAACAGTGATTGCCCAGGCGGTATCAGCGGCACTGGCATTTTCTGCATTAATGCGTACAAAAGACAGTTACCGGGTAGAATTAAAAAAGATAGCAGTTGACAGACGGATGATGAAACGAATTTTGGCTATTGGGATTCCCAGTGGAATCCAGCACTCCATTATTTCCTTGTCCAATGTCATTGTTCAGGCTAATATTAATGTATACGGGTCTGCTGCTATGGCCGGATACGGGGCGTACAGCAAAATCGATGGATTTGTCATGCTTCCGCTGCAGAGTTTCTGTATTGCTGCCACTACCTTTACAGGACAGAATATTGGAGCAGAAAGCAAAGGAAGGGTAAAGCAGGGGATTATTCAAGGTATTATTATCAGTGCAGTATATACACTGGCACTCAGTCCTTTTTTGTTCTGGAAAGCCAGGGATTTGCTGCAGATTTTCAGCAGCGATCCGGAAGTGCTGCGCTATGGCAAAATTACTATGTCGCTTCTGATTCCGTTTTACGGCGTTTTGTCGGTGCACCAGATTTTGATGGGAACCTTTAGGGGGGCAGGAAAAACAATGGTGACTATGCTGATTGGCGTAGGCAATATGTGTATTTTGAGGATGATTTACATCAATGGGATTGTTCCGTTTTTTCCAAGCTTTGAAGCAGTTATGCTGTGCTATCCGATTACCTGGACTACCACTGCGCTGATGGATGTCTTATATTGCTGGAAGGGAAAATGGATGCCTTTAGGGAAAGAATAACCAAGAAAGAGAGGGAACTTATATGAAAGACGGATTTATCCGGGTAGCGGCTGCTACTCCTGAAGGAAAGGTTGCAGATACCAGGTGGAACAGAGAACAAATAGAAATGATTATGAAAGAATGCGGGGAAAAAGGTGTAAAAATTCTGGTATTTCCGGAACTTTCTATTACCGGGTATACCTGCGGAGATTTATTTTTGCAGTTTTCCTTAATTGAAGAAGCAAAAAAAGAACTAAAGGTTTTGAAAGAGGCTTCTAAAGGGCTGGATATGCTGGTATTTGCGGGGCTTCCCTGGGCGCATAAAGGAAAGCTTTACAATACGGCTGCAGCGCTTTTTGAGGGGGAAGTTTTAGGACTGATTCCCAAAACTTATATTCCTAATTATTCGGAGTTCTCTGAGGGAAGGTATTTTGAACCGGCAGAAAAAGAACCGGATTTAACAGATTTTTACGGGGAAAAAGTTTTGCTGGGTACAGATGTGCTGTTTCAGTGTAAAAATGTGCCAGGCCTTACAGTTGCAGCAGAAATCTGCGAGGACGTGTGGGCGCCTGCATCCCCCAGCATCAGCCATGGGCTGGCAGGGGCCAGTGTGATCGTCAACTGTTCGGCCAGTGATGAGACGGCTGGAAAAGAACGCTACCGAAGAGATTTAATCTGCGGCCAGTCAGCCAGACTTCTCAGCGGCTACATTTATGCCAATGCAGGAGAGGGAGAATCGACACAAGATCTGGTGTTCGGCGGACAAAATATCATTGCAGAAGACGGATGCTGTCTGGCGGAGTCGAAACGGTTTGTTAATGAAATCATAATGGCAGACCTGGATTTGGAAAAGCTGCAGGCGGAAAGGCGAAGAATGAATACCTTTTCCGGGAAAGAGACAAGGGAGCATCTGACAGTAGAATTTGCATTTAGAAAGACAGAGAAAGATGGAGAAACAGAACCTATTAGACGTTTTATCGATCCGTCTCCGTTTGTGCCGAAAGAAGACAGAGAAAGGGCGATCCGCTGTGAAGAAATCTTTATGATTCAGGCAATGGGATTAAAAAAACGGCTTTGTCACACAGGCAGTACCCATGCTGTAATCGGTCTGTCCGGCGGGCTGGATTCAACCCTGGCGTTATTGGTTTGCGCAAAGGCTTTTGATATGCTGGGACTTTCCCGAAACCAGATTCACTGTATTACCATGCCTTGTTTTGGAACAACAGACAGAACATACCAAAATGCATGCATGATGGCAAAAGCAGTAGGAACCGATCTTCGGGAAGTAGTGATTAAAGAGGCGGTTTCCCTGCATTTTCGTGATATCGGTCATGACCCTGAAAAACACGATGTTACGTATGAAAACAGCCAGGCAAGAGAGAGAACTCAGGTATTAATGGACATTGCCAATGATATGAATGCCATGGTAATTGGTACAGGAGATATGTCGGAACTGGCGCTGGGCTGGGCTACTTATAATGGAGATCATATGTCCATGTATGGAGTAAATGCTTCTGTGCCAAAAACGCTGGTCCGCCATCTGGTCCGCTATTATGCAGATACCTGCGGACAGGAACGGCTTTCAGAAGTGCTGCTGGACGTGCTGGATACGCCGGTCAGTCCGGAACTGCTTCCGCCAAAAGAGGGGGAAATCGCCCAGAAAACAGAAGATTTGGTAGGTCCTTACGAACTCCATGATTTCTTCCTGTATTATGTGCTGCGGTTTGGCTATCGGCCGTCTAAGATTTACCGCATGGCTTGTCAGGCATTCCAAGGACAATATGAGAAGGAAATTATACTAAAATGGCTGAAGACATTTTACAGAAGATTTTTCAGTCAGCAGTTTAAGCGTTCCTGCCTGCCCGACGGGCCGAAAGTGGGTTCCGCAGGCTTGTCCCCCAGAGGCGATTGGCGTATGCCCAGCGATGCGTCCGCAAGAATTTGGCTGGAGGATTTAGAGAGGATTACAGAATAAGATGATTGTCAGTACAAAAAATGACCAGGTAAAATACGTCCAGAATCTGGTGAAAAAGGGAAAAGCCAGAAGAGAAGAAGATAAGTATGTGGCAGAGGGGCTTCGGATCTGCCGGGAGTTAAATCCACAGGAAGTCTGTGCTCTCTATGTGACAGATAGGTTTTTAAATGAATTTGGGAGAGACAGTCTGGGACCGCTTGCGTCATGCCGTCTGGAAACAGTGACAGACAGCGTGATGAAAGCCATGGCGGATACCCAGACTCCACAGGGAGTTCTGGCTGTGGCAAAACAACGGCATTACAGCCTGGAAGAGGTGCTGCAAAAAGGCCCTGCCTGTCTGATGATATTAGAAACCATTCAGGATCCCGGCAATCTTGGAACCATACTTCGCGCCGGAGAAGGCGCCGGGGTGACAGGGGTTGTGATGGATAATCATACTGTAGACATTTACAATCCAAAAGTGATCCGCTCCACGATGGGATCCGCATTCCGGATGCCCTTTGTCTATGCACAAGATTTCCATGGGACGTTAAGGAAAATAAAACAGGAGGGGATCCGCCTGTTTGCCGCTCATTTAAAAGGAATCAATGCTTACGATCAGGAAGATTTTACAAGTTCCTGCGGTTTTTTAATTGGCAATGAAGCCAATGGATTAACTGATGAAACTGCAGAACTTGCAGATATCTATATCCGAATTCCCATGCTTGGAAAAGTAGAATCTTTAAACGCAGCAGTCGCCGCCTCTGTCCTTATGTTTGAGGCAGCCAGACAGCGCCGGAATTTTGGCAGTTTTAATATAGTTTGATGTCGGGGGCCAAATATTGGATTTTGGACCTTTTGACCCTAGTGAGTGAGACAGTACACGAGTACCATAGTTTATGAAAATGTAAGAATCTGGAGCTGTCCGCATAGTTGTATTGATGCCTCTGGTATGGTATAATACATTCTAAATAAGCCATGCGTCTGCATACCCTGTGTGTGCAAGCTGGCTTGCAGGCACAGTGGGATGCACTGACATAGGGCGCATGTGCCCGCTTCCAGAACATCCAAAGGTGCACCGCCCTTTTGGATGTTCTGGAAGATGCATGGTTAAGAGAAGAGGAGGCGTAAGTTATGTCACCGGTTATGTGGTTGGTTATATTTGTTATTTTGCTTGGTGTTGAGATAGCAACCATGGCTTTGACCACGATTTGGTTTGCTGTAGGTGCTCTGGCTGCCTTTGCTCTGAGTTTCACCAGTGTCAGTATTGAGGTCCAGCTTGCGGTTTTTGTGGTGGTTTCCTTTGCAGCGCTGGTTTTAGTCAGGCCATTTGCAAAAAAGTACGTCAATGGAGACATTACAAAAACCAATGCAGACAGCCTGATAGGAAAACAGGCCAGGGTGACTGCAGAAGTGGATAACTTAAATGCTACCGGCGCAGCAGTGATTAACGGTCAGGAATGGATGGCCCGAAGCGTTCAGGATGATTTGGTTATCCAGGAGGGAACGATTGTAACTGTTAAAAACATTCAGGGGGTTAAGCTGATCGTAGAGGCAAAATCCTGACAGGAGGAGATGAAGTATGGGATTTATTTTAGTAATTATTGTTTTGCTTATTGTGCTGGCAGTACTTGCTTCATGTGTAAAGATGGTACCGCAGGCACAGGCCGTAATCGTGGAACGTTTAGGTGCATATCAGGCAACCTGGTCCACAGGCCTTCATTTTAAGGCGCCAATTATTGAGCGGATAGCCAAGAGAGTGAATTTAAAGGAGCAGGTGGCAGATTTCCCGCCGCAGCCAGTAATCACCAAAGACAATGTTACCATGAGAATTGATACAGTAGTATTTTTCCAGATTACGGATCCGAAACTGTATGCATATGGTGTGGAAAATCCCATTATGGCAATCGAAAACCTGACCGCCACCACCTTGAGAAATATTATTGGTGAGATGGAGCTGGATCAGACCCTCACCTCCAGAGAGACAGTCAATGCTAAAATGAGGGCTTCTCTGGATATGGCAACCGATCCCTGGGGTATCAAGGTAAACCGCGTAGAGTTAAAGAACATCATTCCTCCGGCTGCAATTCAGGAGTCCATGGAGAAAGAGATGAAGGCAGAGCGTGAACGGCGTGCGGAAATTCTTCGTGCAGAAGGTGAAAAGAAATCTACGATTCTGGTAGCAGAAGGTAAGAAAGAATCCGCAATTTTGGATGCAGAGGCAGATAAGCAGGCAGCGATTCTCCGGGCAGAGGCAGAAAAGGAAAAACGGATAAAAGAGGCAGAAGGCCAGGCGGAGGCGATTTTGAAGATTCAGCAGGCACAGGCAGATGGTATCCGATTTATTAAGGATGCAGGTGCAGACAGTTCGGTTCTTCAGATAAAGAGTCTGGAAGCATTCCAGGCAGCTGCCAACGGACGTGCTACAAAGATTATTATTCCATCTGAGATTCAGGGGCTGGCAGGACTGGTTACCTCCATATCTGAGATTGCGAAGAAGACAGACGGAGAAGGAGTGAGGTAGTCTCCAGATACAATTGAGGATGGCATCAACTGCCGCAAAATGAAATAGGGCGGACATTTCAGGAAAAATATCCGGCACTTTCGTTTTGCGGCAGCTTTCTTTTTCAAAATCGCAGGCGGAGGACCCATGGAACTTCAGATTGACATTTCAAAAGAATATGGCATTGTTTTAGAGGGCGGAGGAGCCAGAGGAGCGTATCAGATCGGGGCATGGAAAGCTTTGCAGGAGAACAAGGTAAGGATAAAAGGCATTTCTGGCGCTTCAGTAGGTGCGCTAAACGGTGCGCTGATGTGTATGGACGAACTGGAAAAGGCAGAGTATATCTGGGAAAATATTACCTACTCCCAGGTTATGGATGTGGATGATGTACAGATGGGGAAAATAATGTCTTCCAGTTTCAAATCGCAGAATCTTCAGGAGATTTTAGGCACTATGAAGAGGATTCTCACAGAGGGAGGACTGGATATTACCCCTTTGCGGAATCTGATTATGGACACAGTGGATGAAGAAAAGATACGCAGTTCCCGACGGGATCTGTTTGTGGTTACTTATTCCCTTTCCGACCGTAAGAAGATAGTGGCAGATGTAAAAAAGCTTCCTCAGGGACAGATTGGAGACATGCTGCTTGCCAGCGCTTACTTCCTGGCTTTTAAAAATGAAAAACTGGGAGGAAAGCGGTATGTGGATGGAGGAAGCGTAGACAATGTGCCCATCGATCCGTTGCTGGAAGCAGGGTATAAGGATATTCTGGTTCTTCGTATTTACGGGCTTGGAAGAGACAGTGAGCGATTTTTGGAAATCCCGGAAGACGTAAGATTGTACCGGATAGCGCCGAGACAGGATCTGGGAGGAATCCTGGATTTCAGCAAAAAGAAAGCGCAAAAAAACATGCTTTTGGGATATTATGACGCCATGAGACTGCTGTACGGACTCTGTGGAAAACATTATTATATTGACGCGCCTGGCACAGAAGCCTATTATTTTGACAGGATGCTGTCAGAACTGGAACTGCTGAAGCTGTATATCCGCCCGATTTTAAAAGAAGAGGACTGGGAACATTTAGAAGGATACCGTCCGTTTACAGAACAGATTTTTCCGCACCTGGCTGTAAAACTGAAGTTAAAAGAGAACTGGAATTATAAAGAACTGTATCTGGCAGTTCTGGAAGAAATGGCAAAAAAGTTAAGACTGAAAAGACTTCATATTTATACATCAGAAGAGCTGATAAAAGAAGTTCAAAAAGGACTGGGCGCACTTGACAGCCGTTTGCTGATATAGTATTTTAATACTAAAAATCAGATATAAAAGGGGAGAGCAGAGATGGACTTAAAAGGAAGACATTTTCTAACACTGAAAGATTATACAGCAGAAGAGATTACTTATTTACTGGATCTGGCTGCGGAATTAAAAGATAAAAAGAAGAGGGGACTTCCCATGGATACATTGCGGGGAAAGAACGTGGCCCTGATTTTTGAAAAGACCAGCACCAGGACCAGATGTTCCTTTGAAGTGGCGGCTCACGATTTGGGGATGGGCTCTACCTACTTAGATCCCAAGGCCAGCCAGATCGGAAAAAAAGAAAGCATTGCGGATACAGCCAGAGTATTGGGACGCATGTATGAAGGCATCGAATACCGGGGATATGGACAGGAGATTGTGGAGGAACTGGCAAAATACGCAGGTGTTCCGGTCTGGAACGGACTGACCAACGAATACCATCCCACCCAGATGCTGGCGGATTTTCTCACCATTCGGGAGCATTTTGGAACATTAAAAGGACTCCGGCTGGTATATATGGGAGACGCCCGCTATAATATGGGGAATTCGCTGATGATCGCCTGCAGTAAGATGGGAATGGACTTTGTGGCCTGTGCGCCCAATGAGTATTTTCCCAATGAGCAGCTGGTAAAAGAATGCCGGGAATATGCAGAAATCTCCGGAGGAAGCATTACTCTGACAGAAGATGTGACAAAGGGAACCAGGGGCGCAGATGTTGTGTATACAGATGTCTGGGTATCTATGGGAGAGCCGGATGAAGTCTGGGAAAAACGGATTCGGGAGTTGTCTCCTTACAAGGTTACGATGGATGTGATGAATAATGCAGGAGAAAACGCTATTTTCCTTCACTGCCTGCCGGCTTTCCATGATTTAAAGACCGGAATTGGAAAAGAGATGGGAGAACGGTTTGGCATCCAGGATATGGAAGTGACAGATGAAGTATTTGAGAGCAGCTGTTCTAAAGTGTTTGAAGAGGCAGAAAACCGCATGCATACCATTAAAGCAGTGATGGCTGCAACGTTAGGAGGCGTATAAATGCACAGTCAGTCAGGGAAAAAGCTGTCCAGAAACAGCAGCTTCATTTTGGATTTGATACATATTGTGATTGGCCTTGCAGTGGTAGTGCTTGCAGTGATTTCCTTTTTAAATCCCAACGGACATCTGACCCTGTTTCCCATAATTTTTGTATTGGCAGCGATTTTAAATTATGTAAATGGTTATTTCCGAATCAGTCAGAGCGGCCGAAACAAAAAGAAAAAAGTAAGCGGGATCCTTTTGTTTCTTTTAGGAACCGCTCTTACCCTGCTGGCGGTAATCAGCGCAGTGAGTTTGTGGAGGTAATGAGCAACATGGAGATGCTGACTAAGGAGCAGATTTTAGAAAAGCTGACAGGAAACTGGGCAGGAAAATCAGTTCTGGTGCTGGAAGAAACGGACTCGACCAATATTCAGTGCGCCAATCTGGCTGCGCAAGGCTGGCCGGAGGGTACACTTGTAGCGGCGGAACGCCAATGGGCTGGAAAAGGAAGACGGGGACGGAGCTGGGTGTCACCGTCTGGAACCGGAATATGGATGAGTCTGCTGCTGCGTCCGGATATTCCAGCTGATAAGGCGTCCATGCTGACCCTTGTGGCAGCACTGGCGGTACAGAAAGGGATTCAAGAAGAGGCGGGGCTTGTTTCTTCGATAAAATGGCCGAACGATCTGGTAATGGGCCAGAAGAAAATCTGCGGGATTCTGACAGAGATGAGAAGTCGGGAAAATCAGCCGGAATATGTGATTGTGGGAATCGGTGTGAATGCCAATATGACAGAATTTCCGGAAGAAATCAGAGAGACAGCGACTTCGTTATATCTGGAAAAGGGAGAAAAAGTAGACAGGGCAAAGGTCATAGCAAATATCATGTCAGCCTTTGAAGAATACTATAAAAAGTTTTTAGAAACTCTGGATTTAAGCCTTCTAAAAGAAGAATATGATTCCAGACTGATCAATCTAGGCCGTCAGGTAACAGTCCTTGGGCCATCCGAATCCTATTCCGGAATCTGCAGAGGGATTCATACCGAAGGAGAATTGCTTGTGGATCTTCCGAATGGACAGCAAAAACGGGTGATTTCAGGGGAAGTGTCTGTAAGGGGAGTGTATGGATATGTCTGAGAACTGGTTAAATGGTCTTTACGGCAGTCTTAAGACCCTGGAAAAGCGCCAGGAAAGAGAAGAGGAACTCTCTGCAGAAAGCCGGATTCTGGCTTTTCGGGAACCGCTTTTGGAATGGTACAGAGAAAATGCCAGGAAACTTCCCTGGCGGGAGAACAGGGACCCTTACCGGATTTGGCTTTCAGAGATTATGCTTCAGCAGACCAGGGTGGAGGCGGTGAAACCTTACTTTTACCGGTTTTTGGAAGAATTCCCGGATATCAAAAGTCTGGCAGAAGCACCGGAGGAAAAACTGTTAAAGCTGTGGGAAGGTCTTGGGTATTACAGCAGGGCAAAAAATTTACAAAAATGTGCCAGGGAGCTGATGGAACAGTATGACGGCAGGATGCCAGAAGATTTTGAAGCAATTTTAAAACTTCCGGGGATTGGAAGCTATACGGCAGGCGCCATTGCTTCGATTGCATTTTCTGTTCCGGTGCCGGCAGTAGACGGCAATGTTTTAAGGGTTATTTCCAGAGTTCTGGAAGCCAGGGAAGACATTACCAAACCGGCTTTTAAAAAGCAGGTGGAAACCCTGCTAAAAAAGACAATGATTCCCAGCTGTCCAGGAGAGTTTAATCAGGCGCTCATTGAAATTGGGGCTCTGGTCTGTGTGCCGGGCGGAGAACCTAAATGTCTGGTATGCCCTTTAGCGTTTCTGTGTAAGACAAGAAGAGACGGGCTCTGGAAAGAGATTCCTTATAAAGCGCCGAAAAAGCAGCGGAAAAAAGAAGAGCGGACAGTGGTGATTCTGGACAGAGCGGGGAAGATAGCTTTGAGAAAACGTCCGCCGCTTGGACTGTTAGCTTCTCTGTATGAACTTCCCAATGCAGAGGGACGGCTTGGAAAAGAGAAAGCCCTGGAATTGTTTGGTCTGAAGGAAGAAGATGTCCTTTCCATAGAAAAACTGCCAGAAGCCAGGCATATTTTTTCCCATGTAGAGTGGGACATGTCCGGATACCGGATTCAGATAGAGCCGGATGCAGGAGAAGAGGGGGAACTGATTTTTGCAGATAAAAGGGAGTTAAAAGAAAAATATCCTCTTCCAAATGCATTTTCGGCGTATAAGAAATTAATCATGTGAAACAATGAGAAAGGAGAGAAAAATGGAGAAGCTCCTTTTTATCGTAAATCCCTGCTCCGGAAGGGAACAGATACGGAGTAAGCTAATTGATATTCTGGATATTTTCGCAAAAGCAGGGTTTCAGGTTCAAATTCATATTACCCAGTGTCAGGGGGATGCAAAAAGCGCTGCAGAGCATTTTGGAAAGGATGCGTCTGTGGTAGTGTGCAGCGGAGGAGACGGAACCTTGAACGAAACTGTTTCGGGACTTCTGACTTTGGAGAAGCCGCCGCTTCTGGGATATATTCCGGCTGGCTCCACCAATGATTTTGCTTCCAGCCTGATGCTTCCTAAAAAGATGCTGGATGCGGCAAGGGAAGTCACAGAAGGAACTCCTTTTGCAATAGATATTGGCCAGTTTGGAAAGGAACAGTATTTTATATATATTGCAGCATTTGGAGCATTTACAGAGATCTCTTACCAGACGCCTCAGGATAAGAAAAATCTTCTGGGCCATCAGGCTTATATGCTGGAGGGAGTCAAGAGTCTGGCTTCTTTAAAAAGCTATTTCTGCAGGATTGAGTGCGATGAGATGGTGCTGGAGGATGAATTTATATTCGGTATGGTGACCAACACCATCAGCGTAGGCGGTTTTAAGGGATTGGTAACCCAGCCAGTTGCATTAAATGACGGTCTGTTTGAAGTCCTTTTAATCCGCACTCCCAAAACTCCAAAAGATTTAAGCAATATTATCTCGTATATGTTTCTGAAAGAAGAACTTAATGACTATGTTTACAAGTTTAAAACCAGGCAGATCCGGGTGGTGTCAAAAACCCCTGTTGACTGGGTGCTGGACGGCGAATTTGGCGGCAGTAAAACAGATATTTCGATGAAAAACCTGGAAAAACGACTGGAAATTTTAATTTCCGGACAAAATGAGTCATAATTCTTTATAAAGTTACATAAAATACAAAATAGATGTTGAAAAATAAAGATTTTTCCTATATACTAAAAAGTTGTTTAGAGCAATTAGTTTACAGCTAACTGAAAGGACGTTACCAGGTGGAGAAAAAAGATTTTTTACAAAAACTGGAAAAACTTCTGGAGTATGCAAAGTCCAGGCATAATACTTTGGATGCCGGAGAAATCAATGATTTCTTTGCAGGAGACAGCCTGAATCCGGAGCAGATGGATCAGATTTATTCGTACCTTGAGGGCCGCGGTGTGGATGTGGTCCCGGTAATTGATGATGTGATGCTAAATGATGATTCCCTCCTGCTTGACGATTTGGACGACAGTTTTATGAAAGACGGCGAGGATGATGACATTGATATTGACGCCGTAGATCTGTTAGAAGGCATTGGTACAGAGGATCCGGTCCGGATGTACTTAAAGGAGATTGGTACGGTTCCTCTATTAAGCGCGGATGAAGAGCTGCGTCTGGCAAAGAGAAAAGCAGAGGGCGATGAATACGCAAAAGAGCGCCTGATTGAGGCCAACTTACGTCTCGTAGTCAGCATTGCAAAACGTTATACAGGCAGAGGAATGAGTTTCCTTGACTTGGTCCAGGAGGGCAATCTGGGATTGATCAAGGGAGTGGAAAAATTTGATTATACAAAAGGTTATAAGCTAAGTACATATGCGACCTGGTGGATTCGCCAGTCCGTTACCCGGGCTCTGGCGGATCAGGCCAGAACCATTCGGGTTCCGGTGCATATGGTAGAAACAATTAACAAGATGTCCAAGATGCAGAGAAAGCTGACCCTGGAACTGGGATATGAGCCGTCTGTGACAGAACTTGCAGATGCTTTGGAGATGTCAGAGGATAAAGTAATGGAGATTATGCAGATTGCCAGAGAACCAGCATCCTTAGAGACTCCTATCGGCGAGGAAGACGACTCAAACTTGGGGGATTTCGTGGCGGATTCCAATGTAGTCACTCCTGAGGGCAATGTAGAGTCTGTTATGTTGAGAGAACATATTGACGCGCTGCTTGGAGATCTGAAGGAAAGAGAACGCCAGGTAATTGTACTGCGCTTTGGTCTGGAAGATGGCCATCCCAGGACTCTTGAGGAAGTGGGCAAAGAATTTAATGTAACCCGCGAACGTATCCGTCAGATTGAGGCCAAGGCTCTGCGCAAATTGAGAAATCCGGTCCGCAGTAAGCGTATTCGTGATTTCCTGTAAGAAAGGGCAGCGGTTTGGATTAAATTATGAATCAGAGAAACTATCAGAAAGAACTGGATAGGATTCTGGCAGAATTTCAGGCGGAGGAGAAAGTGCCCCGCCTGTTTTTGCATAGCTGCTGTGCTCCATGCAGCAGTTATGTACTGGAATATTTGTCCCAGTATTTTGAAATTACGGTATATTACTATAATCCCAATATTTTTCCAGCAGAGGAGTATGAAAAACGGGTGGAGGAAGAGAGGCATCTGATCGATGCCATGAAGTTTTCTCATCCGGTGGATCTGATTGCAGCGCCCTATGAGCCGGAAAGGTTTTATCAGATTGCCAAGGGATACGAAAAGGAACCGGAAGGCGGAGAGAGATGTTTGCGCTGCTATGAACTAAGACTTAGAGAAGCGGCAATGCTGGCAGCAAAACTGGGATATGATTACTTTACCACTACGCTGACGATTAGTCCCCTAAAACGGGCAGACAAGCTGAACGAGATAGGAGAGCAGCTAAAACAGGAGTACGGCGTGGCTTTTCTGCCGTCAGATTTCAAGAAAAAGAACGGCTATAAGCGTTCCATTGAGCTGTCTAAGGAGTATGGACTGTACCGGCAGGACTACTGCGGGTGTGTGTATTCTATCCGGGATAATGCTTGACAGTTTTGGTGAGATGTACTAAAATTTAACTAGAATGTTCAGAGAAAGAGGTTCTGAATTTCAATAGAATAAAGAGACGAGGAGAGTGCAGGTATGTTAAGTAAGACTTTAACTGTAGTAAACCCATCTGGCTTACATTTGAGACCAGCAGGCGTATTATCTCAGACCGCTATGAAGTTCAAATGTGATGTTATTATTGAGTGCGGAGAGAAGAGAATTGTTGCCAAGAGCGTTTTAAATGTGATGGCAGCAGGTATTAAGTGCGGCACCGAGATTAACCTGATCTGTGACGGTGAGGATGAAGCAGAGGCTATGGATACTTTAACCAAGGCAATTGAGTCTGGTTTAGGCGAGATGTAATCCTGTTTCTCGAAAATCAAAACACAGAGATGAGAGTCAGCGTTTAAGCGCTGGCTCTTTTTGAACCCAACGTCTTATTATTTGTGTAGGAATGATTATGTTAAATTGCTATTATGGTAATATTTCTGTTTTGTGTCCGCCCTGGGAAGATTATCCGATTTCCAAAGAGCGGCAGAAACGTCTGGAACGGTATGCCCATACACTGGATAAAGCACGCTCGGCAGGGGCGGAACTGCTGCTCAATTATGGACTGAAGCATCAGTTTAAGGAATTTGTTCCTCCTGCAGAATTTGGGACTGGGGAGCATGGCAAACCCTTTTTAAAGCCAAATCAGACAGGGATTTTACAGCCAGAAGGTGAAACACTCCACTATAACTTGTCTCATTCCGCTGATTATGCGGCCTGCGTGATCAGCGATCGCCCGGCAGGTATTGACATAGAAAAAAAAAGGGACACGATTCGTCCAGGCGTAATGCGTTTTTTTTCAGAAGAAGAAAGGCAGATAATAGAAAAGTCCAAACAGCCGGACAGAGCCTTTTTTGATGTTTGGGTATTAAAGGAAAGCTATATGAAAGCAGTGGGAACCGGATTTGCAAAATCGCCCTCCAGCTTTTCTGTGCGTCTGGAAAAAGGAAGATACTGGATTTATGAGCAAGGGGTGCGCCAAGCGTATGAATGTTTTTTATTCCATCCAAAAGAAGGATACCATCTGGCAGTATGCACAGAAGTCTCTGCCAAGACGGAAGTTCCAGTTTTGGAAGAAGTATTGTGGCAATAAAACGTACAGGAGAACGATAGAATGGAGTTTCAATTTTTGTATTGGATTCAGCAGTTTAGGAGTCCTGGGCTGGACGAATTCATGACAGCAATTACGTTTTTAGGAGACGGCGGCTGGTTTTGGATTGCTTTGGGGGCAGTTCTTTTAGCAGTTCCGAAAACCAGAAAGACAGGGGCAGCAGTCCTTATTTCCCTGGCTGTCGGATTTATTTTGGGGAATCTGATTTTGAAAAATGCAGTGGCCAGACAGCGGCCATGTTGGCTGGACCAAGCGGTACCGCTTTTAATCAAAAGCCCGACAGATTATTCCTTCCCTTCCGGACACAGCCTGGCAAGCTTTGAAGGAGCAGTCAGCATTTTTTTATATCATAAAAAATGGGGAATTGCAGCGGTGATTCTGGCAGTTTTGATTGCATGCTCCAGAATGTACTTGTTTGTTCATTTTCCGTCAGATGTGCTGGCTGGAAGCCTGCTTGGAATACTGATTGCGGTTTTGGTGCACAAATGGCTGGAGGATCGGGCAGGAAGACAGAACCAGGGGGCAGAGACAGGCTGACAAGAAGTGCTTCCCAAAATTTCCTTGCAAATTTTGGGAAGTGATGTATAATAAAGCAGTAGCCGGAGCAGTGCTCCATAAAATTTTATAAAAAGCAGAGTAGGTTTGTGTGCGTTAAGTGCCGGATGGACGGGGAGTTGCCAGCCGGACGAAAAGAGTATCTTGCGGTACACAATCCGCATCCCGCTGCAATACGAGAGATGATTATCTCCTTATTGTAGTCAGAGATCTGCAAAGGAGGTAATTTTTTTATGAAGAGATTAGCAACTTTGTTTTCCGACTCTTATCATGAATTATTTCAGGTAAGAACCCTTACCCTGTGCGCCATGTTTGGCGCTCTGGCCATGATTCTGGAACAGTTTACCATCAAGCTGGGAACGTTCAAGCTGGGGATATCCGGACTTCCTAATGAACTGGTCCACTTTTTATTCGGCCCTGTAGTAGGCGGAACATTCGGTGGGGTTATGGATCTGTTGAAATTCCTTATAAAACCGGATGGCGGTTTCTTTTTCGGATATACCTTGACAGCGATTACTGCCGGTGTGATTTACGGCGCATTCTGGTATAAGAGACCATTAAGCCTTCCAAGGATTCTGGCAGCTCGCCTGGCAGTGATTCTGATATGCAATCTGTGTATGAATACATTATGGCTGTCTATGACAACTGGAAAAGCATTTCTGATTCTTCTGCCTGCCAGAGTGACGAAAAATATGATTATGTGGCCGGTAGATTCTCTGCTGTTTTTTGCAGTAGCTGGCGCATTAGAAAAAGCAGGGGTTTTTAGAGGAGTCAGAAGCAGCAAAGCAAAGAGTGGATCCCAGATAAAAGCATAGACATTTTGGAGAATCAGGGATATAATCAAAGGAGCATATTTCTGATCCAAAAGTTTGCAGATATGCGTTGAAAGGAGATTCGTTAAATGAGTGCAGAAACTTGTAACCATGATTGCGGTTCATGTGGAGAAAGCTGCAGCAGCCGTACCACAGAGCGCACCAGTTTTTTAGAAAATTTAGCTCCGGAGAGCAGCGTAAAAAAAGTAATTGGCATTGTCAGCGGAAAGGGAGGAGTTGGAAAGTCCTTAATTACATCCCTTATGGCAGCCCGTATGAATAAAAAAGGATATCACGCAGCCGTACTGGATGCAGACATTACCGGTCCATCTATTCCAAAGGCATTTGGCATTGCTAATGACGGAGTGGCAACCACTCCGGACGGACGCCTGATGATACCGGCAAAGTCATTAGAAGGCGTGGAAGTGATGTCTGCCAACCTTCTTTTGGACAAGGATACGGATCCGATTATCTGGAGAGGTCCGGTGATTGCAGGAGCAGTAAAGCAGTTCTGGTCCGAGACGTTGTGGCAGGATATTGACTACATGTTTGTGGATATGCCTCCGGGAACAGGAGATGTGCCGCTTACTGTTTTTCAGTCTCTTCCGGTAGCGGGCATCATTATCGTGACTTCCCCTCAGGAACTGGTATCCATGATTGTGACCAAGGCAGTCAATATGGCAAAGAAAATGGATATTCCAATTTTAGGCGTTGTTGAAAATATGAGTTATCTGGTTTGTCCGGACTGCGGCAAAAAGATTCACGTATTTGGGGAAAGTCATCTGGAAGAAGTGGCAGAAAAAGAAGGCGTTTCGATTTTGGCCCGGATTCCCATTGACCCGATGGTTGCAGAAATGGTGGACGGAGGCCGCATTGAATATGTGGATGCGCCCTGGCTGGATGATGCAGTAGAAGCAGTAGAAAAGTTATAGCAGAATACACTGTGAGGTGTTGTAATGAATATCAGTATGAACCCCAACAGTGAGTTGGAGCAGTCCATTGTGCAGGTGCCGGACATTGTACAGGTGCCGGACATGCTGATCAGCCAGGCTCGTCAATTTCAGCAGGTGATGATGATGTACACCTGTGCGATCCGGGAGGTTAAGACCAAGCTGGAGGTTTTAAATGACGAACTTTCAGTGAGAAATCAGCGAAATCCGATAGAGATGATCAAGTCCCGCGTAAAAAAGCCCATGAGCATTGTGGAAAAGCTGCAGAGAAAGGGGCTGCCGATCTCTCTGGAAGCCATGGTGGACAATCTGGACGATGTTGCCGGTATCCGGGTGATCTGTTCGTTTGTGGACGACATTTATGAAGTGGCGGATATGCTGATCCGCCAGGATGACATTAAAGTAATTGCTATTAAGGATTATATTAAGAATCCAAAGCAGAACGGCTACCGCAGCTATCACATGATCGTGGAGATTCCCGTATTTTTTTCGGACAGAAAAAAACCAATGCGGGTAGAAGTGCAGATCCGGACTATAGCCATGGATTTTTGGGCCAGTCTGGATCATCAACTGAAGTACAAAAAAGAAGTGATCAATGAGGCGGAAATCAGTGAAGAACTCCGCCAGTGTGCAGAGATAATTGCTCAGACCGATCAAAAGATGTATGAGATCCGGCAGAAGATCGAGTCTCAGGGCCTTCATCTGACCAGATAATCACTAATAGAGATAATAGGACAGGGTTTCGGTAATTTGGAATCCTGTCTTTTTATATAGAGAAATAGCAGGCAGGTTGTCCCCGGATACCTGAAGAAGGAAAGAGGTAACGCCCTGCTCCTTTAATGCAGGAAGGAGCGTATAGAGGAAACGGGTCCCCCACCCCTGACCGCGAAGGGATGGGGGTACAAGAACATGGTGGAGACAGCAAGTGGTCTGGCTTTTATGGGTGGAGATGGCAAGAGAGCAGGAGGCAACGCAGTTTTCGCTAAAAAAGCCATGTACAGACAGATTGTAAGAGGAGTCTGATGCTTCAGATGATTCCGGCTGTATCTGCAAGGAGAGACAAAAATCAGGATTTTCAGGAAAAAAAGTGCTCCAGGAAGGATTGTCAGCCTGCAGTGCCATCATATGCTCCTGGTACCAAAACTCGGCTCCTATAGAAGCAAGGGCCGATTTGGCAGGAAGAGAGGTTTCCAAATCCGGAACAGGAAAAGAAAATTCATAGTCAGGATAGGCACGCTCTGCTGCTTCTAACAGGTCGGAAAAATATCCGTTTTGCCGTCTGTTTGGGAGTGTAAAGGCAGAACATTCCCATAAGCCGTCTTCTGCCAGATAGAGGGCTAAAAAAGCATAAAGTTCAGGGGAGTGTATTGTTTCTTCCTGCTCCCAAAAGAAGAACACATCTCCATCTGTTGGAACCGATAGCGGAGCTGGAAAAGCCGTCAGGCATGAAGTTACCAGGGCAGTCATCTGCTGCTTTCTGGCAGGGGATAAAATCGTTTCTATTTTGACAGACATTTTATATACCTCTCGAATCATTATACGATTTTATTTTAAGTAACAGTTCAGCCATGCGAAGATTCAGACAGGAAAAGCGTTGAAAGCTTGTTTTCATAAGAGTTTTCCTGTCTGAATCTTCATAGGGCAGACGCCAGACGCTTCTTGTCCGCCACAGGCGGGCAAGAAGATGTATGGCTGAACTGTTACTATTTTAACCCATAATTGGCTGAAAATCCAGATAATCTCTTGAAACTGCGGATTTCCGGTGGTAAAATGCAAAAGATTCCTTTTGGGAAATTCTTTATGGAAAAGAGGAGATGAAGGAAAATGAAATTTGTAAAAGAAGCGGCAATTATTTTTGGCGTTACCATGGCAGGAGAATTTCTGTACACACTGCTTCCGTTTCCGGTTCCGGCAGGCGTTTATGGATTGTTTTTACTGCTGTTTCTGCTTCTTGGCGGCGTGGTAAAGCTTAATCAGGTGGAGACAACCGGAATGTTTCTTTTAGATACGATGGCAATGATGTTTATTCCGGCTACTGTGGGGATTATCGAGTCTAAAGACGCTCTTTTGGAAGTGATATTGCCGTACACGGTGATTATAGCTGTAACAACGGTGTTTGTTATGGCGGTTACGGGAACGACTGCGCAGTTTTTAATTGGGAAAATGACAAAAAAGGGAGAAGAAGCAAATGAATGAGATATTGGAGACATCTCTGTATTTTGGTATGGCAATCAGCATAGGAAGCTATCTGGCAGCAGCGTGGCTGCGAAAAAAGACTGGCTGGGCAGTACTAAATCCGCTGTTAATTTCGTCCCTGATGGTATTGGCAGTGCTTATGGTTTTTCGCATTGACTATCAGGTTTACAATCATGGCGCCAAGTATTTAAGCTATCTTTTGACGCCGGCTACGGTCTGCCTGGCAATTCCGCTGTATAAGCAGTTAGAACTGTTGAAAAAATATTTTCCGGCAGTGATCGGGGCGATTGCATCCGGAGTGGCTGCCAGTGCTGCCAGCGTATTTTTGCTGGTAAAATTGCTGGGACTGGGGCATGAACATTATGTAACGCTTTTGCCAAAGTCCATTACAACCGCAATTGGCATGGGTGTCAGCGAGGAAGCAGGGGGCATTGTAACCCTTACAGTAATTGCAATTATCGTTACTGGCGTACTGGGAAGCGTAGTGGCAGAGACAGTGTTTCAGATAATGGGGATTTGGCATCCGGTTGCAAAAGGGCTGGCGCTTGGCACCAGCGCCCATGCAGTGGGAACTTCAAAAGCATTGGAACTTGGAGAAATAGAAGGGGCTATGAGCAGTCTTTCCATTGCAGTGGCAGGACTGATGACAGTGATTTTAGTTCCTCTCATTTCGGGATGGATGTAACCTGCAGGAACAATGGGAATGTGGTTCTATTGACTTTCTGACCAAATCCGATATAATGAAAAAAGCTTGAAGAATTGTTCATTTGATTGTATGATAAAAGAGAGAGGTTGGAAGTGAATCATATGCTGGAAGAAGAGGAATTATATGAACTGGCAGATTTATTTAAAATATTCGGTGACCCTACCAGAATTAAGATTTTATATGCGCTGTCAGAGTCAGAGATGTGCGTATGCGACATTGCACAAAGGCTTAATATGACACAGTCGGCAATCTCTCACCAGTTAAAGATTTTAAAACAGTCCAAATTGGTGAAAAACCGGAGAGAAGGAAAGACAGTATTTTATTCGCTGGCTGACGGTCACGTAAAAACCATTATGCGCCATGGACTGGATCATGTTCAGGAATAACAAAAGGAGAGACAGACGATGAAGAAAAAATTTAAAATGGAAGATTTAGACTGTGCAAACTGCGCTGCAAAGATGGAAGATGGAATTAAAAAGATTGATGGGGTTACAAACGCCAGCGTAAGTTTTATGACACAGAAACTGGTGATTGAAGCTGATGATGACCGGTTTGAAGAGATTATGAAAAAGGTAGTGGATGTCTGCGCAAAGGTAGATTCAGACTGCAAAATCCTGCTGTAAAAATATTGTTTCAGAAAAGAGGAAGGAATGCGCCGAAAGAGATTATTCTCTTCCGGCGTGTTTTTTAATTGCTTCAAAGGTTTCTGTACTGATAACATGTTCCATGCGGCAGGCATCTTCCTGGGCAATGGTTTCGTCTACGCCAAGGCTGATAAGCCACTGGGAGATCAGAGTATGGCGTTCATATATTTTTTCTGCAATAGCAAGCCCGTCCGGAGTTAAAGTGATAAATCCACTGCTGTCCATGCGGATGTAGCCGTTTTCCCGAAGATTTTTCATGGCTACGCTGACACTGGGTTTGGAAAAATTCAGTTCGTTTACAATATCAATGGAACGTACATGGGGTTTTTGTTGACTGAGAGTTAAAATGGTTTCTAAATAATTTTCTGCTGATTCTTGTATTTTCAATTTCATTCTCCTTCATATATCATGGGAGAGACTGGTTTGTCTCTGGCATCATAGAAACAGTATACTATAAAGCGCAAATTATTTCAAATAAAACTATTGACATGTGAGTTAGTCTGTGCTAATCTAATGAAAGTTAGATAGTGCTAACTTCAAAGAGGAGTGTGATAATGATGCCTTTGACATTTGCAAAACAGGGAGAAGAAAATTCCATTATTAAAGTAGGAGGCAAAGAGGAAACCCGCCGTTTCCTGGAAAATCTGGGATTTGTGGCCGGGGCCAGCGTTACAGTTGTTTCTGCCATGTGCGGCAATGTAATTGTAAATATTAAAGATTCCAGAGTGGCCATCAGCAAAGAAATGGCCGGTAAAATTATGATTTAAACAGAACCGTCGGCTGACAGAAAGGATTAGAAAGATGAGAACATTAAAGGATATTGGATGCGGCAGGACCGTTTCTGTGGTAAAACTCCATGGAGAAGGCGCAGTAAAACGCCGGATTATGGATATGGGAATTACCAGAGGAGCAGAGATATTTGTCCGCAGAGTGGCGCCGTTAGGAGATCCGATAGAAGTGACGGTTCGGGGATATGAACTTTCGCTGCGCAAGGCGGATGCTCAGATGATAGAAGTAGGCTGATTTTTTACATATAAGTTAGAAAAAACTAACTAAAAGGAATGGGTATAGGAGGGAAAAACATGTCTGTGAAAATAGCGCTCGCCGGGAATCCCAACTGCGGGAAAACTACATTGTTTAATGCGCTGACCGGCTCCAATCAATTTGTTGGCAACTGGCCTGGAGTAACGGTTGAAAAGAAAGAGGGAAAGCTTAAATGGAATAAAGAAGTAATTATTATAGATCTTCCGGGAATATATTCTCTTTCGCCGTATACATTAGAAGAGGTAGTAGCAAGAAACTATCTGACAGGCGAAAAACCGGATGCAGTTTTAAATATTGTAGACGGTACGAATCTGGAGAGAAATCTGTATCTGTCTACTCAGCTGCTGGAGTTGGGAATTCCTGTGGTGATGGCAGTGAACATGATGGACATTGTAAAGAAAAATGGCGATGTTATCCGCCTGAATGAACTTTCCCAAAGGCTGGGCTGCCAGGTGGTGGAGATTTCTGCATTAAAGGGGATTGGCATTAAAGAAGCAGCCGATCTGGCTGTTCAGGCTGCCAAAAGGCAGGAATCTCCCAAAGCAGTGCACAAATTCAGTCCATCGGTGGAAACTGCTCTGGAGGAAATTCAGTTCAGAGCCGGAAATGGGATTCCAGAAAGCCAAAGACGTTTTTACGCAGTAAAGCTGTTGGAGCGGGATGACAAAATCAAAGAGCAGATAAAAGAAGTTCCCAATGTGGAGGAGATCATCGTTCAGCTCGAAAAAGAACTGGATGATGATGCAGAGAGCATTATTACTAATGAGCGGTATGCCTATATTACTTCTATAATAGATTCCTGCTGCCAGAAGGCAAAGAAAGGAAAATTAACGGTTTCTGATAAGATTGATAGAATTGTAACCAATCGTTTTCTGGCCCTTCCAATTTTTGCAGCAGTAATGTGGCTGGTGTATTATATTTCTGTCACTACAGTTGGAACCTGGGCAACAGACTGGGCCAATGACGGAGTTTTTGGAGAAGGCTGGAGTTTATTTGGTGTGGAAATTCCAGGAGTACCTGTGCTGGCAGAAGGATTTTTAACTTCTATCGGATGTGTGGATTGGCTCCAGAGTTTGATTTTGGATGGAATCATAGCAGGAGTAGGCGCAGTTTTGGGATTTGTTCCTCAGATGCTGGTATTATTTATGTTTCTGGCATTTTTAGAGGCGTGCGGATATATGGCGCGGATTGCGTTTATTATGGATCGGATTTTCCGCAAATTTGGATTATCCGGAAAGTCTTTTATTCCTATGTTAATCGGAAGCGGATGCGGAGTTCCGGGCGTTATGGCATCCCGTACCATCGAAAATGACAGAGACCGGAAAATGACTATTATGACCACTACGTTTATTCCCTGCGGAGCAAAGCTTCCAATTATTGCGCTGATTGCAGGAGCAATGTTTAACGGTGCGTCTTGGGTTGCTCCCAGTGCATATTTTGTGGGAATTGCTGCAATTATCTGTTCTGGTATTATCTTAAAGAAAACCAGGATGTTTGCAGGAGATCCGGCGCCTTTTGTAATGGAACTTCCTGCATACCATATGCCGACAGCATCCAATGTATTCCGGAGTATGTGGGAAAGAGGTTCTTCCTTTATTAAAAAGGCAGGTACTGTGATTCTTCTTTCTACGCTCTTTATCTGGTTTACGTCCAACTTTGGTTTTACAGACGGATCTTTCGGCATGGTAGAAGATTTAAGTGATGGGATACTGGCGTCCATTGGCAGAGGGATTGCCTGGATCTTTGCACCTCTCGGATGGGGCGACTGGAAGGCAGCAGTTGCGGCAATTACCGGTCTGGTTGCCAAAGAAAATGTAGTAGGTACGTTTGGAATCCTTTACGGATTTGCAGAAGTATCAGAAGAAGGAAATGAAATTTGGGGAACGTTATCCAGCAGCTATACACCGGCAGCAGCATACTCGTTCCTGGTGTTCAATCTGCTTTGCGCTCCCTGCTTTGCAGCAATCGGCGCAATTAAGAGAGAAATGAACAGTCCCAAGTGGACCTGGTTTGCCATTGGATATCAGACGGGGCTGGCATATGCAGTTTCCTTGTGTATTTATCAGGTGTGGACCTATGTGACAACTGGTGACAGCGGAATCTTTCTGGCAGCAGCAGGGATGCTGATAATCGGATTTTTATATTTGCTGCTTAGCCCTGACAGGAAGAATCATGCATTAAAAATTACAGATATCTGCCGCCAGTCATAACAGGGGAAACCTTGATCTTTATAGAAAACTGTGTTAGCATCAGTGTGTGCGGGGCGGCAATGTGCAGCTGCCCTATGGCTATGGGGAATATTGAGAGAAGGGAGAATCCTATATGAATTTGCCGACATGGATTGTACTTTTGATGGTTCTTGCTGCTGTATTTTTTGCAGCCAGAAGTATTTATAAAAATAAAAAAGAAGGTAAGTGCTGTTCGGGATGCAGCGGCTGCTCCGGCAGTTGTCATGGTTCCTGCAGTTGTGGAAAAACTGATTTATAGTATAAGTATCATTGGAAAACTGGTTGATTTCCGGTTGAAATTTCAGTATAATAAAGCTGTAATCAAAACAATTCTGATAGATTTGTGTTCGGAATCCATTTAGCCTGAATACAGAAAAGAGGGTGCCTATGGAAAGCAGCATTATTACAATCAGCAGAGAGTACGGAAGCGGTGGAAGAGAGATTGCCGAAAAAGCAGCCAAACGTCTGCAGATCCCATTTTATGATCGGGACTTAATTGACAAGACGGCAAAAGAAAGCGGCTTTACGCCGGAGTTTGTTGCAGAACGTGAACAGAGACTGGGAAGCAATTTTCTGTACAGTTTCACATTAGGAGGAATTTACGGCCTGGCCTATCCAAGAAAGCCTGAGATGAAAGAACTGCCGGTAGCAGAGCAGATCTTTCTGGCGCAGAAAAAGGTGATTGAGGAGCTGGCAGAGCAAGGACCATGTATTTTCGTAGGACGATGCGCTGATTATATTTTGCGCGGCAGGCCAAAGCTTTTGAAGACCTTTATTTATGCAGACAGAAAGGTGCGGGAATGCCGCGCTGTGGAGCAGTATGGACAGGTAGAGGAACATGCAGAGGAACTGGTGCGCCATATTGACAAGCAGCGCCGTCTTCATTATGAGGCTTATACCGTTCAGGACTGGGGAGCCAGAAGCAACTATCATTTAATGCTAGACAGCGGACTGTTTGGCATAGACGGATGCGTAGACCTTATCTGTCAGGCAGCAATTTCCCTTGATAAGAGGCCCTCTCTTTAAAACGGCGGGTCAGAGTATTTAATACATTTCGTTTATTGGCGCTCCACATGGGCGCGATTAAAAGAGATTTAGGGCCGTCACCTGTGATTCTGTGGACAACGGTTTCGGGAGGCAGCAATTCAATACAGTCAATGACAAGATCGATATATTCTTCCATTGAGAAGAGCGGAAAGGGATTTTCCTGGTACATACGGGCCAGAAAAGTCCCTTTTAATATGTGAAGAAGCTGGAGCTTGACGCCGTCTAAGCAGGGGAATAGACCGGAAAGATAGGAAACTGTAGAAAGCATCATTTCGTTTGTCTCACCAGGAAGGCCTAAAATTACATGGACAATGACAGTAAGTCCCAGTTTTTTTAATTTGTGAAAAGCGTCTTCAAAGCAGCTTAAAGGATATCCTCTGCGGATTAATTCGGCTGTCTGCGGATGAATGGTTTGAAGTCCCAGTTCGATCCAGACTGGTTTTATACAGTTTAATTGGGAGAGGAGTTTTAAAACCTCATCCGGAAGACAGTCCGGTCGGGTTGCAATGGATAGGGCAGCAATATCCGGATGGGAAATGGCTTCCATGAATAAAGGCTCTAAATAAGAAACAGGAGCGTAGGTATTAGTGTAAGACTGAAAATAGGCAATATATCTGCCGGTAAATTTGTGTTCCAGCTTTTTCTTTGCATCTTCTATTTGCTGGCTTACAGAGGACAGGCGCTTTTGGGCAAAATCTCCAGAACCGCCCTCGCTGCAGAAAATACAGCCGCCATAGCCAATGGCGCCGTCCCGGTTGGGGCAGGTCATACCTCCGTCCAATGCCAGCTTATATAATTTTTCTCCAAACTGTTCCCGGACATAAAAATCCAGGGAGTGATAAGGTTTTCCGTTCCAGTTCATAGACTCGTCCTCCAAATCATAAAAAAATCACTGTTGTAATCCAGTATACAATGAAATCGTAAAAAATTGTATCGTATTTGATAAAAAATTGGATTGTCCCGCTATCAGGCTGCGTGGTATAATAGGAACACTTGACGAGGTATTTCACGAGTCTAGTGAGAATAGATACCTGTCTGCTTAGCGAGGTTTTGTCGAGCTTAGTGGATATGGTATAGTATAATTCACCACAACAAAAGGGGAGGAAACCATGAACGCAAAGGAAACGATTCAGGTATTAGGACAGGATAAGGCAGCAGCATTAATGGCAGAGCTTTATGGAAGTTCCAAAGCAGCAGAAAACAGAAAAAGATACGAAAATTTGGTAGACCAGTATGTAAAGATATTTGGGGACGGCGATATAAAGCTGTTTTCTTCTCCTGGACGAACCGAGATCAGCGGAAACCATACAGATCACAATCATGGAAAAGTTCTGGCAGGCAGCATCAATCTGGACTGTGCAGGCGTTGCTGCAAAAAATCATTCCAATCAGATTCGCATTGTCAGCGAAACCTATAATCAGGATTTTACTATTGACCTGAACCAGCTGGAGGTAAGTTCCAAAGCAGCAGGAACCATTGATTTAGTAAAGGGCATGTTAAAGGGATTTACAGAGTTCGGATATGAAATCGGCGGTTTTAACGCATACATTACCAGCAATGTAATCAGCGCAGCAGGGGTCAGTTCTTCTGCCGCATTTGAGATGCTGATTTGCTCTATGCTGAATACCTTTTTCAATGATGGAAAGATGAATACAGTTGCCTATGCCCATATTGGAAAATACGCAGAAAACCATTACTGGAACAAAGGATCCGGACTTTTAGATCAGATGGCATGTGCAGTGGGCGGTCTGATTACCATTGACTTTGTCAATCCGGCAGAACCAGCAGTGGAAAAGATAGATTTTGATTTTGCATCTCAGGATCACAGTCTCATTATTGTTCAGACTGGAAAGGGGCATGCGGATTTAAGTGCAGATTACTCTTCTGTTCCCAATGAGATGAAAAAAGTTGCAGAGTATTTTGAAAAGGAAGTGCTGGCAGAAATTACGGAGGAGATGGTCATTGATAATTTCCAGGCAGTACGGGAATATGCCGGAGATCGTTCTGTACTTCGCGCCCTTCATTTCTTTGAGGAAAACAAGCGAGTGGAGAACATGGTAGCAGCATTAAAGGCTGGAGATTTTAACAGGTTTCTGACAGACATTACTGCATCCGGCAATTCTTCCTGGAAGTGGCTGCAAAACTGTTATACAACTGCAGATGTTCAGGAACAGGGGATTACTACAACGCTGGCACTGACCGAATTGTTTATTGCTGAAAAGAAACGGGGCGCATGCAGAGTCCATGGAGGCGGATTTGCAGGTGTGATTATGGCAATGCTGCCAAATGATCTGGTAGATGAGTACATTGCCTATATTGAAAAGGCAGTAGGCGAAGGCAGTGCATACCGGATGAGCATTCGGCCTTATGGAGCCATCTGCGTTAGTGATATGATCCAATAAGATATTGGAGATAAATAGAAAACAGCATCAGTGTATAGAGATGCTTAGAAAAACAGGCGGCTGGATATGAGAAGGCCGCCTTAATTTTTTTCAATGTAACGGCTGTTTAGGAGGGCAGCTTTCTGCAAACTTTCTTCCAATCTTTTCAGTTTAGCATACTTTCGTTCTGTTTGCAGTAGTTTTCTTTTTTATACTTTTTATCGTATTCCCAAATATGCTTATCGCAATTTTTTAAATCTTTCATTGTAACTATGTTTTGCTGAAGAGACGAATGCTTTTTTCAGGTTTTTATAGGTGCTTCTTTGCAGGAGTCTTATAGAAAATCTCCTGTTGTTTCATAGGGATTGAATTTGCTAAAGTGCTAAGGTAGAACGCATTTTCTATAGGGTGGATCAAAGCCTTATCGTAGTGCTGGAGATAGTAGATGAAAAGGTGATGAATGTCTGTATTTGAATTGTAAACCAGGATAAAATGATGCTGAATATCGGCTTGTCCTTTAATATGCTTTTTACTTTGGCGGCTCACATCAATGTGTTATTGAACGTGTGCGGATATGTAATAATATGCACAAAAATAGAAATAGAGAATTGTGAATAGTAGTTAAAAATGAAAAAGATACTTGACTTTCTACACAAAAATAAGTATCATAAAAGTACAAAGGATAGAAAACGTTTTCTATAAATTTAAAAATGAATTAAAAACTAAGGAAGGATAGGTATTTCTATGGGAGAGGCAACGATTAAGGATATTGCAAAAGCTTCTGGGGTGTCTATTTCCACTGTATCCAGAGTGATAAATGGCAATTATCCAGTAAGCAGAGAAGCTAGGGAAAGAGTAGAAGAAGCCATGCAAAGACTGGATTATCGACCTAATGCCATAGCAAGAAGTTTAAGAAATCAAAAAACAAATCTGGTTGCTTTAGTGGTAGCAGATTTATCCAACCCATTTTTTATGGAGATTGCTAAAGGATTAGAAGAAGAGATGGCCAGTATTGGCTGTCAGCTAGTGATTGCGAGTTCTGGAGGAAGTGTACAAAAGGAAAGGGAACTGTTAAACACACTAATCGAGAAACGGATAGATGGTTTGGTCATTGCAAGTTCAGATAATGAAGGTGAACATATAAAAACATGTATTGAGGCCGGGATGCCGGTAGTTTTAGTAGATAGAAGCATAGAAGGAGTACGTACTAGCCAGATTCTTTGGGATGATGAGAAATATTCTTACCAGTTAACAAAACTTTTTATTGATAATGGCCATAAGGATATTGGAATTGTTAATGTAACTTTGACGAATCCCAATGGTATGTGGCGCTTTGAGGGATTTAGAAGAGCGCTGAAGGAGGCTAGAATTCCAGAACAGCCGGAGTTTATTAGTTCTTCTAATTTCAGCAGTGATGAGGCTTGCTCTTTTGTAACCAGAATGATGTCTGGAAAGAATCGACCAACTGCCATCTTTTGTGCAAATAATATTATGCTTCAGGGGACATTGCAGGCATTAAGAAATCTGGGGATTCGTCTTTATGATGATGTCTCTGTAGCTGTATTTGGGAATCCGGAATGTAATCGGTATATTAGTCCGATGGTTACAGCAGCTAGACAGGATACACTTAAAATGGGACAGATGGCAGGAGAACTTTTAAAAAATTTGATATCAAAAACAGAAAACAGAGAAAAAACTTTGATTTTAAAGTCGGAGATTTTGATGGGTGGTTCTATCAAAAAGATAGGATGATTTATTTTCCCTCAATGGATCAGACGTAAGAGTTATGATACATTGAGGATATATTTTTCATTCAATAGAAAACGTTTTCTATATATATTATAAAAAAATTTAACATTATAAAAATAAGGAGAAGAGTAGAATGAACAAATTGAAGATGCAGCACAGGGGTGTGTATAACAGTATTTGTCTGATCATTTCTTTATCCACAGCGATGCTTTTATGGTGTGTAGTCTCTTCTGTACCAGATATCCAAAATGTGATTGTAGGGCCGGAAAAAGTTTGGAAGGCACTAATATCTAACATGGAGTCAGGGTATCTTTTCATTCAGATTAGGGACAGTTTGTTTCGAGTAATTGGAGGATTTCTATTAGGATTAGTTTGTGCAGTGCCCATTGCATTTATGTTGGGGTGGTATGAGGGGTTTCGCATTATTGTAGAACCATGGATCCAATTTTTGCGGACAATTCCGCCAATTGCTTTGATTCCAATTGTGATTGCCACTTGTGGTATTGGGACTAGTGCAAAAATTGTAATTATATTTTTTGCAGTATTTTTAACAATGGTAATTACCATTTATCAAGGAGTTAAAAATGTAGATGCTACTTTAATCAAGGCAGCTAGAGTATTTGATGCTAGTGATACCCAGATCTTTTTTCACGTTGTTGTTCCAGCAGCAGTACCATATATTTTAACAGGTATTCGTTTGGGACTTGCATCAGCGTTGACAACATTAGTAGCTGCAGAACTTACAGGAGCGGCAACTGGATTGGGAACAATGATCCAGCAGGCTGGTATGTACTTTAAAATGGATGTAGTACTTCTTGGAATCATTGTGATTGGAATTATTGGCTTTCTTTTTGATAAACTGGTGCAGTTTTTAGAGAAAAAGCTGACATCATGGCAGGAGGTAAAATAGATGGCAGTTGAAATTGTAATCTCTGGGGTAACAAAAAAATATGAAAGGCGAGATGGGGAGTTCCTGGCTTTGGATAGAGTGGATTTGGAAATAGAAAAAAATGAATTTGTGTGTGTAGTAGGGCCTTCCGGCTGCGGTAAGACAACACTTCTGAATATGATAGCAGGTTTATTTCCACCTACTACTGGGAGCATCAAAGTAAAGGGAGAGGAAGTACAGGGACCAGGAAAGGGGAAAGGAGTAGTATTTCAGCAGTATGCTCTTTATCCATGGCTGACAGTGGAAAGGAATGTGGAATTTGGCCTGAAGATGAAAGGAATACCTGAAAAAGAACGAAAGGAGATTGCTAAAAGATATATTAAGACAGTGGGACTAGAAGACTTTTCCAAATCTTATCCGAAAGAACTTTCTGGAGGAATGAAACAAAGAGTAGCGATTGCAAGAGCATATGCTACAAATCCAGATGTACTGCTGATGGATGAACCTTTTGGAGCATTAGATGCTCAAACCAGAGCACAGCTTCAGGAAAATTTGTTAAATACCTGGCAGAAGGAAAGAAAAACGTGTTTTTTTATTACCCATGATGTAGAAGAAGCAGTTTTGCTGGCTACAAAGATTATCATTATGAGCGCCGGACCAGGAAGAATTAGAGAGACTGTAGAAGTAAATCTTCCTTATCCCAGAAATCAGGAAACCAAATTAGCTAAAGAATTTAATGAATTAAAAAACAGTATATGGAACAAAGTATACAAAGAATATCTGGAAACATCTAAATGATTAGGGGATTTTTGATATTACTATAAAAATTAGGAGGAAATTAGAATGAGAAAATCAAGATTTTTGGTGGCGATGCTAGGAATACTTATGTTATCAGGCTGTGCAGAGGAACGTACTGTAAAAGAGACACAGGAAATAATGCAGACAGAAACGAAAACAGAGGTGGAAGTTCAAGAGACAAATATCCAGGAAAAAGTAAAAATCAAGGTGGCCTATCATCCCCACATAACAGGTGTAGGTGGTATTTTAAATGCTATTGATAATGGTTATTTTGAGGAAGAAAATATTGAAGTTGAATTAGTTCAGTTTACGTCTGGCTCAACGGAATTAGCGGCTATGGCATCTGGGGATATAGACTTAGGCTATTTAGGAGTAGGAGCTCATGTTTTTGCACCTCAGGGGCAGTGCACTATTTTAGCATTGGACAGTACAGATATCAGTGGTGAGATTATGGTACGAACGGATAGCGGCATTCAGTCTATAGAGGACTTAAAAGGAAAAAATGTGGCTATTTCTGCAGGAACAACGTCAGAGTTGATGCTTTCCATGGCTCTTCGGTTGAATGGTATGGAAAAGACGGATGTTAACATGATCAATATGGATGCATCAGGAAAGGTTACTGCATTTATGACTGGACAGATAGATGCAATTTCAATAGAAGCTCCTTATACGGATCAGATTCGGAGTGATATGGGAGAAGAGAATGTAAAAACAGTTATTAGTTCCCAAGACTTTCTTCCAGAAGCTGTATTTACTAATAGTTGGGTAACCACTAACAAGTTTTTGGAAGAGAATGAAGATGTGACTGTACGCTTTTTAAAAGCATGGCTGAAAGGAACAGAAGACAGATATAATAATATGGAAGAGACTGTTCAGAAAGTAGCAGATTATATTAATACAGATTATGAAACTGCTTATATGACAGTAGAGAAAACCAATTGGCTTAATAATTCACAACTAAAAGAATTGGTGGACAATGGAACAATTTTAGAGTGGTACCAGACTATGAATCAGATGTTTTTAGATGCAGGACTTTTGGATTCTCAATATGATATAGCACCTGAAAAATATGTAAAGCTTGACTATTTAAAACAAGCAATGGATGAAATAGGTGTAAAGTAACATGAAAATAAAGACGGAAATAAGGGAGATTGAGCGAGAGTACAGGATTAGGGGATTGGATGAAAATGAAATTTTATGTGATTTCTATGGATTAACATCCTGGAAACAGAAAAGAGGAGCAGCAATATTTGTTCATGGAGGAGGATTTGTTGGAGGGAGTAAGGATCAGTTCTTAGCTCCGGCTTCGTACTTGGCTTTGAAAAAGAATGTGCTAGGCATTACAGTCGAATATAGAACAGCTAATAAAAATCCCTATCCGGCTCCGGTTTTGGACTTATTTAGTATTTTTAAATGGCTTCAGGATAATGCAGACTCTTTAAATGTAGATTTAGAACAAGTATATGTAATTGGTGGCTCTCCTGGAGCAAATATTGCAGCATGTGCTATGTTTGCAGACAAAGAGTGGAAAATACAGCAAGGCGTTCCGCTGTCAATATTTCAACCGAAAAATGGAATCTTTTTAAATGGAATTTATGATATGAAAGAATTTTACAGGAGAAATTTAAATGAACAGCATCGAGTAAAACAGTATTTAGAACTTTCAGATTCTGATTTAAAAAATGATGAAAAATTTTTTCAAACATCACCTATAAAAAAAGCCAGAGGAGGTCTGCGCATAGCACTTTTACATGGAAGTATGGATGAAGTGGTTCCTGTAGAGCAATGCCGGAAGATGGAGCATGCTCTACGGAAAAAGGGGAGTTTAGTTAAAACCATCCTATTTTTTGAAGAAAAGCATGGATGGTTTAATGATCCCATCAAGATGTATGCGGTAATTGATGAGATAGAACGATTTATGATAAAACCAGATAAATGAGCATAGCACGATGACCAGGAGGGATAGTTGTGGCATTAACAGATCCAGCGGCTTTGTATCGCGATGCAATTTTGCATAATTATGGATTAGGAGCATTTAATACATTTTCTATAGAAAGTGTATTAGCGGTTTTGGAAGGGGCTCAGGCTCAGGAATCTCCAGTAATTTTACAGGTTTCTATGGGGGCAAGAACGTATGTCAAACATTTAAAAACTTATGTAGATATGATGAAGAGATTTGCTGGAGAATACCAGATTCCGGTATTTATCCAACATGATCATTGTTCTACTATAGAGGCAAGCATGGAGGCGATAAATGCAGGAGTGCAGGCAGTGATGTTTGATGGTTCGCATCTTTCATATGAACAAAATGTGGAGAGCACAAAACAGGTGGTGCAGTACGCACATGATAAAAATGTTTGGGTAGAAGCAGAATTAGGCTGTTTGCCAGGTTTTGAGGATTTAGTATTTGCAGAGTCAGCAGTCTATACAGATCCAGATCAGGCACAGGAGTTTATTGAGAAAACAGGTTGTGATGCATTGGCAGTTGCAGTAGGGACTTCTCATGGAGGAGTTAAAGCGAAAAGCTATCTGAACTTGGACTTTAAACGTCTTGAAGAGATTGTAAAAAGAAGACCGGATTATCCATATGTACTCCATGGTGCAGCCTCCTTACCACCAGAACTAGTTGAAAATTGTAATCAGCAGGGAGGAAAAGTAGAATTTTTGCGTAACTGCAGTGAAGTGAGTATTGCTAAGGCTGTAAAAATGGGAATTCGGAAAGTAAATATGGACGTGGATAATTTTTTGGCCTGTACTGCTCAAGTTAGGAAGTTCCTGAATCAGAAACCCCATATTTATGATCCAAGAAAATACCTGCTTGAAGGACGAAATGGGTTCCAAAAGGAAGTAGAACATAAATTAAAAAATGTGACAGACAGTGCAGGGAGATGTAAAAAGACAGCAGGAAAGGGATATTATGATTCGGATACTATGCCTGAATCCGGTTATTGACCGGATGTATTACATAAATAATTTTCAGACCGGAAAGCAGTTTCATGGAATAAGTCCTCAATGTTATTCAGGAGGAAAAGGGGTAAATATTGCCAGAGTTTTAGGATGTTTGGGAGAACCATGTATTCTGTATGCCTTTTTGGGAGGAACGAATGGACGCAGGATAGAAACAGATATGGCATCTTATGGTGTGGGACTTAGGGCATTCTGGAAGGATGAAGAAACTAGAAGTACAATTAATATTATTGATAGAAAGGGTGGGGGAGAGACAGAAATTACGGAACCAGGACCAACAGTTTCTCAAAAAGAGGAAAGCGATTTTCTAAAACTTTTGAAAGATGAGATTTGTCAGGGAGATATGATAATATGTTCCGGACTTCCGGGAAATGGGATGAGTCAGAATCTCTACAGACAGGTGAGCTGGATGTGCGAAGAGAAGGACGCAAATTGTATTTTAGATGCAAACCGCCAATATTTAAGAGGCGCTTTTCCAGGAAAGTATTATTTTTCAAAACCGAATTTTCAGGAAATGGCAAAACTGTTTGATTATTCAGGAGAGGAATCAGAGACGGCAATTTACAGGATGGGTAGAAAATTGCTGGAATTAGGGGTAGAAAATCTTCTGGTATCAATGGGAGCGCGAGGAGGGCTGTTTTTTAATCAAAAGAAAACTTTGAGAATTAGAATTCCTAAAACAAATGTGATTTCTACTATTGGAAGCGGGGATGCCACTGTAGCAGGATTCTGCCTAGGAACTGTACGAGGAATGGATACAGAAAATTGTATTCGTTTGGCTATGGCCTGTGGAATATGTAATACAGGATATTCACAGGTAGGATATGTGAACAGAGAACAGGTTGAGTCATTGCTGAAAGAGGTAGTAATAGAAAAACTTAAATAAAACCAGTCTGATATCAAATGTTAGTGTAAGTAATACAAATCAATATTAGAAAAAGCAAAAGTGTGCAAGTTATGAAAAGATAGATTCAAAACTTACACACTTTTTCAATAGCCTTTTATTCCGAAATACCAGCATGATATTCCTGAAGAGATTTCAGTTCATCATGCTCTCCTTTTAATACAGCCGCAATACCTTTGGCAGCAGCCTTGGCAGCGTACATGGTTGTAATATAAGGAATCTTTTTATTAATTGCAGTCTTGCGCAGGTAGGAATCGTCGTATTTACTCTGCTTTCCGGCAGGAGAGTTGATAATTAAATCAATCTCGCCGTTGACCATAGCATCGTAGATGTTTGGACGGCCTTCCTGAATCTTCTTCAAGATGCGGCAGGAAACGCCATGCTCTTCCAGATAGCGGCCGGTTCCTTCTGTAGCCACAATCTTAAAGCCAAGCTCGAATAACTGCTTAGCAGCTTCCAGAGCCAGTTCCTTATCTGCATGGTTGACACTGACTAAAGCAGTACCGGATAATGGAAGTTTTGTACCAGTCGCTTCCTCTGCTTTGTAGTATGCCAATGGGAAGGTGCGGCTCATACCTAATACTTCACCGGTAGAACGCATTTCCGGTCCAAGCAGCGGGTCAACTTCAGGGAACATATTAAATGGCAGGACAGCTTCCTTTACACCATAATAAGGATGTTCTTTTTCCTTAAACTTAGTTACGTCCGGACGTACGCCGGTCAGCTCGTATGCCATCAGCTGGGTTGCAATGTTGGCCATATTGATGTTGCATACCTTAGATACCAGCGGAACAGTACGGGAAGCTCTTGGGTTCGCCTCCAGAACGTAAACCTCGTCTTTATAAATTGCATACTGCATATTCATCAGACCAACAACGCCCATTTCGCAGGCAATGTCAGTGGTATACTTGCGGATAATTTCTTTATTCTTTTCAGAAATCTTAACAGAAGGAATCACGCAGGCAGAGTCGCCGGAGTGAATACCAGCCTGTTCAATATGCTGCATAACAGTTGGAACAAATGCATGAGTACCATCGGAAATAGCATCGGTTTCGCATTCCATAGCATCCTGCAGGAACATATCCATCAGGATTGGGCGCTCAGGAGTAACGTCAATTGCAGCAGCCATGTAATCTCTCAGCATATCGTCGTCATAGACAACTTCCATGCCGCGTCCGCCTAATACATAGGAAGGACGAACCATCATCGGATAGCCGATGCGGTGAGCAATCTCTAAGGCATCTTCGATGGTAACGGCCATTCCGGATTTTGGCATTGGAATGTTTAACTTATGCATCATAGCGTTGAATAAGTCGCGATCCTCAGCCATGTCAATTACCTTAGGAGAAGTACCAAGGATATGGGCTCCGCGGCGCTCTAATTCAGCGGCAATGTTTAATGGGGTCTGTCCGCCAAACTGTACGATAACGCCTTCCGGTTTTTCCTTATTGTAAATACTCATAACATCCTCAACGGTCAGAGGCTCAAAATACAGCTTATCGGAGGTGTCATAGTCAGTAGATACGGTCTCAGGATTACAGTTTACCATAATGGTCTCGAATCCTAATTCACGCAGGGTTAAAGCAGCGTGTACACAGCAGTAGTCAAACTCAATACCCTGGCCGATACGGTTAGGACCGCCGCCTAAAACCATGACTTTTCTGCGGTCGGAAACAGAAGCTTTATCCTCTCCGTTGTAGGTGGAGTAGTAATAAGCAGCTGGATCTTTTACGCCGCTTACCGGAACTGCATCCCAGCATTCCTTCATGCCAAGGTCTTCTCTGCGCTTAAACAGTTCCCACTCGTCAATGTCTAAAAGTTTTGCAAGATACTTATCAGAGAAACCATCTTTCTTGGCCTGGATTAACAGGTCGCCAGGAAGTTCTTTGCCCTTATAGGAAATGATTTCCTCTTCTAAGTCTACTAATTCTTTCATCTGCTCCAAAAACCACATCTTAATATGGGTCATTTCATGAAGCTTTTCTAACGGAGCGCCCTTGCGGATGGCTTCGTACATAATAAACTGACGCTCGCTGGAAGGCTCAGCCAGCTTTACATATAACTGATCTAAGGTCAGTTCGTGGAAATCTTTTGCAAAGCCCAGGCCGTAGCGTCCGGTCTCCAGGGAACGGATGGCTTTCTGAAGGGCTTCTTTATAGTTTTTGCCAATGGACATAACTTCGCCCACTGCCTTCATCTGGGTACCCAGCTTGTCCTGGGAACCTTTGAACTTTTCAAATGCCCATCGTGCAAACTTGATAACCACATAGTCGCCGGATGGCTTGTAATTATCCAGAGTGCCCTCTTTCCAGTAAGGAATCTCGTCTAATGTCAGACCGCAGGCTAACAGGGCAGATACATAGGCAATTGGGAAACCGGTAGCCTTGGAAGCCAGGGCGGAAGAACGGGAAGTTCTTGGGTTAATCTCAATAATAATGATACGATCAGTCTTTGGATCGTGAGCAAACTGTACATTGGTTCCGCCGATTACTCCGATGGACTCTACAATAGCGTGAGCCTGTTTTTCCAGTCGATCCTGAAGTTCTTTAGAAATAGTCAGCATGGGGGCGCTGCAGAAGGAGTCTCCGGTATGAACGCCCATTGGATCAATATTTTCAATAAAGCAGATAGAAATCTTCTTTCCAGTAGCATCGCGGACTACTTCGACCTCTAACTCTTCCCAGCCGATTACAGACTCTTCCACCAGAATCTGATGAACCATGGAAGCAGCCAGACCGCGGGCAGCTACTTTCTTTAATTCTTCTTCATTATAAACAATACCGCCGCCAGTACCGCCCATGGTATAAGCCGGACGGATAACAACCGGATAGTTTAATTCAGCAGCAATTTTTAAAGCTTCGTCAACGCTGTAAGCCGGAGCGCTTTTTGCCATTTCAATGCCCAGCTTGTTCATGGCTTCTTTAAAAGCGATGCGGTCCTCACCGCGGTTGATAGCGTCTACCTGAACGCCGATAACCTGAACGTTGTATTTATCCAATACACCGGCATTATAAAGCTCCTCACAAAGGTTTAAGCCGGATTGGCCGCCTAAGTTGGGGAGCAGGGCATCGGGCCGTTCTTTTGCAATAATTTCAGTAAGACGGTCCACATTTAATGGTTCGATATAAGTAGCGTCAGCAGTAGCAGGATCAGTCATAATAGTCGCAGGATTGGAATTAACCAGGACGATTTTATATCCCAGATTTCTGAGAGCCTTGCAGGCCTGGGTGCCGGAATAGTCGAACTCGCAAGCCTGACCGATAATGATAGGGCCGGAGCCGATGATCAAGATTTTGTTGATGTCATTGCGTTTTGGCATAATGGACCTCCATAATGATAGTGTTTCATAGTTAAAAGATCTCTAATCTTATTGATTATATCACAAAATTTCTTCTTGAATAGAGGAAAATGTAAAAAAATATGATTTCTGTAAAATATGCCCGGATCTGGCGTTGACAAACCTGGCCCTGCCTGCTATTTTTTATGCTAAGGAAACAGATTTGGCGGATAAATCAACGAATTTGGAGGAAACAGAAAATGAAATATAGCAAAGAAGATATATTCCGTATGGTAGAAGAAGAGGACGTGGAGTTTATCCGGCTTCAGTTTACAGATATTTTCGGAGTGCTGAAAAATATGGCTGTAACTGTAAGCCAACTGGAAAAGGTTCTGGACAACCAGTGTATGTTTGACGGTTCCTCAATAGAGGGATTTCTTCATATTGAAGAATCGGATATGTACCTGCATCCGGATTTGGATACCTTTGAGATCTTTCCATGGCGGCCTCAGCAGGGAAAGGTGGCCAGACTGATCTGCGATGTGTACCTGCCGGACGGACGGCCTTTTACAGGAGATCCCAGATATATTTTAAAACAGGTTCTGCAGGAAGCACAGGATATGGGATATTCCTTTTTTGTAGGTCCGGAATGTGAGTTTTTCCTGTTCCACACAGATGAGGAAGGCCGGCCCATTGCAAAAACTCAGGAGACAGGAAGTTATTTTGACATTTCGCCGTTAGACATGGGGGAAAACGTCCGCCGGGATATTGTGCTGAATCTGGAAGATATGGGATTTTGCATAGAGGCGTCTCACCACGAACTGGCTCCGGCACAGCATGAGATTGACTTAGAATATGAAGAAGCCCTTCAGACAGCCGATGATATTATGACATTCCGGATGGCAGTAAAGACCATTGCAAAGCGCCATGGATTTCATGCTACGTTTATGCCCAAACCCAAAGAAGGAGTGAACGGATCGGGAATGCACATCAATATGTCTCTGGCAGATGTGGAGGGAAACAATGTATTTGCAGACCGGACGGATCCGCTAGGCTTAAGCCGGACGGCAAGGCAGTTTATGGCAGGTGTGCTCTGCCACATGAATGGAATGGCAATTCTCACCAATCCGTTGGTTAATTCCTATAAAAGACTGATTCCGGGGTATGATGCTCCGGTGACCATTTCCTGGTCGGAGAAATCAAACCGGAGTTCCCTTCTTCGGATTCCCTCTGCCAGAGGGAGCAAAACCAGAATCGAACTGCGTTGTCCGGATTCTGCGGCCAATCCTTACCTGGTGCTGGCTGTGTGCCTGGCAGCCGGGCTGGATGGAATAAAAAATGAAATGGAAGTGCCCAAAAGCCTGGAAGGCAATGTATTTTGCATGGATGAAGAAATTCTGAGAGAAAAACAGGTAAAGTTTTTGCCAAAAACCCTTGGAGAAGCCATTGCTGCCTTTGAAAAGGACGTATTTTTAAAAGAGGTTTTGGGAGCACATATTTTTGAGCAGTATCTGAAAGCCAAAAAGAAGGAGTGGAGAAAATACTGTGCAGCAGTAACAGATTGGGAACTGGACGAATACCTGTACCGCTATTAGCTGCGGGGTATCCCCAAAAGCTGCCAGTGGCAGGTTTTCTTGGTAAGCGGGCGTTTACATCCAAATCGGGAGGTGAGAGATTGGCGGAAATAATTGTGGCATTTTCAAGACCGGAAAACAGCAGACAGATAAAAACGATTCTGGCCAGGAAGGGATTTCACATAGCGGCAGTCTGCCAGACCGCTGCTCAGACTCTTACAGCGGCAGAAGAATTGGATGGCGGCATCGTTGTCTGCGGCAGCCGGTTTGCGGATATGGTATATGGAGATTTAAGAGAATGTCTGCCGGCTTATCTGGATATGCTGGTCATTGCACCGCCGTCTCATATGACAGAAGGACAGACAGCTGGCATGGTATTTTTGCCCATGCCATTAAAAGTCAATGAATTAATCGGCACAATGGAAATGATGGTCCATGCTCAGGAAAGACGCCGCAGGAAAAAGCAGAGAATGCCAAGGACAAGGAGTCAGGAAGATCTGGAGATTCTAAGGCATGCAAAAGAAATCTTAATGTCCAGAAACCACATGGATGAAAATGAGGCCCATCGGTATTTGCAAAAATGCAGTATGGAAAATGGCTCTAATTTAATTGAGACTGCTCAGATGGTGATTAGTCTGGCGGAAAGATAGCGGCCTGCGGGCAGGCATATAAGATGATAAAAGACAGGAGAAAACGAGTATGAAATTCACAAAAATGCAGGGCATAGGAAATGATTATGTATACATTAACTGCTTTGAAGAGCAGGTGGAAAATCCGGAAAGGCTGGCAATTGCAGTCAGCGACCGGCATTTTGGAATCGGATCAGACGGACTGATTCTGATTCGGCCGTCTGAAATTGCCGACTGCCGGATGCAGATGTTTAATGCAGACGGAAGCGAGGGTGCGATGTGCGGAAATGCCATCCGTTGTGTGGGAAAATATGTGTATGACCATAAAATTGTGGATAAGACCTGTATTACCGTCGAGACCAAAAGCGGAATCAAGCACTTAAATATGGAAACGCAGAATGACAAAGTAACCCAGGTAAGGGTGGATATGGGAGAACCGGAACTCACATCAAAGCTTCCAGAAGCCATTACAGTGTCTGGAAACCAGTATGAATTTGTAGGAATTTCCGTAGGAAATCCCCATGCGGTTTACTTTATGGAAGAAATCGACAGTCTGGATTTAGAAAAGATCGGTCCGGCATTTGAAAATCATCCCCGCTTTCCAGACAGAGTCAATACAGAATTTGTCCGGCTTATTGACAGGGGACATATTCAGATGCGGGTATGGGAACGAGGCAGCGGAGAAACCTGGGCCTGCGGCACCGGAGCGACTGCCAGCGCAGTAGCGTCAATTTTGAACGGATATACAGACAATAAGGTGGATGTGGAATTACGAGGCGGTCATCTTGTGATAGAGTGGGATCGCCAGACCAACCACGTCTTTATGACTGGCCCGGCAGTGGAGGTATTCCATGGGGAGTATGAGATGGGCGAATAAACACACGTCATTAAAAAAAGTATATTACCGAAGTTTTGTGCTTCTTATCGTCGTTCCGATTCTGCTGATATTTCTGGCATCCTTAAGTATTACTCGCTATATGATTCAGAAAAATGCAGTCAGCAATATAGAAAATTCCCAGGAGGCCATTCGATCCTCTCTTTCAGAATCAGTGGAAAAAACCGCTCTTCAGCTGTCACATTTAGTGTTTGTCAATAACAATGAGCTTTTGTCTCTGGCAGCAGCTGCAAATTCAGAGACAACGGCGAACCGGTATGAATTAATCAGCCGGATGGACGAAATTTTCAGGGTAGCGGCGGCGCCTTCCCAAAATACGGTTTCCGGTATGTTTTATATGAAAAACGGGCAGAACTTGTATCTGAAAGATGAAATCCGGATGCCGAAAGAAGAGATAGAAAAAGAAGAGTGGTATCAGGCGGCACTGGAAAAACCAGATGTGATAAGTATGGGGATTTTTGATACATCGGTTTATTCCCTGACCTATTCAAGGCTGAAAAAAGGGGAATGTGTGCTGGCAGCAGCGCTTTCCCCCAGTCATTTGTTAGATCGGTCCAAAACCATCGAAATGGCCATGCTGTTTGATGTAATTCCAATAGGGGATTTGCTGAGAAGGTACAACAAAGATCCGATGATGGGACTTACCTTTTTGACAGACAGCAGCGGAAAGATGCTATTTGCCGGAGAAAACCACGACAGGGCACAGAACCTTTTAACCCAGCTGAACTGGGAGGAACTGAAATCAGGCAGTAGGGAAGTACAGAAAAGACTAAAGGATCCGGTTTCCGGACGCGGAGAAAATTATACCATTGTTACTTCTCCAGCCGGATATGGAGAGTGGCTTCTTATAACCTGCGTCCAGACCCAGAAACTGACAGAAGAATATAATCAGACAGCAGCAATTTTGATTGTAATTGCAGGGGTATTAATGTTTTTGTTTTATTTGTATTCCAGGTTCTTTCTGCGCTCTATTATTGTACCGGTACATACTATGGTAGAAGGACTTCAGGAATTAGAAAAAGGCAATCTGGAGATCCATCTGCAGCCGGCAGGCCATGCAGAGATTCGCACGATGATGCATTCCTTTAACCGGATGGTGCGCCGGCTGAAAGCGTCGATTCTGGAAAATGAGCAGGTGCAGCAGAAAAAACACGAGGCAGAAGTGCGGGCGCTTCAGTCCCAGATTAACCCGCATTTCCTGGTCAATACTTTAAATTCCATTCGGTTTATGGCACAGGTGGCCAGGTTTGACGGGATCCGGAAAATGGCAGAGGCGCTGATTAAGATTTTGTCCTGTTCGTTTCGGGGAAATATCAGCTTTTATACAGTAAAAGAAGAACTGGAGGTACTGGACAGCTACATTTATCTGATGAAAATCCGGTATTCAGACGGATTTGAGGTTTCCTACGAAATTGATGAAACGTGTTTGGGCTATCGTGTCCCTCGTCTGATTCTCCAGCCCATCGTGGAAAATTCCATTGTTCATGGATTGTCGGAAAAAGAAGAAGATATTGGGCATCTGATTGTCAGAGTAAGCCAGAGCGAATCCCATCTGGTCTTTGTCATAAGGGACGACGGCAGAGGAATGAAGGAGGAAGAAATCCGCTCTCTTTTAAGGCCGAAAGAAAGACAGGCAGGAGATAATACCAGCATTGGAGTAGAAAATGTTTATTCCAGAATGAAGCTGTACTTTGGAGAAAACTGCTCCATTTCCATGGAGAGCGCCTTGGGAGAATTTACCGAGACAACGATTGAAATACCGAAAATATTGGGGGGACAAAGCGGTGAACAGAGTCCTGATAGTAGATGATGAAACAATTATCCGGGTTACACTCCGATCCGTAATTGACTGGGAGGCAAACGGCTATACGATTGTAAAAGACTGTATGAGCGGGCAGCAGGCTTTGGAATATATCAGGGAAAATCCGGTGGATTTGCTGATTACGGATATGAAAATGCCTGGAATGGACGGTTTGGAACTGATGGAAGCTGTCTACAGGCAAGGAAAGAATCCGGTTACCCTGGTGCTTTCCGGATATAATGAATTTGAATTGGTAAGGGAAGCCTTCCGAAGAGGCGCTTATGACTATCTGCTGAAAAGCGATTTAAACGGAGAATCTCTGAAGGCAATTTTAAAAAAGCTGAATCAGGACGTTTTTAAAGGAAACACACCTGAAACATTTAGTCTGGAACAGGGAAGAATCCAGATTCCAAAAGATGGAACCTATGGAATTGTTCTGTTTGAGGTAAAAGATTTTAAACACCAGTCAGCCAGATTTGGAGATGACTGGAAAGAAGGCATGGCAAAACCTATGTTGGAACTGGTCCGGCAGATTCCCAGAGTGGCGGCAAAGGGAGGAATTTTAAATGTGTACCCATCCCAGTTTTTGCTGTACTATAAAGTGACAGATGAAAAACAGTATCAGGGAGCAATTGTGACTCTGGTGCGGCAAATCCAGGCGGTATGGCGGGATTATATGAACTTGGAAGTGCTGGCGGGAATCAGCAGCCCGGTTGTCTACAGCCAGATGGACGAAGCACTGGGACAGGATATTAATCTGTTAAAGTGGAGTGCTCTGTATGGTTCCTATGGGATTTGTACTTACTGGGACATGAAAGAGTTTATTGAAAAAATGGAAGAGGAACAGAAGCGGTGCGCTATCCTGCTAAACGCTCTTTTTTCAGGAGATCCCATAGGGATGGAGGAAGGAAGACAGGCCATTTTTTTCAACATAGATATGCTTCCTGTAAAAGAAGCAGGAAACAGGATTTTACACTTTATCTGTCTGCTGGCCGACCGTTTCAAGGAGTATGAACTGGAATTTTCAGGGGTATTTCCGGAACAGGTGGATTATTATCAGAAAATCAGCCGTTTGGAGACCATTGGGGAAATCAGCCTTTGGCTGAATAATTATATCAGCTGGGTTGCCAATCATCTGGAACTCATCCGGGAAAACCGCCAGACAGATGTGATTCAGAGGGCGCAGCGGTTTCTGGCAGACAATTTTGCCAGTCAGGAGCTGACTTTAAAAATTGCAGCAGATTATGTAGGATTGAATGAAAAGTATTTCAGCTCTAAATTTACCAAAGAAACGGGAATGACATTCAGCACGTATCTGACCAGGCTGCGGATTCAGAAGGCCCAGCAGCTGATGGACACAACGGATTTAAAGATGTATGAAATCAGCGAACAGGTGGGATACCATAACGCAGAGCATTTTAACCGGACATTTAAAAAGATGCTGGGAATCAGCCCGGGAGATTACAAAAGATCAGGAAAAGAAATCAAGATCTGACGAAACATCAAGAAATCGAACTTTTTTTCATAGAATAATACCTCTCTTATTGATAGAATATAGCCATAATCAATGAGGGAGGTATTTTTAATGAAAAAGAGATTTTTAGCATTGGGGATGTGTGCAGCTCTGACAGCGGGAGCGCTGGCCGGATGCGCACCAGAAGACACGACAGAAACCACAGCAGCAGCTGCATCCACAGAGGCAGCAGCCGCTGATACAACGGCAGCAGAGACTCAGCCGGTTGAGGTAAATGAAGAGCTGAGCGGAGATTTGGTATTTGCAATCTGGGACAATAACCTGATGGATTATATTGATGCCAACGATATGGTAGGAAAGTTCCAGGAAAAATATCCAAATGCCAATATTGAAGTAGAGAAAATCAAAGACGATTCAGAATACTGGAACGCAATGAAGATGCGTGCATCTGCTAACCAGCTTCCGGATGTTATGTTTAACAAGCCTTTTACCTTATCCAGATTCCAGGATTATCTGCTGGATTTATCAGATTTAGAGGCAACAAAAAATAATGAGCTGGCTGCAGGATATGCATTAGACGGCAAGATTTTAGGTGTTCCAATGACAGCCGGTTATGAATATGTATACTACTGGAAAGATATGTTTGCGGAAGCAGGCGTTGAAGTGCCTACAACCTGGGGCGAACTGGAAGAGGTTTCTTTAAAGCTTCAGGAATACTACGGAAAAGACAATCCTGATTTCATGGCAATCGCAATGGGCGCAAAAGACGAGTGGCCGGACTATCCGTTTATGGAATTTATGCCTGCTCTTCAGGGAGGAAACGGACAGAACTGGAATGACATGGCAAAAACAGACGAGCCTTTTGCAGAGGGAACAGATATCAATAAAGCATACCATAAGATATATGACTTGTTTACCTCAGGAGTATTTGGAAAGGATCCGTTAGGTCTGGGAAATGACCAGGCAGTTTCCTTGTTTTCACAGAAACAGGCAGCGATTATTGCACTGGGAGATTGGGGACTTCAGGATATTAAAGAAGGTACGGAAGATTATTCCCAGCTGGGATGCTTCTATCTTCCGGTAAGAGATTCTGCAGAAGAGCCATTCCGCGTAGTAGTTCAGGGAGATTCCTTTATGGGCGTTACCACTCACAGCGAAAATCCGGAACTGGCAAAAGCTTTCGTAGAGTGGTTCTACAGTGACGCATGGTATCCAGGCTATATTAACTATGTAACCAGTGCATCTTCCATGACCAACTTCCCAAAGGAAAAGGATCCGATTCTGGCAGAAGCAGATGCTGCCCAGCCAGACAGCGAACTGGTTATGTATGACGGAGGCGGAGATGACTTCCAGGCAATTCAGAATGAGATTGCATTTGACTATAAGAAATTCGGAGCAGAAATGTTTACCGAGGGATTTGATTTAGAAGCCAGATTGACAGAATTAAATGGCAAGTGGAAGGACGCCAGAGCAAAGCTTGGTATTCAGTAAACAAAAATAAAAAATGAAACACAGCCAGTGAACGAGACAGTATACTAGACAAAGGGGGCTGCTGCACATTGATCTGGCAGCGCCCCTTTCACAAATATGGGAGGACAACATGAATTCTCTTGCCAAGAAAAAACAACGTTTTATTTTGCTTTCGCTAATTGTGCCCAGCGTATTGCTGATCTGCTTTGTAATGCTTCCGGCTGCGGATTTGATACGGATGAGTTTTACCAACTGGGATGGCTATTCAAAAAACAGCCAGTTTATTGGATTTGAAAATTACCGTTCTATGTTTCACAATCAGGATTTGTGGCAGTCACTGAAAAACAATGCAGTCTACTTTTTCGTACATCTTCTTATGATACCGGTAGAATTGGCATTTGCTGTACTGCTGACGTCAAAATTAAGGGGAGCCAAGTTCTATAAGACTATGGTCTTTATGCCTTACATTATCAATGGAGTGGCAATTTCCTATGCTTTTTCCTACTTTTTCTCACCGATTAACGGCGCGTTTGATGAGATTCTGAATGTTCTCCATTTAGAAATGCTGTCCCAGAACTGGCTGTCCGATCCAAAGGTTGTCAATTTTGTGCTGGCGTTTGTGTCTCTGTGGAGATTCTCCGGCTATCACATTATTTTGTTTATGGCTGCTTTGCAGTCGCTCCCCCAGGATGTTCAGGAGGCGGCCAGGGTAGACGGAGCCAATACCTGGCAGATGTTTAAGTATATTCAGGTTCCATCCATTATGCTGATGGTGGATTTCATCCTGTTTGACAACATCAGGGGCGCGCTGCAGGTATTTGATATTCCATTTGTAATGACTGCAGGCGGACCTGGTTATGCGTCTTCTACTTTTACACTTTATACCATAAAGACTGCCTTTACATTCAGCAATTTCGGTCTGGCATCTACAATGGCAGTAGCCATTATGATAATGATTGTAGTGATTTATGTAATACAGAATAAAATTATTCATGGAATTATACTGAAAGGAGACAAGTGATTATGAAAGCCAGAAGATTCTTGTCCCAGATGTTAAAACAGATCATATGTCTTGCTATGGTGGCAATTGTCCTTGCCCCCATTGTCCTGGTGCTGTTTGCGGCATTTAAGACAAAAGCCGACATGGTTAAGATTTCTCCATTGCTGCTGCCGCCGAAAAGCCGGATTACTCTGGAAAATTTTCAGAAAGTATTAAATGATAAATATCTTTTAATCGGATTTAAAAATACTGGGATAATCCTGGTGGTCAGTATCTTTTTTAATGTACTGTTTGGAACCATTACCGCTTACATCATTGAAAGATTTGAATTTCGTTTTAAAAAAGTAATTGTAGCATTATTTTTCGCAGGAATGCTAATCCCTACGTTTGTAACAGAAATCGCCAGATTTAAAATTATCAATGGCCTTCATCTGTACAATACCCTTGGAGCTCCGATTATTATTTATGTGGCTTCTGATCTGATGCAGCTATACATCTACCGTCAGTTTATATCGACGCTGCCGGTTTCCCTGGATGAAAGCGCTCTGTTAGATGGATGCGGCTATTTTGGATTGTTTGTCCGGATTATTTTCCCGCTGCTGGCTCCGGCAACGGCGACCGTTGTGATTATCAAGGCGATTAACATTATTAACGATATGTATATTCCATATCTGTATATGCCGAAAAACGGACTGAGAACGCTGACCACATTCCTGATGAATTATGCCAATGCACAGCAGGGTTCCTGGCAGAGTCTGGCAGCCGGAATTATTATCATCATGCTGCCTACCATATTAATTTACCTGTTCTTCCAAAAATATATTCTGGCAGGTATTGCCGCAGGTGCAGTTAAGGAGTAAAATAGTTGTGCATGGACGCTAAAATTTTAGAGAGAAAGGATATTGCAGCTATGACAGAAAACATTACCCAGCCTCAGTTAAAATGGCTGGAAGATCCGGAAGTATTCCAGGTGAATCGTCTGGATGCCCATTCGGACCATATGTATTATCAAAGCGAAGAAGACAGACAGGCAGGCAAAAACCGTTTATGCCAGTCTTTAAATGGCCAGTGGAAGTTTGCATGGAGCAGCCGTCCGGCAGACAGGCCAAAACGGTTTTATGAGGAAGGATATGAGGATTCTGCCTTTGGATCGATCACAGTTCCCGGCCATATAGAACTTCAGGGATATGATCAGATTCATTATATTAATACCATGTACCCATGGGATGGCAAAGCCTTTCTGCGTCCGCCCCATATTGACTGGGATTATAACCCAGTGGGCTCTTATGTGAAAGAATTTGATTTGGAACAGCCTTTGCTGGGAAAACGGGTATGTATTTCCTTCCAGGGAGTAGAGCAGGCGTTTTTTGTATGGCTGAATGGTCAGTTTATCGGTTACAGTGAAGATACCTTTACGCCGTCTGAATTTTACTTAACCGATATAATAAAAGAGCGGAACAACCGCCTCTGCGTAGAAGTGTATAAGCGCAGCAGCGCCGCCTGGCTGGAGGATCAGGACTTTTTCCGTTTCTCTGGTATTTTCAGGGATGTTTATTTATTTGCAAAGCCAGAGTGTCATGTAGAAGATTTGTGGGTACAGGCAGGACTGAAACAAGATTATAAGACCGGTACGTTTTCTTTGAAAGCAAGAATTTCCGGACAGGGATATACCCTTTCCTGGTTATTAAAGGATAAAGAAAAAAATATCGTTTTAGCAGGAAGAAAAGATGGACAGGACGTTTCAGACGGCGCCTATCTGGAGACCACTCAGGAGGAAATTCCTGACGTAGCCGTATGGAGCTGTGAAAATCCATATCTTTACGAACTGGAACTGACGATCCGCAATTCTGAGGGAGAAATTGTGGAAATTGTGCCCTATAAAACAGGTTTCCGCCGGTTTGAAATCAAAGACAAAATCATGCTGTTAAATGGAAAACGGCTGATTATCAACGGTGTCAACCGCCATGAATGGAATCCCCGCAGAGGACGTTCTATTACAGAGGAAGATATGAGAAAGGATATGGCGGTGTTAAAGAAAAACAATATCAACGCCGTCCGTACCTGCCACTATCCAAACCAGAGTCTGTGGTACCATCTGTGTGATGAAAACGGCATCTATGTGATGGATGAAACCAACCTGGAAAGTCATGGTTCCTGGCAGAAGATGGGGGCCTGCGAGCCGTCCTGGAATGTGCCGGGAAGTCTTCCGGAATGGAAGGAATGTGTGATCGATCGGGCAAAATCCATGCTGGAGCGGGATAAAAACCATACATCTATTTTATGGTGGTCCTGCGGCAATGAATCTTATGCAGGAGAATGCATCCGGGCAATGAGCCAGTATTTCCGCCAGACTGATCCTTCCCGACTGGTTCACTATGAAGGAGTATTCTGGAACAGGGAGTTTAATGACATCAGCGATGTGGAGAGTCGGATGTATGCGCCGCCAAAAGAAGTAAGAAAATATTTGGAAAACGATCCGCAAAAGCCGTATCTGCTGTGTGAATATATGCATGACATGGGCAATTCTATCGGCGGAATGGAAAGTTATATCCGCCTGCTGGACGAATATCCTATGTACCAGGGCGGATTTATCTGGGACTTTAAGGATCAGGCAGTTTACAAAAAAGATGTGGACGGGACAGACGTACTGGGCTATGGCGGTGATTTTAACGACCGTCCGACGGACTATGCCTTCAGCGGAAATGGAATTGTATTTGCCGATGGTTCTGAAAAGCCGGCCATGCAGGAAGTGCGTTACTGGTACAGCAGAAAAGAAGAGCGGGAAGCCCAGGATGCGTCAAATGCAGAAAACAGTGCAGAGGCCAGACAGCAGGCAGCAGAGTTTGTCCAGAGCCTGACGAATAGAGAGAATAACTCTGACAGCGCGCTTACAGTGGTTCATGGAGATGTGAATTTAGGAGTAAAAGGAAAGGATTTCCGTATTATTTTTTCCTATACAGAACATGGAATCGTATCCCTGGTTTACGGACAGACAGAGTGGGTTTACCGTCCGGCTCTTCCGGCATTCTGGCGAGGAACCACAGAGAATGATAAAGGAAATGGGTTCCCAAAAAAGAGCGCCGTATGGCTGGGAGCGGATCAGTTTATCCAATGTACAGGCTGGAAAACAGAAGAGCAGGAAAACCAGGTTTCCATTACTTACGAATACCAGACCTGCACCAACCCGGCAGCAAAGGTAGAAGTCGCCTATACGGTATACCCAACTGGAGCAGTCCGGGTTCATACGCATTACTTCGGACAGAAGGGGCTGCCGGAACTTCCGTTATTTGGACTGCGTTTCAGCGTTCCTTTCCTGGCAGAACACGTAGAGTGGCAGGGCTTAAGCGGAGAAACGTATCCGGACAGAAAAAAAGGCGGCGTATTTGGTACCTGGGAAAGTCCGTTAGAAAAACCGGATTATTTAGTTCCCCAGGAGTATGGCTGCCATATGGATACGGTCTGGATGAAATTAAAGGCAGACGATGGCAGCAATGCTTTGCGAATTACCATGTCCGGCAAGCAGCCATTCCACTTTTGTGCAGTTCCCTACACGCCGGAAGAATTGGAAAATGCCCTTCACAAAGAAGAGCTGCCGGCCCCTCGGCGTACGGTGGTTTCGATTCTGGCTGCCATGAGAGGGGTAGGCGGAATTGACAGCTGGGGAAGCGATGTCGAAGAAGCGCACCACGTATCTGCAGAAGAAGATATGGACTATGAATTTATTATAAGCAGATAATTCGACATTTATAGACTTTAATAGACTTAGCACATGGGTCCTTATCCCTTGACGGGGTATAGGGCCCATGTTATAATTTACGTAAGCAGTGAGGAAAAAATATATACTAGCAAATCATGTTTCTGATAGTAAAACTTCGCCCAGTTTTTCGTGACTGGGGATACTTCTCATCTGGAGCTGCCAGCCAGGGACGGTGTCTTTTCAGGCATATTTCCCAGAGCTGCAGCAGTCCTTTCGGTAAATCTGCCGGATTTATTCCAAACTTGCATCTTATGACAACAGCTTTTATAATAAGGGGACTGATATATGGGAAAATATGATGCGGCCCACAAAAGGTTAGAAGAAATAGAAGCTTAAAATGGACTTTGCAGACCACAGCAGAAAAGGGGAAAATGTAAGAATGTGTACAGTAATGGATTTGTTGGAAGATAAAATAAAAGAAGAGTCGGCCCTGGCCATGGAACAAGGAATGAAACAAGGAATGGAACAGGGAATTGCAGTTATGATTTCCAGCTATCTGGCAGATGGATTTTCAAAAGAGTTGATTTTAAAGAGACTGGTTCATTATTTTTCCGTGACAGAAAAGCAGGCAGAAGAATATTATAACCAATTCACAAAGATACAGGAGGATCGCCATGATAGTGCGTTATCCTGAGTATTTTTCCAGATTTTCCTGTCTGGCATCAGAATGTCCGGATACGTGCTGCAGAGGATGGGAGATTCAGATAGATAGAAAGACTCTGAAACGTTATAAAAGTGAAACGGGACCTCTCAAAGAAACATTAAGACGATGGGTCAACTTTCAGACAGGGGATTTAAAATTTCAAAATGGAATCTGTCCATTTTTGGAACAAGGCCTGTGCAGTATTCAGAAAGAACGGGGAGAGCAGATGCTTTGCAGGACGTGCCGCAGGTACCCGCGTCATACAGAAGAGTATGGAAAAAGAAGGGAATATTCGTTATCATTTTCCTGTCCGGCAGCAGCAAAGCTTTTGGTTGGTCAGGATACACCCATCCGGTTTATAGAAAGAGTGGTTCCTGGAAAGGCAAGGCCGGAAGAAGAAGTAGAGGAATCCCTTCTCTATATGCTTGCAGAGATTCGCCGGACAGCACTGAGAATCAGTCAAAACAGAGATGTGCCCTTTGAGTACCGCGTGTGTGCGATGTTAGCCATGTGCCGGGATATTCAGCCAAGGATAGGAAGGTTTGAACACCGTCCCAGACTTTTGGAGATTCCGGATATACTGGAAAAATATGAGTCCGGTCTGAAAAATGAAAATTCCGTTCTCTTTAAAAGACTGATTGAATGCCGCCTGACAAAGAAAGAAAAGCAAACGAAAATCAGCAAATGGATGGATATTTTATTTGAATTTCAGCCGGCAGAACGCTATTGGGACGGGATTTTGCTGCAAATGCTGGAAAAAGTAAGACAGACAGGATGGGAAGAAGATACCGGGTGGACTGCAGAGTATGAGCATGTTCTGGTATCCTATCTGGATTTGTATCTGCTGGGAGCAGTGTATGATGATGACCTTTTGACAAAAGCAGAACTGGCAGTTTTTCATTGCCTGACACTCCGGAATCTGGAGACATGTTTAGAAAGAACTTTGACAGAGATTCTTTTCATATATGCAAGAGAGATTGAGCACTCCCAGGAAAATCTGGAGCATTTGGAAAAACGGGTGACTCTGGAGGGGAAAAAAGGATTTTTAGATATGATGGGCTGTATGCTGCCGTCTGTATGCGGGTGATGGTGAGATCAGACACAGAAAGGAGAGACGGATTGATATGAAACGGCTGCAGGGATTAAAAAATATCCCATTTTTTACAGTGTGCGTGCTTCTGATTCTTTTAGGCGCTGCATTTAATTTTTGGGGAGGAGAAAAGAATCCTCTGTTAGACAAAGGTGGGGTCCGGACCCTTTATGTGACGATTGCGCCAGGGGAAGAGCTGCACCTTCAAGCATCCGAGTATTTTGAAGAAGGACTGCTGGACGAGACACATATCAGCTATGATACAAGCAAATGCGACACAGAAAATCCTGGGATATATCAGGTTCCGGTTATGTATGATGGGAAAGAGACCAACTGTGTATTTGAGGTAACGGTAGAAGAAAGCAGTGAGAAATTATATTTGGATTTGCAGGTGCCAGAAGGGGATAAAAATACGGAGGAAATTCGTATATCCGATTAAAAGTCAGATAACCGAAAACAAATGGGTTTGTAAGTGCTTTCAATAAAAAAAGCCTGGAAATCATGTACTTTTTTGGAAAATGCAGAGGAAAATTGCTTTACGTAGTAAGAAAGTATGATATAATGTTTACGATAGTTAACAAGGACAAGCGCATGTATAGAAGAACCCAGAGAGCAGAGACCCAAAGGGTTTTTCTATATGTGCGCTTGTAAAAGCGCGCAGGCGGCAGGCTGTTTTTACAGCACCGACTGTCACATTCAAACTTTTAGGAGGAATTTATCAATGGCAAAATGGGTTTATTTGTTCAAAGAGGGTAATGCCGACATGAGAAACCTGTTAGGCGGTAAGGGTGCAAACCTGGCTGAGATGACCAACTTGGGCCTTCCGGTACCTCAGGGCTTCACCATTACTACCGAGGCTTGTACTCAGTATTATGAGGATGGCCGCGTGATCAATGATGAGATTATGGGTCAGATTATGGAGCATATTACTAAGATGGAGGAGATCACCGGTAAGAAATTTGGCGACAAGGAAAATCCTCTTCTGGTTTCCGTTCGTTCCGGCGCACGTGCATCCATGCCTGGTATGATGGATACCATCTTAAACCTGGGCCTTAATGAAGAAGTAGTAGAAGTTCTGGCAGCTAAGTCCGGCAATCCACGTTGGGCATGGGACTGCTACAGAAGATTTATCCAGATGTTCTCCGACGTTGTTATGGAAGTTGGAAAGAAATACTTTGAAGAACTGATCGATAAGATGAAAGCAGAAAAGGGAGTTACTCAGGACGTTGAGCTGACTGCTGAAGACTTAAGGGAACTGGCTAACCAGTTTAAGGCTGAGTACAAAGAGAAGATTGGCGAAGACTTCCCATCCGATCCAAAGGTTCAGTTAATGGAAGCAATCAAGGCTGTATTCCGTTCCTGGGACAACCCAAGAGCAAACGTATACCGTCGTGACAACGATATCCCATATTCCTGGGGTACTGCTGTAAACGTACAGATGATGGC
>JBKUOG010000004.1:0-142936 GCA_046957575.1 Lachnospiraceae bacterium | reverse complement strand
TCGTTAAAAGTAGTAAATGAGTAGTAAAATCAATCTGCAAACCTGCGAATATGCCTGTAAATCAAGCATTTTTCAAGACAATCAACTAATTTATACAAAATTTGGGTGTTGATACCACAAATATAAAGATTGATTATGGAACTTCGTCCATTTATACGAAAGCGGAAATGGATGCGGCAATAGAATTGATTAAAAAGGAATTCAGCACTTGGGATGGATGTGAGCTGCACAGTATTTCATATTCAACAGATGATGAATGCAGCGAATCCAATATTGCATGGATGAACGAAATGGAAAAGGCAACTGATGCAGAGGAAACTTTTACACAATGTATTATGTTTAAGAGTAACTTCCATTCTCCGCTGAATGGTGGTAGCGGATTCAACCCAGATGAAGAATATACCGATTGGCAATGGTGGTTAGCTCGTTCTGAAGGTGGACAATGGAAACTGATGACCTATGGATATTAAAGAATCTGCAAATGTGAAGTTGAGGAAAAGAAAGAATGGAAGATAAAAAGATATTGCTTGATAATATTGATAAAATTCATACAACTGAAATGGGAATTGATAGAATTAAAAGAAACCTAAAAATAGATACAGCAGATGTTGTTGAGTATTGCAAAAATAAGGTATTAGATAAAAATTGCAATATATACAAACAGGGTAAAAATTGGTATTGCGAGGTTGAAAATATCAAAATTACCATCAATTCACATAGCTATACAATCATTACAGCACATATTGTTAAGTAATTTCCAGTTTGTTGGACAGATAAAATTGTCCACGAAAGCGATTCAGCCAGCCGATTCCGGCTGGCTGTTCTGTTATGGACTTTAGTCTGTTGAGCCCATCTCCATTTTTCGCTGATCCGAAAAATGGAGATGGGCGAAACAATAAACCACCCGCTATGCGGGGGGCGCGTCGATTGTTATACAAAAAAATCACCTTTCCGTTTACAATAGAGTTGTTCAGGCTATATTGCAGAAAGACTAACTATTAAAAGTCAAGTCTAAAATGAAAGTTTTTTGAATGAATTGCAGAAATGCATTTCAGATATATTTGAACCTTGAAAACTGCATGACAAACAGAGTGTCATTACTGGCACTCTAAAAGGAGATAGTTACAGAAAAAAATTAAGCTGTTGGCAGGTATGCTTTTCCGGATTTCTCCATTGCAAAAATCAGTCGCACAAGCTTCTTAGTGGCATGGGATATGGCAACATTATAATGCTTGCCTTCCGAGCGTTTCTTTGCAAGATATGAACCGAAAGATTCATCCCAGTGACAGACATACTTTGTAGCATTGTAAAGAGCATACCGGAGATATCTGGAATGTTGTGGTATACTAAAGTTGTAACATTCCGTTCAGATAAACTAGAAGAAAACGAACAAGGAGAACTTACCATGACAAAAAAGTACAGCGAAGAATTTAAAAAGCAGATGGTACAGGAATATTTAAAAGGTACCAGCTATCCAAAACTTTCAAAAGAATACCATGTTGCAAAATCCACCCTCGTAGGATGGGTAAAAAAATACAGCGAAGAATGCCAGTTTACAAAGCCACAAACCTCTCCCTCTTTTTCAGAAAATGCAAAGGAAATTCACGAGCTTCAGAAGCGTATCCACGAACTGGAAAAGGAAAATCTTTTCTTAAAAAAAGCAGCGGCATTCTTTGCAAAGGAAATCGATTAGAGGCTTATCGATTTATTGATGAACATAAGGATTTCTTTGGGCTTCGCTGGTTATTCAAGCATTTTCATATTTACCCAAATGCTTATTATAACTACCGTAAAAATCGAAAGAAATCCTTTCAGGAACAGCGACAAAAAATTTTGTAACAGATGAAAAGGATTTACTATAATAATAACCGGATTTTAGGACACAGACCTATGAGAATTTTTCTGAGAAGACAAGGAATTTCTCTCAGTAAGACCACCGTCCATAAATATATGAACCAGATTTTAGGGCTTCATGCAATCGTTATGAGAAAGAAACCGTCATATATGCGTGGAACAAAAAATAAGATTTTCCCAAATCTTTTAAAGCAAAATTTCCATTGTACAAAACCAAATCTAATCTGGTGTATGGACTTCACCTATATCCGTATAGGAAATGGGAAAATGCGTTATAATTGTTCCATTATTGATTTATATGACCGCAGTGTAATTGCCACTTTAAATTCAGATTATATCAATACGGAACAGGCAAAAGCAACTCTTCAGAAGGCTCTAATAGCCGAAAACCCTGCAGAAGGATTAATTTTACATAGTGATCAGGGCTGCCAGTTTACTTCATGGGATTTTATCCATTATTGTGAAAGCAATGGAATTTGTCAAAGCATGAGTAAAGCAGGATGTCCCTATGATAATGCACCAATGGAACGTTTCTACAATACATTAAAAAATGAACTCATTTATCCGAATCATTTTTATGATGCGGGCAGCTTAGATGAAGCGCTAAACCGATATGTGTATGTATGGTATAATCATGTCCGCCCTCATTCATACAATGATTGGAAAACACCATTTGAAGCTAGATATGCTGGGTGATTTTTTCGAACAAAGCGTTACAAAAATGCTTGACCACTACAATTTTAGAGGAGCGGAAAGTGTATGAAAAGAATTTGAGACGTAGACCGAATACATTTCAGGACTTGGGGTATATTTGTTGTTCCTCATCTGGCCGTCCAAGAAGCAAAGATTTTCATTGGCCTCATTATTATAAAATAAAGGCTGAAAATAATTTGCCGGATATACGCTGGCATGACCTGCGTAGCACATTCTGTACGCTTCTGCTGAAGAATAATTTTAATCCAAAAGCAGTCTCCAAGCTGATGGGCCATGCCAAGGAATTAATCACCATGGATGTTTATGGGGACAAACGGGAAATCATTGCTGACTGCGTAGATGAAATCCAGTCCTTCATTGATGAGGTTTTACCAGATTCCAATGAAGAAAAAACATTTATATCTGAGTGTATAGATGTGGTAATTTCAGCAGAAGATTACCTTACATAATATGAAATAGAAAAATGTAAAATAGCCATAAGAAAAGAACGCGCGTTCTATCTTATGGCTATACATTTCTACTGGTTCATGTTATAATTTTTAGTGACTTTTAGAAATGCCAATTCCGCTAGGTTTTATCTAGTGTTGCGGCGTCCTGAAAAAGTGGTTTTAGTGACTTTCATTCGTAAATAGAGAAAAGTATTTGTATATGCCATAGGTCTGACTACTCTGTTTTACGAATTTTTGGTTTATACAAATACTTTTTCAGTGGTCACTAAGGAGGTAAAAACACATTATGGAGTTCAAATTACACTCAGAATACAGCCCCACCGGCGACCAGCCCCAGGCAATCGAAGCCCTCGTAAACGGCTTCAAAGAAGGCAATCAATTCCAGACTTTACTAGGGGTTACGGGTTCCGGAAAGACCTTTACCATGGCCAATGTGATCCAGCAGTTGCAGAAGCCGACCCTCATTATCGCCCACAACAAAACCCTTGCCGCGCAGCTCTACGGCGAGTTCAAAGAGTATTTTCCGAATAACGCGGTAGAATACTTTGTCTCTTATTATGATTATTATCAGCCGGAGGCATATGTTCCGTCTACAGACACATACATTGAAAAGGACTCTGCCATTAATGACGAAATAGACAAACTGCGCCACTCTGCTACAGCGGCATTGTCTGAGAGAAGAGATGTGATTATCGTAGCGTCCGTATCCTGCATATATGGACTGGGAAGTCCCATAGACTATAAGGAAATGGTGATTTCACTGCGTCCCGGCATGGAAAAGGACAGAGATGAGGTCATTCACAAGCTGATTGACATTCAGTACGCTCGAAATGATATGGACTTTAAGAGGGGAACATTCCGGGTAAGGGGAGACACTCTGGAAATTTATCCGGCTTATTCAGGAAATGAGGCATACCGGATAGAATTTTTTGGCGATGAAGTAGACCGGATTACGGAAATTGACACAGTTACTGGAGAGATTAAGGCGCAGCTTGGTCATGTGGCAATATTTCCCGCTTCCCACTACGTAGTCCCAAAAGACAAAATGCTTCTTGCCACAGAAAACATTTTAGCGGAAATGAAAGAGCAGGTAACTTTTTTCAAGAGTGAAGATAAACTGCTGGAGGCTCAGAGGATTTCCGAGAGAACCAATTTTGACGTGGAAATGATGCGGGAGACGGGATTTTGCTCCGGCATTGAAAATTATTCGCGCCATTTAACAGGAACTGCTCCGGGAGAACCGCCATGGACCCTAATCGATTATTTCCCTGATGATTTTCTGATTATTGTGGATGAGTCACACATCACACTTCCCCAGGTCCGGGGCATGTACGCAGGAGATCAGTCCAGAAAACGGACTCTGGTAGACTATGGGTTCCGCCTGCCGTCTGCTCTGGATAACCGCCCCTTGAATTTTACAGAGTTTGAGAGTAAAATTAACCAGATGATGTTTGTCTCAGCTACTCCTTCGATCTATGAAAGCGAGCATGAACTGATGCGGGTAGAGCAGATTATCCGGCCTACAGGTCTGCTGGATCCGGAAATTTTTGTCCGGCCGGTAGAAGGTCAGATCGATGATTTGATTTCAGAGGTCAACAAAGAAGTAGAAAAACACCATAAGGTGCTGATTACCACGCTGACTAAGCGGATGGCAGAGGATTTAACCGATTATATGAGGGAGGTAGGAATCCGTGTCAAATACCTGCACTCTGACATTGACACCTTGGAGCGGGCAGAGATTATTCGGGATATGCGTCTGGACGTCTTTGATGTTTTAGTTGGAATCAATTTGCTTAGAGAAGGACTTGATATTCCGGAGATTACACTGGTAGCGATTCTGGATGCGGATAAAGAGGGATTTTTACGATCCGAGACATCTCTGATACAGACCATCGGACGCGCTGCAAGAAACAGCGAAGGCCATGTAATCATGTATGCAGACACGATGACCGATTCCATGAGAAACGCCATAGAGGAAACCAGCAGGCGTCGGAAGATTCAGCAAAAATATAATGAAGAACATGGCATTACGCCTACTACGATTAAGAAAGCGGTAAGAGATCTGATTGCCATTTCCAAAGCGGCTGCAGAGTCAGAAAAAGACTTTAAGAAAGAACCGGAATCTATGGACGAAAAGGAATTAAACCAACTGGTAAAAGAACTAACAAAGAAAATGCACCAGGCAGCGGCAGAACTGAATTTTGAAGAGGCGGCCAGACTGCGCGACCGTATGATTGAAGTGAAAAAAGCCCTTTTGGATTTGGAATAATGGAGAACAAAAATGAAATTGTGTCAGTGCCAGGCAGGAAGACGGTATGTTATAACGGATATAAGGCTTTCTGAGCCTTTAAAGAGACGTCTGGAAGCATTGGGGATAAAAAGGAATGCTGAGGTGTTCGTGCAGAGCCGAAAAAACAGCGGAACTTTGATAATCAAGGTAAGAGAATCCAGATTGGCATTGGGACACCTGATAGGAGAGGGGATAGAGACAGCAGAATGAAAGACTCCCTTACAGTGGGATTTGCAGGAAATCCAAATTGCGGAAAGACAACCTTATTTAATGCATTTACCGGAGCGAAATTAAAAACAGCTAACTGGCCAGGCGTTACCGTAGAGCGGATGGAAGGCAGGTTTGACTGGAAGGGACAAGAGATAAAACTAATTGATTTGCCGGGGATTTACAGCCTGGATTCTTACACAATAGAAGAGCGTACTGCAAAACAATTTTTAGACAGAGGCCATGCAGATGTGATTGTCAATGTTATGGACGCTTCTTTGCTGGAGCGGAGCCTGTATCTGAGTCTTCAGCTATTAAAGCAGAACAGACCAGTGGTGCTGGCGCTGAACATGATGGATGAAATTCAAAACAAGGGAATGAAAATTGACATGAAAAAGCTGTCAGGGATGCTGGGAGGCATTCCAGTTGTCCCGATTTCTGCCAGAAACCGTCAGGGACTGGATGTACTGATAGAAACGGCAATAGAGGCGGCTGCAGTCCGGATACCAGCAGGCTGCGGGGCCAGGTTTGGCAGCAGAAAACATGTGTATCCGCCTATTGAGAGAATCGCAGAAGAATGTCTGCTGTTTAGAAACGATCAAACATCTTTTACGGATAAACTGGACAGATATCTGGTTCACCCGGTTTTGGGAATCCCGATTTTTCTGACCATCATGGCAGTTTTGTTTTGGCTCACATTTACTGTGGGAAATGGAGTGAGGGACTGGTTTCAGACAGGTCTTAATCAGTTTACGGAGCTTACAAGGACTGTTTTGCAGGACTTTCATACAGCAGACTGGGCAGTGTCCCTGATTACAGATGGAATCATCACCGGAGTGGGAGGAGTGTTAAGTTTTCTTCCCAATCTTGCAGTGCTGTTTTTGGCTATGGCAGTGCTGGAAGACAGCGGATATATGGCCAGAGCTGCCTATGTGATGAATGAAATTATGGGCGCGGCGGGACTGTCCGGGAAAGCATTTCTTCCATTGCTGCTTGGATTTGGCTGCAGTGTACCGGCAGTTATGGCTGCCAGAACCCTTTCCAGTGAAGAGGATAAAAAGAAAACGATTTTTATGATTCCATTTATGTCATGTTCCGCAAAACTTCCCATTTACATATTGTTTGGGGAAGTCTTTTTTCCCGAAAACCGTCTGGCGGCGGCCTATTGCCTGTATCTGACAGGTCTTGGGGCAGCGGTGCTTCTTTCAATGATTCTGCACAGAGGTGAAAAGACTGCAGAAACCGATCTGCTGATTGAACTGCCGGAATACAGGATTCCTACTCTGCGGTCAGTGGCTGTCTATGGGTGGGAAAAGATAAGAGACTACTTAAGCAAAGCAGGGACAACGATTTTTCTTGCTTCGATGATTCTCTGGATATTGTTAAATATGGGGCCGGACGGGCTGACAGCAGAAGTATCCCATAGTTTTGCAGCAGAAATCGGAACGTTTTTAGAGCCGGTTCTTGCTCCATGCGGACTGGGCTATTGGCAGATTGCAGTTGCACTGCTGTCTGGATTATCTGCCAAAGAAGTAGTTATATCCAGCCTGGCTGTTCTGTTTCATATTAGCAATATTAATTCTCCGGCAGGGAAGATACAGCTATCCATGGCATTAGGAGAAATCGGTTTTGGAATACAGAATGTATATGCGATGCTGGTATTCTGCCTGTTCTACACACCATGCATTGCAGCGCTTGCTGCAATCAGACGGGAGACTGGTTCTGTAAAATGGACATTGAGACTTGCTGCATTTCAGATGGCTGCTGCCTGGACGGCGGCAGTATTTATTTACCAGATAGGAAAAGTTTTATTATGACACAAGAACACAATCAAACAACACAATTAGAATATGATAAATTATTGGTAGAGACAGCCGTTGCAGCAGGCGAAATTATGCTGGTCAGCGGTGCGGAAATCTATCGGGTAGAAGACACAGTGGGACGGATTCTTTCCATGGATACAAAACGGCAGGCGGAAAATGTGGCCCTTGGCACCAGTCTGATTGTGACACTGGACAGACCAGGAGAGGAGAGCCTGACAATAATGCGCCGGATTCGCAACCGATCTACCAATTTAAACCGGGTGTGCCGGGCAAACGAAGTTTCCCGCAGGCTTTGCGCTAAAGCGATGGGACTTTCGGAGGCCAGGGATACATTAAAAATTATTAAAACAGAAAATCAGTATGGGGATTTTACAAAGGCAGTAGGATACATTGGCGTGTCTGCCTTTTTTGCACTGCTTTTAGGAGGAACCTGGAAAGAGGGACTGGGAGCGGGAATCGCAGGCCTTTTTTTGGCTGTTGTGTGCCTGCTCACTGCGAAGGTTCGCCTTAACGATTTTTGTATGAATGCTTTGGGAGCCTTTGCAGTGGGATTTGCTTCCCTGGCAGTGGAGAACTGGGTGATTGCGGGAATGGACGGCAATGCAGTAATTACTGGTGCAATCATGCCTCTTGTGCCCGGCGTGACTTTTACGACTGCGATTAGAGACATATTAAACGGCGACTATTCTTCCGGAACCAGCCGGATGATGGAAGCTCTTGTGGTGGCGCTGTCTGTAGCAGTGGGGATTGGTACAGCCATGACCATATTTGGAAAAATGATGGGAGGAGCGGGAGTATGACAGTTCAGACAGCGGTGCAGACAATCTCGGCATTTTTAGCAGTTGTATGTTTCGGCCTGCTTTTAGAAATGCCAAAGAGATATTTGGTTGATGCCGGAGTAGTAGGCGGGGCTGGCTGGCTGGTCTATCTGCTGGCAGCTCAGTGGAGCGGATCCAATATTTTAGCAGCATTCGCATCTACCCTGGTAGTGGCCCTTATCAGCCATATATTTGCCAGATGGTTTAAGGCTCCGGTTACGGTATTTTTAGTGGCCGGGATTCTTCCGGCAGTTCCTGGGGCGTCGATCTACAGATGTGTATTTTATCTGATCCGCAGCGACAGAAGCCTGGCCACCTATTATCTTGTGGAAACCTTGCAGATAGCAGGTGCAATTGCAGTAGCGATTTTTATCATGGATTCTATTTTCCGACTGATTCAGGACCATGAGAAACGATAGAAACGCAGTCATCCCTCTGGGAGTAGCGGTAAATCTGATTTGACAGACGATCTTCCACAGAAACCTCAGACTGATTGATTTCCAGAACCATATTGCTTAACAGTTCATAATCTGTATCTGGACTGTCAGCAGTGAGCAGGACTTCGTGGATGCTGGAAGGCAGAATTAAAAGGTCTGTATTCAGGCAGTCTGCGAAGTTCCTTAATACACCTGGGTACCGCATACAGGAGGAGCCATACAAATTGTTTTGGTTCGTAAGTACATAAAAGGGAAAACCGCAGGCAGGTTCTTCTGGTTCACAAACCGGACAGTCAAAAGAAAAACTTTCAAGCACCTCATTTAAGCTTTTGATAGATGGGGGAAACAGATGGGGCGTGTTTTTTTCGGCGTATTGTTTTAGATGAGAGATGGAAACACCCCAGATTGTTAAGTGAGAATTTTGGATAAGAGCAGTCATCTGCTGGGTATTGGCATCATCCGTAAGATAAATGCAGAACACCACAGCTAAGTCCAGATAGGGAAGAGAAGGGATGGTTTTTAGAAGTTCCTGATTGGATCGAGCATTGATGAACCGAAAAATGATCTTGTCTTCCAGATTGGAAAAGTCCTCAAAAAGGCGGATGTCCAGGTTGGAAAAAGAACCTCTGCTTTTATATGCATCCAGAATCCATTCATAGATTTCTGAAAGACTGTGCCCGTTTTGGTAGGCCTCGTAATAGGAATTTAAGTAGATGGTAGGAGCAACAGGTTCGCCGGGCGTCCTGATGCAGATACCGTCCAGCACCAGGCCATTGTTTTTGCGCACATGTTCCAGATGGACAGTGCAGCGGTCTGAAAGGACATGCTGAATGTGAGATGCGGTTTGGTTGAGAAATGTTTCGTATACCATAGACAGTATACCTCCTTAGATATATTTGCAGAAACTGCGAACGCAGTTCTGACATGCAAAAAAACGGTATAAGATAAAAGTCTGGGAGTGGAGCGAAAAACAGGAATATATAGAAATCAACAGAACTTAATAGAGATAAAAAAGAATCACGAGATGAAAAGAATGCGTCTGATAGGAATCGAACCTACGCACACGGCTCCGGAGGCCATTGCTCTATCCACTGAGCTACAGACGCATCTCCTATATCATACTATATTTTTGACAGTTATGCAAGTCCTAATTTTATTGCTTTTTTAATTTAAGTTTGCTAAAATAACTCCAAGGTGTAACAGTTCAGTCATGCATCTTCTTGTCCGCACATGGCCGGCAAGAAGCATCGGGCGTCCTCCATATGAAGATTCAAACAGGAAAATTCTTATGAAAACAAGCTTTCAACGCTTTTTCCTATCTGAATCTTCGCATGGCTGAACTGTTACACCAAGGTTTTGAATCGTTACATTTCAAGCAGCAAAAGATAGCGGAGGAATTAATTTTGAGAAGAAGAGATAATAAGTACGGTTACTCATCATTTACAGAAGAAGAACTGAGAAAATACTTAAAATGGCTTACCATCCCAGGTGTGATTATTCTTCTGGTACTGGCAGTCATATTAGCAAAAAATCTGGCCGGAAAAGACAGGACAGACACAGCTTCATCTTCTGCTTTGGCAGAACTGCCTTCTGGAGAAAACTCTGCAGATTCTGAGGGAGACTTAGCAGAAACCGGAGAGTCCCAGGAGGAAAACGGGGAGATAAAGTCTCAGGAAGAGAGCGAAGAAACCTTTGCAAAAGACCAGGTGCCGGAAGTTGGAGAACTGATTAACAGCTATTTTACAGCAAAGCAGAATGCAGATGTTGAGACAGTATACCGTCTGTTTGGACGCACTGATATGGAGGGAGCAGAGGCGTTAAAGAGTCAGTATCGCTATACATCCCGCTATACAGACGGTTATGAAAATATTGTTTGCTATACAAAGCCAGGTCCGGCAGAGGGAAGCTATCTGGTATATGTCAGCTATGATTTGAGATTTAAGAATGTAGAAACTCTGGCGCCTGGCCTGTTTCGTGCATATGTAATTACCAGTGAGGAGGGAACGCTTCAGCTTGCAGACAGCAGTCTGCAGGGGGAAGAGGTGCTGAAAGAATTTGAAGAAGCCGAAAAGACCGATGAACTGATTCTTTTGAGAACTGAAATTTATGCCCAGCTAAGACAGGCACTAGAGACCGATCCGGATTTGGCTGGAGTGTATGGAGTTTTGCAGAAAAATCCGGTTGTAGGAGAGGTTCAGGAAAGCAAGGACAGTTCTGTTTCCATTGTTTCTCCGGAAGGAGTGAAAGAAGAGACAGAAGCGATCCAGATTGAGATTGAAGGCAGCAGCGAGACTGAAACAGCAGCCAGCGAGACCGAAACGACAGGCAGTGAAGCAGAAGCGGAAGCCAGTGAGACTGAAACAGCAGCCGCAGAAATACAAGGGGAGTAAAACATGGATGTAAAAGATTTTTATTTTGATTTGCCTCAGGAACTGATTGCACAGGATCCATTGGAGGATCGATCTGCTTCCAGGCTTTTAGTATTAAATAAGACCACAGGACAGGTGACCCACAGGCACTTTCGAGATATTAAGGAATACTTAAAGCCAGGAGACTGCCTGGTAATCAATGACACAAAGGTGATTCCGGCTAGACTGTTCGGAATCAAGAAAGATACTGGCGCAAAGATTGAGGTGCTGTTATTAAAAAGACGGGAAAATGACATTTGGGAAACTCTGGTCAAACCGGGAAAAAAGGCAAAACCAGGGACAAAGCTGGAGTTTGGAGATGGACGGTTAACCGCTACTGTGGAAGATGTGGTAGATGAAGGAAATCGTCTGATTCAGTTCCATTATGATGGGATTTTTGAAGAAATCTTAGATGAACTGGGACAGATGCCTCTGCCTCCCTATATTACGCACCAGCTTCAGGATAAAAACCGGTATCAGACTGTTTATGCAAAGCACGAAGGATCCGCAGCAGCGCCGACAGCCGGTCTGCATTTTACCAAAGAACTTTTGAAAGAAATTGAGGAGATGGGAGTAAAGATCGCCCATGTCACCCTTCATGTAGGACTGGGGACATTCCGTCCGGTGAAAGTGGACAATGTGCTGGATCACCACATGCATTCTGAATTTTACATGGTGGAGGAATCCGAAGCCAAAAAGGTCAACGACACAAAGGCGGCAGGCGGACGGGTCATCTGTGTGGGGACTACCAGCTGCCGTACCATTGAATCTGCTGCGGGAGATGATGGAATCTTAAAAGCAGGAAGCGGCTGGACGGATATTTTTATCTATCCAGGCTACCGGTTTAACATTTTAGACTGTCTTATCACCAACTTCCATTTGCCGGAGTCCACTCTGGTTATGCTGGTTTCTGCCCTGGCAGGAAGAGAACACGTGTTAGCAGCCTATCAGCAGGCCATTGAGGAGCGTTACCGATTTTTTTCCTTTGGGGATGCCATGTTTATAACCGATCAGGACTGATAAGGGACAGAAAGAGAAGGAATCTTCATGCAGGAGATGCGTTTAAATAAATATTTAAGTGAAATGGGAGTCTGCTCCAGGAGAGAAGCGGACCGTCTGGTGGAAGAAGGAAAGATTCTGGTAGACGGAAAGCCGGCGCTTATGGGGCAGAAAGTGACAGAGGGGCAGGAGATTATCTGCTGCAAAAAGCGGGTGGAGCAAAAAGATCCTCCCATTCTGCTGGCAGTTAATAAACCCAGAGGGATTGTCTGCACTACCTCAGAAAAAGACCGGGCAGAAAATATTGTAGAATTTTTAAACTACCCCTGCCGGATTTATCCGGTGGGTCGTCTGGACAAAGATTCAGAAGGGCTGCTGCTGATGACCAATCAAGGGGATCTGGTCAACAAAATCATGCGGGCCGGAAACTATCATGAAAAAGAATATGAGGTTGTGGTGGATAAACCGGTTACGGGAGAATTTTTAAATAAGATGGCGTCAGGAGTTGCCATACTGGACACCATTACCAGACCATGCACCATACAAAAGTTAGGTAAAAATAAATTTTCCATTATTTTAACCCAGGGGCTGAACCGCCAGATTAGAAGAATGTGCGGAGCGCTGGGGTATCATGTCTTAGAGTTAAAAAGAATCCGTATTATGAATCTGGAACTGGGAAACTTAAAAACAGGGGAGTACCGGAAAATAACGCCGAAAGAGGGAGAAAAACTCCGGGCGCTTTTAGAAGACTCCTGCAGCGGGCCTGCCACCCAAAATTCTGGAAAAGTGCAGGCAAAAATTTCCAAAGGTAGGAAAAAGAAAGGATAAAGTTCCATAATGGATAAGAATCAGGCAATAGCAAGAATGAAAGAACTGACTGCGGTTTTAACGGAAGCGGGAAAAGCATATTATCAGGAAAGCCGCGAGATTATGAGCAATTTTGAATATGACAGGCTTTATGATGAGTTATTGGATTTGGAAAGGCAGACCGGCACTATTTTATCTTCCAGTCCTACCCAGAAAGTAGGGTATCAGGTGATTTCCGAACTCCCCAAAGAAGCCCATGAGTCTCCTATGCTTTCTTTAGACAAAACCAAGGACGTAGAAGCATTAAAGGACTGGCTGGGAGATCAGAAGGGACTTTTGTCCTGGAAGATGGACGGCCTTACCATCGTCCTTACCTATGAAAACGGAAAACTTGTCAAAGCTGTTACCAGGGGAAACGGAGAAATCGGGGAAGTGATTACCAACAATGCCAGGGTATTTTTAAATGTTCCGGTTGTCATCCCTTTTAAAGGAAGACTGGTGCTGCGGGGAGAGGCGGTTATCCGCTATTCGGACTTTAACCGGATGAATCAGGAGATCGCGGAGACAGACGCCAGATACAAAAATCCCAGAAACCTTTGCAGCGGCTCTGTCCGCCAGCTAAACAGCCAGATAACCGCCCAGCGAAATGTCCGCTTTATGGCATTTGCACTGGTGAGCGCAGAAAATGTGGATTTTTCCAATTCCAGAAAGAGTCAGTTTGAGTGGCTGTCTTCCCAGGGTTTTGATGTGGTAGAGTACCGGGAAGTGACCAGGGAAACCCTTACCCAGACAGTAGAATGGTTTGCCGGAAAAATCGGAGAAAATGACATTCCTTCTGACGGACTGGTGCTTTTATATGATGATATTGCTTACGGCGAATCCCTTGGCCGTACTGCCAAATTTCCCCGCAATTCTATTGCCTTTAAATGGGCGGATGAGATTCGGGAAACCACATTAAGCTATATTGAGTGGAGTCCGTCCCGTACAGGGCTAATCAATCCGGTAGCAGTGTTTGAACCGGTTGAACTGGAGGGGACAACTGTGAGCAGAGCCAGTGTTCACAACTTAAGTATTCTGGAATCGCTGGCTTTGGGAGACGGGGATACCATTACAGTGTATAAAGCCAACATGATTATTCCTCAGATTGGAGACAATTTAACCCGCAGCGGCGTCAGCCATATTCCAGAGACCTGTCCGGTCTGCGGCGGTCCTACCCAGATCCGAAAGACCAATGATGTAAAATCCCTGTACTGCACCAATCCGGACTGTCAGGCAAAGAGGATTAAGAGTTTTACCCTTTTGGTCAGCAGAGATGCCTTAAATATTGACGGCCTTTCCGAGGCCACCCTGGAAAAATTTATCGGCGCAGGTTTTATCCATGAATATGCAGATATTTTCCACCTGGACCGGCACGAAGAAGCCATTGTGGAGATGGAAGGATTTGGAAAACGCTCCTATGACAATCTGCAGGAATCCATAAAAAAAGCCAGCCAGACTACGCTGCCAAGAGTTATTTACGGCCTTGGCATTGCAGGCATCGGCCTTGCCAACGCCAAGGTGCTGTGCCGCCAGTTTGGATACGATTTTAATGCCATGCGCCATGGAGATCTGGACGCACTGACTGCAGCAGACGGAATCGGAGGCGTTTTGGCCCAGGCATGGATCGACTATTTTCAGGATGAAAAGAAGAATAAAGCAGTGGATCATCTGCTGGAAGAGCTGACGATAGAGCAGGATCAGGAGATAAAAGAGGGAGGAAAGTTTGCAGGACTGACTTTTGTCATTACCGGCACATTAAACCACTTTGAAAACCGGAAAAAACTGCAGGAAGTCATTGAGGCAGAGGGAGGAAAGGCGTCAGGGTCTGTCACATCTAAAACCGCTTACCTGATTAACAACGATACCGGTTCCAATTCCTCCAAAAATAAAAAGGCGAAAGAACTGGGAATTCCCATTATTTCTGAGGAAGAATTTTTGAACATGCTGGAGGAAGAATCTCATGCCCATTAAGATACAAAACGATTTGCCGGCCCGCGCGGTATTGGAATCCGAAAATATATTTATGATGGATGAAACCAGGGCAATCAGTCAGGATATCCGTCCTCTGGAGATTTTAATCTTAAATCTGATGCCGTTAAAAGAGGAGACAGAAACCCAGCTTCTGCGTGCTTTGTCCAACACGCCTCTTCAGATCGAATGTACGTTTTTAATGATTTCCAGCCATGTGTCCAAACACACCTCAGCCAGCCATTTAAATAAATTTTATGTGACATTTGAGGCCATTCAGAAAAATCATTATGATGGCATGATTATTACAGGAGCGCCCCTGGAACATTTAAAGTATGAGGAAGTCAATTACTGGCCGGAACTTATCGGGATTATGGAGTGGAGCAAAACCCACGTTACGTCTACCATGCACATCTGCTGGGGAGCGCAGGCAGGACTTTACTATCACTACGGCATTCCAAAATATGATCGGAAAACCAAGCTTTCCGGCGTGTACAGCCACATGGTTCTGGACCGGAAAATTCCCTTGGTCCGAAGTTTTAATGATTACTTTTATGCGCCTCACTCCCGCTATACGGAGGTAAAAGAAGAGGACATCCGAAAGGAAAAGGATTTGGTGATTGCGGCCAAATCAGAGGAAGCAGGCATTTTTCTGGTGATGAACCGGGATGGAAGCCAGATCTTTGTTCAGGGACACCCGGAATACGACCGGATGACCTTAAACAATGAGTACCACAGGGATTTGAAAAAAGGGTTAAATCCATCTCTTCCGATCAATTACTATGTGGATAATGATCCTTTTTCTGTGCCGCCCCTGATGTGGAGAAGCACTGCAAACATGCTCTATACCAACTGGCTGAATTTTTACGTGTATCAGACAACGCCTTATGTGCTGGAGGTTGATGAATCTCTATGAAGATTGTAATAGCCATGGATTCGTTTAAAGGCAGCTTAACTTCTATGGAGGCAGGATATGCAGCCGCCAGGGGAATTTGCCGCGCAGACCATGAAGCCAAGATAGCGGTTCGCCCTTTAGCAGACGGAGGTGAGGGAACTGTATCTGCTTTGATAGAGGGAATGGGCGGAACACTTCAGACAATTACCGTAACAGGCCCCCTTGGAAAGCCGGTGGAGTGCAGTTATGGAATCATTGCAAAAACCGGCACAGCAGTATTGGAAATGTCGGCTGCCGCCGGACTTACTCTGATTCCGGAGAATGAGAGAAATCCTTTAAAGACCACCACATATGGTGTGGGAGAGATGATAAAAGATGCTGTTTTAAAGGGTTGCCGCCGATTTCTGGTGGGAATTGGAGGCAGCGGGACCAACGACGGCGGAGCAGGAATGCTTCAGGCGCTGGGATATGACCTATTAAACAGAGACGGCCAGCCAATCCTCTCTGGAGCAGAAGGCCTAAAAGAACTTTGCTGTATCAGCGTCTGTCATGTGATGCCGGAACTTGCAGAATGTAAGTTTCTGGTGGCCTGTGATGTAACCAATCCTCTGTGCGGCCAAAACGGATGCAGCGCAGTTTACGGTCCTCAAAAGGGAGCGGACAGGGAGCAGACTCTCAAGATGGATCAATGGCTTTTCCACTACGGCGAACTGGCAAAACAGCAGTTTCCCCACACTGATTTAAACTATCCGGGCGCCGGAGCCGCCGGGGGTATGGGATTTGCCTTTCTTACATTTACCAATGCAGAATTGAAACCCGGCATAGACATTGTTTTAAAAGAAACGAATCTGGAAGAGTATTTAAAAGATGCAGACTTGCTGATTACCGGGGAAGGACAGATAGATGGTCAGACCGCTATGGGGAAAGCGCCGGCCGGCGCAGCAAAACTGGCAAAACAGTACAAAGTTCCAGTAGCAGCCTTTGGCGGCAATGTCACAAAGGACGGGACAAAATGTAATGAACAGGGAATAGACGCGCTGTTTTCGATTGTCCGCGGCCCGATTTCGCTGACAGAGGCCATGGACCCTGACACAGCAAAGGAAAACCTTTCTGATGCAGCCGAGCAGGTATTTCGGCTGGTAAAATGTTTTGCAAAAAGCTTGTAAGTTGTCTCACTTTTCCAGTATAATGGAGAACAGAAAAACAGAGTAGGGGGTACTATTATGGCTGATGAATTTTATACTCCGCTGCAGGAGTATGAAAAGGCAAGAAAAATTGCACAGAGACAGTACAGAGCCAGTGTATCAGCAGGGCAGTATCCATACCTTCCGTCATTGGATGATATGCTGCCTTATGAAGATATTGTATCTGAAAGTTATCTGGGACTTGTAGAGATTCCGCTGGATCAGATTGCGGGGACCAAGACGGCGGGCCGTCAGAATGCATTTTCCAATGGATTTTTGCCGCTTTTTCCTCCAAAATCAGAGTTTGGAAGTAAGTGGATCAATTTGTATCAGTCTCAGTTGGATGAGGGAATCCGCGATCCGATTAAAGCCTACGAGTTTATGAATAAATTTTACGTTCAGGAAGGAAATAAGCGGGTCAGTGTTTTAAAATACGTAGGAGCGGTCAGCATTCATGGATATGTGACCAGAATTGTGCCGAAACGCAGCGATTCCCTGGAAAATAAAATTTATTACGAATTTCTGGAATTTTATAAAATTACGGGAATCAATGAGATCTGGTTTACCAAAGAAGGAAGTTTTAGAAGATTTTTAAAAGCGACTGGATTTGGAATTGATATTCCCTGGGCGCAGGAAGAGCGGGTTCGAGCAAAAGGCGCTTATGCCAGATTTCGGCTGATTTTTGAGGAAAAAGGCGGAAAAGCCCTTCCCATTACCCCGGCGGACGCCATGTTGGTGTACCTGGAAACCTTTGGAATGCATCATTTAGAGCGGGTTTCAGATGATGATCTGCGGGAAGAACTGGGAAGGTTCTGGGAGGAAATTCACCTGTCCTATCAGGACAATGCGGTAAACCTGGTAGAAGAGCCGGAAAAAGAAAACAGCAAAGCTGCAGCAAAGCTCTGGGATTTTCTGATTCCTTCTTCTGCACCTTCTAACTTAAAAATCGCCTTTATTAACGCCAAAAATCCGGAGACTTCCAACTGGACTTACAGCCATGAGCTGGGACGTCTTTCTGTAGAGCAGGCGCTTTCCGGAAAAGTCACCACCACTCACATTGACAATGCCAATACCAGCGAAGAGGCTATGCAGGCTATTGAACTGGCAATTTCTGCAGGGAATACGGTTATTTTCACCACTACTCCCCAGATGGCGACTGTCAGCTTGAAAGCAGCAGTGCTTCATCCGGATGTTAAGATTTTAAACTGTTCGGTCAACGCTTCCCATAAGGCTATCCGTACGTATTATGGCCGGATGTATGAGGCAAAGTTTTTGATAGGCGCCATTGCCGCCAGTTTATCAGAAAGCGATGAGCTGGGGTATCTGGCAGATTATCCGATTTACGGCATGATGGCCAATATTAACGCATTTGCATTGGGGGCCAGGATGATCAACCCCAGAGCAAAAGTATACCTGGAGTGGTCTACCATAAAAGGCCATGACGCAGAAAAGGCGCTGGAGGACAAAGGGATTCAGATGATATCCGGAAAGGACAGCATTACTCCGATTGAAGAAAACCGATTATTCGGCTTATATCGGAAACACGAAGGCGAGGTGGAAAACCTGGCTGCTCCTATCTGGAACTGGGGAAAATACTATGAAAAGATTCTCCGGCAGATTTTAAATGGAGGATGGACAGCAGGGGAAGCCAAAAAGGATCAGGCATTAAATTATTACTGGGGAATGTCGGCAGATGTCATTGATGTGGCTTACAGTACCAGAACCCCGGAGGGCACCAAGCATCTGGTTTCTCTTTTAAAGCGCGCCATATGCAGAAATGATTTTTATCCCTTTGAGGGAATTGTCACTGCCCAGGACGGCGCCCTTATGTGCTCCAAAGGAGAAATCCTGACTCCGGCAGAAATTGTCTCCATGGACTGGCTGACAGACAATGTGGTGGGACGGATTCCGGAACCAAAAGAGCTGACAAAAGAGGCCAGAGCAGTTGTACAGATTCATGGGAAAAGAAGAACCGGCAAAAAATAGGATAGAGGGGTAACATAAGATGCGGATATTAGTTGTTTCAGATGAAGAGTCCAAATCACTTTGGGATTACTATGATGAGAGCAAACTAAAGGGAATAGATTTAATCCTTTCCTGTGGAGACGTTTCCCCAAAATACCTGTCCTTTCTGGTAACGTTTGCCCATGCGCCTCTTTTGTACGTATATGGAAATCATGACTCAGAAGAGCCGGAAGGCTGTATCTGTATTGAAGATCAGATTTATACTTACAAAGGACTTCGGATCTTAGGATTAGGCGGCTCCATGCGCTACAGGCCGGGTCCCCACCAGTACAGCGAATCGCAGATGAAGTGGCGGATTTCCCTTTTGTGGTGGCAGTTAAAAAGGAATAAGGGATTTGATATTCTCCTGACCCATGCTCCGGCTAAAAATCTGGGAGACGGGGATGATCTGTGCCATACTGGATTTCAGTGTTTTTTAGAACTGATGGAGAAATATAAACCCAAATATTTTATTCATGGCCATATGCATTTAAATTACGGAGGCAGGGCAAAGCGCCTGCAGCAGTATCAGGATACCATTGTCATCAATGGGTATGAGGCATATGTGATTGATGTGGACGTTTAAAAGCATTGAGAAAAGGAAGAAATTTAAGTGAGCGAGAAGAGAGCAGACCAGGAAATGATGGAACGGATTTGCAGCCGTATACAGGGCAGTGAGAAACTGCTCATAGGAATTGGGGGAGAATGGAAGCAGAATCCGGATAAAAAGCAGATAGAAAAGATTGTAAGCCGCCTGGATGTGACAAAAGGTTATGAGGATCTTTTGAAACTGATAAAGGAGAAAGACTATTTTATTGTCACTACTGTGACAGATGCAAAGATATGGGAACAGCCCTTTGACAAAAAACGGATTGTGGCTCCATGCGGAAACATTACCTGGAGGCAGTGCGAACATGGATGCACGAAAGACATCTGGGAAGAAGGGGAAGTGCCGGACGGCATTTGTCCCCACTGCGGCGGCAGGCTGGTTCCCAATACAGTGGAAAGCGGCCACTACATTGAAGAGGGATATCTTCCCCAGTGGAAATCTTATACAGAATGGCTGGCAGGGACATTAAATAAAAATCTGACTGTTCTGGAACTGGGAGAAGGATTTTTTACCCCTACCGTCATCCGCTGGCCCTTTGAGAAAACGGTATTTTTCAATAAACAGGCAAGGTTTTTCAGAGTCCATCAGGAGTTTTTTCAGATCAGCGAAGAACTGAAAGAAAAAGCAGAAGGGATAAAAGCGGATTCAGTTTTGTTTATAAGCCGGCTGGCTGCTCACTGCAGAAAGGAACCATATGGCTGAACTGTTACGAATATGTTTACTTTGTCCACTCATACTATTGTAAAGCAGCAGAAGAATCCCGGCAATCGGCATAAGGAGGATACATAAGATGGCGGCAATTGACAATGACTGGCTGGAACCGTTAAGCGGGGAGTTTAAGAAAGACTACTACCGCAAACTGTATCAGACTGTCAGACACGAATACGAGACAAGACAGATATTTCCGGATCCGGATGATATTTTCAATGCATTTGCATTTACTCCATTATCAAAAGTAAAAGTGGTGATACTGGGGCAGGATCCTTATCACAATTACGATCAGGCCCATGGCCTGTGCTTTTCCGTAAAACCGGATGTAGCCATTCCTCCGTCTTTAGTCAATATTTATCAGGAACTTCATGACGACTGCGGATGTTACATTCCCGACAACGGATATTTGAAAAAATGGGCCGATCAGGGAGTTATGCTTTTAAACACAGTCCTTACGGTCCGGGCGCATGCAGCCAATTCTCACAGAGGAATTGGCTGGGAGGAATTTACGGATGCGGCAATCCGGGTTCTCAATGAGCAGCAGCGCCCCATGGTATTTATCCTGTGGGGGCGTCCGGCTCAGATGAAAAGGGCAATGTTAAATAATCCAAAACATCTGATTTTAGAATCTTCCCATCCCAGTCCGCTTTCCGCGTCCAGAGGCTTTTTTGGAAGCCGGCCTTTTAGCAGGACCAATGAATATCTGGTAGAACATGGATTAGAGCCGATTGACTGGCAGATTGAGAATGTGAGAGGATAGGAGAAGGATATGGAAATTTTTGAAGTGTTGAAAGTGTTGGTTCTGGGAATTGTGGAGGGATTTACAGAATGGCTGCCAATCAGCAGTACTGGCCATATGATCCTGGTAGAAGAAATCATTCCTCTTCATTTAAGCGAAGATTTCAAAAATGTATTTATGGTAGTGGTCCAGCTGGGGGCTATCCTTGCAGTTGTTGTGCTGTATTTTCACAAATTGAATCCGTTTTCAGCGAGGAAAAAGCGCTCCCAGAAACAGGAGACATTATCTTTGTGGGCCAAAATCATCATTGCCTGTCTTCCGGCGGCTATTGTAGGGCTTCCCTTTGACGATATACTGGATGCATATTTGATGAATTCTTATGTAGTTGCTTCCATGCTGATTTTATACGGCGTTCTGTTTATTGTACTGGAAAACCACAATGCCAATACGGCGTTTCCGATTCAGAAAACCAGTCAGATCACGTATCAGACGGCTCTATTTATCGGATTGTTTCAGCTTTTGTCCCTGATTCCGGGCACTTCCCGCTCCGGCTCTACGATTTTAGGAGCCATGATTTTAGGGTGCTCCAGAGGCGCAGCGGCAGAGTTTTCATTTTTCCTTGGAATTCCGGTTATGTTTGGAGCCAGCCTTTTAAAAATCGTCAAATTCGGCCGCATGTTTACCGGCCCTGAGATTGGCTATCTGCTGATCGGCATGGCAACCTCTTTTGTGGTATCCATTTTGTCTATCAAATTCCTGTTAAGTTATGTGCGGAAAAATGACTTTAAGTTCTTCGGGTACTACCGAATTGTACTGGGCGTAATCGTATTTGCTTATTTTGGAATCTCCAGTCTGATGGCGTAAACGCTGCCATCTCAATGTTTCATGAAAAAGGAGCATAGCAATGGTGAATCGTCATTGACATGCTCCTTACTTTTTTGTTTCCCTGAACTTTATAGAGATTCAGCAATATCGTAAATCAAACGCTCTGAATCTTCCCATCCAAGGCATGGATCGGTGATGGACTTGCCGTAGCAGCCATCGCCGATTTTCTGGCTTCCGGATTCTATGTAACTTTCTATCATTAATCCCTTGACCATAGTTTTAATATCTGCACTGTGACGGCGGCTGTGAAGGACTTCTTTGGAAATCCGGATCTGCTCCAGATATTTTTTGCCGGAATTGGAATGATTGGCATCCACAATACAGGCTGGATTGGCCAGATTCCGCTGGGCATAAAGCTGATGAAGCAGACTTAAGTCCTCGTAATGATAGTTTGGAATATTCTGTCCATGTTTATTGACGGCTCCTCTTAAAATCGTGTGAGCCAGAGGATTGCCGGAGGACTGAACTTCCCAGCCCCGGTAGATGTAGTCATGGCTGTGTTGGGCAGCCACAACGGAATTCAGCATAACGGAAAGGTCGCCGCTGGTAGGATTTTTCATGCCTACAGGTACATCGCAGGCACTGGCCACCAGGCGGTGGAACTGATTTTCGACAGAGCGGGCACCCACTGCAATGTAGGACATCATGTCATTTAAATAGCGCAGATTTTCCGGATACAGCATTTCATCTGCTGTGGACAGTCCAGTTTCCCGCAGAACCCGCATGTGAAGGCTGCGGATGGCAATTAAGCCCTCATAGATATCCGGCTTGTCTTCTGGATTGGGCTGATGGACCATGCCTTTGTACCCCTCGCCGGTAGTGCGGGGTTTATTGGTGTAGATACGGGGAATAATAATGATTTTTTCTGCAACTTTTTCCTGTACCTTAGCCAGGCGGCAGGCATAATCGCAGACAGAATCCTCGTTGTCTGCAGAACATGGGCCGATAATCAGCAGAAATTTATCGCTTTCTCCGGTAAAGACTTTTTTTATCTCATCATCCCGTTTTTGCTTGATGGCAGTCAGTTCCAAAGAAAGCGGGTATTGCTCGCGGATTTCAGACGGATCCGGAAGCTTTTGAACAAATTTAAATCCCATGGTAGATACCTCCATATAGTTTAATGTAGTGCAGTGCTGATTTATAAGGCTAAATTATAGTATAAAAATTTCAAATAGGCAAGTAAAAAGTATGCATGACAAGGGTGAACAGCTGCGGAATGAAAAAGTCCTTGACAAAAGAAGTTTCTTTTCCTATAATACCAGTAATTTCAACACCAACAGGCAATGAAGGGAACAAGTACCTGTCTGCACAAGCACACAGAAAGCAGCCGGCTGATGAGAGGCGCGTGGAAAGCAGATGGCGAATACATCCCAGAGCTTCACACCGAACAGGAGAGCGGATATGACAGTCTAAGACCGCGGTTTTCCAAGTAGGCTGCGACGGATTTGGCGCACGTTACAGTGCCGGGGTATTTTTAAAATCACGAACCAGTTGGCCTGGTATGGGTTTGGATGTACCTGCTGAGATCATACAGCGTGAGCGTATGGTAAATGAAGGTGGTAACACGAGAGCATGTCTCGTCCTTTTTAGGACGAGGCTTTTTTATTGCATAGGAATGCTTCCTATGAAGTAAAACACACACTTACACATGGTTGACAAGAAAGGAGTAAAAATGGGAGTTTATGAAGAATTAGTTGCCAGAGGGCTGATTGCTCAGGTAACCAATGAAGAAGAGATTAAAAAAATGGTAAATGAAGGAAAGGCAACCTTTTATATTGGTTTTGATCCTACGGCTGACAGCCTTCATGTAGGCCATTTTATGGCATTGTGTTTAATGAAGCGTCTGCAGATGGCAGGCAATAAACCAATTGCCTTAATCGGCGGCGGCACAGGCATGATCGGAGATCCTTCCGGCAGATCTGACATGCGCCAGATGATGACAACAGAAACCATCCAGCACAACTGCGACTGCTTTAAAAAGCAGATGAGCCGGTTTATTGATTTTTCAGAGGGAAAGGCATTAATGGTCAACAATGCAGAATGGCTGTTAAAATTAAACTATGTAGAACTGCTCCGCGAGGTAGGCGCATGCTTTTCTGTAAACAACATGCTCCGCGCAGAATGCTATAAGCAGCGTATGGAAAAGGGGCTGAGTTTTCTGGAGTTTAACTACATGATTATGCAGAGTTATGACTTCTATATGCTGTACCAGAATTACGGCTGCAACATGCAGTTCGGCGGTGATGACCAGTGGAGCAACATGCTGGGCGGTACAGAGTTAATTCGCCGCAAGCTGGGCAAGGATGCTCACGCTATGACTATCACCCTGCTTTTAAATTCAGAGGGCAAGAAAATGGGCAAGACCCAGTCCGGCGCTGTATGGCTGGATCCAAACAAGACCAGTCCGTTTGAGTTCTATCAATACTGGAGAAATATTGCAGATGCAGACGTACTAAAATGCCTGCGGATGCTGACTTTCCTGCCATTGGAGCAGATTGACGAAATGGACAAATGGGAAGGAAGCCAGTTAAATGAGGCAAAGGAAATCCTGGCTTATGAACTGACAGAACTGGTTCATGGAGAAGAAGAGGCTGTAAAGGCAAAAGAGGCGTCCCGCGCCCTGTTTACCAGCGGAAGCGCTGCTAACATGCCTTCTTTCCAGCTATCAGAAGAAGATTTTACAGAGGGCGCTATTGATATTTTAAGCCTGGTGCACAAATCCGGCCTGTGCAGTTCCAGATCTGATGCCAGAAGAAACGTAGAACAGGGAGGTGTCTCTGTAGACGGCGAGCAGGTAAAGGACACCAGAAAGACTTATACAAAAGAAGATCTTTCCGGTGAAGGCATGATTCTCAAACGAGGGAAAAAGAACTTTATGAGAGTGTTTGTATAAAACTCCCACCTGCTTGCATAAAGACAAAGGGGGCTGTTCATCATTGATGCGATGGTCCCTTGTAAGAAACTGAAGTGTGGCGGAGCGAAGCAGAAAGTCTCGGTTCGCTTTTGCAAGCGGTTTATAAAAAATCGAAAGAACAGTTGGCTTAAAAATGGCAAAAAGATGCAGCCGCACCTATGATTTTCTAATCATTGATGCGGCTGCGGCTGTTATAGGGCTGATGCCGGAAAAGCTGATTAGTGAAGGGCTCCTGAAGAATCAGGAGTAAAGGTCATGGACTTTGTCAGCATTTTGCCGTCCGAAAGCATATAGTAGGTCTTTCCATCTACCTGGATAAAGCCAGTTGCCATAACACCGTTTTCCGGATTTAAGTAATACCAGTCGTTGTCTAACTTAAGCCAGCCTTTGTGAAGCTGCCCTTCGGAATTGTAGTAGTACCAGTTTCCGTCCTGATTAGACCAGCCAAAGCTCTGAACTGAATCTGGATTCTGGCTGGAATCGGAAGTTTCAGAGTGATCCGATGGGTTGGAGTTAAAACGCATCACCCGGTTTGCAGTATTGGATCCATTTTCAGTCCAGATTATGCAGGCACTGCCGGGAGTCAGACTGTCTGCATAAATCATCTGTCTGGTTAAATAGGGAATAACAGAGCAGTTTGCCGGAATTTCATATACCTGGCCGTCAGTGGCAGTCAGAGTAGCAGAGCCGTCCTCATGCATATCCAGAGCTTTGACAATCACGTAAGACGGAACCTTATAATCTGCTGGAATATTAACCAGCACAATATCTGCATTGGCAATCGGCGGAAGGCTTAATGTCATGGCAGGTCCTACGTAAGCGTAAACAGTGGAACCAGGCCTGATATCTTCATAGGATACGGGCATACCGGAAACAGCGTCTAAAATCAAAGCATTCTCAGTAGTTACAACAATATCATTGATAGCTTCTGTGCTGGAGTTAGTCAGGTGAAGCCGGCCGTCTTCTAATTTTTCTGCACTTCCGTACACATAAATGGGAGCATAGGAAAATGTGCTCTCTGCAACAGTGCCAGTCTCTGCCATGGCAGTCATGGTACCTCCGGATAAAAGAATGGATGCAGTGCTGAGTGCCAGTAAAAACCGTTTCATATTTTTCATAGAAATCCCTCCTGTTGTGCTGCAAGGCAGCTTTCTGTAATTCTTATATCATTTCTTTGATGTGTATATCGTAGCACAAAGGGAAGAAAATTCCAATAAAACTTCTATGAAGGTTTTCTGACAATTTTCTGACTAGAAAAACAGGTGTTCTATTAAAATTTTAAATCCCATAGCCATTAAAATAATGCCTCCAGCCAGTTCTGCTTTTGATTTGTAGCGGATGCCGAACACATTGCCGATTCGTACACCGATCACAGATAAAATAAATGTTGTAATTCCGATAAAGCTGACAGCCGGAACGATTTGTACATTTAAAAAAGCAAAGGTAACGCCCACTGCCAGCGCGTCAATACTGGTTGCAATAGCTAACAGGACCATATTGCCTGGAGCTATGGAGCAGTCCAGGCTGGCTTCTTCTTTACTAAATGATTCTCTGACCATATGAAATCCTATGATGCCTAAGAGAATAAAGGCAATCCAGTGGTCATAACGGGTAATAACTGTGCGGAACTGATATCCGAGAAAATACCCAAGAGCAGGCATAAAAGCCTGAAAGCCGCCGAACCACAGACCAATAATACCTGCGTGTTTCCAGCGCATACAGGGCATGGACAGGCCCTTGCAGACCGATACGGCAAAGGCGTCCATAGACAGGCCGAGGGCAATTAAAAAAAGTTCAAACAAAGACATGGGAAATCCTCCTGCAGATTAACGTTTTTTATGATTTTTCTTTTTTTTCTTTCCGGAAGGAGAACAGGCAGGAATCGGACGTTTCCCGGATTCTTCCAGCTGGTTCCGATTAAGGCGGATATCTTCCAGATATTCAAAAAGCTCTGCATCTACATGATCAAAGAGCCAGTTTTTTCGGGAAGGTGTCCGTTCTAAGTGAACCGTTTTAATTTCAGAACTCGTTTCCCGGATTTCTTTTTTTAAATCGCGGGCAGACAGCCGCATGGCTCCTTTTCCCAGAATGATGACCTGCTCCAGTTTATCTGAAGTAGCCACTGCCACACTGTACTGCCGGTTCATCTGCTGGGTAACCTTTTCAATATATTGATCCGCAGTTTCTGCTTCTTTGGTAAAAACTACATGAATGTTGTGATACTGGATTACAGTACCGGGGTTATTCTTTACCTTGTAGCCGTCAAATACCACAATTACATTGCACTTTTTATAGCCCTGGTAATTGCAGAGAATATCCTGCAGGGAGGTTCTGGCAGCATCCAGATTGACAGAAGCCAGTTCTTTTAACTCTGGCCATGCATGAATAATATTATAGCCGTCTACTAATAAATATTCGCAGGTCATAAAAACTCCTTACTGTTCGCCTAGCAGCTTGATTTTCAGCCGGTAAATGCGGATAAATAAAATGGTGCTGAACAGGACAGATAATAGTTCAGCTAAAGGAAATGAGAACCAGACTGCATGTAAGCCGAACACAGAGGCAAACAGGTAAGCCAGAGGGAGAATCCCCAAAAGCTGGCGGATGACAGAAACAATCAGGCTGTATACACCGTTTCCCAAAGCCTGGAATACAGAACTGACAATGATACAGTAACCTGCAAATAAGAAACTCAGGCTGATAATTTTAAGAGCAGGAACGCCTACTTCCAGCATATGTTCAGATGCGTTAAACATGAGAAGCAGCTCTTTTGGGAAAACCTGGAACAGGATCAGACCAATGAGCATAATGGAAACAGCGCTGATAACAGACAGTTTGATGGTGTGAATAATTCTCTTTTTCTTTTGAGCGCCGTAATTGTAGGCAATAATGGGAATCATACCATTATTTAAACCGAAAATCGGCATGAAGATAAAACTCTGCAGCTTAAAGTATACGCCCAGTACAGAAACAGCAGTTTCGGAAAAGGCGATCAGAATGCGGTTCATGCCAAGAAGCATGACAGAGCTGATGGACTGCATGATCATACTGGGAACACCTACATCATAAATGGTGCGGATGGTATGCCAATGGGGGCGAAATCCTTTAAAAGAAAGCTCGATATCTGCATTTTTCTTCTTATTAAACATGTAAGCCATGATCATTGCAATAATCTGTCCGATAACGGTTGCAAGGGCAGCGCCCTGGATGCCCATTTTCGGTGCTCCAAAAAGGCCGAAGATTAAAATCGGGTCTAAAATAATGTTGATAATGGCACCAGCACCCTGGGAATACATATTGTAGATAGTACGGCCGGTAGACTGCAAAAGACGTTCAAACATCATTTCTCCGAAAATACCAAATCCAAGGACAGTGCAGATGGTTAAGTAATCAATACCCATTTCAATAATTTCCGGATTGCTGGTCTGAACGGAGAAGTATATGCGGGAGAAGAACAGACCCAGAAAAGCAAATGCCAGATAGCTTAACAGGGCCAGAAATACTCCGTTTACAGCAGTCAGATCTGCGGCATCCCGACGTCCCTCGCCAAGGGAACGGGACAAAAGCGCATTGACGCCGACGCAGGTTCCGGCTGACACTGCGATCATCAGGTTTTGAATTGGGAATGCCAGGGAAACGGCAGTCAGGGCCGCTTCGCTGATCTGAGCGACAAAGATACTGTCAATGATGTTATAGAGAGCTTGTACAAGCATGGAAATCATCATTGGCAGGGACATGGTGAACAATAGCCTGGAAACTGGCATAGTGCCCATTTTATTTTCTGTTTGTGACATGGAAAAACCCCTTTCTTAATAGTTAGCGTGCTAACTATTGTATCGCCTGCACAATATTCTGTCAAGATTTGTCGGTAACAGTTCAGCCATGCGAAGATTCCGACAGGAAAAAGCGTTGAAACTTGTTTTCATAAGAGTTTTCCTGTCGGAATCTTCATAGGGCGGACGTCCGACGCTTCTTGTCCGCTTACAGCTGGCAGGAAGATGCAGGGCTGAACGGTTACATTTGTTGAAATTCCTGATACAGTCCGGGAAAAATAAGGGGTAGTATATTTGAAAAATTTGTGCTATTATATTCACAATTGCGCCGAATCCTTATATTAAGGAAGGCATTCCCAACACCCCATACCAAATAACAGCGAGGAGGAAAACTGATGAAGCCGTATGCTGAACTAACAAAAGAAGAGCTGATGGATTTAAGAAAGTCTTTAAAGGCCCAGTACCGGGAATACCAGGGCAAAGACTTAAAACTGGATATGTCCAGAGGAAAGCCATGTGTAGAGCAGTTGGATCTGTCTATGGGCATGATGGACGTGTTAAACAGCAGTTCAGACTTAACCTGCGATGACGGTACGGACTGCCGCAATTACGGAGTCTTGGACGGAATCCGCGAAGCCAAGGAATTACTGGCCGATATGATGGAGGTAAATCCGGACAATATTATTATTTATGGCAATTCCAGTTTAAATGTGATGTATGACACCATTGCCCGTTCCATGACTCATGGCGTTATGGGAAGCACACCATGGGCCAGACTGGATAAGGTAAAATTTTTATGTCCGGTTCCGGGATATGACCGCCATTTTGCCATTACTGAGTATTTTGGGATTGAGATGATCAACGTTCCCATGACCCTCACTGGACCGGATATGGATCTGGTAGAACGTCTGGTAGCAGAAGATGAGACCATTAAAGGAATCTGGTGTGTTCCCAAGTATTCCAATCCCCAGGGTATTTCCTATTCAGATGAAACTGTCCGCCGGTTTGCCCGCTTAAAGCCAGCAGCCAGAGATTTCCGTATTTACTGGGACAATGCATATGGAGTTCATCATTTGTACGATCATGATCAGGACCATTTGATTGAGATTCTGGCAGAGTGCAAGAGAGCCGGCAATCCGGATTTGGTATATAAGTTTTCTTCCACTTCCAAGATTAGTTTTCCAGGATCCGGTATGGCGGCATTGGCCACTTCTTTAAATAACCTGGCAGATATCCGCCATCAGCTAAAGAACCAGACCATTGGCCATGACAAGGTGAATCAGCTTCGCCATGTCCGGTTTTTTGGAGATATTCATGGCATGGTAGAGCACATGAGACGCCATGCAGACATTCTTCGCCCCAAGTTTGAACTGGTGGAAGAAACACTTAAGAGGGAATTGGGAGGTCTTGGCATTGGAGAGTGGACCTGTCCAAAAGGCGGCTATTTTATTTCTTTTGAAGCTATGGATGGCTGTGCAAAAGAGATTGTGGCAAAGTGCAAGAAGGCAGGCGTTACCATGACCGGAGCCGGAGCTGCTTTCCCATATGGAAAGGACCCAAAAGACAGCAATATTCGGATTGCCCCCACCTATCCGCCGTTAAATGACTTAGAGATTGCCATGGATCTGTTTTCCCTGTGCGTGAAACTGGTCAGTGTGGAGAAACTGCTGGCAGATTGGAAAGATAAATAAAGAGATAAAGGATTAGGGGCGCTGCCGGATTGATCCGGTGCGTCCTTAAGTTTTGGAGACAGACGGGAGAGTTAATTGGAAAGAAATGGAAAAGAAAGGGACTGGCAGAGATTTTTTATGCCAGCAGTTGTGCTTGCAGCAGTAGTTTTATTTATTTACAGTTTTCTTGGAGGCGCAAAAAAGAAGACAGAGCCGGTAACCTTGTCTGCTTTTGCGTTTAACACCTTTATCACCATAACCCTGTATGATACAGAAAATACTGCTATTTTGGACCAATGTGGAGAGTTGTGCCGCTATTATGAGAACCTGCTCAGCAAAACCATAGAAGGAAGCGATATTTACCGGATTAATCACCGGAAACCGGACGAAACCAGGATAGAGGTTTCCCAGGAAACAGCCGATCTGATTGAAAAAGGGCTGTATTACAGCAAACTGTCAGACGGGGCTTTTGATATTACCATTGGGCCTTTGTCAGATTTATGGGATTTTACAAGCGGGGAGAAAACGGTTCCGACAGAAGATTCCATTCGTGAAGCAGTGAAAAAGGTGGGATATGAAAGAGTCCGGGTGTCAGGCAGTGCAGTTGAACTGGCAGACAGTCAGGTGCAGCTTGATCTGGGAGCTATTGCAAAAGGTTATATCGCCGATAAGCTCAAGGAATATTTAAAAACACAGGGTGTGGAGAGCGCAGTGATTAATCTGGGAGGAAATGTGCTCTGTGTGGGAGAACAGGTGAGCAAAGAGCCGTTTCGGATTGGTCTTAGAGAGCCGTTTGGCGGACGATATGAACAGGCGGCAGTGTTAAAGATTCGGGATCAGTCAGTGGTATCTTCCGGAGTCTATGAGCGCAATTTTGTCAAAGACGGAGTCAATTATCACCACATTTTAAACCCAAAAAATGGATATCCGTACCAGAATGGACTGACGGATGTGACTATTGTTTCTCCTTTTTCTGTGGACGGCGACGCCCTAAGTACCACCTGTTTTTCTCTGGGACTTGAAAAAGGGATGGAACTGATTGACTCTATAGAAGGGATCGAGGCATTTTTCATCACAGAAGACGGCAGGATTCACTACTCAAAAGGAGCAGAGGATCTGCTTGCAAAGTAGGGAAACTAAGGGTAGAATAGAAAAATGGGAAGAATGAAAGAAGGATAAAGGGAGAGAATAGCAAGATGGAAACCTTATGGAAAAAAGTGTTCAACTATGAGACGATTTCCTATATTGTATGCGGCGTACTGACCACTCTGGTAGACTGGGTGGTATATGCTGTCATGTGTGAATCCGGCATTGACTATAAGATTGCCCAGGCAGTTTCCTGGGTGGCTGCAGTGGCATTTGCCTATGTGGTAAATAAACTGATTGTATTTCGCAATTTTAACTTCAGACCCTCCTATCTGTGGAAAGAATTTTCGGCTTTTGTGGCCTGCAGGGGAGTATCCGGCATTTTAACCTGGATTATGATGGTGGTTATGGTCGGATGGCTGAAGTGGAATAATTATGTGGCAAAATTTATTGTATCAGTGGTCAACCTGGTTATGAACTATGTATTCAGCAAACTCTGGATTTTTAAAGAAACCAGAAAAAAAGGGGATTAGACATGGAGCGTGAAGAGGTAGAGCGGATTTCCAGAGAATTGGAGGAATTGCTGGATATGCAGGATGGAGAGAAAAAAAGCCTTCCGGCGGCAGAAGCCCTGGAAAGCGCCCAGAAAGAGTATAGCCGCCTTATGGAAGGGGAGGACTCTTATGAGGAAGAAGCAGAGTCTGTACAGGCAGAAGAACCGTTTTTAGAAGAAGTGGAATACGTACAGGAATTTGAGGATCAAACAGGCTGTGAAGAAGAGGATGAAGAGGAGATAACCATCCGAAACTTTATCCGGCCGGGAGATGGACTGGTAGCCGCCTTTCTCGTCCCGGTTCTTATCATGCTGATTATTTTCCTTCAGAGAGGGATTTTTCCATTTGGAGAAGAAAGCTTTTTACGAACGGATATGTATCACCAGTATGCGCCGTTCTTTTCTGAATTTCAATACAAGCTGACCCATGGAGGAAGTCTGCTTTACAGCTGGGATGTGGGAATGGGCGTAAATTTCTCAGCCCTTTACGCCTATTATCTGGCAAGTCCCTTAAACTGGCTTTTGATATTCTGCCCCAAAAACCTGATTATTGAGTTTATGACCTATTCCATCGTCTTAAAGACTGGACTGGCAGGACTTTCCATGGCCTGGTATCTGCGCAGGCACTGCAGGACCAGAGACTTTGGCGCAGCGTTTTTTGGTATTTTCTACGCGCTGTCCGGTTATATGGCAGCTTACAGCTGGAATATTATGTGGCTGGACTGTATTATCCTGTTCCCTGTTGTAATGCTGGGACTGGAACGGCTGGTAAAAGAGCAGAAAGGGTTTCTTTACTGCATTGCACTGGGAATGTCTATCCTTTCTAATTATTATATCTCCATTATGATCTGCATTTTTATGGTTATTTATTTTGGAGCACTTTTGATTCTGGAAGGATTTCAGGGATGGAAACGGTTGTTTCAGGCGATTTGGCAGTTTACCGTATATTCTCTGCTTGCAGGAGGTCTGGCAGCCGCAGTGCTGCTTCCAGAGATTTTTGCTCTGCAGGCAACGGCTTCCGGGGATTTCAATTTCCCCAAGACGGTAAGTTCCTACTTTTCCATATTTGACATGATCGCTCGACACATCGGCAATGTAGAGACAGAAATCGGACTGGATCACTGGCCCAACATTTACTGCGGCGTAGCAGTATTTCTGCTGTTTTTGCTGTATTTGGGATGCAAAAAAATCAGTGCAAAGGAAAAGGCAGTCTATTCGGGAATGCTTCTCATCTTTTATGCCAGCTTTTCTGTAAATGTATTAAATTTTATCTGGCATGGATTTCATTATCCCAACAGTCTGCCCTGCCGTCAGTCCTTTATCTATATCTTTTTAATGCTGGTGATTTGCTACCGGGCGTATATGCACTTAAAGGAAACGCCGAAAAGCCATATATCCATAGCGTTTTTTGCATCAGCAGGATTTGTGATACTGGCGGAAAAACTGGTAACAGAAGACCATTTCCACTTTGCTGTGTTTTATGCAGCCCTGATTTTCCTGGCAGCCTATGCAGGACTGATGCATCTTTATAGAAATCAGCGCTTTAGCCGCAATATTCTGGTCTTGATAACCCTGGGCCTGGTGTCTATTGAGTCCGCAGTAAATATGACGATTACTTCCGTTACGACTACAAGTCGGACCAGTTATGTAAAAGACAACGAAGAAGTCCGGGATCTGGTCATGGATTTACTGCCCAACGACAGTTTTTTCAGAGTAGAAAAAGTGACAAGAAAGACAAAAAATGATGGCGCATGGATGAATTTTCCTTCCGTATCCCTGTTTTCTTCTACAGCTAATGCGGATTTATCTGCATTTTTCAAAAAAATCGGGTGCGAAAGTTCTACCAATGCATACAGCATTACAGGAAGCACGCCGTTAGTAGACGCGCTGTTTAGCGTCAAATATGGGCTGTATTCAGAAAAGCCGGAATATGAAAATCACATGTCCTATGTGGCCGAGTCAGGAGAAACTTATCTCTATGAAAATACCTATGTACTGCCTTTGGGATTTGTGGTAGAAAAGGGACTGGAAGATTACTGGCAGCTTGATATGGCAAATCCGGCAGATGTGCAGAATGATTTGTGTATGGCAGTCGGGGCCAGCCCGGTGCTGATCGAGACTTACGGAGAAGTGTTTGGAAATCAGTACGAGTTTACTCCGGAGGAATCCGGCGAATATTATGCATTTGTGATGAACCGGAAGCTGAAAGATGTGACCGTCACTATCGGAGAGGATTCCAAAACCTTTGAAAATACAGACAGAGGATACCTCCTGGAACTTGGCTATCTGGAAGGCGGGCAGAGAGTGTCCATGACCTGCGACAGCAGTCAGATTATGGATGTGCGGACGTACCGGTTTGATGAAACCGGGCTGGCGGAGGCCTGCGATATTTTAAACCGGATGCCGTGGCGGCTGACCAAGTGGAATGATACAGAGCTGGAAGGAGAAGTCACTGCCGGCCAACCGGGGATTTTGTTTACTTCGATTCCCTACGATGAGGGCTGGGAGATTTTGGTAGATGGAAAGCCGGCAGAAGGACAGAAACTGTTTGATACCTTTTTAGGAGTGGATTTGGCAGAGGGCCATCACACAATTGCCATGAAGTATCAGCCTCAGGGATTAAAAGAGGGAATCATGATTACCGCAGGCAGTGTAATCATTCTGGTATTTATTGGTATTTTGGGAATTTTGAAAAGGCGAAAAGACGAAGAACTTCCAGAAGAAATACAAGAAGACGAAGAATTTCCAGAAGAAATGAAGGCAGAAGCAGAACTGCCGGAAACAATAGAGGCGAATGAAACAGAATCAGAAATAACAAAAGCATCAGAAATGAATGAGACAGAAATAACAGAAAAAGAGGAGTGACAGCTATTATGAAATTATGGGGCGGACGTTTTACCAAGGAGACCAACCAGTTGGTGCACAATTTTAATGAATCCCTGTCCTTTGACCAGAAATTTTACCGTCAGGACATTGAGGGCAGTATGGCTCATGTGGCCATGTTAGCAAAGCAGGGAATTATTTCCCAGGAAGATAAGGAACAGATTGCAGCAGGTCTTTCCGGTATTTTGGAGGATCTGGAAAGCGGCAGGCTGGAGATTGAGCCAGGTGCGGAAGATATCCACTCCTTTGTAGAGGAAACGCTGACTAAGAGAATCGGTGAGGCGGGGAAACGTCTTCATACTGGCAGAAGCCGCAATGACCAGGTGGCTTTAGATATGAAACTGTATACCAGGGATGAGATCAAAGAAATAGACAGCCTTTTAAAAGAACTATTACAGGAACTTCTGGTGATTATGGAGGAAAATCTGGATACATTTATGCCTGGTTTTACCCATTTGCAGAAAGCTCAGCCCATTACCCTGGCTCATCACATGGGCGCTTATTTTGAAATGTTTACCAGAGACCGGGGGAGACTGTCCGATATCTATGAGAGAATGAACTACTGTCCATTAGGATCCGGTGCTCTGGCAGGAACCACGTATCCTCTGGATCGGGACTATACAGCAGAGCTGTTAGGATTTTACGGCCCCACTTTAAATTCCATGGATTCTGTGGCGGACAGAGACTATCTGATTGAACTGCTGTCCGCTCTGTCTGTGATTTCCATGCATTTAAGCCGGTTCTGTGAAGAGATTATTATCTGGAATACCAATGAATACCAGTTTGTGGAGATAGACGATTCCTACAGCACTGGAAGCAGCATCATGCCGCAAAAGAAGAATCCGGATATTGCAGAACTGATTCGAGGAAAAACCGGACGGGTCTATGGGGCGCTGGTGGCTCTTTTGACGACCATGAAGGGCATTCCCTTAGCTTACAACAAAGATATGCAGGAGGACAAAGAACTGGCTTTTGACGCGATTGATACAGTCAAAGGATGTCTGGCCCTGTTTACAGGCATGATTTCTACCATGACATTCCGCAAAGATGTGATGGAAGCCAGTGCGAAAAACGGGTTTACCAATGCTACAGATGCCGCTGATTATCTGGTGGGAAAGGGAGTTCCTTTCCGGGATGCTCATGGAATCGTAGGCCAGTTGGTGCTGTTTTGTATTGATAAAAAAATCTCATTAGATGAGATGACCATGGAAGAATATAAGGCCATCAGCCCGGTATTTGAGGAAGATATCTATGAGGCTATCAGCATGAAAAACTGCGTAGAAAAAAGAGTAACCATTGGAGCGCCGGGACGTCTGGCCATGGAGCAGGTAATCCGGCTGTATAAAGAACAGTTAAGTCAGGATTAATTGTTGTAATTCCAACAAATAGGGCGGGAATCGAACAAAATGGACGAATATATATATGTATTGAAGCGTTCTCCTTTGTTTTATGGACTTCGGGATGAAGAAATTCCGACCATGCTGCAGTGTCTGGCAGCAGACCGGCAGCAATTTCAGACTGGAGAATTGATTTGCAGAATGGGGCAGGCAGCAACAGATTTTGCCATGATTTTAACAGGCAGAGGGCAGATAATTCGGGAAGATTTCTGGGGAGGAGAAGAGCGATTTGAGATTTTAGAGCCAGGCAGTTTGTTCGGACCGGAATTTGCCTGCGCCCAGGCCACTATCCTTCCGGTGAGTCTGGCAGCTTTGGAAGACTGCGAAGTGGTCTTTATGGAATACAAACGGATGATCAATGTGTGCAGCCTGGCCTGCGGTTTCCACAACCGCCTGCTGCAGAACATGCTTCGGATTCTGGCAGAACAGAATATTCAGATGGAACGAAACATCCGCCATATGGCAAGAAAGACAACCAGGGAAAAGTTATTGTCTTATTTGTCAGAAGAAGCAGTAAAAAAAGGCAGTCCTTCTTTTGAAGTTCCATTTAACCGCCAAGAACTGGCAGAGTATTTGTCAGTGGATCGGAGCGCCATGTCCAGCGAATTAGGGAAACTTCAAAAGGAAGGGTGGCTGGAAGTAAAGAGGAATCGGTTTGTGCTGAAAACGCCGATTATTTCTCCCTCTTTGCCCCATACCAAAGAATGACAACAAAGGCAGTGGGCAGAATCCTGTGGACATTTCCCGAAGCGCCCATTCCAAACAGGCTGATATAGGAAAACCGGATTTGATGCGCCGCTTTCAAAATGCTGGAAACAGAAGGGAGGACACCATCATGCCGATTGCAAAGGATAGCTCCACTGCACTGCGTACATGGCTGACAACTGAAAACCATCTCTAATTTTAGCAGCAAAATGCTGCTTCTTTTTTTGATTTTTTTAGTTCCGGAATTGAAAAGCTGCATCTACCCGTTTGTTTTTACTAACTGGTCTTTGGCACCAGCTGCGGGATAATCGACTGTATGGCCGGCTGCTGAAATGTACTGCCGATTCCCCGAAGACATAACATCCCCAATACGCTCCACACAGGCAGGTCAAAAAAGAACATATGACTTTTGCAGGGTTCATAGAAATCGCAAGTAAAGAATAGATTAATCAAAAACCATGCAGGAGTGCGTATGAATTATGGATTGGCATTGTCCGGCGGGGGAGCAAAAGGAGCGGTCCATGCAGGAGTGTTAAAGGCGCTGGAAGAAAAGGGGCTTTTGCCGGATGTGGTGGCCGGGACCAGTTCGGGGAGTATTGTGGCCGGGTGTTTTGCAGCAGGTATGAGCATCTCTTCTCTAACCGAGGAAGTTCGCTATTTATGCAGAAATGGCAGGCGCTATTTCGATCCGGATTATGTGGGAATGATTCGCCTGATTCCTCAGCTTATAAAGGGAGATTCTGTTAGCTTAAAGGGATTTCTAAAGGGAGAGAAACTGTTTGCCTACTTGTGCCGGATTACGAAAGGGGCTAAAATTGAAGAGGCAGTCAGAGGAATTTTGATTCCAACAGTGGATTTATACTCTGGAAGAACAGTGGTGTATACGAATTTAAACGGGGTGTCCGGCAGATGGAAAGCAGGGCAGAAAGTGGCTGGAGAAGAGATTATCTGGGAAAAAACAGGACTTTTGTGTGCCGCTATGATGGCGAGCAGCAGTTTTCCAGCAGTATTTTGGCCGAGAAGTTTGGATGGCAGAATGCTGACAGACGGCGGAGTTACCTACAATCTCCCTGTTGATCTGCTGGCAGCGGCAGGAACAGACGTGATCATAGGCGTTGATGTCGGAGGAGAATTGGAAATGACAGATAAAAGTTCTATTTTAGATGTGGTATTCCGCTCATTTTCCATTCGGGGAGAAAGTCTGGAGCGGTGCCATGCCCAGAAAGATGTGCTGATACTGCGGCCCAGGTTGAAAAGAAATGTGGGCCTTTTGGAGTTTTCCGCCATGGAAGAGGCCATGGAGGCGGGATATGAGTATACCCTGTCTAAAATTCCGGCAATCCGAAAAAAAATATCTGCAAAAAATATTGAACCATTTTAGGAAACCATGTCTCTATAGGATAGGTGCACCAAACAGGAAGGAGGAAATGGGGATGGAAGACATCGAACTGGTTTTGCGCATGCAGAAAGAAGATTTAGAAGCCCTGGAAGAACTGATGCGAAGAAACCAGAGGGATCTGCTGAAACTGGCATACCTGATTTCCGGAAATTATGCAGACAGCGAGGACATTGTCCAGGAAACGTTTGTTCAGGTCTATTTAAAGAGAAACACGATACGGGAGCCGGAGTATTTTAAAACCTGGCTGATCCGGATGATGACCAGGATTGCCTGGCGCTATTTAAAGAAAAAGAACCGGGAGCATCCGACAGGAGATACCATGGAAGAGTGGAATCCAAATGCCAGGGATTTTGCAGATTCTGTTCTGAAAATAGTGGAGCGCAAAGAAGAATCCGAAGAACTGTATCAGGCGGTTTTAAGGCTGCCGGTAAAACAGAGAACCATGGTAATTTTGTATTATTTTGAAGACATGAGCATCAAGGAGATTGCAAAATTATCCGGCTGTCTGGAGGGGACGGTAAAATCCAGGCTTTACGGAGCAAGAAAACGATTAAAGGAAGAACTTTACAGTTCAGGATTAGAAGGGAGGGTGCTGCTGTGAATGGCAAATGGCTGGATGAGAAAACAGAAAGGAATCAGTGGGATCAGGACATGGACAGCCGGATACGGGAGGCCTTAAGCGCACAGACAAGACCTTTTGAATACGGAAACAGGGAAGATTTAGGACGGGAACAGGCTTTAAGGAACCGGGTCATAGAACAGATCAAGGAGGAAACGAAAATGAAACATTTGGGATGGAAATTTAAAAAAATAGCAGTGGTGGCAGGAACGATGTGCATTTTGGGAAGCGCAGTGGTTATGGCAGCCGGACATTTTAAAGGATTTATATCAAGCAGCACAGCATTGGAGGAATTTTCTTCTTATGAAGAATTGGAACAGGTTGGAGAGAACTATCAGATTCCATTTGCAATTCAGGCTCCGGAGCAATTTGCCAATGGGTATGTTTTTGAAAAGGGATATCCGGTTCATGTAGCTGGAATGGATGAAGGAAACAATGAGACAAAGCTTCCGACAGAAATTTCTCTTACGTATAAAAAAGACGGAATGCCGGATGTGACATTAAATGAATATGCAAGCAGGGCAGGTGAAGAGATGACAGGAACACTCCATGAAAAAGAGAGTGTCTCCTATTACTATACCAAACAGGACTGCCTGTTTGTACCGCCTTCCTATGAACTGACAGAGGAAGAAAAGGCGGCAAGCGAGGCAGGTACTCTGCAGGTCTCCTATGGAACCGATACCGTAGAAAAAACCAGTTACTCCAGCGTCCAGTGGCAGGCGGACGGCATCAGCTATCTGTTAATGTCTTTTGAATCCGCTCTGTCAGAAGAAGAGATGGTAGAAATGGCATCGGAAGTCATGGGGAAGTAGGGAGAGAAGTCTCTCTTACCAGACGCTGATAATTGGAACCCCATTCTCCTAATGCGGCAATAATCGGCCGCATGGTCTCGCCCAGTTCGCTGAGAGAATATTCAACTCTGGGCGGGACTTCCGAATAGACGGTGCGGACAATCAGGCCGCTGTATTCCATAAAACGAAGGTTATCTGTCAGGACTTTCTGGCTTAATCCTGGAAGACTTCTTAGTAATTCGTTAAAACGGTAGGGGCGTTCCATCAGGTTTCGGAGAATCAAAAGTCTCCATTTATTGCCGATTAACTGTACAGTAGTGGCTACTGGACAGGGGGGCAGTTCGTCTTTTGTCAGCATAAAAAACCTCCTGTGTAAGTTAGGGATGGTTAGTAAGGACGGTGTATCTTCTTGCCAGACAAAGTCTGACAAGAAACATCAAAAGTTCATCCGATGGGAAAAGTCACGTTTATAATATAATATGAGCAGGGCTGGAAAGCAAGGAAAACGGGAAGTTTTGCTTGACTTTTTTTTGTGTGGCAGTATAATAATGGCGATAAGACACATATGAATAAGTGCTCATATGATAAAATAAGGAGGACAATATGACGAAAAAGCAGAAAAAGATGCTGGTTCGGATTCTTGTGACAGCGGTTTTGATGGCAGGGTTGGAGTTTGTCCCGGCAGAAGGCTATGGAAAGTTTCTGCTGTACCTGATTCCCTATGGAATCATCGGATATGACATTTTGAGAAAAGCGTTCCGGGGTATTTTAAATCGCCAGGTATTTGATGAAAACTTTTTAATGGCAGTGGCGACTATCGGTGCTATGGCAATTGGACTTTTAGACACAGGGGATTACGCAGAAGCCATTTCTGTTATGCTGTTATATCAGATTGGAGAATTATTCCAGAGTTATGCAGTGGGAAAAAGCAGGAAAAATATCAGCGCCCTTATGGATATTCGTCCGGATTACGCCAATATCGAAGAGGATAAGAAGCTGAAAAAAGTGGATCCGGATGATGTGGCAGTGGGGACTGTAATCGTGGTCCATCCGGGAGAAAGAGTGCCCATTGACGGGGTTATTACAGAGGGAAATTCCAGTTTAAATACCAGCGCTCTGACTGGAGAAAGTCTCCCCAAAGAGGTAAAGACCGGCGATGAAGTGATCAGCGGCTGCGTGAATATGACCAGAGTGTTAAAGATTCAGACGACCAGGGAATTTGAAGAATCTACAGTATCCAAGATCCTGGAATTAGTAGAAAATTCCAGTTCCAGAAAGTCCAAATCAGAGGCATTTATCTCAAAATTTGCCAGGTATTATACTCCTGCAGTCTGCTCCCTCGCCCTTGCGCTTACCCTGCTTCCTCCATTGGCACAACTCCTTTTGGGCGCTGATCCCCAGTGGAGCAAATGGCTGTACCGGGCGCTGACATTTTTGGTGATCAGTTGCCCATGCGCATTGGTAATCAGTATTCCGCTCAGTTTTTTTGCAGGGATTGGAGGAGCCAGCAGAGAGGGAATTTTAGTAAAAGGTTCCAACTATCTGGAGACTTTGTCAAAAACTAAGACGGTTGTATTTGACAAGACAGGAACCCTGACCCAGGGGGTTTTTGTGGTAAATGGCATTCATCACAATGAGCTGGAAAACCAGAAGATTCTGGAATTTGCAGCTCTGGCCGAGAGCGCTTCTTCCCATCCAATCAGCAAAAGTATACAGCGGGAATATGGTCAGGAACTGGATTGCTCCCGCGTAAGAGATATTGAAGAGATCAGCGGAAGCGGCGTTATGGCAGTCGTAGACGGCCACCAGGTAGCAGCAGGCAATGATAAGCTGATGGACAGGCTGAATGTTCCCTATATCAACTGTCATTGTGTGGGAACCATTGTTCATATGGCCATTGACGGAAAATATGCAGGACATATTGTGATTTCTGACATTATCAAGCCCAATGCAAAACAGGTCATTGAGGCATTAAAGGCAGCAGGAGTGAAAGAAACAGTCATGCTGACCGGAGACTCAAAACGGGTAGCCGAGCAGGTGGCCGGGGATTTGGGCATTGACAGGGTTTACAGTCAGCTTATGCCGGCTGATAAAGTAGAGCGGGTTGAAGAATTGCTCAAAGAAAAGCAGACGTCAAAGAGGAATAAAGAAAAACTGGTCTTTGTGGGAGACGGCATTAACGATGCGCCTGCCCTGTCCAGAGCCGATATCGGAATTGCCATGGGGGCTTTGGGGTCGGATGCTGCCATCGAAGCAGCCGATATTGTGTTAATGGATGATGACCCGCTAAAGATCGCAAAGGCCATTAAGATTTCCAGAAAATGTCTGGGAATTGTATACCAGAATATTATTTTTGCTTTGGGAATCAAGGCAGTATGCCTGGTGTTAGGCGCTTTGGGGATCGCCAATATGTGGCTGGCTATTTTTGCTGATGTAGGCGTTATGGTATTAGCAGTCTTAAACGCGATTCGGGCACTGTTTGTAAAAAGGCTATAGCCTCAAAAAGCAGTTACTTTTTTGTGCCTTCTTTTCAAATAAAGGAAAGTAAGCTACAATAACTTGCAGACAAAAACAGGCAGAGAATCAGTGCCAGGGACAAGGAGGAATACTATGTTTCAGGAACACGCAGGCAAACTTCTTCGCAGCCATGCGCAGGCGTCTTATACCAGGCAGGCCATCCGGATCAATGAAAGAATCGTGATCTACGTAGGATTTGGTCACAGCAACAGTATTGTAATCGAGGGAGAGAACTCCCTGATACTGGTGGATGCCCTGGACTCAGATGAGCGGGCAAAAAGACTTAGAAATGAGCTGGATGAGACGTATCATAAGCCAGTAAAGACCATTATTTATACCCATGGTCATCCGGATCACAGAGGGGGATCCGGCGCATTTCGGGATGTGGCAGAGGAAATCATTGCCTTTGCGCCGAGACGCCCGGTTTTAAAATATACAGAAAAGATTAATGATGTGCTTACAAAACGGACAGTGCGTCAGTTTGGATACCAATTGACAGAAGAAGAGTGCATCACTCAGGGGATCGGCATCCGGGAAGGACACGCAGTCGGAGACGGAAAATATGACTTTCTCGCCCCCACTACCCTGTATCAAACGGAAGAAAAAGCAGAGCGGGTAATTGATGGGGTAAAACTGGAGCTGATTGCCGCAGTAGGAGAAACGGATGATCAGATGTTTATCTGGCTGCCGGATGATGAAGTACTTTGCTGCGGGGATAATTACTACGGCTGCTGGCCCAATCTCTACGCCATCCGCGGCAGCCAGTACCGGGACATTGCCTCCTGGGTTGACAGCCTGAGAAATATGATGACATATCCGGCAAAAGCCCTTTTGCCGGGCCATACAATGCCAGTTCTTGGACGGGAAAAGATTTCGGAAGTGCTGTCTAACTTTTCAGGCGCCATTGAGTCCATTCTTTTGCAGACTCTGGACTGTATGAATCAGGGGATGACAGAGAGTGAAACCATAGAGACTGTAAAGCTTCCGGAAAAATATAGAGATCTTCCCTACCTGGGAGAATTTTATGGAACCATAGAGTGGTCGATCCGTTCGGTTTATCATGGATATTTCGGGTGGTTTGACGGAAATGCCTCCAATCTGGGCCGCCTTTCAGATGCAGTTTTTTCAGCAGAGATTGTAAAGCTGGCCGGAGCAGAAAAGGTACTGTGTGAAGCCAAATCAAAGCTGGAAGAGGGAGAGTGGCAGATGGCTCTCCAACTGGCAGATCTTTTGATTCAGGCCAGGGAACTGGTAAAGGAAGCCAAACAGGTGAAAGCGAAAGGAATGTTAGCCCTGGGGGAAGTAAGCATTAGTGCAAACGGACGCCATTACTACATTGCAAGTGCCAGAGAATTAATGGAAAAAACAAGATAAAAACTACATTGCGGCTATTCCCTCAGAGCGGGCTTTATAGTCTTTGGGGGACAGGCCGTATTCTTTTTTGAAAGCCCTGTAAAAGCAGGAATAATCTTTAAATCCATAGTGGGAGCAGACATGGGAAATAGGCTCTCCGCACAAATAGTCATCCAGACATAAGGCCAGCCTGCGCTTAATGATATACTGATGAATGGAAAGTCCAATGTGCTGCTTGAAGATGCGGGCTATGTGGTATTTGCTTACATATACCTGGGAGGCAAGATAGTCCAGGGAAAGTTCTTTGTCTAAATTTTCATCAATGATTTTTAAAAGAGATTCAAAAAGAGTCTGACGGCTGTCTAAGGGAATCGTGCTTGTCTTTTCAAGGGCGCACCGGCTCAGCTCCAGCAGAAAATCATTGACGCCCAGAGAAAGCTTGGTTGATTTGCCAAACCGCTCAGAAGCAGATTCCTCCACTAAATTTTTAAGCTGACGCTGGAATGTATTGGATAAAGAAGTGCCGCAGCGGTAGTAATACTGCCTGCAAAGCTGGGCCTGTTCTAAACCATAGGTACAGGAAGGAGTTTCTGCAGAGATCTGGTAAAAATAGTCAGTGGAAATCCGGCATACAAAGCGCCTAAGGCAATCCGAAAAATCGTGTCCGCAGATATGGTGGAAAAGTCCTGCCGGTATAAAAACCATATCTCCTGGGAATATCTTATGGGGAATATGATCAATATACATGGTAATGTCTCCGTCTAAAAACAGATAAAATTCATGAAAATCATGACAGTGGGATGAAAAACTGTCAGGCGCAGTATCCCGGTAATAGTGAAATTCAAAGCTGCTGTGAGACATTATGGAGTTGACAGGAGATGCTACACAGGGATCTTTTGGCATATTGTATAAAACCTCCTATGATTTATTGTGAATATAGTCGATTATAACACAGAAATTTGTGGGATACAAGAAAGGGAATGCTAATTTTTGCAATGTACCGCGCAATATTAACAATTCGGATCTGGTAAGGACTGCGGTATAATAACATCCATACAGGAAGATTGCCCTGTATGGGTTTAAAAGCATTAAGAGAAAAGGAGGACTTGGAGAATGAGAACAACAAAGAAACAGCTGCTGCTTTTAAGCGCAGTGTGCGCAGCAGCAGCCTTTTCTGCCGGGTGCGGCTCTGCTTCTGGCGGAAAAGACATTATCTATGTGGGACATAATCAGGCATCGGATCATCCTACTAATATTGCGCTGCTTGCATTTGAAGAGTATGTGGAGAGCAGACTGGGAGACAAGTATGACATAGAAGTTTACCCAAGTGAACTGCTGGGTTCCCAGACAGACATGGTTCAGCTCACTCAGACGGGAGCCATTGATATCTGTGTGGCCAGCAACTCAATTCTGGAGACGTTTTCTGAGAACTATACTCTGTTTAATATGCCCTATCTGTTTGCATCAGAAGAAGCCTACCATGCGGCAATGGATGATGAAAGCATTACATCACCGATTTTTGAATCTACAAAAGACGCCGGATTTCAGGCAGTAACCTGGATTGATGCAGGGACCAGAAATTTTTATACGGTTTCCACTCCCATCCATTCCCCGGCTGATCTAAAAGGATTAAAAATCCGGGTTCAGCAGTCTCCCACCAATGTCCAGATGATGAGTCTTTTAGGCGGTTCCGCAACGCCTATGGGATTTGGAGAAGTGTATACGGCGCTTCAGTCCAAGGTCATTGACGGGGCGGAAAACAATGAGATGGCGCTGACTTCCAACGGCCATGGAGATGTGTGTAAATTTTACTCCTACGATATGCATCAGATGATTCCGGATATTGTAGTGGCCAACAATCATTTTCTGGAGAGTTTATCGCAGGAAGAGAGGGCAGTGTTTGAGGAAGGATTTGATTTAGTCAATCAGGTAGAGCGGGAAGAATGGGTCAAAGCTGTGGCAGAAGCAAAAGAAAAGGCGGCAAACGAACAGAAAGTGGAGTTTATTTATCCGGATACCAAACCGTTTCAGGATATCTGCATGCCTATGCATGAAGAGTTTTTAAGCAGCCACCCGGATATCCGGCCGATTTACGATAAAATTCAGGCGTATAATGCCCAGTATCCGTCAGCGGCAGAGTAGGAGGTGCGGACATATGAAAAAACTGAGGAACTTATTAAATACCATTCTCCGCGGGCTGGCAGGCATCAGTTTCCTTGCCATGGTGGTTTTAACCTGCTGGCAGGTCTTTACCCGGTATATTTTAAAGTCTCCGTCTACATGGTCGGAAGAACTGGTATCTTACCTGTTTGCCTGGGCCAGTTTAATGGGGGCCGCGATTGTGACCAGTGAGAGAGGCCATATGAATATCCCGATTCTCGTAGAGCGGTGCGGCAAAACTGCCCAAAAGACTTTAAACTGTCTGTGTGAGTTTATTGCATTTGTCTTTTCAGCAGTGATCCTGGTCTACGGGGGAATCCAAATTTCAACTCTGGCAATGGGACAGATGACCTCATCTTTAGGAGTGCCTATTGGCATTTTCTATATTGTGCTTCCATTGTGCGGCATTTTAAATATGATTTATACAGTTATGAACATGATAGAGATAGTAAAAGGGACAGGAGAAGAAGGAGAGGTGAAGTAAATGGCAATTCAGTCTTTAATGATTATTTTACTGGTTCTGCTGGTGCTTCTGGCGTTGGGAGTGCCCATTGCCTATGCCATCGGCATTTCTTCATTGGCTGCAATCCTGCAGGTGGTTCCGCTGGATGTTGCAGTAGTGACCGGCGCCCAGAGAACGTTTGTGGGCATGAGCAAATTCAGCCTGACTGCCATTCCTTTTTTCATTCTGGCAGGAAATCTGATGAATCAGGGCGGTATAGCCAAGCGGCTGGTTGACTTTGTTATGGCTCTTTTAGGCAAACTTCCGGGCGCCCTTTTAGTTACCAATGCAGGAGCAAACGCTTTATTTGGAGCTATTTCCGGTTCTGCTTCAGCAGCAGCTGCTGCAGTCGGCAGTATGGTAAAAGGCGGCGAGGAAGAACAAGGATACGATAAGGCGCTTTGTGCAGCGACCAATGGCGCATCTGCACCTTCCGGGCTTTTGATTCCGCCGTCCAATGCGCTGATCACCTATTCGCTGGCATCTGGAGGAACTTCGGTTGCTGCTCTGTTTATGGCAGGATATGTTCCGGGAATTTTGTGGACCATCTGCTGCATTCTGGTGGGAATCCTTCTTGCAAAAAAAATGGGATACAGAGGATTAAAAGGAAAATATGACTGGAAAAATCTGTGGACTGCAACTTATCAGGCAATTCCGGCCCTGTCTCTGATTGTAGTGGTAATCGGCGGCATTGTCGGCGGTATTTTCACAGCGACTGAGGGAGCTGCGATTGCAGTGGTGTATGCGCTGGTTCTTGGAATTTTATATAAAAATATCACTTTAAAGTCGTTTTGGGAAATTGTAGTGGACAGTGCGAAGATGAGCGGCATGGTTGTGTTTCTCATCGGAGTGTCCAATATTTTAGGATGGGTAATGGCATTTACTCAGATTCCCCAGGCGGTGTCAGAAGCGCTGCTGGGACTGACAAGCAATAAGTTCCTGATTCTCCTGATTATGAATCTGATTTTGCTGATTGCAGGGACCTTTATGGATGTGACTCCGGCGATCCTGATTTTCACCCCTCTGTTTCTCCCAATCGTGAAAACTTTTGGCATGCATCCGGTTCACTTTGGTCTGATTCTGGTATATAATCTGTGTATTGGAAATATTACGCCTCCGGTTGGCAATACGCTGTTTGTGGCCATCAAGGTAGGGGATACTTCTCTTCAAAAGACTATGCCCTATATGCTCTGGTATTATCTGGCAATTTTAGTGGGACTGATTTTAGTTACCTATGTTCCCTTTATCAGTACAGGACTTCCATCGCTTATGGGACTGATTTAGAAACGTAAATACGGCGGGGAAATAAGATGAAAGAGTTTTTAGAGACACTATATCAGGCGCTGGCTGAAAGCACTGATGACTTTATTTATATGAATGACTGCCAGACAGGTGTATTTCAATATCCGGGAGCGCTCACAAAGCTGTTTGCGCTTCCTAAAGAGTCCAGGAATGCGCCGCTGTCTGATTGGAAAAAAATTGTGCATCCGGATGACTGGGAGAGGTTTTACCATTCCCATATGGAAATTATGCAGGATTTGAGAGAAGAACTGCTGGTAGAATTTCGGGCAAAAAACAGAAAAGGCGAATATGTCTGGCTGAAATCCAGAGGAAAGGTTCTGCGAGACAGAGATGGAAACCAAATGCTTTTTACAGGAACTATCAGCCTGATGGGAAGGCAAAGCAAAATAGATCCTCTGACCCAGCTGTTTAACCATGCGGAATTTTATATGAAATTAAAACAGGATCTTCAGTCAGAAAAAATGACCAGGATGGCAGTTCTCATGGTGGATGTAGATGAATTCCGGCAGATCAATGAAATGTACGGCAGGGCATTTGGGGATGGGGTTTTAAAAGAATTAGGCCAACTTCTCCAGTCTGTTTTGCCGAAACACGCATCTTTATTTCGCCTGGAAAAGGATAGGATGGGAATTTTGATGGCAGATGCCGGACGGGCAGATGCAAGGATTTTTTACAGCCAGTTTCAGGAATATCTGGCAAAGATAAATCCATGGAAACAATATTGTCTGGATATAGAACTCTCTGCCGGATGCGCAGTGTATCCGGCAGACGGATCCTGCGCAGAGGAATTGTACCGCTATACGGACTGCGCACTCCAGACTGCAAAGGAGCAGGGGAAAAACCGTCTTGTGTTTTTTACAGAGGATATTTTCAGGAAAAAAGAACGCTCCCTGCAGCTTTTAAGAGAGCTAAAGGAATGCATAAAACAGCAGTATAAGGGATTTTACTTACACTATCAGCCTCAGATTTGTCCAAAGACAGGCGAACTAAAGGGCGCAGAGGCTCTGATGCGCTGGAAGAGCAGAGAGGGAGTCATTTCTCCTGCAAAGTTTATTCCAGTGATGGAAGAGCATGGCCTGATTTATGAAGCAGGTCTGTGGCTTTTTCGGGTGGCTGTTCGGGACGGGAAAGAGTGGATTAAGATAAAACAGGACTTTACAGTCAGTGTAAATGTTTCTGTCCTCCAGTTTTCAGAGGAGTTATTTTTAAAGGATTTATACCAGATTATAGAGGAGGAGAATTTTCCCTGCGAAAATCTGATCATAGAACTGACAGAGAGCCTGGCGTTTAAACAGGTAGAAGTCTTTCAGAAAAAATTTCAAGATATGAAAAAAAGGAACATACGGATTGCACTGGATGATTTTGGTACTGGTTACTGCTCTCTGTCTGTCTTAAAGAATATGCCGGTCGATATTGTAAAGATAGACAAAAGCTTTGTAAAGGACATTCGGCATAATCAATTTGACGTTGCCTTAATCGGTCTGGTTACGGAAATCTGCCATGCAGCCTCTATAGGTGTCTGCCTGGAAGGAGTCGAAGAGGAAGAAGAATATGAGTGTATTAAAGAGATTCCTCTGGATTTCATACAGGGATATTATTTTGGAAAACCTATGGGGAACAACGCCATTAGCAGGAACCTGCGAAAAAAAGTGCGGGGGGGGTAAAAAGCCAGACCGCGAAAATCTTAAATGCAGCTTGACATCAGAAAGTTTGCGGACTTATAATAATTATAATTGAATATGGCGCGGTGCCTGCGATTCATTCCGCAGGAGAATAGAGAAGCGAGGTGAAAATCCTCCGCGGTCACGCCGCTGTAATAGAAGAGTTTCTCTCTCTAAAATGCCACTGGGCTTTTTTAAAGTCGGGGAAGGCAGAGGGAAGCGAGGACGCTTAAGCCAGAAGAACTGCCAGCCATAGGAAATTTTGCACAAAGAAACTGCGAAGGACGGCTCTTTGTGCGGACGGTAAACCCGCCGTCAGCGCTCTTTATTTTATCTGCAAAATGTGATAAAAGAGCGTTTTTTTGTTGCAAGGGAGAATGAAAGGAGAGTCTGTATGACGAAAAAAGAAACGATACTGTTTACCACAACGACTGCATTTGCTGCTGTATTTGGATTTCCTTCTGCAGCTTATGCCATGCACATCATGGAGGGGGCTTTGCCGGCAGGAATTTGCCTGGCCTGGGGAGCGATTTCTCTGCCCTTTTTGATAGCCGGTTTTTTGACCATCCAAAAGATTCTTAGAGAAAACAGGAGGGCCATTACCCTGCTTGCCATGTCGGGAGCTTTTGTATTTGTAATCTCTTCCCTGAAAATCCCTTCTGTAAGCGGAAGCTGCTCTCATATGACGGGAACCGGTCTGGGGGCCATTTTATTTGGTCCGGCAGCGGTATCAGTTTTGGGCTTTATTGTGCTGGTATTTCAGGCGGTTTTGCTGGCCCATGGAGGACTTACTACTCTTGGAGCCAATACATTTTCTATGGCTATTGCAGGCCCGTTTGTGTCTTATTTTGTGTACCGCAGCTGTAAGCATTTCTTTGTGAACCGGAAAGTATCTGTCTTTCTGGCTGCATTTTTAGGCGATTTGTTTACGTATTGCGTGACAGCATTTCAGCTTGCCCTTGCTCACAATGCGGCGACCACATTTGGGGTGGCATTAAAAGAAAATTTAATTATTTTTGCCGGAACCCAGCTTCCTCTGGCAATTGTGGAAGGGATTTTAACAGTTGTTATTATCACAGGGCTGGAAAGCTATGCAAGGCCGGAACTTAAGGCGGCCGGATACTTAAAGGAGGCCAGATAGAGATGGAACACACAGAAAAAAGCAATGGAAAACTGGTTGTAATTCTTTTAATACTTGCCGCAGTAATTGCATTTGCCCCCTTGTTTGTATTAAAAGACGCGGAATTTGGCGGGGCAGATGACAAGGGAAATACATTAATTGAAATAACTGATCCGGACTATGAGCCATGGGCGACTCCCATTTTAGAGACGATTTTGGGCGGAGAACTTCCGGGAGAAGTAGAGAGCATGCTTTTTTGCCTGCAGACAGGAATTGGAGTCGGCGTTATGGCATTTTTCATGGGCCGTTTTGTAGAGCGAAAAAAATGGATGAAGGATGAAGAGGAACTTTAAATGCTGCGAATAGACAGGCTTAGCTACAGTTCCCAATTAAGGTATGTAAGCACAGGAGAAAAGTTTGCGTTTTCTGTCGTTACCATGGTTTTGTGTATTGCAGGGCAGCGTGTTGTGCCGTCTGTTCTGGTATTTTTTGTGATGGGGATTTTTACTGTTTTACGGGGAAAAATCCCCTTTTCTGATTATCGGAAGCTGCTGACAATTCCTCTGGCTTTTCTGGCAGTGAATGCAGTTATTTTAGGAATATCAGTGCGCAGAGAACCTTTGGAGGTATTTGCAGTATCTGTGGGAGCATGGTATGTGACAGCTGGAAAGGAGACCATTGACTACGGGATACGAGTATTTTTTACAGCTATGGCGTCAGTGTCCTGTATGTATTTTTTAGCCTGCAATACAACGATGACGGATCTTCTTACTCTGTTTCGGAGGATGAAATGTCCCCCTGTTCTTGTGGAATTGATGCTGCTGATTTACCGGTTTATTTTTGTGCTGCTGGACTGCGCGCATGCCATTTCCACTGCCCAGCAATCCAGGCTGGGATATCGGGATTATAAAACCAGTATTCAGTCATTTGGAGGATTGGCATCTCATTTATTTATCTGCTCCATCAAGCGTTCGGAACGCTTATATGATGCCATGGAAGCCAGAGGGTATGACGGGACCATTCAGGTGCTGGACGAAGAACATCCGCCTAAAAAGTCAGAGATTGTCGGCATTGCAGTCTTTGAATTGTGTCTGGTATGGCTTTTATGGGGATAGTATCAGGGGAAATCCTGCACGAATGTCAGGGAAGAAAACAGGAGATGGAACAGAAGATGGACAATATCATTTTAGAGGCAAAAAACCTGAAATTTTCTTATGAGGGAAGCAGGACGGCTGCTCTAAAGGACTGCTCCCTTCAAATTCAAAGGGGAAGCAAAGTGGCAGTTTTGGGATCAAACGGTTCTGGAAAATCTACGTTTTTTCTGTGCTGTAATGGGATTTGCAGACCGGATTCAGGGACAGTTTTTTACAATGGAAATCCAGTGGATTATTCCAGAAGAGGATTATTGGAACTTCGGAAAAAGGTGGGAATTGTGTTTCAGGATCCGGATAATCAGCTATTTTCTGCCAGCGTGTATCAGGAAATCTCCTTTGGACTTTTAAACTTAGGCGTGCCAAAAGAGCAGGCAAAAAGGAAAGTTGAGCAGATTATGGAAGAAATGGACATTACTTCTTTTCGGGAAAAACCAGTCCATGCTCTTTCGGGGGGACAAAAAAAGCTGGTTTCCATTGCGGACGTTCTGGTCATGGAGCCGGAATTGGTAATTTTGGACGAGCCGGCATCTGCTCTGGATCCGAAACATGAACAACTGGTCAACCAGGCAGTAGACAGAATGACCAAAAGGGGGATAACAGTACTGATTGCCACCCATGATGTGGATTATGCCCTTTCATGGGCAGATGAAGCAGTGATATTTCATGAAGGGATGGTACTTCGCCAAGGAAACCCCAGAGAAATACTGGCAGACAAACAGCTCCTTGAAACAACCAATCTGGTCTTTCCGGTCTGTCTGAGATTATTTGACAGTTTATGCAGAACGAATATCTTAGATCCGTCCCTGCCATGGCCAAGAAGTGTAGAAGAACTGGAACAGTATCTGGAGAAAATAAGAATAATAGAGAAGAAGTTTAAATGAGAAAGAAAATATTTAGAACAGATTGAGGAAGCCGGAAAAATTTGCAATCTCAGTGTACTGTATCACTCATATTCCACATAATGACATGTCTGAATTTCCATCTGCTGCGCTGTTGTCAACCGACGATGCCGCCGCATCGCCTCATTCCTCGTCTTACAGGCTGAAAATTCATTCTGTGTCATTATGATGAAAGTGAACAAGACAGTACACTGGTTTGAACGATTGCCGCTTAATTGCGGTTTCTGCCGATTACCCGGATTAGATATAAGAACAGGTTGATGAAATCCAGATAAAGTTCCAAAGCGCTGAAGATGGATGCTTTTGCCAGCATATCAGGACTCTGGGAGTAATAGGCGTGGTAAGCCCGAATTTTCTGGGTATCATAGGCAGTAAATACCAGGAAGATAAAAATACCCACAGTGCAGGCAATGGTGGAAAACTGACTTAAATCAATAAACATGGCAAAGATCCAGAAAACCAGAAGGAAAATCGTTCCGCCTACCAGGAAATTGCGCAGACGGCTTAAATCTGATTTTGTAAAATAGCCAATTGCAGCCATTACACCGAAAAACAAAGCAGTAGCGCCGAACACCAGAATCAGGTCTGCAATTTCATAAATTAAGAAATAGGCGGAGAATACTACGCCGTTTAGTGCTGCATAGGTGAAAAACAGCGCTCTTGCAGCTCCCACAGACAGTTTCTGAATACGGGCCGATAAAAAGATTACGAGCAAGAGTTCTGCAATGCCCAGTATCAGATAAAGATACGGAACGGCAAATACATAGAGAACTGCTCCTGTGGCATAACCAAACAGTGCAATCAGAAAAGTAATGATCAAACCGACAAACATCCAGCCAAAGGTTTTTGCTGTGTAGTTCCCAATAGATTCAGTTTGATTCATGCTGGCAGAATAGGGCTGCCCATTCAGGTTCATTGATTCCATAGAAAATCCCCCTTGTTAAAATTAATCACCCCCATTATAGCAAAATAATAGGGGTAATTTCAAGAAAAATTATTCAGTTTTCTGATTGTTTTTTATTTCTGCCAATTTCATGGCCCGAACCTTTAATGGAAGTCCGAATAAGGTGATAAAACCATCAGCGTCATGGTGATCGTATAAGTCTCCGGTAGTGAAAGAAGCCAGAGACTCACTATATAGTGAGTAGGGAGAGGTAGTGCCGGCCTTGGTGATATTGCCCTTGTAAAGCTTAAATTTTACTTCTCCTGTCACATACTGCTGGGTAGACTCAATAAATGCCTGAACAGCTTCTCTAAGAGGGGTATACCATTTGCCCTCGTAGACAATCTGTGCAAACTTGTTGGCCATGTCTTTCTTCACTTCCATGGTGGCCCGGTCTAAAATCAGCTCCTCTAACTGCTGATGAGCTTCCATCAGGATAGTGCCGCCTGGAGTCTCATAAACGCCGCGGGATTTCATTCCTACAACGCGGTTTTCTACGATATCAATAATGCCGATGCCATGTTTGCCGCCCAGTTCATTTAATTTGGAAATAATCTGGGAAACCTTCATTTTTTCTCCATTGACACTGGTAGGAATGCCTTTTTCAAAAGTCATGGTTACATATTCCGGCTGGTCCGGGGCATCTTCCGGAGTAACGCCGAGAACTAACAGATGTTTGTAATTCGGCTCATTTGCCGGATCTTCCAGTTCCAGACCTTCGTGGCTGATGTGCCATAAGTTCCGGTCCCGGCTGTAACTGGAATCAGCAGAAAATGGGAGGTCAATGCCATGAGCCCTGCAGTAAGCGATCTCATCTTCGCGGGACTGCATGGTCCATACATCAGTCATTCGCCATGGTGCAATAATCTTGATGTCAGGCGCCAATGCCTTAATGCCCAGTTCAAAACGGATCTGATCATTGCCTTTTCCGGTTGCGCCATGGCAGATGGCAACAGCTCCTTCTTTGCGCGCAATTTCTACTAATTTTTTTGCAATTGCCGGACGGGCCATGGAAGTGCCCAGCAGATATTTGTTTTCATAAACAGCGCCGGCTTCTACACAGGGCATAATGTAATTGTCGCAGAAATCATCAATAATGTTTTCAATATACAGCTTGGAAGCGCCGGACATTTTTGCCCGCTCATCCAGGCCGTCCAGCTCTTCGCCCTGTCCGCAGTCGATGCAGCAGCAAATTACTTCATAATCAAAGGTTTCTTTCAGCCATGGGATAATTGCGGTTGTGTCCAAACCTCCGGAATATGCTAATACTACTTTTTCTTTCATAATGAAAATCCTCCTGAATCTGTAACTGTCTTAAGTGATATTTATAAATATACAACACTATGTAAGAAAATGCAAGCGTTAAATGAGAGAAATTGCTAAAATCTTAATGCGAATGTAACAGTTCAGCCTTGCGAAGATTCAGACAGGAAAAAGCATTGAAAGTTTGTTTTCATAAGAGTTTTTCTGTCTGAATCTTCATAGGCAGACGCCAGACGCTTCTTGTCCGCCACAGGCGGGCAAGAAGATGCAAGGCTGAACTGTTACATGCGAATATTTGTGAAAAAACAACTTGCATATTATTCACAAAAAGCGTATAATTATGAAAAGTTTAAGCAAGTTGGAGGGAAAGATAATATGATAAAAGCAGGGATTATCGGAGCAACCGGTTATGCAGGAGGCGAACTGGCAAGGCTTTTGCTCCAGAGAGAGGATGTAGAAATTAAATGGTATGGCTCCAAAAGTTATATTGATAAGAAATATGCTTCCATTTATCAGAACCTGTTTGGGATGACAGAGGATGTGTGCAGGGCAGATGATATCGAAGAACTGGCCGATCTGGTGGATGTTATTTTTATGGCAGCTCCCCAGGGACTTTGTGCTTCCTTAATAAATGAAGAAATTCTATCAAAAGTAAAAATCATAGATTTAAGTGCAGATTTCCGAATCAAAGACGTTTCCATATATGAAGAGTGGTATAAAATCCCCCATGCAAGTCCTCAGTTTATTGAGGAGGCGGTCTACGGCCTTCCGGAAATCAACAGAGAGTCCATAAAAAATGCCAGACTGATTGCCAATCCGGGCTGTTATCCCACCTGCTCGTTCCTATCTGTATATCCTTTGGCAAAGGAAGGACTGATTGACATGTCCACGATGATTATTGACGCGAAATCCGGCACGTCAGGGGCAGGCAGAGGGGCAAAGACGGACAGCCTGTACTGCGAAGTAAATGAAAATATCAAGGCTTATGGCGTTGCTTCCCACCGGCATACACCAGAGATTGAAGAGCAGCTTTCTTATGTGTCCGGACAGCCGGTTACTATCAGCTTTACCCCTCATTTAGTCCCCATGAATCGAGGGATTCTGGTGACAGCATATGCTTCTTTAACCAAAAATGTTTCCCATGAAGAGGTAAAAGCAGTATACGACAGCTATTATGGGAATGAGTATTTCGTACGGGTTTTGGAAAAAGACATGGTTCCCCAGACTCGCTTTGTGGAAGGAAGCAATTTTGCAGACATAAACTTTAAAATTGATCCCAGAACCAACCGGATCGTGATGATGGGAGCCATTGACAATGTGGTAAAAGGCGCTGCGGGGCAGGCTGTTCAAAACATGAATCTGCTGTTTGGCCTGCCGGAAAATACGGGGTTAAAGCAGATTCCAATGTTCCCATAAGGAGGTATCATGCAGATTTTGTATCGTCCCATGAAAATAGAAGATTATGACCAGGTTTTTAAATTGTGGCAGACTATAACCGGCTTTGGAATCCGCTCTCTGGACGATTCCAGGGAAGGGGTAGCAAGGTTTTTAAAGCGCAATCCTTCCACCAGCGTAGTGGCAGTCCAAAGCGGCCGGATTATTGGCAATATTCTATGCGGACATGATGGGAGAACCGGCTATTTTTACCACGTATGCGTGGAAAAACAGTATCGAAAACAGGGCATTGGACACCAGATGGCTAAGTGGTGCATGTATGCTCTGAAAGAGGAAGGCATCAACAAGGTCAGTCTGATTGCCTTTAAATCCAACCAGGTGGGAAATGCATTCTGGCAGGGAGTGGGCTGGAATGAACGGGAGGATGTCAACTGCTATGATTTCATCTTAAATGAAGAAAATATTACGAAATTTATTGGGTGATATCAGGATTGTGGGAGTGTGAAACGCGGAACAATCCGTGGATATCGTAGTTGGGGGCTTTTGACCCCAACATCATTGGATAAAAAGGAGACCGGATCATGAAAATAATAGAAGGCGGAGCGACAGCGGCAATAGGGTTTTTAGCAGCTTCAGCAGCAGCGGGAATTAAGTATCAAAACAGGCAGGACATGGCGCTTCTTTACAGTAAAAGTCCTTGCGTGTCAGCTGGTACATTTACCACAAATCTGGTAAAAGCGGCCCCTGTAAAATGGGATAAAAACCAGGTGGCAAGCGGCGCCAGCGCCCATGCAGTGGTAATAAATGCAGGAATTGCCAATGCCTGTACCGGCACAGAGGGAATGGAATACTGCAAAGAGACTGCCAGGGCTGCTTCAAGGGCGCTGAATATTCCCGAAAGCAGTGTTTTAGTGGCATCAACCGGCGTGATTGGCATGCAGCTTCCCATGGACAAAATTACAGCAGGAATCGAAACAATGGCTCCTGTTTTGTCTGACACCAAAGAGGCGGGAAGTAATGCTGCCAGGGCGATTATGACGACGGATACAAAGAAAAAAGAGGCGGCAGTTACCATCATTTTAGGTGGAAAAACAGTTACAATTGGCGGCATGTGCAAGGGATCGGGCATGATTCATCCCAATATGTGCACCATGTTAAGCTTTGTCACCACAGATGCAGCAATCTCAAAGGAACTTTTGCAGGAGGCCCTGAGCGAGGATGTGAAAGATACCTACAATATGATTTCTGTAGATGGAGACACTTCCACCAATGATACGGTTCTCCTTTTAGCAAACGGACAGGCAGGAAATCCGGAAATTACAGAAAAGAATCAGGATTATCAGGAATTTTGCAGGGCATTAAACTATATAAATGAAACTTTGGCTAAAAAAATGGCAGGGGACGGGGAAGGATGCACAGCTTTATTTGAAGTAAAAGTAGTGGGCGCAGAAAGCAAGAAACAGGCAGTAATCCTGTCAAAATCCATTATTACTTCCTCTCTTACCAAGGCAGCCATCTTTGGGCATGATGCCAACTGGGGCAGGATTTTATGCGCCATGGGGTATTCGGGAGCGCAGTTTGATCCGGAACAGGTAGACTTGTATTTTGAAAGTGCAGCAGGCAAATTAAAGATTATAGAGAACGGAGTTGCCCTCCCATATAGCGAAGAAAAAGCAACAGAAATCCTGTCGCAGCCGGAGGTAACGGCCACTGCAGATATTAAAATGGGAGATGCTTCTGCTACAGCATGGGGATGCGATTTGACCTTTGACTATGTAAAAATTAACGCAGATTACCGCTCTTAACACCAAAATAAAAGGGGAAATGAAGATGAAATTAGAGGCAGAAATTATGCAGAAGGCAGAGACATTAATCGAAGCTCTGCCCTATATTCAGCGGTTTAACCGCAAGATTATCGTGGTAAAATACGGTGGCAGCGCCATGGTAGATGAAGAGCTGAAACGCCACGTGATCCAGGACGTTGTGCTGTTAAAGTTAGTTGGATTTAAACCGATTATCATCCATGGAGGAGGCAAAGAGATCAGCCGCTGGGTCAGCAAGGTGGGCATGGAACCCAGGTTTGTAAACGGCCTTCGCTTTACCGATGAACCTACCATGGAGATTGTAGAAATGGTGTTAAATAAGGTCAATAAAAGTCTGGTGCAGATGGTGAATGAACTGGGATGTCAGGCAGTGGGAATCAGCGGAAAAGACGGTTGTCTGCTAAAATGCGAGAAAAAGCTTTCCGGCGGCCAGGATATTGGCTTTGTAGGAAATATTACAGAAGTAAATCCGCAGATTATTTACGATTTGCTGGAAAAAGATTTCCTTCCCATTATCTGCCCTATTGGATTTGACAGCAATTATGTAAGCTACAATATTAATGCAGACGATGCAGCCTGCGCCATTGCCAGGGCTGTAAGCGCAGAAAAGCTGGCGTTTTTAACAGATGTGGAAGGCGTTTATAAGGATTATGAAGATAAAAGTTCTCTGATTTCAGCGATGACAGCAGCAGAGGCAAAAACATTTGTAGACAGCGGCATGTTAGGCGGCGGCATGCTTCCCAAACTGCAAAACTGCATAGATGCTATTGAAAACGGGGTAAACCGGGTGCATATTCTGGATGGCAGGATTCCCCACTGCCTGCTGCTTGAAATCTTTACCAATAACGGAATCGGGACGGCCATTGTAAGCGGCAGCAAGGAGGATAATCATGGCAGATAAAGAGCAGTTAATGAACCTGGGAGAGCAGGTTTTTTATAAGACATACAATCGGTTTCCGGTGGTATTTGACCATGGAAAAGGGATGTATCTGTATGATACAGAGGGCAGAGAATACTTAGATTTTGGCGCAGGAATTGCTGTCATGGCCCTGGGATACGGTGATGAGACTTTCAGCAGGGCGGTAAAAAAACAGATCGACAAACTGACTCACACATCCAATTTATTTTACAATGAGCCGGCTGTAAAAGCAGGAGAAAAGCTGTTAAAAGTTTCTGGAATGGACAAAGTGTTTTTTACCAACAGCGGAACAGAAGCCATTGAAGGCGCATTAAAAATTGCCCGCCGGTATGCGTATAATAAAAAACAAAAAAGCGGAACCTGTCAGAAGGATGCAGAGATTATTGCCATGACCCATTCTTTTCATGGGCGCAGTATGGGGGCATTGTCGGTTACCGGAAATGCGCCTTACCAGGAGCCGTTTCAGCCTCTGATACCAGGGATTAAGTTTGCTCAGTACAATAATCTGGACAGTGTGAAACAGCTTATAACGGATCAGACCTGTGCAGTAATTTTGGAGACCATCCAGGGAGAAGGAGGTATTTATCCGGCAGAAAAAGAGTTTTTGCAGGGAATACGCAAACTGTGCGATGATCTGGATATACTGATGATTTTAGATGAAGTTCAGTGTGGAATGGGGCGCACCGGCCGGATGTTTGCATGGCAGCATTATGGGGTAAAACCAGATGTGATGGCGGTGGCAAAAGCGCTGGGAAATGGCGTTCCGATCGGCGCATTTTTAGCCTGCGGGAAGGCAGCCTTGGCCATGGTTCCAGGAGATCATGGAAGTACTTACGGGGGAAATCCGCTGGTTTGTGCAGCGGCTTTATCTGTGCTGGATATTTTTGAAGAGAGAGACTTATTGACCCATGTGCAGGAAATGGGACAATATTTGTGGGAAAAATTAGAGGAGCTAAAGGATACCTGTCCGGCAGTGGCAGCTCACAGAGGAATGGGACTGATGCAGGGCTTGGAACTTTGCTCTGATATATCAGCAGGAGAGACGGCAAAAAAGGCTTTGCTGGAAGAGAATCTGGTGCTGATCACTGCGGCGGGAAATACCATACGGCTGATTCCTCCTCTGATTGCAGGAAAATCGGAGATTGATGAGATGATTTCCCGGTTAGTAGCAATAATTGGAAAATAAAATACTTCAATAACACAAAAGCCTTACTGATTTTCAGAAATGAAGCTGAAAGTTGGTAAGGTTTTTTGGCGCAGGTATTCTCGGTGGTGTCTTGGCAAAAGACAGCAAGTGATAGCTTGTTTGGATAGATTTTTAGATGAAAATAAGATATAGTATAGGAATAAATTCAAAGACTGTAATAAGAACATTTGTTCTAAAATGTGTTGAAATTGATAGAATGATAGAGTATAATTGATGTATGTAGATAAGCATGAGGTGAGATGAAGTGTTGGAGAAAATTATTGAACTCACAAATTTGTATATAGAAAGTATGCCTAAAAAAGAACGAAAGAAATATGGACAGTTTTTTACAAGTATGGAAACTGCAAGATTTATGGCAAGTTTATCATCAAAACATATAAGAAATTTTCTGAGGCACTGGCATGGGAAACGGAAGTTTGGATTGCCGAGATGCCGGAGCACATGATACACTTGAATGGGGATAAGTTCTTGGGACCGAGATAAATAATATAGCGAATGAAGGTAGGGAGTGATATGCGACATTTTGGAAACAGAAAACTGGTAAGCCAAAATAATTGATGTAATCACAGTTACTAAGGAAAGGAGACGACATGGAGGTAAGAACACAGACAATACAGGGATTTATGGCAGAGTTATCTTCCAAGTCCCCTACACCTGGCGGAGGCGGTGCATCTGCTCTGGCAGGGGTTATGGGAAATGCTCTGGGACAGATGGTGGCAAACCTGACAGTTGGAAAAAAGAAATACGCGGATGTGGAGTCCGAAGTGAAAGAACTGCTTGGTTCGATGAAACAGATTCAAACCCGCCTGTTCTGGTTGGCAGATGAAGATGCCAGAGTATTTGCTCCGCTGGCTGCCTGTTACCGCCTTCCTTCTGTTACTGAGGAAGAAAAGGCTTACAAAGAGAAAGCAATGGAAGAAAACCTTCTGACAGCCAGCAAAGTCCCTATGGAGATTATGAGAGAATCCTTAAAAATGCTGGATATTCTGGCAGTTTTGCAAGAGAAGGGAAGTGTTATGGCAGTAAGTGATGTGGGAGTGGGAGTGCAGTTTATCCGGACAGCTCTTGGGGGAGCAGTGATGAATGTATACATCAATACCAAATCCATGAAAGATAGAAAACTGGCCGAAACACTGAATAGAGAGGCAGATGAAATGCTTGATGCCGGACTGAAAAAAGCGGATCAGATTTACGAGACAGTAAGGAGAGAACTACGAGGATGATTACATTAAAAGGGGCAGCCGTATCTGAAAACATTCAGCGGGAGATAGAGACAAAATTACAGGAGTTTAAGACAGAGCAGAAACGGATTCCCAAACTTGCCATTGTACGGGTGGGAGAGCGGCCGGATGACCTTTCCTATGAGAGAGGGGCGCTAAGGCGCATGGAAAAGCTGGGACTTCTGGCAGAAGTTTATGCGTTCCCGCAGGACATTTCCCATGAGGAATTTGAAAAAGAATTTTTAAAAATCAATGAGGATGAGGAGACCGACGGAATTTTGCTGTTTCGTCCCCTTCCAAAGCAGATTGAGGAAGAACGGATTGCCGGACTGATCGATCCGGCTAAGGATTTGGACGGGATTTGTCCGGTAAACATCGCCAAAGTATGCGCTGGGGATGAGTCTGGATTTGCGCCCTGTACTGCGGAGGCAGTTATAGAGGTGCTGAAGGCAGGAGGCGTGGAGATTGCCGGAAAACGGGCAGTCATTGTGGGACGCAGCATGGTGGTGGGACGTCCTTTGTCCTTGCTGCTTCTAAAGGAACATGCAACAGTGACCATCTGTCATACGCGCACAAAAAATCTGCAGGCTGTTTGCAAAGAGGGGGAAATTTTAATTGCTGCAGCCGGAAAGGCAAAGATGTTAGATAAATCCTGTGTCAGGAAAGATGCAGTGGTAATTGATGTGGGAATTAATGTGGATACAGACGGAAATCTTTGCGGAGATGTGGATTTTGAGTCGCTTAAGGAAACTGCGTCTATGGCTACGCCGGTGCCGGGAGGCGTAGGCGCTGTCACTACCTCTGTGCTGGCAAAGCACCTGGTAAGGGCTGCCATGCAGCGCAGAGGATAGCACCAGCGGATGGTGTAACGATTATGCTTCGGTTGCTCTGCGGCGGACCTGAGCCAGCGCTTTTGCAACAGGCGGAAGGGAAATAATGATAATCGTGATAATTCCTTCTGCCAGGATGTAGGAGTAGTTATATACAATGGGGTAGACAGGGCGCAGAGCCTGGGGGAAATTTTCCGGCATATACTCCATCCAGTATAAATATCCGCCCAGTGCATGGAATGCGCCGCGGGCCAGAATACCGGCAAGATATCCTTTTATCAGGCCGTTTTTGGATTTGCAGAACAGTCCTGCAAGTCCCAGTGCGGAAAAGGCCAGCACATAATCGCAGCATACCTGAAAGAAGGAAAGAACAAAAGGTTCCTGTAAAAACTGAAGGATTCCATAGGCAAGTCCGGTTAAAATTCCTGCCCGCACTCCATACCAGTTGCCGATAAGACAGATAAACAGCATGCTGCACAGAGTAATGGATCCGCCCCAGGGAGCGGAAAACAGCTTTATGTAGGATGTGAGAAAGGATAGAGCCATAGCCATTGCGCAGAATACCAACTGCTTGGTGGACAGACTCTGTCCTTTTTTGCTTTTGCCCCTTGCCAGTCCGCCCAACAGGAAAAGAAGAATGGCGGCGGCAATAAAGATGCCGTAACCGGCGGCTGTCAGGCCGCCTTCTGCAGTTACCAGAAAATCATACATAAAAAAAACCTCCTTGATTGACAGGAGGGGCGGCTTGTTCAAATACAGCAAAAGAAAATTATGAAACCATATTTGATGCTTCCTTACGCCGGTATTATCCGGTTCAAGTAGTGAGGGTCAGGAATCTTTATAAAAGTCCCAATCTCAGCGTTAAGCTCCCCTAGCGTGTCTATGTAATTAATTCTCAAGCAGTATACCGCCAATCGGCGGAAAAGTCAAATCATTTCACCATTAGTTTGAATAACAGATTTGTACCAGTCAAAGGATGCTTTTTTTCTGCGTTTTTGACTTCCTCCTCCTTCATCGTCTTTATCAACATAAACAAAACCGTACCGTTTGCTCATTTCACCAGTGGAGGCAGATACTAAATCAATGCAGCTCCACACAATATAGCCCATTAAGTCTACACCGTCTTCCATGGCTGATTTCATGGCTTCAATGTGCTGCCTCAGATAATCAATCCGGTAGTCATCCTGTATGGTTCCGTCAGCATGGATCACATCCTTTGCGCCAAGACCGTTTTCTACAATAAAAAGAGGTTTCTGATACCGGTCATACAACTGGTTCATGGTAATGCGAAGTCCCAGAGGATCGATGGCCCAGCCCCACTGACTCATGTTCAGCCAGGGATTTTTTACGGATCGGACGACATTTCCCTCATTAGCAGTTTTTCCATCCATGTCGGCGGCCACACAGCGGCTGGCGTAATAGCTGAAGGAGATAAAATCTACAGTGTGTTTCAGGCTTTCCAGATCTCCGTCTTTTATGTCCAGACATACATGTTTTTCAGCAAAGAGTTTTTTGGCATAACTGGGGTAATGTCCGCGCACCTGCACGTCAATAAAAAATAAATTTTCCTGCTCTTTTTTTACAGATTCCCACACATCCTGGGGATTGCAGGAATAAGGATAGAAACTGCCTCCTGCCAACATACAGCCGACTTTGTTTTCCGGATTTTGCTCATGGGCTTCTTTGGTTGCCAGAGCACTGGCAACTAACATGTGGTGGGCTGCCTGGTAGATGACCTGATTCCGGTTTTCATTTTCCTTAAAAGCAATTCCTGCCCCGGAAAAAGGACTGTGAAGCACAATATTGATTTCATTAAATGTCAGCCAGTATTTTACAAGGCCGGAGAATTCTTTAAAACAGGTTTTGGCATACCGGAGAAAATGATCTGCCACTTTTCTGTTTCTCCAGGAGCCGTATTTGGCAATTAAATTTGCCGGAATATCAAAATGACACAAAGTAACCAGTGGCTCCATACCGTATTTTTGACATTCTTTAAAAACATTTTTATAGAATGCAATTCCATCCGGATTAGGAGATTCTTCGTCTCCCTGAGGATAGAGGCGGGACCAGGAAATAGAAGTGCGGAACACTTTCAGGCCAAGTTCTCCCATTAGGGCTAAATCTTCTTTATAGTGATGATAAAAATCAACTGCTTCGTGGCTGGGATAATAGGAATGTTCATCCATTTCAGGATAAGGGACGTTCCCAAGTTTTACGTCCATGCGTTTAATGCCATGGGGAATCAAATCAATGTTGCTGATTCCCCGGCCGCCTTCCCGGTAGGCACCTTCCGCCTGATTTGCGGAAATAGCGCCTCCCCACAGGAAATGATCCGGTATTTTAAAATCACTCAATGTTAGTTCTCCTCTTCTGGAATGTCTTCAAATCCAATGACCAGTGTTAAGATAAAGGACAGTACAATGGACAAAATCGTAATGCCTGCAATCCATGCAATACTGCGTCCGGGATTTGCCGGATCAATAAACTGTACGCCGGTCAGGACACTTGGCGATACCATGGAACGGCTGGCCAGGCCGCCGATCCCTGCCAGACAGCCGCAGACAAATCCGGTAATTAAAGAGGCAATCAACGGGCGCTTTAAGCGGACTGCCACACCGTATAGAGCCGGTTCTGTAGTGCCCGCAATCAGTGCAGAAGAAGCGGCTGCAAGAGCAGTCTGGCGGAGTTCGCTGTTTTTGGTTTTGAGGGCTACTGCAAGAGAAACGCCGCCTAAAGACAAATTGGCGCCAATCTCAGAAGGCATTACAGTGCCTTCCATGCCAGTTTCCGAAATGGTCTGCAAAATAGTCGGAGTAAATACGCGGTGCATACCGGTAATAACCAGAAGCGGCCAGAGTGCACCCATGATTCCAACAGCTAAAAATCCCAGCTTTGACTGTACAAAGAATACAAATGCAGAAATTCCTTCACCCAGATACACACCGGCAGGGCCGATAATTAAGATTGCAATGGGGGCAGCAACCAGGATGATGAGCATAGGCTTTAGGAAATTTTTGGTCACTGCTGGAGTAATCTTGTCAATTCCCCGCTCAATATAAGATAAAATCCAGGTCATGCACAGAGCAGGAATGACGGTATAAGTGTATTTTACAGAAGCAATGGGAATACCGAAAAAGTGAGCTGCTGTATCGCCTACGGTTACGGCTTCCATCATGGTTCTGAAATCCGGATGAATCAACACACCGCCGATGGCAATGGCTAAGAACATATCTGTTTTAAATTTCCTAGACGCAGATGCAGCTACCATAATCGGCAGGAAATAAAAAGCGCCGTCACCAATGGTGTTTAGAATTTTATAAGTTTCAGAATCAGCTGACAGGATACCTGCCATTCCGAGAAGCATGACCAGCAGTTTTACCATGGAACCGCCGATAATGGCCGGAATCAGGGGAGACATGGTTCCCACAATGGCATCCAGGATATTATTGCCGATTTTTTTTAGAGTTAATGGTTCTTTCTTTTCTCCTTTTGCAATCAGGCTTTCGTCGCCAAAATTGCCCATTTTTAAAATTTCCTGATAAGCAGACTCCACATGATTGCCAATAATAATCTGATACTGTCCTCCCTGTTTTACCAGTCCCATTACACCGTCGATGGCTTTCACAGCCTCATCATTTGCCAGAGTTTCATCTTTTAGTACAAAACGAAGACGGGTCATGCAATGGGTAACGCTTGCGATGTTGTCTGCACCGCCAATGTGTTCTGCGATATTTTTCGATACAACCGCATAATCTCTTGCCATGTTTTTTTTCCTCCCTAAGGTTTGTGTGATAAGGGCATTATAGAAAAGAACAGGGCGTTTGTCAGCGTCTTTTGGCACTAAAAAAACAAGTGACACATCGAATCACTTGTTTTTTTTAAGTAACACACTGTTTCTGTAAAGTTTTTTTCCGAGACGTTCTACAATGCTGATGGCAGGCAGCTGGGTGGTAACATCGTAATCTTTTAATTTCATATAGGTGACATAATAGGCGATGTTATAATCGGACAGTTTGGCAATGGTGCAGTTTTCCGTATTGGTAATGCTTAAAATCCGACAGTTCTTTTCTTTAAATCTGGTTACGTGGCCAATGGTATCCCTGGACTCGCCGGATACAGAGAATACGATTACAAAGGAATTGTCGATGAACTGACTTTCTGTGGGATAATGGGGTTCGTCGATGTAAAGACAAAATTTTCCCATACTGGAAAAGTAGCGTGCGCCGTATTTGGCTACAATACCGGACATTCCGCTTCCCACTAAAAAAACGTTGTCTGCCTCAAAAATGATCTCTGCCAGAAAATCCAGCTTGTTTTCAAACTCTTCAGAAGAGGTCTTTTTAAGAAAATCAATGACTTCGGAAATATCATCCTGTATCTGGGCCTGGTTTTTGGGATTTAAATGCTCCCGAAACTGCAGCTTAAATTCTGCGTAGCCGCCGCAGCCCATCTTTTTGCAGAAACGGAGAATAGTAGAGGTAGAGACATGGACTTCAGAGGCCAGTTCCCGTATCCGCATATATTTTACCTTGTCTGGATTTTTTACAATATATTCATAAACCATTAACTCTAAGTCATTTAAACTTTTGATTTGCTCTACGTCAAACATGTCAGGCCCTCCAATCTTTTATGATTACTGATAGTCTATCAGTTCGGTCCATACGTCTTCTAAAAGAGCGCAGCAGTCAGCTTCAGTGTAAAATTGTTTTTGAGGTATTGCCATGGCAACAGATCCTTTCTTTGCGCTAAACTGAGGAATTGTTTCACTTTACAGCGGTAGTATATCATAAAAGTAATGATGTGTACATGTTCAGATATAATACAACCATAAGCTTTTTCGGATCAGGCAGTCCTGACAGGAATAGGAACCGGATTTTTGGGAAATCTAAGCATCACAAGAGAAAGTTTACAGAGAGGCGGAACAGAAAAATGGCAGGATGGATAATTGCGCTGATTTCAGGCGCTCTGATGAGCATTCAGGGAGTATTTAATACAGAGGTGACCAAGCAGACCAGTATTTGGGTATCAGCCGGGTGGGTGCAGCTGACGGCATTTGCGGCCTGTCTGGCTATGTGGCTGTTTACCGGCAGGGAGCAGATAGGAGGACTTTGGCAGGTAGAGCCGAAATACATGCTGCTGGGAGGAATTCTTGGGGCTTTCATTACCTATACAGTAATCAAAAGTGTGGGAAGCTTAGGCCCTGCTCAGTCGGCTCTTTTGATTGTAGTTGCCCAGATTATTGTGGCTTACTGTATTGAAGTATTCGGTATGTTTGGAGTGGAACAGGCAGACTTTGAATGGAGAAAACTTTTAGGGGCAGCAGTTGCCATTTTAGGGATTGTAATTTTTAAAAAATAATGCTTGTATTTAAAAGGTCCATTGGGTAGAATAGAGTATAGGCTGAGACGGCATCCTATTAAGGAGGAAGCCATTGAAAACTTTTATAAAAAAATGCCGGAAGGCAGCAGTCCTGCTGCCTCTCCTTCTTTTGGCACTGTACTTGAGTACCGGATGTGACAGCCGGAAGGAGGAAATGATTTTAAATGCCGAAAACCAGGCAGAAGACTGCACACAGGATATGCTGGAAACAGAGTCTGGAAAGATGGAGACTGTAAAGGAGTCTCTAAAACCAGCGGTTCTTTTGGTTCATGTGTGCGGTGCAGTGAAAAGTCCGGGAGTTTATGAATTGTCTGAGGGAGACAGGATTTTAGACGCAGTTGGGGCGGCAGGAGGGTTTTCAGAAGAGGCGGCAAAAGATGCCCTGAATCTGGCCCAACTTCTGGAAGACAGTATGAAAATCCAGATTCCCACCAGAGAAGAAGCCCAGACTCTTTCCCAGATTCCTTTTTCGGAGGAAGAAGGAAAAGTAAATCTTAACACAGCCGGGATCAGCGAACTTACCGCTCTTGGAGGGATTGGGGAATCCAGGGCTCAGGATATTATAACATATCGGCAGGAGCATGGACCTTTTGAGTCTATTGAGGAGATTAAGCAGGTTCCCGGCATCAAAGACGCAGTATTTGAAAAGATAAAAGATAAAATTACCGTTTAAAGACGGCAGTACATAAATCAGAGGTGGAACATGGCGCGAGTATTAGTAGTGGATGATGAGAAGTTGATTGTAAAAGGAATCCGGTTCAGTTTGGAACAGGATGACATGGAGGTAGACTGCGCATATGACGGCGAAGAAGCCATTGAGAAGGCGCGTCAGAAAGAATACGACATTATTTTGCTGGATGTGATGCTTCCAAAAGCAGACGGATATGAAGTGTGCCAGGCGATTCGGGAATTTTCCGAAGTGCCGATTATTATGCTGACTGCTAAGGGCGGCGATATGGATAAAATTCTGGGACTGGAATACGGGGCAGATGATTACATCACCAAGCCCTTTAATATTTTAGAGGTTAAGGCCAGAATCAAAGCGATTATGCGCCGCAGCGCCAAAAATAAGAAAAAGAACCAGGGTCCGGAAAATCATGTGATGATTGCAGGAGATTTAAAACTGGATATGGACAGCCGAAGAGTGTTTATCGGCGAAAAAGAGATTAATCTGACAGCAAAGGAGTTTGACCTTCTGGAACTTTTAGTGTGCAATCCTAACAAGGTTTACAGCAGGGAGTCTTTACTGGCCCTTGTATGGGGCAATCGGGCCATGGATACTGGCGATGTCCGCACAGTAGACGTTCATGTGAGAAGGTTGCGGGAAAAAATTGAGCCAAGCCCAAGCGATCCGAAATACGTCCATACCAAGTGGGGCGTAGGATACTATTTTCGCGCCAAATAAAGAAGATGGTTTACTTTAGAAACAAGCAGAAACCCGGTATTACAGGGTTTCTGCCAATTTGTCAATAGATTCAAACCGATATCCCATCTCTTCCCATTTGGTGAGAAGTTCATCTAAAATATCTGCATTGGTGCTGGAGGTGCTGTGGAGCAGAACAACGGCTCCTGGATGAATCCGGTTAATCAGTTTATCAAACGCTTCTTCTTTTGACGGCTGCTTATCCTGGTACCAGTCTACATAAGCCAGACTCCAGAAAAATGTGGTATACCCCATGTCATTTGCCATTTTCAGATTGTCTTCGCTGTATTTTCCCTGGGGAGGGCGGTAAAACTTCGGCATGGATGTACCAGTTATCTGCTGAAACAGGGTTTCCAAATTCGTCAGTTCTTTTTGAAACGTATCGGCAGTGGAAATTTTAGACATATCCGGGTGGTGGTAGGTATGATTGGCTACAATGTGGCCTTCATTTACCATTCTTTTTACTAAATCCGGGCTGGTTTCCAGATAATTGCCTACCAGAAAAAAAGCTGCTGGTGCATTGTGTTTTTTTAGGGCATCCAAAATCGGGGCGGTATTGCCGTTTTCATATCCGGCGTCAAAGGTGAGATAAATCACCTTTTCATCAGGAGAACCAGCATAACAGGCCCTGTACTGTTTCAGATAATCAGAAGTGGCGTTGCCCACAGGAGTTTGGCCCTGGGTTTGAAAGCTTAAGCCCCAGTTGCCATCGGATGCATTTTGAAGGATATGGGAGGATGCCGGACGGCTTAAGGTAAAGCGGGCCGTCATCTGGCCTGCAAAAAATGAAAAGCAAAAGAGAGCCGCCAGGCCAAAGGCGGTAAGATGTTTTTTGGGAAAAGGATGTTTCATAGACCAATCATCCCTATGGATTGATTTTTTTTAATATATGAGAAAGAAGAGAGAAAAATGACTTATCAGATAAGACAGGGAAGAATAGAAGACGTAAAGGCAATTGCAGGAGTAGAGGCAGAGTGTTTTCCGGCAGCAGAGGCGGCAAACGAGGATTCCCTTAAAAAGCGTCTGACTGCTTTTCCAGAATGCTTTTTTGTGGCAGAAGAGGTAAAAGACGGCTGTCCCCAGGAGATAATCGGGTTTATCAACGGAGCTGCAGTGGATTGTCAGAAAATTTGCGATGAAATGTTTGAGGATGTTAGCTGGCACAAAAAAGATGGCCGGTATCAGAGCATTTTTGGACTGGATGTGGCAAAAAAGGCTAGACGTCAGGGCGTGGCGGCTGCTTTAATGAATCGGATGATTGAGGAGGCTAAAAAGCAGGGACGGGATGGAGTGATTTTGACCTGTAAGGATAAATTGATCCATTACTATGAGAAATTCGGCTATCAGAATTTGGGTGTGTCTGCGTCTGTTCATGGAGGTGCAGTGTGGTACGATATGATTCTGGAGTTTGGGAAAGGCCGGGATAAAGTATGAAAATCACCCTGATTACAGTAGGAAAGATAAAAGAAAAATATCTGGAGCAGGCAATAGGGGAGTATTCAAAGCGTCTTAGCCGTTACTGCAAGCTGGAAATCATTCAGGTGGCAGATGAAAAGACACCGGATCAGGCAAGTGCTCTGGCAGAGGAACAGATTAAAGAAAAAGAGGGACAGAGAATTTTAAATCATATGAAGGAAGGCATGTATGTGATCGTGCTGGCGATTCAGGGAAAAATGCTGACTTCAGAAGAACTGGCCGAAAAAATAGGCTCTCTGGGAATTGGAGGCGTCAGCCATATTGCATTTGTAATCGGCGGTTCTCTGGGACTTTCAGATGAGGTGCTAAGACGGGCTGACTGCCAGCTCAGTTTTTCAAAAATGACATTTCCTCACCAGCTTATGAGGGTTATTTTGCTGGAACAGATTTACCGCAGTTACCGAATCCTTTCCGGGGCGCCGTACCATAAATAGGGAGGCAGCATATAGCTATGCGCAGAAAGGCAATGAAATACTTAAGAGAAGTAAAATAAGTATAACAGAACTAACATAAGGAGGTTTTTATGGGAAAAACAAAAAAGTATTTTTATGACTATGAACAGTATGAGGAGGGGAAGAATTCCGTTGCCATGATAGAGGATATTATGGCGGATCCGGAGTTTTTGGAAGTTACAGATTTGATTATTGGCTGTTGGGGAAATCCCTGTGAGGAAAGCTGTCAGGCAATTTTAGATGGCATTGTAAATAACCGGGATGCTTTTTCTCATGTGGAGAAGTTGTTTGTAGGGGATATGGACTATGAAGACTGCGAAGTATCCTGGATTATCCAGGGAAATTACCAGACTTTATGGAGCGCCATGCCACAGTTAAAAGAATTGACTGTTAAGGGAAGTGAAGAATTGATTCTTGGGGAGATAGAGCATGAGGGTCTGGAATCACTGACCATTATTTGCGGAGGACTTCCTGTCTCTGTTATGAATTCCATTCAGAAGGCCAAGCTGCCAAATCTGAAAAAGCTGGTTCTTTATATTGGGATTGATAACTATGGCTTTGATGGGGATGCAGATAGTGTACGGACACTTTTGGAACAATCAGATTTTCCAAAGCTGGAATATTTGGGAATTGAAGATAGTGAGATTCAGGATGAACTGGCAGAGGTAGTTCTGGAAAGCAAATATATGGGACAGATTCATACTCTGGATTTAGCCAATGGCACACTGACAGACAAAGGCGGAAAGCTGCTTTTAGAGAAGCTTCCAGCCTATCCGAATGTAAAAACTCTAGATGTTCATTATCACTATATGTCAGAGAGTATGGTGCAGGAATTGAAAAGGCTTCCAATAGAACTGGATGCTTCTGAAGAAAATGAAGCGGAAATCTATCATGGCGAAATATGGATGAACGCCATGCTGACAGAATGAGACAGGCGGTTCTTCTGGGAAATCCAAAAACCAAGCGGACTCTCCATCTAAAAAAGGCTATGAGGGACCAGGGAGCACCTATAGAGTTCTGGGACTGGGAGACATTTTGGAGGGAAAAGAGCCTGCCAAAAGGATGGGAGCAAAAAGAACTGTTTTTAAAAATAGATCCTCCTGTCTGGACCAGCTGCTGTCTGGAGGAACTGGGTGGTTTAACATCCAATTATGAGACGTTTCTGGAACAGTTAGAAATTCTGGGAGAAAGGGAACATATCCGGTTTCTTAATTCGCCGCAGGCTATTTTGCAGCTTCTTGATAAAAAAGGATGCAAGAAAGTCCTTAAAAACAGGGAAATACCGGTGACAGAAACCTTGGAAGGAGACATATCGGACGGAGAACATCTTCTTATGGCCATGGCTCATTATGACATGTTTCAGGTATTCATAAAGCCGGTGAAAGGTTCTGGCGCAGCAGGAATTGCTGCTTTCCGCTATCAGAAAAGAACAGGAAATATGACGCTTTATACCTGTGGGATGGAAGATCCTCAGACAGGCCGCCTGGTGAATACCAAGCGGCTTCGGCGTTTTACAGACAGAGAGCAGGTGATGGCTTTTCTAAACAGGCTGTTATCGCTGGACTGTATCGTGGAACGGTGGTATGCCAAGGCGCAGCACCAGGGATTTTCCTATGATTTGAGGGCAGTAGTGCAGGATGGGCAAACGGATTTTATGCTGGCCAGACTGTCAAAAGGACCTGTTACCAACCTGCACTTGAATAACCATCCGCTGAAAGCATCAGAATTGGGACTTACTGTTTCAACTGTTGAGGAGATAGAAGAACTGTGCAAAAGAGCTGCAGGAAGCTTTCAGGGGCTGAGAAGCGTTGGGATCGATATTTTGCTGGAAAAAGGGAGTTTTAAACCCAGGGTGATCGAGATGAATGGTCAGGGAGATTTGATTTACCAGGATATTTATGATAAAAATAGTATTTACCAACATCAGGCAAAGATGATAAAGAGGTGGCTGTGTGGAAGACAATGAGAAAAAAACAACTGGAGAGATTCCGTTTCACAGTTTTAGAGGTTCCAAAAATAAGGCAAAGCCTTCTGTAGATATGAGGCAGGTGGTAAATTGCCAGGATATTTTACTGATCTGTCTGGATACGCTTAGGTATGATGCGGCTGTCAGTGAAGAGGAAAAGGGGAATACGCCAGTATTAAATCAGTATGGGCCATGGCAGAAACGCCAGGCTCCGGGAAATTTTACATATCCATCCCATCACGCCATGTTTGCAGGATTTTTGCCCTGTCCCTATGAAGCAAAGAGTCTGCTAGACAGGGAAATGCTGTTTTTTCCAAAACAGATTGGGATGGGGAGCACAGGACCTGAAGGAAGCTATGCCTTTGAGGGAAGCACGATTATGGAAGGTCTGGAAAAAGAAGGGTATGATACCTGGTGTGTAGGCGGTGTAGCATTTTTTGACAAGCGTTCTGATTTGGGAAAGGTATTTCCAGGTTATTTTCAGAAAAGTTACTGGACTCCGGCGTTTGGATGCGGGGTGAAAAACAGTGCCAAAAACCAGGTGGATTTCTTGCTGAGACGGATTGACAAGGCGGATAAGAATCACCCTATTTTTCTATATTTAAATATTGATGCCATTCATTACCCCAATTATTTTTATCTGGAAGGAGCCAGAAAAGACAGTATAGAAAGTCACAAGGCAGCCTTAAGATATGCAGATGGAGAATTGGGACGGTTATTTGAGGGATGGAAGAAGAAGCGGGGAGGCGCGTTTGTTATCTGCTGTTCAGATCATGGCACCTGTTATGGAGAGGATGACTGCCAGTTTCATGGCATTAATCATCCGGCTGTTACTACAGTTCCCTATAAACATTTTTTCCTGTGAGAGAAGGAGGATTATGAATCCATACATCCAATATATGTATAGCTATCCCCACAAGACGGCTTACAGACCGTTAAAAGGCGTGAATTTAAGGGACTATGGAGAAAGACTAAGAGGTGGAGGCAATGGACTTTACCTGCATATTCCTTTCTGTGAAACCAAATGCGGATACTGCAACCTGTTTTCTGTAACCGGGGAAAAGACAGAATCCATAGACCGGTATTTAGATGCAGTGGAAAGACAAATACAGCAGTATGGGGAAATACTATCCTCTGTTCAGGCAGAATTTTCCAGCTTTACCATAGGAGGAGGAACGCCTCTTTATCTAACCAAAAAGCAGTTGGAGCGCGTTTTTGACATGGTGGAAAAAGGCATTGCACTGGAAAAGAATAAAGAGATTGTGATCGAGACTGCACCAAATCAGACAACAAAAGAGAAACTGGATCTTTTAAAGTCAAGGGGAGTCACCAGAGTCAGCATGGGAATTCAGAGTTTTCAGGAAGAAGAACTTAGAATCCTAAGGCGCAGCCACAGCGTTTGCCGGGCCAGAATGGCATTGCATCAATTAAAGTCGTATGAGTTTCCATGTCTTAATCTGGATTTTATTTATGGGATTCCCGGCCAGACAGAGGAATCATTTTTAGAGACTTTAAAGGAAGCCGAATCGTACAGACCAGAGGAAATCTTTCTGTATCCACTCTATGTAAAACATGGGGCAGGCCTAATAAAGGACATAAGGGAAGGCATGGTTTTAGATCCTTGGAGAGCTCAAAGAGAATATGAGACTGGCGCCCGCTATCTTGTGCAGATGGGATACAGACAGGATTCTATGAGACGGTTTGTAAGACAAAATGCAGGGGACAGGACGTTTTCTGACTGCGGTTTTGGCTCCTGCCTGGCATTGGGCTGCGGGGGAAGGAGTTACCTGGGTAATCTGCATTTTTGTACACCCTATGCGATTACAAGAAACGATTGCCTGAAGGAATTAGAGCAGTTTGAAAATACCAGGGATTTTACACAGATTACCCATGGGATATTTTTATCCAGAGAAGAAGAAAAAGCAAGGTATGTGATCCGCCACCTGTTGATTCGCCCAGGCATTTTGGAGGAAGAATATGAAAAATGTTTTGGAACCTGGCTTTTAAAAGATTTTCCATTACTGGAACAATGGATAGAACAGGGCTTTTTGTCCAGAAATCAGGGATTTTTAGGTCTTACGGATAAAGGATTAAAAGTTTCAGACAATCTGGGACCAATGCTTATTTCGCCGGATATACGCAAAAAGATGGAAGAGTGGGAGGAACTGTATGGGGAAAACCATGATTCTTTACAGGGGCAGTTTAAAAAGCTGTAATTATTGGTGCAGCTACTGCCCTTTTTCAAAACACAGAGGATCGGCAAAGGAGTACAATGAAGACAGGCAGCACTGGGAACAGTTTTTGGAAAGTGTGATAAACCATGAAAGTAAGAAAGGCAGTCTCTCTATAGGAGGTCTGATGGTTGTCCCCTATGGGGAGGCGCTGATCCACAGTTGGTACTGGCAGGGACTGGGGAGACTTTCGGCTCTGAAAAGTATGGAGATTTTGGGAGCCCAGACCAATTTGAGCTTTTCCATAGATCGCTCTCTTGAACTATATGAACAGTCAGGGGGAAGAAGGGAAAAGCTTCGTCTTTGGGCGACTTTTCATCCGGAAATGGAGACAGCAGACACATTTGCACAAAAATGCAGGAGTCTTTTAGACGCAGGAGTTCTGGTATGCGCCGGTGCTGTTGGAAATCCTGAAAATCTGGGAGAACTCAGGCGGCTTAGAAAACTTCTTTCAGAGGATCTGTATTTGTGGATTAATAAAATGGATGGTTTGAAGCGGCCTTACAGCCAGAAAGAGCAAGACGCTTTTACAGAACTGGATCCATTCTTTCTGCGGGAACTGGTACCGGTAAAGGCTTCTGCCGAGCAGTGCAGGGGGCGGGTGCTTGTGGAAGGAGACGGGACTCTGAAAAGCTGCAATATCAGTCGGGCCAGAACAGAAAACTGGTATGATTTTACAAATGATGAAACATCGGAAAGACTTAGAGAAGTTTTGGAACACCCTGTATGCAGAAGAAAGCTGTGTTCTTGTTATCTGGCATATGGAGGGCGGTCAGATGTGATGAATCAAATGATTTTTGGAGCCTATCCATTATTCCGTATTCCCAGAAAAGCAAAGGCGGTATTTCTTGATATTGATGGAACCCTGATTTCGGAGAAAAACAGAGAAAAAGATAGGGAAGCTGGAAGGGTATCTCAATCTGCCAGGACGGATTTAGAACTTTTAAACCATACAGGCACAAGGCTGTTTTTTGCCACTTCTTTGTCTTATGAGGATGCGGCCAGGCGGTGCAGAGAAATCTGGCATCTGTTTGAAGGAGGAGTTTTTGGAGGCGGAGGCTATGTGGTGTGGAAGGAGAGCAGAGAACCGGAAATAATCCGGGAAAACATTTCCCCCATTTCGGAAATATGGTGCCTGATAATAAAAGAACTGGGAAAAAGTCTAAAAAGCCGGGTTCTGATATACAGAAGAAAGGGGATTGCCTATAAAGCAACGCTTCTGCGTCCAAGAGGAAGCAGCTGGAGTAAGAAAGAAACAGAGTGGGCCGCCGATTATTTGCGCAGAAGATGCAGTGCGGATGTAAGAGTCTTTGCTGAGCAGCATTGCCTTGAAATTGTGGCGGCAGAGAGCAGCAAGGCAAATGGTGTGAAAACTCTGTGCAGCTGGATGGGAATTTCACCAGCAGAAGCTGCGGCAGCAGGGGATTCTTTAGAAGACAGGGAAATGATTGAGATGTGCAGGCAGAAAGGAGAAACAGATGATATTATTTCTTCCAGAGAGGAATTAGGGAAGCAGGTGAAAATGCGGATCGATAAGCAGCTGATGAATTAGAAAAAAGGAGGACCCATGGACGATCAGGAGAAGAAACAGGAAGCAGGACAGCCCCATAAGAGGCGTGTCCGCTACAGCGGAACTCATCCCAGACATTTTAATGAAAAATATAAAGAACTGCAGCCGGAAAAATATAAAGATACCATCGAAAAGGTAATTCAAAAAGGAAGCACTCCGGCAGGAATGCATATTTCTATCTGTGTCAGAGAAATTTTAGACTTTTTTGACATTCAGCCAGGACAAAAAGGAGTAGATGCGACTCTGGGATATGGCGGCCATACCCTAAAGATGCTGAAGTGCCTGGATCATAAGGGCCACATTTATGGGCTGGATGTAGACCCGATTGAGTCGGCTAAAACCAGAGAGCGCCTGGCGCGCCAGGGATTTGGAGAAGACATGGTTACAGTCAGGCTTTTAAATTTTGCCAATATCGATGAACTGGCTGAAGAATGCGGTCCATTTGACTTTGTGCTGGCGGATTTGGGCGTATCTTCAATGCAGATTGACAATCCAGAACGAGGGTTTTCCTACAAAACAGACGGTCCCTTAGACTTGCGTTTAAATCCCCAGGCAGGGGTTTCTGCGGCAGAGAGGCTAAAGCACATCAGCCAGAAAGAACTTTGCGGGATGCTTTTAGAAAATGCAGATGAACCTTATGCAGAAGAGATTTCCAGGACTGCTGCAGCGCAGATCCGAAGGGGGATTCCTATAGAAACGACGGCGCAGTTAAAAGAAACCATTGAAAATGCTTTGTCCTTTTTACCGGAAAAAGACAGAAAAGAGGCTGTGAAAAAGTCCTGCCAGCGAACCTTTCAGGCTCTCAGAATTGACATCAACAACGAATTTGAAGTGTTATATCAGTTTTTAGAAAAACTGCCGGGAGTCCTAAAAGAAGGGGGAAAGGCGGCCATTCTGACCTTCCATTCAGGAGAAGACCGGCTGGTAAAAAAGTCTTTTAAAGAGTATTACAGGCAGGGAATTTACAGAGAAATCGCAAAGGATGTCATTCGGCCGTCAGCAGAAGAGTGTGCCAGAAACAGCAGGGCAAAATCTACAAAAATGCGCTGGGCTGTCAAAGCATAAGAGAGAAAGCAAAAAAGCAGCTGCAAGATTAGGGAGGAATCATTATGCGTTATCCAAAACATTTAACCGAAAGTGGAACCATTGGATTTGTTGCGCCTTCTTTTGGCTGTGCAACAGAACCTTACCGGACAGCCTTTGACGGCTGCCAGAACCAGTTGAGAAAAAAAGGCCATAACTTGAAACTGGGGCCAAACTGCTATGAAGCTTTGGGAATTGGGATCAGCAATACTCCAAAGAAGTGCGCAGCAGAATTGACAGATGCGTATGTAAGCCCTGACAGTGATGTGCTGATTTCCTGCGGAGGCGGAGAGCTGATGTGTGAAATACTGGAATATGTAGATTTTGAAAAAATCCGGACAGCCACTCCCAAGTGGTATATGGGATATTCGGACAACACCAATTTTATCTATCTGTCTGCAACGTTATGCGATACTGCGGCCATCTACGGCCCCTGTGCCGCCGCCTTCGGCATGGAGCCATGGCATCCGGCTATTGAAGATGCCTATGGGATTTTAAGAGGGACCAGGAATCAGGTATCTGGTTATGATAAATGGGAGAAAGAGTCTTTAAAAGACGAAGAACATCCTCTTGTACCTTATCATGTAACCGAAGAAAGAGCGATCAAATGCTTTTTGGGAAGAGAAGAGACAGAGCAGGCGGATTTCCGGTTTTCTGGAAGAATGATCGGCGGCTGTATGGACTGTCTGGTTAATTTGCTGGGAACCAGATTTGATCAGACAAAAGCATTTAATGAGAGATACAAAGAAGACGGATTTATCTGGTTTTTGGAATCCTGCGATTTAAATGTATTTGCCATCCGCAGGGCGATCTGGCAAATGAAGAATGCCGGATGGTTCCAGCATATAAAGGGATTTTTAATTGGACGGCCTTACTGCCATGGGCAGGAAATGATGGGATTAAACCAGTATCAGGCAGTGACAGAATTGCTGGATCAGTATAAAGTGCCTGTGATTATGGACTTGGATATTGGCCATCTGCCGCCCATGATGCCTATTATATGCGGAGGCTATGCCAATGTGAAAGTTACAGGCAATAACATTACGATTTCGTATGAAGAGAAAGAGTAACAGTTCAGCCATGCATCTTCTTGCCAGCTTACAGCGGGCAAGAAGCCCCAGGCGTCTGTCATATGAAGAATTAGACAGGAAAATTCTTATGAAAACAAATTTTCAACGACTGTTCCTGTCTAATTCTTCGCATGGCTGAATTGTTATGAGAAATAAGAAAAACAATCAGTCATAAAACAGACAAGGCCTCATATATTAGGGTAAAGGAGTGAGGCGATATGGCTGGAAGAGAAGAGATACTGCGGTTGTTTCCGGGAAAAATGCGGGAAATTCTGGGACAGGTTTCAGACGGGTTTGAAGAGATTCAGGAGATTCGTCTCCGGGCGGAAAGGCCGGTTCTTTTAATAAAAAGAAATCAGGAGTATTTTTTGACTCCTTCCGGGAAACTGAAAACAGAAAAAGAGGGAGCAGTTGTTTTAAATGCATCCCAGATACAGGAAACAGTCGAATATATGGGGAATTATTCCCTTTATGCATTTGAGGAAGAAGTACGGCGGGGATTTTTAACTCTGAAAGGCGGACACCGGGTAGGGCTGGCAGGCCAGGCGGTGTTGGAGAGCCAAAGAGAGGGAGTACGGCAGGTAAAGACATTAAAGTACATTTCATTTTTAAATGTCCGCATAGCCCACCAGAAGAAGGGCTGTGCTGCCGGGCTTCTTCCTTTTTTATGCGAAGACGGCAAAATTTTGCCGTCTTTATTAATTTCACCGCCCAGGTGCGGAAAAACCACTATTTTAAGGGATTTAATCCGGATGGTTTCAGATGGAACTCCTTGTATGCGGGGACGGACAGTAGGCGTTGTGGATGAGCGATCCGAACTGGGAGCCTGCTTTCAGGGCATTCCCCAGAATGATTTGGGAATCCGGACCGACGTGCTGGACTGCTGCCCAAAAGCAGACGGCATGATGATGCTGATTAAGACCATGGCGCCGGAAGTGATTGCAGTGGATGAGATTGGAAGCGAAGAAGATTTCAGAGCAATTGAATATGCCAGAAACTGCGGCTGCTGTCTCATTGCTACGGTACATGGAACTTCTATGGAAGATATCCGGGAAAAACCAGTGTTAAACCGTCTCATAAGAGAGCGGACATTCCGGCGGTATGCGGTACTTGGAAAAAATCCCTGTCCGGGAACTATAACCGCCATTTACGATGAAGGGGGAATCCAGGTGAATGAAAGGCGTAAAACCAGACTGGGGGAAATATGAAAGGACTGGGAGCGGGGTGCCTGCTGCTTGGAGCAGCCGGCTTTGGATGGCAGATGGCTTTTTTGTGGAAACAGAGACTAGAACTTTTGCTGTCTTTAAGGCAGCTTATTTATTTCCTAAAAGGGGAAATTTTGTACAGTCATGCGACTCTGGCAGAAGGGCTGGCCAGTGCGGGAAAAAAAGGAAAAGGTCCATTCGGAGCCTTGTTTGCGGAAGCAGCCAGACGGCTGAATCTGCGGGATGGAGTGCCTTTTTCCAGGATTTGGAGAGAGGAAGGGGAAAAATTAAAAGATTTGCCCCTGACCAGAGAGGATTGGGAACAATTTTTTCTTTTGGGCAGCAATTTAGGCTATCTGGATTTAGCCATGCAGGAGAGAACCATTCTTCTTTATCTGGAGCAGCTGGATGAGACCATAAAATATCTAAAGGAGCACAGCAGAGAGCGGAGCCGTCTGTACATGAGTCTGGGGATAATGGGGGGACTGTTTTTTACCATTGCCTTATTTTAAAATGGCTGGAGATAGGGAGGGATTATGGGAGTTAATCTGATCTTTAAAATTGCCGCGGTAGGGATTCTGGTTTCTGTAATCTGCCAGATTTTAAAGCACAGCGGCCGGGAAGAACAGGCGTTTTTAACCAGTCTTGCAGGTTTGGTGCTGGTGCTTTTCTGGATGGTCCCGTATATTTACCAACTGTTTGAAACCATCAAACATCTATTTGCCCTGTAAACGGTTTTGAAGGGAGGAGAAGGATGACAGTAATTACCATAGCAGCTCTTGGTATTGTGGCAGTGCTTTTGGCAGTTCAGTTTAAAGGGCTAAAAGGCGAGTATGGCACATACCTGGCGGCAGCGGCCGGACTGTTGATTTTTTCCTACGGACTTTTAAAATTGGAAACGATTTTAGATGCAGCAAGAAAAATTCAGGAATACATAAAGATCCATCCCGTTTATCTGACGGTCCTGATAAAAATGATTGGAATCGCTTATATAGCAGAATTTGCTTCCGGAATCTGCCGGGATGCAGGATATTCCTCCATCGGAGTGCAGATAGAAATTTTTGGGAAACTTTCGATTCTGGCGGTCAGTATGCCGGTTGTTCTGGCTCTTTTAGAGACAATGGAGGGGCTTTTGGCATGACAGGAGGGAGGTTTCTGGTTGGTCTTATAGCGGGAGCAGGCATTGCTTTTTCCATGGCCAGTACAGTTTTTGCAGCCCAGGAAGCAGGCGGCAGGCAGTGGGATCTGGAACAGTTTGATGTAGAAACTGTGGATGAGTATCTGGGGCAAAACCAGCCGGAAGGAATGGAGCTGTCCTTTCAGGATTTAGTCGTTCATATTGGAAAGGGAGAATTTAAGGAGGCAGCAAAGAAGATCGGAACGGCTGTAAAGGACGCTCTGGTATCCAGGGTTGGAGCGGGAAGCAGGCTGCTTGGGCAGGTAGTTCTATTGGGACTGTTTGGGGCCTTGTTTTCCGGATTTTCTGGTATTTTTTCCAATGGTCAGATTTCAGAAACCGGTTTTTTTGTCACCTACCTGATGCTGTTTACCTGCCTGTCAGCTGGATTTTTTCAGAGCATTCAGATTGCAGAAAAAGTATTTCGGCATTTGCTGGACTTTATGAGAGCACTGCTTCCTTCCTTTTTTTTATCAGTGGCATTTTGCGGAGGCAGTGTGGCGGGGGCTGCTCTTTACGAAACCACCCTGGGAATGGTGGCGGTTTTTCAGTGGATTTGCCTGTTTGGCATCCTTCCAATGATAAAGATATATGCCATGCTGATTCTGGCGGGAAAGATTACAAAAGAAGACAGTTTGTCAAAGCTGACAAAACTGACAGAAAGTGCTGTCAGGTGGGGGTTAAAAACCATGGCAGGACTTCTCTTAGGATTTCAGCTCATACAGGGAATGGTGCTTCCAAGCGTGGACGCTTTAGGAAAGGGAAGCCTTTTCAGATTGCTGGAAGCCGTTCCGGGAGTGGGACAGGGGGCAAGAACTGTAACCCAGACTGTGTTAGGCGCTGGAGTTCTGATTAAAAATTCCATTGGAACTGCAGCAGTCGCAGTGCTGGCAGCTATTGCGGCTCTGCCGCTGATTCAGCTGATGGTACTGGCCGTTTTGTATCAGATTTGCGCGGCTCTTTTAGAGCCGGTCTGCGACAAACGGATCGTTTCCTGCATTCATGGGATTTCTCTGGCGCATCAGCTTTTAATCCGCCTGGTATGGACATCCCTTGTGCTGTTTGCGGTCACTTTAGCTATCCTTTGCGCATTTACCAATGTTATGTATTTTGCGGGGTAAATCATGGAATATATGTTGGAATGGGTATGGCAGATTATCTGCTGTCTGATTTTTATTACAGTATTGTCCAGTCTGCTTCCTAAAAAGAGTTATGAAAAATATATCCGGCTTTTTTCAGGAATGATTTTAATACTTGTGATCATAAAACCAGTGACGGAGAGCCTGGATTTAGATGAAAAGCTTGCGGCCCTGTTTCAGTCTGTTCAGTTTCAGGAGGAAGCAGGCGAATTTCGCAGGAAACTGTCCGATCTGGAACAGAACCGGTTTGATAAAATGACAAACGAGTATGAAATGCAGGTGGAAGAAGAGGTGAAAAATCTGGCCCGGTCAGTGGGAATTGAAGCGGAAAAAACAGAGGCGGAAATTGAGAAGGATCCCAAAAGCGATGGCTTTGGAACCGTTCGGCGTATTCGGGTAAGTGCCAGGGAAGAAACAGAGGGAAAAGACTCTCTGGTGTCTCCTGTAGAACCAGTAGAAATCAGAACTGACAGCAAAGAGGAACAGCCTGCCTCCGCCATTCCTGCAAAGGCGGATTTGGAAAAAGAAGAGGAATTAAAACGCAGGATTTCCCAGTATTATGGCGTGGAGGAACGGAATGTGGAAATTTGGTGGAAAAATTAAAAAAGAGCAGTGGCTTTTGTTGGCGCTTTCAGGGGCTGCCCTTATGATCTTAGCTGCGCCGCCTTCTAGAGAGCCAAAAAGTCCGGCAAGCTTTTATGAGAGCGGCAGCCAAGGAGAAGGCGACAACGCAGGAGTGGAGTTACAAACAGGTTTTACAGAAGAAGCAGAATTGGCGGGGGCAAAGGAAAGAGCCGCTTACCCGGATGAAGGCAGTTTGTATGAAGCACGAATGGAAGAGAGGATTCGGGAACTGCTAAAAAATGTAGAAGGAGTGGGGCAGGTAGATGTGATGATGGTTTTAAAAACATCAGAAGAGAAAGTAGTACGGGTGGACAAAAACATTGCTTCTTCTGTTACCAAAGAACAGGATACTGGTGGGGGAGTGCGGGAAATTTCCCAGTCAGAAACTGGCGAGACAACGGTGATGGCCGGAGGAAGCGGACAGAATCAGCCTATTGTAGAAAAAGAGATTTGTCCGGAATTATCCGGAATCATTATAAGTGCACAAGGAGGAGGAAGTCCGAAAGTAAAGGCGGAAATTTCTGAAGCAATGGAAGCATTATTTGGCCTGCCGGCACATAAAATAAAAGTGTTAAAGCGGGTGGAATAAAGGAGCGAGGGAAATGAAACTAAAAAAAAGGGACATTATGAAACCAAAAACAGAGGCGAATATGAAGCGCCTGTTTCGCAGAAATCAGATCATCATTACCACTCTGGCTATTATGATTGCAGCAGCCGGGTACTTAAATTATGCGGGAAAAGAGGACTTAGGAGCGGGGAGCGCTTATGAGGCCGGACTGACAGATATTTCAGAAGAAGATCTGCTGGCGGAAAATCAGGCTGCAGGCTCTTATTTGGAAGACGGTCAGCTTCAGGAAATCGCAAGTCTGGATCAGGACGGAGAAGATATTGATAAACTGGAAGGTCAGGAATTAGCAGATGCCGGACAGACCGCCGAAACAGAACTGGCAAAAGCAGAAGATGCCAGTGCAGGCAGCCAGACATCAAACAGCCAGGCAGCAGATACTTCTCAGACAGGGTTAGACAATCCCGGAGAAGCAGTGCTTACCAGCGGAATCAGCGTATCTGACTACATAGCCAACGTTCAGTTAAGCAGAGAACAGATCCGGGCTAAAAACAAAGAGGCGCTGATGGAAATAGTCAATAATGCTTCTATTGAAGAGGCAGCAAAACAGCAGGCAATTCAAAGTATGGTGGAATTAACAGAGACTGCGGAAAAAGAGAATGCAGCCGAGACTCTGTTAATGGCAAAAGGCTTTTCCGATCCGGTTGTCAGCATCAGCAGCGATAAAGTAGATGTGGTGGTCAATGCCTCCAGCATTACCGATCCCCAGCGTGCACAGATTGAAGATATTGTAAAACGGAAAACAGAGATGGGGGCTGACCAGATTGTGATAACTTTGCTGAATCTGGAAGAATAATCGGCAAATCCCCATAGGGCGGACGCCAGACGCTTCTTGTCCGCCACAAGCGGGCAAGAAGATGCATGGCTGAACTGCTGCAATCAAATCCCAATAAAAACTCCGAAAGACCTTTCCAAATGGGTTTCTTTTTGCTATAATGGGGGTAACGATCTGAGACGGCGGGAAAGTTAGTGCGCCTTTCAGAACAATTCCAAATGGACAGGAGGAACGGATTGTGTCAGAAGCAGAAAATCGCAGTACGCATAAAGTATATGAAAAAGATAAAATCGGCGAAGTACAGATTGCAGATGAGGTAGTTGCCATTATCGCAGGCCTTGCTGCCACTGAGGTAGACGGAGTAGATTCCATGGCCGGCAACATTACCAATGAACTGGTAGGAAAGCTGGGGATGAAAAATCTGTCCAGAGGCGTTAAGATTGATGTGACAGAAGAGCATGTATGCGTGGATCTTTCCCTGTATTTAAAATACGGATACAATATTCCGGATGTCAGCGCCAAGGTACAGGATCGGGTAAAAAACGCCATTGAAAATATGACAGGGCTTACCGTTTTAGAGGTAAATATCAAGATTGCCGGCGTCAATATGCAAGAAGAAAAATAAAGTGCAAGAAGCTGCTGCCGTCTGTATCCGGGACGGGGCAGCTTTTTAATTTCCTAGGAAAGTGTGTCCTGTGAAATTAAAAACGCTCCGCAGGGACCGCAGCTCTAAAGAGAGTTTGTTCACTAAGCTCGCAAAACTTGCTAAGTGAGCCAATGCCTGCGGCGGAATGGAAATATTCGATTAGCAGAAAAGGAGAAGAAAACGTGGAAAAGAAACGATTAGCCCTTGTTGGCTGCGGAAAATTGGGAACTGTGATTGCACAGGCGTGGAAGGACGGCCTATTGGAAGATTATGAGTTTGTAGGCGCAGTAAGCCGTACCATGGAGTCAGTTGAGAAAGTGGCTGCTATTACCGGCTGTAAACCATGCAGGACCATAGAGGAACTGTTAGAATTAAAGCCGGATTTTGTGGCAGAAGCCGCATCTCCTAAGATAGTAAGCGAGATTGGCAAAAAGGTGCTGGCTTCCGGCGCCAGCCTGGTGGTGCTGTCCATGGGCGCGTTTGCAGACAGCGCCTTATTTGGAGAGTTAAAGCGCACTGCTCTGGAAAATAACACAAAACTCTATCTGGCCAGCGGCGTTATCGGAGGTTTTGACGCCCTGCGCACGATTGCTTTGATGAGTCAGGCAAAGGGCCAGACGGCCGTTTCCGGCATTTCCACCCACAAGGGGCCGGCATCTTTAAAAGGGACTCCGATTTTTACAGACAGCCTGATGACCGATACAGAGGAGACAGAGGTATTTTCCGGCAATGCCAAAGAAGCCATTGCCCTGTTCCCGACAAAGGTCAATGTGGCAGTGGCAGCTGCACTCGCAAGCACCGGACCAGAGTCTGCCAAAGTAAAAATCACCAGTGTGCCCGGATTTACAGGAGATGATCACAGGATTACCATGGAAACAGAAGGGATTAAGGCAGTTGTAGACATTTATTCCAGCACTGCAGAGATGGCGGCCTGGAGCGTGATTTCTCTGCTTCGCAACATCAGTTCGCCGGTGGTATTCCAGTAAGGAGGCAGGACGTGAAAAAATTTAAAAAATTAGTTGCCATTGAGCCGGTAAATCTGGTGCCGGAGGCGGAAATGGCACTTTTTCAGTATGCAGAAGAAGTGGTTTTATATTCGGACATTCCGGCAGATGAAAAAGAGATTATCAAAAGAATTGGGGATGCGGACGGGGTGTTAGTCAGCTATACATCCCAGATTTCCGGCCATGTGATAAAAAGCTGTCCGTCCATCCGCTATATCGGCATGTGCTGCAGCCTGTATTCAGAAGAAAGCGCCAATGTGGACATTGCCTGCGCCAGAAGCTTAGGAATCCGGGTCCTTGGAATCCGAGATTATGGAGACAGGGGAGTGGTGGAATATGTACTGCATCAATTGATTGGACTGCTTCATGGGTTTGGATGCCCTATGTGGAAGGAAGAACCAGTGGAAATTACCGGATTAAAGGCAGGGATTGTGGGACTGGGAGTTTCCGGCAGAATGATTGCAGATGCCCTGCAGTTTATGGGAGCAGACGTTTCCTATTACAGCCGCAGCCGCAAAGAAGATGCTGAGGCTTTGGGGATCGAGTACAAACCACTTCACCAGCTGCTTGCGGAAAGCCAGGCGGTATTTACCTGCCTGAACAAAAACGTTCTTTTACTCCAGGAATCGGAATTTGAAGCGCTGGGAGATGGAAAAATCCTTTTTAACACATCTATTGGGCCAGGGTTTGATTCCAAAGTTCTGGAAAGCTGGGTAAAACGGGAGGGGAATTATTTCTTCTGCGACACCAGGGCTGCGGCTGGTCCTGTGAGCAAGGAGTTTTACAGTCTGCCCCGCGTCTTTTGCGCCAATGTGTCGGCCGGAAGAACCAGTCAGGCATTTGTACTGTTAAGCCAAAAGGTTTTAGACAATATTCAGACATTTTTAGCAGATTCATAGTTTGGGATCTTGTACAACCAGCCAGCTTTTGCTATAATATTTCCAAATGCCTATAGAAGCTTACATGCAGGAGGATAAGACATGACCAGAAGAGAATTGCGGGAGCATTGCTTTAAGATGCTGTTCGGTGCAGAATTTTACCCGGCAGAGGAAAAAGAAGAGCAGATGAAGCAGTATTTCCTGGCACCGGAGGAAGAGGATTCTGCTTTGGACGGGACCAGCGAGATTTTGCACCGCGTAGAAGTAAAAGAGACAGATGAGGAGAAGATTCTTAAGAGAGTCGAGTCCATTATGAATAAAATTCCGGATTTGGACGAGCAGATTAATCAGGTGGCAGAGGGATGGAAAACCAGGCGTATGGGCAGGGTGGAACTGGCAATTTTGCGCCTGGCTGTCTATGAGATGAAGTATGATGACCAGATTCCGGACAAGGTTGCCATTAACGAAGCAGTGGAACTGGCAAAGAAATTCGGCGGCAGCGATGCCCCTGCTTTTGTAAACGGTATTTTGGCAAAGCTGGTGTAGGATGGCAGGGGTCTACAGCGTCTCCCAGGTCAACAGCTATATCCGGAATCTGTTTTTTCAGGACTTTGCCCTAAACCGGATTTCCATAAAAGGCGAGGTATCAAACTGCAAATATCACTCATCGGGCCATATTTATTTTACATTAAAGGATGAGTCAAGCACCATCCAGGCCGTTATGTTTGCAGGCCAGAGAAAGGGCCTGCAGTTTCCCATGCGGGACGGCCAGCAGGTAGTGGCAAACGGCAATGTGGATGTCTACGAGAGAGACGGAAAATACCAGCTCTATGCCAGGGAAATCACCTTGGACGGGGCTGGTGACTTGTTTAAGCGGTTTGAAGCATTAAGAGACCAGTTGGAAGAGATGGGAATGTTTGACGGCCAGTATAAGCGGCCGATTCCCCGGTATGCCAGCCGGGTAGGAATTGTAACAGCCAGCACAGGAGCTGCCATTCGGGATATTATAAATATTTCCCAGCGAAGGAACCCTTACGTTCAGCTGATTTTGTGTCCAGCCCAGGTTCAGGGAGAGCAGGCGAAATACAGCATTGCAAAGGCAATCAAAACCCTGGATGGTATGGGACTGGACGTGCTGATCGTGGGCCGGGGCGGAGGTTCCATCGAAGATCTGTGGGCCTTTAATGAAGAAATTGTAGCCAGAGCCATTTTTGCCTGCAGCACACCGGTGATTTCCGCCGTAGGACATGAGACCGATGTGACGATAGCCGATTATGTGGCAGATATGCGGGCACCGACCCCTTCCGCTGCAGCAGAACTGGCAGTGTTTGATTACCGCCAGTTTGCAGAGCAGATAGAGGGATACCGGCAGGCGCTGATTCGCTCAGCCGGGCGTCAGGTGGAGAGAAGCCGCTACCGGGCAGGGGAATACCGATATCGGTTAGGGCTAAAGCATCCCCGGAAAATGCTGGATGACAGACGGCAGCAGGCCATTGAGATGGAGGAGCGGATGAGCCGGCTGATGCAGGAGCAGATTTTGGAAAACCGCCATCGTCTGGCTCTTCTTTCCGGAAGACTTTCCGGCATGTCTCCTTTAGAAAAATTAAGTCAGGGATATGGATTTCTAAGCGGGGAAGATGGAAAAAAGATTGTGTCTGTCCGCCAGGTAGAGCCGGATGATAAAATTTCCATCTATGTGCAGGACGGTAAAATAAACGCCAGAGTCCAGTCGTCAGAAGCAGCAAAAGGCAGCCGCCATAAGGAGCAATAAATGAATAAAAAAATGACCATTGAAGAGACCTTTGAACTTTTAGAAGAAGTCCTTGGCAAAATGGAAGAACGGGACATTTCCCTGGAAGAAAGTTTTGCCTGCTATGAAAAAGGCATGAAGCTTGTAAAGGCCTGCAATGATAAGATTGATAAAGTAGAAAAGCAGATGATTGTATTGAGCGAGGAACAGGGGGAAAAAGACAATGAACCTGGAACTTGAGAAACGGACCAGAGAAGTGGAAGAGATTATTTACCGCTATCTCCCCAGAGAAACAGGACATCAGAAAACGATTTTTGAGGCAATGAATTACAGCATGAGGGCAGGAGGAAAGCGCCTTAGACCCATGCTGATGCAGGAAGTCTGCAGGCTGTTTGGCGGACCTTTAAAAGAAGCAGAGCCGTTTATGGCAGCCATTGAGATGATTCATACTTCCTCCCTCATTCACGATGATCTTCCCTGCATGGACAATGACCAGTACCGCAGAGGAAAAAAGAGTACCTGGGCCGCATACGGCGAGGATATGGGGGTGTTGGCAGGAGATGCCTTGATTGTCTATGCATTTGAGACAGCATGTCAGGCATTTGCCATTTCAGAGCACCCCAGGCGAGTAGGCGAAGCCATCCGGATTCTGGCTGCCAAAACCGGTATTTACGGAATGATTGGCGGTCAGACAGTGGATGTGGAACTGACCAATCAGCCGGTTTTACGGGAGCAGTTAGACTTTATTTACCGCTTAAAGACAGGTGCGTTGCTGGAAGCGTCCATGATGATTGGAGCTGTTTTGGCAGGCGCAGATGAAAAAGAGATCCGTCTGGTGGAACAGGCAGCATCAGAAATTGGGGTGGCATTCCAGATCAGGGACGACATCTTAGATGTTACCAGCAGCCAGGAAATACTGGGAAAACCGGTTTTAAGCGATGAAAAGAACTGCAAGACCACGTATGTGACCCTGGAGGGACTTGAAAAGGCAAAAGCAGATGTGGAGAGGATTTCAAAAGCTGCAGTTGAGGATATAAAAGCGTTGCCTGGGAAAAATATATTTTTAGAAGAATTGGTAGCCATGCTGGTCACCAGAGAAAAATAAGGAGCGCTCATGATACTGGAACAGATAAACAGCCCGCAGGATGTAAAAAAACTGGGCCAGAAGGAATTAACTGCCCTGGCCGCGGAGATTCGGGCATTTCTGATTGAAAAAATCAGCCATACAGGGGGGCATTTGGCATCCAACCTTGGAGTTGTAGAATTGACTATAGCCATGCACAGGGCTTTTGATCTTCCGCAGGACAAGATTATCTGGGATGTGGGGCATCAGTCTTATACCCACAAGATTTTGAGCGGAAGAAAAGACGCCTTTGATGAGCTGCGCCAATATGGAGGGTTAAGCGGCTTTCCCAAAAGAAAGGAAAGCCCTTATGATGCCTTTGACACAGGCCACAGTTCTACCTCTATTTCAGCCGGACTGGGAATTGCCCAGGCCAGGGACTTACTGGATGAAGACTATTCTGTAGTATCTGTCATCGGAGACGGAGCTCTTACCGGCGGAATGGCTTATGAAGCGCTGAACAATGCAGCCAGAATCCAGAAAAATTTTATTATTGTGCTGAATGATAATAAGATGTCCATCTCAGAAAATGTGGGAGGAATGTCCAGGTATTTAAACGGTTTAAGGACTGGAGAAGGATACAATGATTTGAAAAAGTGGGTCAATGACGCTTTGGATAAGATTCCGGGCGGACAGCCCATTATTGATAAGATCAAGCGGACAAAAAATGGAATCAAGCAGCTTTTGATTCCGGGCATGCTGTTTGAAAATATGGGGATTACCTATCTGGGTCCTGTAGACGGCCATGATATCAGACAGTTGTGCCGCACCTTTCAGGAGGCAAAGCGGTTAGATCATGCGGTATTGGTCCATGTGATTACCAAAAAGGGAAAAGGATATCATCCTGCTGAAAAAAATCCGTCTCATTTTCATGGAGTGGATCCCTTTGACATTGCTACTGGAAAATCCCTGAACAAAAAGACCAAGCCGACTTATACAGATATTTTTTCCAGAACCATATGCCGCCTGGCAAAGACCCATCCCAATCTGGTGGCAGTGACTGCTGCAATGCCGGACGGCACAGGGTTAAAAAAGTTCGGGGAGCGGTTTCCAGATCGCTTTTTTGACGTGGGGATTGCAGAAGCCCATGCAGTGACCTCGGCAGCCGGTATGGCCGCCGGAGGATTAAAGCCAGTGGTGGCAGTATACTCTTCCTTTTTGCAGAGAGGCTTTGACCAGATACTCCATGATGTCTGCATCCAGAATCTGCCGGTGGTATTTGCAGTGGATCGGGCCGGACTGGTTGGAAGCGATGGGGAAACCCATCAGGGAATCTTTGATTTAAGCTTTCTGACCATGATTCCCAACATGACAGTGATGGCTCCCAAAAACAGATGGGAATTAGAAGATATGATTGCGTTTGCGGTAGACTACGATGGGCCTGTTGCAGTGCGCTATCCCAGAGGCGAAGCGTATGAAGGGTTAAAAGAACTGAGAAGTCCTCTGGTATATGGAAAAGGAGAGATGCTCTTTGAAGAAGAGGAGTTCGGTCTTTTGGCCGCCGGAAGCATGGTCAGCACAGGAGAGCATGTGAGGGAAAAACTGAAAGCAGCCGGACATGCCTGCTCTCTTGCAAATCTGCGGTTCGTAAAACCCATTGATACAGAATTGTTAGACAGACTTGCAAAAAATCATACCACCATTGTGACCATGGAAGAAAACGTTCTTCAGGGCGGATTCGGACTGGCAGCATCTGCATATTTAAATACTCATTATCCGGAAATCAGAGTGATCAACATTGCCCTTCCGGACGCATATGTAGAACATGGAAATGTATCGATTCTGCGATCCGGACTGGGAATTGACAGCGATTCCATTGTAAAGAAATTATTGGAATGGGAGCATGAAGGATGAAAGAACGATTAGATATACTATTAGTAAAACATGGTCTGGCAGAATCCAGAGAAAAGGCCAAGGCTATTATCATGTCCGGGATTGTCTATGTGGACGGCCAGAAAGAGGATAAAGCCGGAACTGCTTTTGAAGAGACGGTTTCCATAGAAGTCCGGGGCAATACATTAAAATATGTAAGCCGCGGCGGATTAAAGCTGGAAAAGGCCATGACTCATTTCGGGCTGACCTTAGACGGTAAAATCTGTATGGATGTAGGTTCCTCTACCGGAGGCTTTACGGACTGTATGCTGCAAAACGGAGCAGTGAAGGTATATGCAATAGACGTAGGACATGGACAGTTGGCCTGGAAGCTGCGCAATGACCAGCGGGTAGTCTGCATGGAAAAGACCAACATCCGTTATGTGACCAGAGAAGACATTCTGGATCCCATTGATTTTTCTTCGATAGATGTGTCTTTTATTTCTCTTACCAAGGTACTGGGGCCGGTAAAGGCGCTGTTAAAAGAGGATGGACAGGTGGTGTGCCTGATTAAACCCCAATTTGAAGCAGGCCGGGAAAAGGTAGGAAAAAAGGGGGTTGTACGGGATAAGGAGGTTCATCTGGAAGTCATTGAAATGGTGATTTCCTATGCAGAAAGCATTGGATTTACAGTTTTAAATCTGGAATATTCTCCCATTCGCGGCCCGGAAGGAAACATCGAATACCTGCTTTATCTGGAAAACCATCCAGACGGGCAGGGATTACAGACGGGAACACATCCAGTGTGTCCGCGAACAGTGGTGGAACAATCCCACAAAAATCTGTAGGATTATAGATTCTGTAAGAATCAGAAGCAAAGGCCCGGAGGATTATGAATAACTTTTACATCATAGCAAATTCAAATAAAAAAGATCATATTTGGAAAACCGTAGAAGAAACGAGGGGGTATTTAAAGCGCCATGGCGCATTCTGTCAGGTTCAGGATCACGATTTTAAAAAGGATTCAGGGCGGTATACAGATGCGTCTCTGGTTCCGGACAATGTAAACTGTGTGATCACCATAGGAGGGGATGGAACTCTGATTCAGGCAGCCAGAGATCTGGCAGGAAAGGATATTCCTCTCATCGGAATCAACCAGGGACATTTGGGCTATCTAACCCAGGTAAGACGCAGGGAAGATATTGAAGATATGGCAGACGCTCTGCTGGCGGATCGGTATCATATTGAAAAGCGGATGATGTTAGACGGAACCATTGTGCGTCAGGGAAAGGCGATTGCGGCTGACATTGCTTTAAATGAAATCGTTTTGACTCATCAGAATGCAATTCAGATATTAAGGTTTGCAGTCTATGTAAACGGGGAATTTTTAAATCAGTATACGGCAGACGGGTTGATTGCAGCCACGCCTACTGGATCCACTGCCTACAATCTATCTGCAGGAGGTCCGATTGTAGCGCCGGACGCAGCCATGACGGTTTTAACGCCTATCTGTTCCCATGCTCTCAATGCCAGAAGTATTGTGCTTCCGGCAGAAGATGAGATTTGCATCGAGGTTCAGGAAGGACTCCAGGCAGCTGTTTTTGACGGAGACACCATTGTAAATCTGGAGCAGGGGGATCAGCTGATCATCCGCAAATCCGTTCAGGTAACCAAACTGGTACGCTTAAAACAGATTTCATTTCTGGAAAATTTAAGTACCATGTTAAACTTGACTTAAATGTTTACGGTACAGGAGGACATTGATGAAGGTAGAAAGACACAGCAAAATTGTAGAATTGATTGGAAAATATTCCATTGAAACACAGGAAGAACTGGCTGATTATTTAAACAAAGAGGGATTTAATGTAACCCAGGCCACTGTATCCAGAGATATCAGAGAACTGAAACTCACTAAGATCCAGGGGGAAAATGGGAAACAGCGCTATATGGTTTTAAAACCCCAGGGGACCTTCAGCGACAAATATATCCGCATTTTAAGAGATGGATATTCCAGCATGGATATGGCCCAGAACATTCTGGTTATCAAAACCGTATCCGGCATGGCAATGGCAGTTGCGGCTGCATTGGATGCCATTCATTTCCACGAGATCGTAGGCTGTATTGCAGGGGATGATACCATTATGTGTGCGGTAAGAAGTGTGGACGATACCATTCTGGTTATGGATAAGATTCGGAAGCTGATTGCAGAATAGGAGGCTTTGGCATGTTATTGGAATTGCATGTGAGAAATTTGGCCTTGATTGAAAAGGCGGATATTGAATTTACAGACGGCTTAAATATTCTCACCGGTGAAACCGGGGCGGGAAAGTCGATTATTATCGGCTCTGTCAATATGGCTCTGGGGGGAAAAGCCTCCAAAGACAGCATTCGGACAGGGGCAGAATATGCCTATATTGAACTTTTATTTTCGGTTACAGATCCTCAGAAAATCCAGGCGCTAAAGGCACTTGATGTGGAGCCGGACGAGGATGGAACCCTGATTATTTCCAGAAAAATTATGCCGTCCAGAAGCACTTCCAAAATCAATGATGAGACGGTAACAGGCAGCCGCTTAAAGGCCATTACCGGACTTCTGTTGGATATTCATGGGCAGCATGAACACCAATCCCTTCTTCATAAATCAAAACATCTGGAAATTCTGGACGCCTATCTTTTTGAGAAAACCCATGAGATAAAACAGAAAATAGAAGAAGAATACGCCTGCTATCAGGAACTGAAAAAGAAGCTGGGAGAGTTTCAGCTAGATAAAGAAGGACAGCTTCGGGAAGCGGATTTCTGCAGGTTTGAGATCGAAGAGATAGAGCAGGCAGACATAAAAGAGGGAGAAGAGGAAGAACTGTCTTCTCAGTACCGTCGTTTCTCACATTCCAGGAAGATTATGGAGGGACTGTCCACTGCTTATGAGGCAGTCCAAAATGATGGGATCAGCCGGGCGCTGCGGGAAATTGACACTGTATTTCAGTATGATGAAGATGGACTTTCCGGTATCAGGAGTCAGTTAGGCGATTTGGAAAATCTGTTAAGCGATGCAGGCTGGGAGATTTCTTCATATATGGAGAAAATGTCCTTTGACGAAAAAAACTTTCGGGAAATTGAGGAAAGGCTGGATTTGATCCGGGGATTACTGGCAAAATATGGCGGAAGCGTACTGGCAGTTCGGACAAATCTGGAAGAAAAAAAGAGACGTCTGGAAGAACTGGAAAATTATGACAAAGTTCGCCAGGAAGTGGAATACAACCTGCAAAAAAGCGGGCATCAATTAGAAGAATTATGTGAACACTTATCACAGATACGAAAAAAGGGAGCAGCAGAATTAAGCGGGAAAATTTATCAGGCTCTTCAGGATTTAAACTTTTTAAATGCTGCATTCACCATAGAAATTACCCGCCTTCCCTATTTTACAGCACATGGGTATGATGAAGCGGAATTTAAGATTTCGGCAAATCCGGGAGAGCCGGAACGTCCTTTAAAAGACGTGGCTTCCGGAGGTGAACTTTCTAGAATTATGCTTGCTATTAAAGCAGTTCTGGCGGATACAGATCAGATCCCCACTCTGATTTTTGATGAGATTGATACCGGAATCAGCGGGCGGACAGCCCAGAAAGTATCAGAAAAACTGGCTTATATCGCAAAGACGCGCCAGGTCATCTGCATTACCCATCTGCCCCAGATTGCCTCCATGGCAGACAGTCATTTTGAGATTTTAAAAGAGGCAAAAGGCGGACGCACAGCTACCACCATAAAGCGTTTGGGAGAGGAGCAGATGGTAAGAGAACTGGCCCGGCTGTTGGGTGGGGCGGAAATTACAGAAACCGTTTTAAGCAATGCAAAAGAAATGAAAAAATTGGCATACGAAACCAGGCAAAGATGACAAAGTCTGACAGACTACATTTTTTGTTTTGACCCATACTAAGTGTGAGGACGCAAAAGGAACGAAAGCGGCAACACACGAAGAGGAGGTATGGGCATGACAAAACGGAAGCATTTTTACCGCAGACTGCGCTGGACTTTCTGTGCAGCGCTTTTCTTTTTGGCTGGTTTTACCTGGTATTACGCAGACAGGGCAATTCCAGATGAGGTCAATATTGTAGCAGAGGAAGAGGAGATTTTCCATCTGAATCTGCCGCTGAGCGCCAGCTTTGAAAGCGAGAGCAAAGAGGTGGTGGTAGGCGGAAAATCCAATATTCCAAATGGAGAAGTGAAAATTACAGGAGGACAGCCGGTATCCTTTTATTCCGACACACAGGGCAGCTATAAGGTAGGAGTCAAGCTGTTCGGTCTTCTGGAATTAAAAGAAATGAAGGTCAATGTAGTCGATACGGATTATGCAGTTCCCTGTGGGATTCCGGTAGGAATTTACCTGAAATCCAAAGGAGTCATGGTCGTTGGAACCGGAAAAATTACGGATAAAAATGGGCAGGAATCGGAACCTGCAAATGGAATATTAAAGTCCGGAGATTACATCGAACAGGTAAATGGGCAGCCTTTAGATACCAAAGAACAACTGATGGAGGCAGTAAACCGGGCAGGCGCAAATGGTACCGGTACGGTTAGTCTTCTTATCCGAAGAGACGGACAGGCCATGGATGTGAGTATGGAAACAGTTGCTGCCCAGGACGGGACTTACAAGCTGGGAGCCTGGGTACGGGATGATACCCAGGGCATCGGAACTATGACTTACATGGATTTAAACGGCCATTTTGGGGCCCTGGGCCATGGCATCAGCGATGCAGACACAGGCCAGGTAGTCTCCATTGAAGACGGCGCGCTTTATGAAACACAGATTATGGGAATCGAAAAAGGAACCGTAGGAAAACCCGGCGTTATGAGTGGAGTTATCTATTATGGACCGCAGTCAGAGCTTGGAACAATAGATGGAAACACCGAAGAAGGGATTTTCGGAACTGCGGGAGATAAACTGAAAAATCGGATTCAGTCAGAAGCCCTTCCTATCGGCTACAGGCAGGATGTACATCCTGGCGCGGCAACAATCAGGAGCAGCGTTTCCGGAGAAGTAAGAGATTACCAGATTGAAATCCTGAAAGTAGATTATTCCACTGCCCATAAAAGCAAGGGGATGGTAATTAAAGTAACCGACCCAAAGCTGTTAGCCCTTACTGGAGGAATCGTTCAGGGGATGAGCGGCAGTCCTATCATGCAGGATGGCAAACTCATCGGAGCCGTCACCCACGTCTTTGTCCAGGATTCCACCAAAGGATATGGAATTTTTATTGAAAATATGCTCCAGCATTGAGCCGGGCAGGAAGCGAAAATGGGGATCACAGATAAGAGCTTGCTCAGATCTGTGGTTCCCATTTTTGATTCCTATGGGGCGAAAGCTGTACATGAGTAAAAAGCGAAGCGTATTGCGAGCAAGGAAAGTATTGAAAAACAGATTTGTACACTAAAAGGAATTCGTGAGATGTTAGGCATGAACAGGACAGAATTTTCAAGATATATGGAGATTCCTTTAAGAACTTTAGAGAGTGGGAGGCAGGAAGAAGAAAAATGCCGGATTATGTACTTAGATTCATTACATATTATGTGAAGGTACAGCATGCATTGAGGGAGAAAGGGATAGAACTGGAGGAAGAGTATGGACAAAAATGAAATTGTAATGGAAGATCAAGTGGTGGTCGCAAAATTTGCGACTACCACTCAATATGGTGCTATCGGAGGAAGAACACAAACACATCATATTGAAAGGTTACGCAGTAAACGATAATCGTATCAAACAGTTAGGCGAGGTGATACGAATTATGAAGCGCACCAAAACTGAGTTGGACAGCAGACAGGTTCTTTCCATGATAGAAAAATATAGCAGTACATTAGATTTGCTAGATTCTTATGATCACCAGAATATGACACGGCCAGAGGGAAATCGTGCGACGTATGTTCTTTCCTATGAAGAATGTATGGATGTGATTTAGAGTATGCGATTCGGGGATGAATCAGATTTGTTTGGAAAAGAAAAGGATGATTCTTTCAAAGGCAGTATCGGTAATATTTATCAGTCATTTGGAGGAACCGATATTTATGAATTTTTGGAAGAGAACGCTGCAAATCTGCTGTATTTTGTAACGAAGAACCACAGTTTTTTCGATGGAAATAAAAGAATTGCTGCGACAATGTTTCTAGAAGATGCCACTTTAGTAGCACTGACAATTATGATTGCAGAGTCCAGACCGGAAGAAAAAGAAATGATGATAAGTGTGATTATGAATTGCATGATATAAAGGACGAACGGAGTCTGAAATCTATTGCAATCATGTCACGAATAATATATAATATTCGTGACATGGAGGGAGGCGGCATTGTGGACAATGGATATACGAAACAGATACGGGAGCGTGTTTGTTCTTATGAAGCTGGTACTATTTTTGTAACATCTGATTTTGGTGACATTGCAGATACATCAACCATCCGTCAGAGCTTAAGCCGCTTAGTTCAGACAGGTACACTTCGCCGGATTCTGAAAGGTGTTTATGAGAAACCAAAGTACAGCCAAGTTCTTGATGAATATGCAGCGGCAGACCCGGATGCAGTGGCGAAAGCGCTTGCCCGAAGTTATCATTGGACGATTGCACCTTGTGGAAATACGGCACTAAATCTGTTAGGACTTTCTACACAGGTAACAGCGGTATGGTCCTATATCAGTGATGGCCCATATAAAAAATATGAGTGGAATTCTACAAAGCTGGATTTCAAGCACAGGACCAATAAAGAAATTACAGGATTGTCTTATATGACAAGTTTGATTATACAGGCGTTGAAAACGCTTGGAAAATCCAATGTTACACCAGAGATGATGCAGACACTATCCCAAAAATTGACAGAGGAAGATAAACGGATATGTCTGAAAGAAGCAGCAGAGTCTACAGACTGGGTTTATGATACCATACGGCAGATTTGCGGAGGTAAAACAGTATAATGAAAAATATTATCTGTTTCATCGCTCCCCTTGGAAAGATTCCGTTACATTCAAAAGGGGAACCAGTCTGTCAAATGGATGTCATTGATTCATATATCGTTTTTTGACTTGCTATTAGGGTGACCCAACGGCAATATATAGTCGCTCTAATAACAATATCAAACCGAAAGAGATAGCTTATGGCTTATTTAAAAATGAGCCCATTTGTAAAATGGGCTGGTGGAAAAAAACAGTTGCTTGATAAATTGAAGGAAAGGGCTCCCATCACCTTTAGTACCTACTATGAGCCTTTTATTGGCGGTGGGGCTTTCTTATTGGATTTTCAACCCCGAAAAGCGGTTATCAATGATGTGAATGAGCAACTTTTGAACGTCTATATTCAATTAAAAATCAATGCTGAAGCAGTAATTACGGCAGTAGGAAAATATGATGCTGCTGCCTGTGATACCGAGTATTATCTATCCGTCCGAGAGGCATATAATCGTAAAATTGCAGCTCATGAATTGGATGCTGAATGTGCTGCAATTATGATTTGGATTAATAAACACTGCTTTAATGGTCTGTACAGAGTGAACTCGAAGGGATTGTTCAACGTCCCCTACAATAATAAAAACGGTGGTTCTTCCATTGATGCAAAGAATCTGAGAGCGATAGGGCAATACCTTAGAGAGGCGGAAATTGAAATTCGCCAGAAGGATTTCGAAGCTGCTTGTGCGGATGTGAAGCCCGGTGATTTTGTATATTTTGATTCTCCTTATGTGCCAATCAGTGAAACTGCCAATTTTACTGACTACACAAAGGATGGTTTCGCCCTGGAAGATCACAAAAGATTAGCTGAACTGTTCCGCCGCCTTGATGCGATGGGGGTATATGTGATGTTAAGCAATCACAATGTGCCTTTGGTGCACGAATTGTACAGTGGTTTCAAAATTGAGGCTGTTGATGTCAGACGAAATATAAATAGAGATGCATCAAAGCGCATTGGAAAAGAAGTGATTATCACTAATTACGAGGTAAGATGAATATAGTGGATTTGTTTACCAATAAGAAGGAACTTTATCTGACCACTCAGTGAGAGGGAATTTTAATCCCGTTGGTGGGAATCAATTCCTATAATTATGCAGTTAAATTAGAAGGGCAGGATGCTCCATTTGATGACCAGTGGGTGCAGAAGATCGGCTATTGCGGCTTTAATCTGGAAATCAAGGATGGCCTTTGGATTTCGTCGATTGTGAAACTGGAACCTTTTGAGCCAAATGAGTACCATGCCAGGGAAGAAGAATTTTACACCACACCAGGATACATCAGTCCTGTGGAGCACTATCGCTCTCCATGGGAACGGTGGTATAAGACAGCAGATGGTATTCATACAATTTATACGGATATCAAGTATGAGGTTCCTGCTGGAAAATATCTGCTGTCCATCAAGGGTTATGTCCGAAAGGAACAATGGGGTAGAAAACTTCCCATTTATTACAGTATCATATTATATTCGTCTGCAAATATAGAAAGAAATTACTGGTTTCAAAGCAAATATCAGATGATATAAAACAGTTTTCGTATGAGATATGTCAAAGACACAAAGTTATCATCAGATATATGGAAACGGACAAAGACCATATTCATTACATGATAGAAACAGAACCTACAATGCCAGTGAGTCAAATCGTAAATTTAATGAAAAGCTATACGACATACCATATAAGGGAAAGACATCCGAATTATTTGCGAAAACAGTTTTGGAAAGAGCATACATTTTGGACAGATGGGTATTTTGTTTGCAGCGTAGGGAATGTTTCAGAAGAAATGCTAGCATCAGTGTACAGGGGGGCAATACGGTCAGAAACGTCCAGATGACGTGCCTGCTACGTTACTTTCAATCGGTGTACGTCCAGTACACCTCATTTATTCAGACGGATGGGCTGGAGAAAAAAAGTAGTAGTTTCTCTGGCTGGAATATGGTAGAATAGAAAGAAGTACGAAAAAAGACAAGCCTGCTTTCGGGTATTCGTTAACATGGAAAGGAGCAAATTACAAAAATGCAGAAAGAAGGAAAGATGTTTTTATATACGCTTGTAGATTCGCTGGATCCGGTTATGGCCAGTTTATGCCAAAGTTTCGGGTTGGAAAAAGTCAGAAGAACCAACCGTCTGGAACTAAAAAACGGCGAGATTGCCATGACCATAACGGTTATGTGCGCAGACATGGGACCACAGGCAGAAGAACAGATTAAGGAGCAGACCGGACAGTTGTGCCAGAGCATTTATCAGGTGAAAACAGAGCAGACAGATATTAAGATCAATCTGCTGCATCAGATTAGAAGAACCAGGGGAATTGTCCTGATTGACTACAGCTTTCCAAAAGAAGAGGCAGAGGAAAGCGAAAAGCTGGTTGAGCAGACCTTTTTTGGAATGTTAAGACGTCTCCAGGCCGTTATCTGGATTCCGGAAAAAGAGGGAATTTACTGCAGCGCAAATGGCAGAAAGGCTCTGCTGCTTTCTTTGGACGGGGAAAGTGAAATGGAAGAGTTTATGCCCTATCCGGGAAGACCGATGGTGCCGGCAGATACCATTCATCCAGGTCAGATTAAACGGAGGGATCAGAGCTTTCAGGTCTTAAGAGAAAAGGGGATCTATGTTCCCATTAATTATCCGTTTTTAGAGTCCGGCATCCAGGCAAAAATCCGCAGCCCGAAAGAGATTGCAGAGCGCGCTGCAGGACTTTTGATTGTATCTTTATATTCCGAGTGTATGGTTTCTGAAAATCAGACCAGAGATGAGGCGCTGGATTTTGTAAAAGAATTGATGGACGAGATGGGGAAAAATGTGCTGTCTCCAAATGAAAAGAAATATATGAAGAGCCGTTCTCCCAGAAAATCAAGACAGATTGAATTTTCCTGGCAGTATGAGTGTCTTGCAGTCATGGAATGGGCGCTGGGACTGACCCCGGATCTGGGATTTCCCAATAAGACCTGTGATGTATCCAAAGCGGTCGAGCTGCTGAAAGACTGCCACAGCATTGAGGATATTTTAAAGATTTCCAATCCAAGAAGCAAAAAGGAATTGTTAGATGCCTGTGATTTGATCTTCTGTCTGGACTGGGCGTGCACCGATGCCAGAATCCACAAACTTCCTATGCCTGCGGACATGGACGGAAGCGTTGTGATGGAACGCCACAAGGCATTTAATTGGTTGATTTGCTCGGATGACAGTGCAGAATGGGATGATGTAAAGACTCATACCTGATGAAAAACGGGTGATGGAAAAGACTATGATCCCAATATGGCGGTTATCCACCTAACAGGCAGCCGAAAAGCCTTTCCCTCCATTCTTCCGGCATACCCTCTCAATAAAAAGCACTGGAGTTCCCTAATATTAGATGGCACTGTGCCGGATGAAACGGTGAAAAGGCTGATTTTAGAAAGCTGCGATCTGGTGAAAAAGGGAAAACGGTCTGAAAAACCTATCTAACTGAGAAACAGCGACGGACAGGTTTTTCGGTAATACAGATATCCTAAAAGATCTGCCAGAAACCATCCGATGGGAATGGCCATCCAGATCCCCATGACTCCCAATGTGCCAGCAGTGGCATAGGCTAAGAACACTCTGGTTCCAAGGGAGACGATGGTAAGAATCAGAGACATTCCAGGTTTTTTCACTGCCCGGTAAAAGCCGTAGAGCAGGAACAAAAAGCCGATTCCAATATAAAAGCTGCCTTCTACCCGAAGATACTGGATGCCGATTTCCAGTACTTTAGTCTCATGGGGCTGAACAAAAATCAGCATAAGCTGTCTGGCAAAGATGCATACCAGAAGCGAGATGGCAACACAGAAAACTGTGACTGTAAAAAGGGCCTTTTTAATGCCTTCGCGGATACGTCCGTACTCACCGGCACCATAATTTTGGGCGGTAAAAGTAGAAAACGCATTGCCGAAATCCTGTACCGGCATATAGGCAAAAGAGTCTATTTTAACAGCGGCAGCAAAGGCTGCCATAACTGCAGTTCCGAAGCTGTTAACCAGTCCCTGAACCATTAAAATGCCAAAATTCATAACAGACTGCTGTAAGCAGGTCAGGACAGAAAGCTGGGAGATTTCTTTTAAAATCGAACTGTCCCAGCGCATATGGATCCGTTTCATATGAAAGATGGGACATTTAAAAATGGTGTATAAAGTAATCCCGATGCCGGAGATATACTGGGCAATCACAGTGGCGAGAGCAGCGCCTCCCACACCCATTTGGAATGTAATAACAAATAAAAGATCCAGCAGGATGTTGACAATGGTAGACACCACTAAAAACAACAGCGGAACCATAGAATTTCCTATGGATCGGAGCAGGGCTGTAAAGTAATTATACAGAAAAACAGCCGCCAGTCCCCAGAAAATTATCCACAGATATTCCCGCATCATTTCATGGATTTCAGAAGGAATATTTAAAAATATCAGCAGCAAATCCATTCCGGCAAAGACTAAAACGTTCATAATGGCTGTAATGGCAGCGATAAAAAGAAAGGATAAGAAGGTCCCGGTTTTTAATCGGCCTTCTTCTTTTTTGCCAAAACAAATGGAGACAAAAACGCCGTTTCCCATACTAAGTCCAAGAAGAATAGAGGTTAAAAAGGTCATCAGCGTATAGGCTGAACCTACTGCTGCCAGAGCGTCTTTTCCTAAAAATTTCCCCACAATAAATGTGTCTGTAATGTTATAAAACTGCTGTAAAAGATTGCCTGCCATCATGGGCAGTGCAAAGAGAAGCATGGTTTTTGTGATGCTTCCCTTTGTAAGAGTCTGATTCATGATGTTTCCCTTTCTTATGTAAAAGTTGTATCTGGCATTGATTGTAACATAAAAGCAGGCGGTTTACAAAAGAAAAAATTGTAACAGTTGCAAGAGAAACTGAAAAGTGATAGCATCAGTATCATGAATAATGAAAACTGAAGGAGGAAAAACACATGAAATGGGGAACAATTGCAGTTGGCGCAGTGGAGGAAAACAGAAATGTTCTGGAAAACCTGGCAAGAGAAATATGGGAAAATCCAGAGACTGCTTTTAAGGAAAAATTTGCCTGTGAGAGGACGGCAAAAGTCTTAGAAGAAGCGGGATTTTCCGTAGAAATCGGAGTGGGAGGACTCCCAACTGCCATTCGGGCTGTGTGGGGATACGGCCATCCGATAATTGGATTTTTAGGAGAATATGATGCGCTTCCAGGATTAAGCCAGAAAGTAAGCGGGCAGAAAGAGCCGATGTCAGAAGGAGCCTGCGGACATGGCTGCGGCCACAATCTTTTAGGAGCGGCTGCTGTTGGGGGAGCCATTGGCATGAAGGCAGAATTAGAAGAAAGGGGACTTCCTGGAACCGTTGTATTTTATGGATGTCCAGGAGAAGAACTGCTGTGCGGAAAATCTTTTATGGCCAGAGAAGGCTGCTTTTTTGAATTGGATCTTGCCCTGACATGGCATCCAGCAGCGATTAATCAGGCCGCTAATCTGGTAATGAGCGCCTGCAGCGGCGTCAAATTTCACTATACCGGGACAACTTCTCATGCAGCCGATGATCCCTGGAATGGGCGCAGCGCACTGGATGCAGTTCAGCTTTTGAACATGGCAGCAGAGTTTATGAGAGAGCATGTAAGTCCTCAGGTTCGCCTCCATTATTCAATATTAGATGGGGGAGGAGCGCCTAATATTGTGCCGGATAAGGCTGGAGTCTGGTATTACGTAAGAGCGTTGGACAGAAAAGTCGTAGAAGAAGTGTACAATCGTCTGGTAAAAGCAGCACAAGGCGCGGCTATGATGACAGAAACCAGCCTGGACATTGAATATATGGGCGGCTGTTATCCCATGGTGTGTAATGAAATTATAGCAGGACTTCTAAAACAGACCATGGAAGAGATTGGGCAGGAAGCGTGGAGCGAAGATGAAATTAAGTGGGCAAAAAAGATGAATGAGCCGGTAGAAAACCAGCGGCAGAATGTAATAAAAAGGATGAAGCTGGATCCGGATACCCAGCTTTATACAGGAGTTGCACCCATGCAGAAAGGGGCTATCTATGCTTCTACAGATGTGGGAGATGTGGCTCATATTGTCCCGACTGCCATGGCAAATTTTGCCACGACAAGCCTTGGAGCGCCTGGACATAGCTGGCAGATTGCTGCTGCATCCGGCGGCTCCATAGGCTTAAAGGGCATGATTTATGCTGCAAAAACCCTGGCAGCATCAGGTGTCCGTCTGGCAGAAGATCCGAAACTCAGAGAACAGGCCAGGGCGGAATTTGATGAAATGATGAATGGAGAGACATATGTCTGCCCCATTCCAAAAGGGATGAAACTGCCGCAGTAGTTTCTGCATAATTACTGCTGAATGGTTATATTTATTCGGATCTTTCGCTGTTCATTGTCTGTTCTACAATGCTGTCCATAATTTCCCGGTTAATGCCGCCGGATACATAGCCAAAGACTTTTCCTTCTTCTGTAATCATAAAAGTAGTAGGAAAGGCAGTGATGCCAAACTGATAAAACAGCATCCCGGTCTCATCCATTAACACAGGGAAGGTATAGCCATTTTCGTCTAAAAACTCTGTAATGTGGGCAATGTCGCCCTCCTGCCCGGAATTAGGGGCAGCAATTCCGAGAACTATCAGATCCCCGGTATTTTCTTCCCAGTCTTCATAGAGGGACTGAATTTCCGGCATTTCTGCCTTACAGGGAGGACACCAGGTAGCCCAGAAATTTAAAAAGATGGTTTTTCCCTTGTAGTCAGAAAGGGAATGGGTGTTGCCGTACTGATCCGTCAAGGTAAAGTCCGGTGCATCTGGAAGTTCCTGCGCAGAGGGATCCGGGGATGTTTCGTCAGCATCGGTCTCCTCTGACACACCGTTTTCAGAATCGGAAACGCTTTCTGCCTGAATGTCAGGGGATGGTGCCCCACCCTCTGCTGTTTGGGCAGAACCTTCCGTTGCCTGAGGTGGGGCAGGAGGACCTGCAAGATTTGCAGAAAATCCGTTGAGCCATCCGGTCAGCATCAAAAGTCCCATAACAATCATTAAAGCACCGCCGATTTTCGTAGTATAGGCAACTACTTTCCGGTTCTTTTTAAAGAAGTCTAAAAGTCTGGTAGTAAAGAGTCCCACTAAAAGGAAGGGGATGCAAAAACCGGCTGTGTAGACTCCGATTAGCAGGAATGCCATGGCAGTGCTGCCGGAATTGGTGGCCATCAGTAAAACGGTAGCCAGCGCCGGACCAACACAGGGAGTCCAGGAAAAACTAAAGGTGAATCCTAAAAGCAGGGCGGAAAGGGGGCCTTTTCCCAGCTTATCAAACTGGAGAGAAAACCGTTTTTCCGATGACATAAATTTAAATTTAAATATGCCTAACTGGAACAGGCCAAACAGGATAATGAGGGCGCCGCCGATTCTGGAAATCCATATCTGATAATCAGAAAAGAAGTGGCCAAGTGCATTTGCACCCATGCCTAATAAAAAGAATGCAAAGCTGATTCCGATTACAAAAAACAATGTGTTGAACAGCACTTTCCCCTGTCTGTAATGAGGCTGTCCATTTGCATCTGTTGTCTTGGCTCCCAGAGAGAGGTAGCTAAGATACAGAGGAAGCAGCGGGAGAACACAAGGGGATAAAAAGCTTAAAAGGCCCTGGATAAATACGGTCAGGGCAGAGATATTTGTCTCAATTTGAAAACCCATAGAAAAATCCTTTCTTTGATATAGTGATTTTTATGCTACCATAAACAAGACAAAAAGTCTATTTTTTTTCCCTAAAATCCGTTTGACCAGAGGAAAGGGATGATTTATAATAAAAAGGTAGGAGTTTAGAATGGCAGGAAAATTGATGTGAAAGCTTGCTTATAAGCATGATTTCACATCAATTTTCACATCGGATGTTCGTCCGATGCTTCTTGTCAGGCCAAAGACCCGACAAGAAGATACGCCGTTTGGTGCTGCTGCATAAAAGAAAACGGGGTTATAAAAGGAGGATGTATGTATGGGTGAAATGATTACTTCATTTGACGGCATGAAACTGTACTTAAATAAGGAGATTCCGGAGAAAAAACGGGCTGTGGCAGTTATTGTCCATGGTCTGTGCGAGCATCAGGGGAGATACGACTACCTGGCCGGGCTGTTTCATGAGGCTGGGATTGGGACTTACCGGTTTGATCACAGGGGGCATGGCAGATCTGACGGAGAAAGGACCTATTATTCCGATTTTAATGAACTGCTGGATGATACCAATGTAGTGGTGGATATGGCAATTTCAGAAAATCCGGATGTGCCGGTATTTCTGCTGGGCCACAGTATGGGCGGCTTTACAGTATCCTTATATGGGGCAAAATATCCGGACAAAAAGCTGCGGGGCATCATTACCAGCGGTGCGCTGACTCATGACCATGCAAGTCTGATCAGAAGCGTGGAAAAGGGACTGGATCCCCATATCAAACTTCCCAATCAGCTGGGAGGCGGCGTATGTTCTGTAGCAGAAGTAGTGGACTGGTATGGAAAAGATCCCTATAACACGCAGACATTTACCACAGGACTGTGCTATGCAATCTGTGACGGACTGGAGTGGTTTAAAGAAAAGGAGCCTGAATTTTCCTATCCGGTGCTGATGCTTCATGGAGAAAAGGATGGTCTGGTAAGCGTAGAAGATACATATCAGTTTTTCCGGACAGCAGCATCTAAAGACAAACAAATGAAGATTTACGGTAATTTATTTCATGAGATTTTTAATGAATATTGCAAAGAGGAAGTAATCAAAGACACAGTTCGCTGGATAGAGCAGCGAATTTAGACAGTATATGGATGCTGCCATCATAAAAAATTAGATGAAGGGACAGACATGGAACGCAACAGCATAAAAAAGGCTTTGCCTAGAATGATAAGGATTATGGTGCTGGTTTTACTTGTGCTTATTTTTCCTGTAAACATCTGGCTTCAGCTTCATATACACCACCAGAGTCAAAAGGAAAGTTCCTATGAGACATTTGGACAATTAAAACAGTTGATTGCAATGAATAAAAGGGACCTGGATCAGGCAAAGCAGGATTTTTCCAAAAAGTGTATTCAGTCGGCTGAGATGGCAGCATACTTTGTGGAGTATTTTCCAGAGATTACAGAGGATTTAGAGCATACCAGACAACTGGCAGAAAAGCTGGCAGTAGATGAACTGCATTTTTTCACACCAGAGGGAGAACTCTATTTTGGGACCCATCCGGAGTATTATGGATATACCTTTTATTCTGGAGAACAGATAGGATTTTTTCTTCCTATGCTGAAGGATCACAATTTAAAGCTGTGCCAGGGCATTGAGAAAAATACGGCTGAGGGCAAGGAAATGCAGTACGCCGCAGTGTGGCTGAAAGATGGAAGCGGGATTGTGCAAATCGGTATGAATCCTGAAAAATTAGTAAAAGAACTGCAGGAGAGAAGTCTGGCAAAATTAATTGCTTCTATGCCCCTGGACTTTCGAGGCGCTCTTCATGTGATAGAAAAAAGCACAAACCAGATTGTGGCATCCACAGAACCAGCCCTGATAGGACTCAATATGGATGCAGAACTGGAAAAGGGACAGGAGGACATAAAGCAGTCAGATGAGTACCACTATGTATTTAACAGGAGAACATACTGTGTGTATAAACAGGATTATGGAAACTACATCCTGCTAAGAACGTATCTGTCCAGTTACCCGATGAAAGAAAGCATTATGTCAACGGTTCTGGTTCTGGCATATATTAGTGTTGCAGCAACAGTTGTTATCGGATTGATTGCATGGTATGTGGATCGGAAAATTTCCAGCAACCTTATGAAGATCGTAGAGGACCTTAAAAAGGTAGAACAGGGAAATCTGAACAGCATTTCCCTGACAACAGGGGTTACAGAATTTGATGAATTGATTTTTTACATTAATGAATTGATGAAAAGTATCCGCATTAACTGGAATAAGATGTCTTATGTATTAGACAAGAGCGGAGTTCCTCTGGGGATTTACGAGTATAATGTTTTCTATAAAAGGACCTTTATGAATGACCGGCTGTTAAACATTCTGGGGATGGACAATCTGCACCACGAATCAGAAGAAACCATCAACCACCTTGTGAAAAAGCGTCTGGAGGAGACAGAAAAACGGGCAGGAAAACAGGAAAAATACATTTGTGAATACGATAAAAACGGGCAGACCGTTTACCTGCGCATCGAAAAAATCATAGACGATCAAAGCATTACTTACTATGTTGCAGATGTTTCTCTGTGGTTGGGAGAGATCCATATGCTGCGGGAGCAAAGCAGCACAGATACGCTGACCTCGCTGTACAACCGCAGAGGATTTAATGAAAAGGCAGACGAGATTTTTGCAGATCCGGATAAAATAGGATACGGCATGGTGCTGATGCTGGATGCAGATGGCCTGAAAAAAATCAATGATGTGTATGGCCATTACATGGGAGATGGATATTTAAAGAACATTGCGGATGTCATGAAGGAAGCGATGGGAGAAAATTCAGTTTGTGCCAGATTTGGAGGGGACGAATTTGCAGTTCTCTTATACGGCTGCCCTTCCTATGAGGCTGTAACAGAAAGAGTAGAGGAACTGAAATTAAGACGGGGCCAGACATTTATGCCGGATAACCCCAACATAGAAGAAACTCTGGAATTTTCTTTTGGGTATGCATATTACCCCATGGATGGAAATGATTACCATGCTCTGCTGCACATTGCAGATGAAAAGATGTATCAGGAAAAGCGAGAGCGCAAAAAAGGAAAAGCAGACAGCCACACTTGACATTTTTTTAAATGAATGCTAAAATCCATAAGCGCAAAGATAAAAAGTTAATAAAACCGCTTTTTTCAAAGGCTATAGATTTATACCGTTTCTGATTTAAATGGTACAATCTACAGCCTTTTTTCCTGTGCGGCCGAAAACGTCCGCAGGTCTGCAAAAAGGTTTATCGAAAGGAGAAATTGATTATGAATCAACAAGCAGAAACCAATCCCATGGGGACGCAAAAGGTGTATCCGCTGTTAATTACCATGTCACTGCCCCCAATGATTTCCATGCTGATCCAGTCTCTGTATAATGTCGTGGACAGTATTTTCGTAGCAAAGCTGGGAGAAAATGCACTGACTGCTGTATCCCTGGCTTTTCCGATGCAGAATCTGGTCCTTGCTCTGGCAGTAGGACTGGGAGTCGGCATGAACGCCAGCATTGCCCGCAATCTGGGGGCTGGGAAACCAGCGGACGCCAATTTGAGCGCTTCTCATGGTATTTTGCTGGCAGGAATCCATTCCCTGTTTTTTGTAATTCTTGGATTATTTTTTACTGGTCCATTTATCAGGATGTTTACTAAAGATCCCCAGGTAATCCAATGGGGAACCGAGTATTGCCAAATTGTAATCTGTCTTGCATTTGGAAGCATATTTCATATTGCCATTGAGAAAATCTTTCAGGCAGTAGGAAACATGGTAGTTCCCATGGTACTTCAGGCAGTGGGAGCAGTGATTAACATTGTACTGGATCCGATTTTTATTTTCGGATATTTTGGAATTCCTGCTCTGGGAGTAAAGGGCGCAGCCATTGCAACGATCATCGGCCAGATGAGCGCCTGCTTTCTGGCAGTTGTCTGGTTAAAAAAGAGATGCCTTCCGGTAAAGGTGGACTGGAAACATTTCCATTTTTCTATGGGAAAGGTAAAAGAACTGTACATGATTGCCATTCCTTCTGCCATCGTGACCGCAGTTCCTTCTACTCTGGTGGGTATTTTAAATGGATTGTTAATGCAGTTTTCACAGACTGCAGTGGCAGTATTTGGTGTTTACTTTAAACTGCAAAGTTTTGTCAACATGCCTGCTTCCGGACTGATTCAGGGAATGCGGCCTATTATCAGCTACAATTACGGGGCCGGAAACAAAGACCGGATTAAAGAAGTTATGAAAGCCTCTTTAAATATCGTAGGCGGAATCATGGTAATCGGAATGATCTTGTTTATCGGATTTGGACGGCCGATTATGGAGGTTTTCAGCCAGGACGAAGCTATGATTTCCATGGGAGTTTCTGCTTTGAAAATCATCAGCGAAAGTTTCGTGTTTTCCACGTTTGCTATTGTACTTTCTGGTACATTTGAGGCCTTTGGACAGGGAATTTACTCTCTGCTTATCACCTTTTTGCGCCAGCTTGTGTTTGTACCAGCGTTTGCTTTTGGGCTGTCAGCAGGGATCGGCCTGGAAGGAATCTGGCTGGCATTTCCGGCAGCCGAACTTTTAGGAGCAGGATGCACCTTCTTTATTGGAAAAAAAGCCCTGTTTGAAAGGTTCCTTTCCAAAGAGAGTAAAAAATAACAAGAAATATGGAAAATTACACATGTAAAAACCGGAGATTCTGTGATAGATTTAGTAGGACACCATGTAATGGTTCTGAACCGTTACAAAAATAATCCGAATATAGGGGGAATGATCAATGAGCAAATGGATCAAAATGGAAGACCTTGCAAACTATCCGGAGGCAAAAGAAGACCAGATGAGACAGGCAATGAAATTTGCCGTTTCCCAGGTAGAGAGAAATCTTCCGGAATTTACAGACAAATTTCCAGGCGCCAACAGCTTTGACAATTTCTATAAGCCAGGCCCAAATGTAAACTGGACCACAGGATTCTGGACCGGGGAGATCTGGCTGGCTTATGAAAATGCTGAAAATGCTGAGCAGAAAGAGGCGTTCTGCAAAGCTGGAAATGTGGAAGTCTCTTCTTTTATGAACAGAATCGTCAACCATGTAGAAGTAGATCATCACGATATGGGATTTCTGTACAGTCCGTCCTGCGTGGCAGCTTACAAGCTGACCGGATCCAAAGAGGGAAGAGAAGCCGCATTAAAGGCAGCGGATCAGCTGATCAGCCGATTCCAGCCAGTGGGAGAGTTTATCCAGGCATGGGGCGCAATGGGCGCAAGAGACAATTACCGCTTTATTATTGACTGCCTGTTAAATCTGCCTCTGCTTTACTGGGCAACAGAAGAGACTGGTGATGAGAAGTACAGAGAGATTGCAGAAAAGCACATTCACACTGCACTGGCCAATGTAATCCGGGAGGATGATTCTACCTGGCACACCTTTTTTATGAATCCTGAGACGGGAGAGCCGGACCATGGCGCAACCTGCCAGGGATATAAGGACGGATCTGCCTGGGCAAGAGGACAGGCATGGGGCATATACGGCACTGCAGTGGGATACCGCTATACAGGAAGGAAAGAGTACATCGACTATTTTAAGAGAGTGACCAGATATTTCTTGGAGCATCTTCCTTCTGATTTATGTCCCTACTGGGATCTGACATTTGGCGAGGGAGATGAGGAACCGAGAGATTCTTCTTCAGCAGCAATCGCGGCCTGCGGTATGCTGGAGATGAGCAAATACATGGATAAGGAAGACGCTGCTTATTATATTTCCATTGCAAAGAAGCTGATAAAAGCCATGATTGATCAGTATGCAGTGACTGAGGCTGCACAAAGCAACGGACAGCTTCTCCATGGCACCTATTCTAAGAAAACTCCGTACAACACCTGCACTCCGGAGGGAGTTGATGAATGTGTAATCTGGGGCGACTACTTCTATATGGAAGCGCTTCACAGAGTCTTAAAACCCGACTGGAAAATTTACTGGTAATGGAGGAAGCTATGAGATTTGAACCAAAGGATCTGGACTATCAGTTAAGTCCCTATACCGGGCTTACCAGAAAACATTGGATTGAAGCAGATAAATATATGCTGGAAGGGATTTTCCGGCACATTAAGAGTATGGAAGATCCGGTGATCGTTCCCCGATATGAGACTGAGATCACTTACCCCAATGCCCATACTCCTGCCTGGAAAGTGCAGGCAGAGATATTTGAAGGGCTGGCAAGAAGCTTTTTTCTGGCAGCGCCCTTAATTCACATTGAAAAAGACGTGGAAATAGCGGGAACCCCGTTAAGAGCGTATTACAAAAAGCAGATATTAAAATCCTGTACTCCAGGCGATCCCAATTACGTTTTGGGATATGATGAGATGGTGGAGACAGAAGAACCCAAACAGACGTTAAACACCTATCAGCAGACAGTGGAAACCTGCGCCCTGGTCATTTGCCTGTGGATGTGCAGGGAAGAAATCTGGGATACGTATACCAAAGAAGAAAAAAATGTGATTGCTGCGTTTTTGACTCCTTACGCCCACAAAAATACAGTGCCTCAAAACTGGCGTCTGTTTAACATGCTGGACTTAGCGTTTCTTCATATGAACGGCTATCCCATTGATAAGGGAATTATGCGCCATCATGCCCAGGTGGTATTAAACTACTATACCAAAGACGGCTGGTATCGGGACGGACATGCCATAGATTATTATTCAGCATGGGCGTTTCAGGTCTATGCGCCTATCTGGTGCCAGTGGTACGGCTATGAAAATGAACCTTATCTGGCAGAACAGTTTGAGAAAAATTCCAACAAGCTGATGGAAACCTACTCTCAGATGTTTGATGCAGACGGCTGGGTCAATATGTGGGGAAGAAGCAATATCTACCGCAACGCAGCAACATCCAGCTTTGACGGCAATCTGTTTTTAAAACACCACACTGCCAATCCAGGACTTGCCAGAAGAATTTCTTCCGGTGCGCTGATGCAGTTTTTAGGCAGAGATGATTTGATGTATGAGGGCGTGCCGACTCTGGGATTTTATAAATCCTTCCTGCCTTTGGTACAGAGCTATAGCTGCGCAGAAAGTCCGTTTTGGCTGGCAAAGGCCTTTATGTGTCTGCATCTGCCAGAGGATCACCCATTCTGGACTGCAAAGGAAGAAAACGGTGTCTGGGATGAGATGAGGGCAGGAGAGACAAGAGAAACTGTTTTAAACGGTCCTGGCCTTTGCATGGCAAATCACAAGGACAACGGGACTACAGAACTGCGCACAGGAAAAGTAATCCGCAGACGGGATGATGACAATGGACTGTGCTGCTATGCAAAATTAAGCTACAGTACCAAGTATCCCTGGGAAGCAGTACTCGGCGGACGGTATGAATCCCAGATGTATGTGGTCTATGATGAGGCATTTTCTGCGGCAAAGCGTCCCAATGCCCTTTTATGGCATGGAAGTAAGGACGGGGTGCTGTACAGAAGAAACTTTTTCCACTATGATAATGAGGAAGAATGCCACTGGCTGCACTGCATGAATCTGGCGGATTTTTCTGTGGCAGAAGGTATGATCCGGGCAGACAAATTCCGTACCTTTAAGGATCATGTGACCATCACTCTGGGATCTTACGGTTTCCCGGATATGGGAGATGTGACAGTAAAGGAACTGGAAAAAGAGGGCGCAAAAGCTATTGTCTTAAAAGGCCATGATTCTCAGGGAAATGAAAAGCAGATGGCAATGACCATATTCGCAGGATGGGAAACCATAAAGCTGATTTCCAGCCAGGATACAAATCCGGATGCCAAAAACAGTCTGGTAATCGCTGCAGAAGCATCCAGAAAAAACCTGTATGGATATGAACCCTTTATATTTATCAGTCAGGTGATTACCAGAGAAAGTTTTGCAGATTTTAGTGAAGATGAGATTTTCAGCATCCAGACAATCTCCTATACAGATCCGGAAAACTGCGGCGGCTATGGTCCTGTGACCCTGAAGATGAAGGATGGCAGAACCATGACCGTAGATTATATGGGAATGGAAGGAAATCTGCAGATCTAATCAGAACAGCCATCAGCAGGCTCTGCTGATACAACAATGTGGAAGTTTTCAGTATAGGAAATCTGGTATTGCTCTGCATGCTCTTCGTTCCAAGAGACGCTTTCGGTTTCATCATACAGGGCATCCGGATTCAGAGAAAATCCTAATCCTTCCGGCACATAAAAGTGAACCCAGACCCCATCTGTATCCACACCGATGCCGCCGTAGCGGGTAAGAGGTTTTTCCTGTCCGTCAGTATAGGGGCCAGGCAGTCTGGCGGCCCTGGATTTGGGACTGAACCACACAACTGCCTGGTTTAACTGGCTGCTTTCTATCTGGGCCAGATCCTCTTTTGCCTGGGAGAGCAGCAGAGGAACATCTTCAAACGTCAGAATCCATCCGCACATGAGGAAGGTAACAAAAAGGGAGAGTCCTATTAAAAGATAGGAGAGCAGATTTTTCATCCCTTTCCAGAAAAATGCGAAAAGTGAAACAGCCCCAAACAGGATAGCCAGTTTTGCGGCAGCAATTAAAATTTCATACCAGTGAATATATCCGGCCAGCAGTTCCCTGGGAGTCTGCTGGCTGTTTACAAATTTTCCAAGAAAAGAAGGACCGGTCACATATAAAAGTGCGATCCATACAAGAAAGGAAGAAAAGGTAAGAATAAAAGGAACCAGAACCGAAAACGCTCCATCCGGATCAGCGGCGGTTTCTTTTTTGGCCGAAGCCCCCGTATCTGCTGAGGAGAACTCTTCACAATCATGTAAATCATCATAGGGAAATTCCGGGAGTTCTGGAAAACTTCCGGGGATGACAGGGGATTTTCGGGCAGTTATGACAGTGCAGATGCCCAAAAAGACGATTAAAGGAAGGGGCAGGAAAAGATCGTAATAAGTCATAAAAAACCTCCAATCTTTTTGATTTTCATCTCCCATTATATCGAATTTTCCAAAGAAATACAATTCCTGGAAGAAGGTAAAATTTCGGTTATATATTTGCCAAAAGTGCCGATTATATCTATAAGAGATCACGTTGTCTAATCGGATTGATGTGGTGTGCCATGGGTGGTACATCTGCATTGTCATGTGGAGGTGTTTTTATGACGATTACAGGAATGGCACAATTTATGCAGCAAAATTATAAGGTTCAAAATTCGCACTTAACTCCTAAACTTCCCAATGGCTCCTTGCCGCCAAAGGATCATGTTAATCCATATTGTCCAGAGGGAATGGATATTACAGGTCGAACGGATTTTCGCCGCATTGTCCCTGTTGATGAGGACGTTGCAAATCAGATAAAATCTTTGGTGTTTGAGAGCATGGAAAATAACGGTGGTATGAGTGATGGAGAGATTGAGAGTGAAATCATAGAGAATTACGTTATGTCCTTGCCACCCGAAGAACGAGCTGCCGCTGGGTGGACATTAAACCAGATTAGTCTGCAGGAGGCTGACCGGTTGGGAGAATATGTACATCAGAAAGACCCCTCATGGAATTGGGGAAAGCCAGTCAAGCCCGGTATCTTGGATGACTACAAATCAGGCATGAATATATTGATATGATGTTGTTGGAATAGTCTATACAACTGAATATCCCACCGCTCTGCAGCGGTATATGAAGCAGTAAGTCTGAAATCGATTTAGCATCAGTGTACAGGGGGCAATACCCCACTCTGAGGCGCGTTGCCTCTGTACACTGGTGCTACTACTTTTTTGTGCCCATTTTTGGCAAAATTTCCATTTCTTCCCTGTGGAATTTCCATTTTCTGTGTGCTATCATCATTTTGTAACACAAATGTTAAAAAAATGTAACATATCAGGAGGATTTCTATGAGAAAATTTGCAATTTGCGGAGCTGTGATGGCTGTTTCCATTTCTGCGCTGACCGCATTTCCGGCACAGGCTGCAGGCAAGGTGGTGATGATTAACGGAGGAAATTTAAAAAACTGGGGCTGCAATGGCGGGAACATTCCCATGCAGGGGATTCTCATTCCAGGAGGCACAGGACAAAATCAGATGGGAGGAAATCAGGATGTGATTCTGCCGCCCATGGATCAGGAAGGGAATCAGGACGATTATGCCGCACAGGTTATAGATTTGGTAAATGAGGAACGGGCAAAGGCAGGGTTAAAACCGCTAACGCCTATGGAAGATCTGTCAAAAGCAGCCCGGTTAAGAGCCGGGGAGACGGCAGTGAACTTTTCTCACACCAGGCCGGATGGAACCAGCTTTTCCACAATCCTGGCACAGAATCAGATTTCTTACCGGGGAGCAGGAGAAAACATTGCCTATGGGCAGAAAGCGCCAGAGCAGGTCATGAGAGACTGGATGAACAGCCAGGGGCACAGAGCCAATATTTTAAACAGCCAGTATACATCTATCGGAGTAGGATACTATGAGAGTGCAGACAAGACTCCGTACTGGGTTCAGTTATTTACATATTAGAATCGAGCAGGTGTTTTGCCTGCTCTTTTTGCTGTCAGCGGAAGTTTTTTTGCGTGTTCCCAAATGAAACTATTAAGAAAAAGTTTATAATTTATGTCTTGCAATTTAAAAAGAATCTGATTATAATACTTGACGATTAACTAATTAATTGTTTGGACGTTAATGATTAACTAGTCCACGAAATAGTCAGAAAGAAGGAGGAAGAGATGACAACCCCTTACAACTCTTCGGATATGGGAGAAGATGTGTCGGCCAGCCATAAGTGTGTCTGGAAGTACATGGAAATCGTCAGGCTTCACCGCACTGTTTTAGAGCACAGGTTCAGTAAAACTGGAGTATACAGGAGCCAGCACCAGATTTTAATGTATGTGTCTGACCATCCAAATGCTTCCCAAAAAGAAATCGCAGAGCGGTATAAGATATCCACTGCGGCCATTGCCGTTTCATTGAAGAAACTGGAAAAAGGCGGCTACATCCGCAGAGAAGTAGATGAAAAAGACAACCGCTACAACCAGATTGATTTGACAGAAAAGGGACGGCAAATCGTAGATATCAGTCAGTCTATTTTTGGCCAGGTAGAAGAGGAGATGTTTGACGGATTTTCAGGGGAGGATTTTGAAAAACTGATGGAATATCTGGAGCGGGTACGCAAAAATCTGGAACGGATTGTAAAGTGAAAGATTGAAAGCAGAAAAAAGACAGAAAGAGAGGAATCAGTTTGAAGCGCTATAAAAAATATATTATGCCGTATAAAAGTGCATTTATATGCGGACCGATTTTGATGCTGACAGAAGTGGCGGGAGAGATTGCACTTCCTAAAATGATGTCTTTAATCATCAATAATGGTGTGGCAAACCGGGATACATCATACATTATCCAGATGGGAATTGTCATGATTCTGACAGCTCTGGTAATGGCGGCAGGTGGAATCGGGGCAGCTTATTTTGCTGCGAAAGCGTCCATTTGTTTTACAACGGATTTGCGGCGGGACGTATTTGCAAAGGTTCAGCAGTTTTCGTTTAAAAATATTGATGACTTCAGCACAGGTTCTTTAGTAACCAGGCTTACCAATGACATTCAGCAGATACAGAATGTGATCATGATGGCACTTCGCATGATGCTGCGCGCACCGGGAATGCTGCTTGGCGCTTTGGTGATGGCATTTGTAATGAATGCGAAACTGGCTCTGGTAATCCTGGTGGTAATTCCGCTGCTGACCATAGCCATTGCAGTGATTTTAAAAACAGCATTTCCCAGATTTCAGGTGATGCAGGAATCCATTGATAAGCTGAACTCCGGCATTCAGGAGGCGCTGACCAACGTCCGCGTTATCAAATCCTTTGTAAGAGAGGATCATGAGGAAGAAAAATTTGCTGCCAACAACAGCAATTTAATGGACAAAAGTTTAAAGGCCATGAATGTGGTGATTACTACCATGCCGGTGATGATGCTGGCTATGAACATTACTACTTTGGCTGTAGTCTGGTACGGCGGAAACATGATTATCGGCAAAACCATGCAGGTTGGCGATTTGACGGCATTTACCACCTACATTGTCCAGATTTTAATGTCGTTGATGATGCTTTCTATGGTATTTCTTCAGAGTTCCCGCGCAATGGCGTCAGCTAAGCGTGTCAATGAGGTCATGGATACCAAAATTGATTTGACCGACGATCATGCAGGCGAAAAAGATGCCAAAGTTACAAAAGGAAAAATTGAATTTCAGGATGTCAGTTTCCGCTATGGAGAAGAAGACGGGATGGTCCTGGAACATATTACCTTTACAGCCAATCCGGGAGAGACCATCGGCATTATCGGATCAACGGGAAGCGGAAAGACCAGTCTGGTGCAGTTAATACCAAGACTTTACGACGCCACCTGCGGGCGGGTATTAGTAGACGGGATTGACGTAAAAGACTATTCCCTGGAACATTTAAGAGATGGAGTCGGCATGGTTCTTCAGAAAAATGTGCTGTTTTCCGGCACTATTGAGGAAAACCTGCGTTGGGGCAATGAAAATGCTTCAGAAGAGGAAATCCGTAAGACTGCGGACAGCGCCCAGGCAGATGGATTTGTCACCTCTTTTCCCCAGGGTTACAAGACAGAGATGGGACAGGGAGGCGTCAATGTATCCGGAGGCCAAAAGCAGAGGCTTTGTATAGCAAGAGCACTGCTTAAAAAGCCGAAAATCCTGATTTTAGACGATTCCACCAGTGCAGTGGATACGGCTACAGAGGCAAAGATTCAGGAATGCTTTAAGACTTCTTTAAAAGACACAACCAAACTGATCATTGCCCAGAGAATCGGTTCTGTGGAAAATGCGGACCGGATTCTGGTTTTGGATGACGGAAAAATCGAAGCCATGGGAACCCATCAGGAACTGCTGAAAAACAGTGCGGCTTATCAGGAAATCTATTATTCACAGAGGGATAAAGAAAAAGAAACCAGGGAGGTGACGCCATGATGGATCAGAGAAGAGTCGAAAGCCTGAAACGGCGTTATGGAAACAGAGTATCTTCCTCACAGCCGGCTATGGGACGGGGCGGTCATGGACCGGGGCACAGGCATGGCCCTAAGGGAATGGGCGGAAAACCCCAGAATACCAAAGCCACTGTAAAACGTCTGTTAGGATACCTGGAACAATATAAACTGGGGATGGGGCTGGCATTTTTCTGTGTAATTGTAAACACCATTGCGACCCTGGCAGGATCTTATATGCTGCGCCCCATTATCAACACATACATTGCCCCTATGGACGGTTCCAGAGGAGATGTCAGAGGATTGTTTCGCGCTCTGGCAGTTCTGGGGATTGTCTATGTGCTGGGAGTGCTGGCTAATTATTTTCAGGCAAAAATCATGCTGACCATTGCCCAGAAAGCCCTGGTAAAGATCCGGGAAGATCTGTTCACAAAAATGCAGAGACTTCCGATCCGGTTTTACGATACCAACAACAACGGCGATTTGATGAGCCGGTTTACCAATGATGTGGATACAGTAGGGCAGATGCTAAGCAGCACCCTGGTGCAGCTCTTTGCAGGAGCGTTAAGTCTTATAGGAACGCTGGCCCTTATGATTTACACCAACGTTTATCTGACGGTGATTACTCTGATTATGATTCCGCTGATGATGAAGGCAGGAGGATTTGTAGCAGGGCGGAGCCAGAAATATTTCTCTGCCCAGCAGTCCGCCCTTGGAGCGGTCAACGGTTATATTGAGGAGACCATTACCGGACAAAAGGTAGTCAAGGTGTTCTGCCATGAGAAGATTGCAGAGGAAGAATTTGGATATCTCAATGACGAATTAAAGAAAAATCAGATTCGCGCCCAGTTCTTCGGAGGGATTATGGGACCTGTTATGGGAAATTTGAGTCAGGTCAATTATGCGCTGACTGCCTGCGTGGGAGGACTTCTGTGCGTATTAAAAGGATTTGATGTAGGCGGACTCACTGTATTTTTAAACTTTTCCCGCCAGTTTTCCAGACCGATTAACGAACTGTCCATGCAGGTCAGCACTATTTTTTCAGCTCTTGCAGGCGCAGAGCGCGTGTTTGCCGTAATGGACGAAGAGCCGGAGCCGGCAGATGACAAGGATGCAAAGGTGCTGCATCCAATGGAAGGTCATGTGATTTTAGACCACGTTACCTTTGGATACAATCCGGATAAGGTCATTTTAAACGATATCAGTCTGTACGCAAAACCAGGTCAGAAGATTGCGTTTGTAGGATCCACAGGAGCAGGAAAAACCACTATTACCAATCTGATTAATCGTTTTTACGATATTCAGAGTGGAAGTATCACCATAGACGGGGTGGATATCCGCCACATCAATCGGGAAAATTTAAGAAGCAATATTGCTATGGTGCTTCAAGATACCCATTTATTTACAGGCACTGTCCGGGAGAACATCCGGTACGGAAGGCTGGATGCAACGGATGAGGAAGTAGTAGAGGCTGCAAAGACAGCATCTGCCCATTCCTTTATCATGCGTCTGCCGAAAGGATATGATACCATGCTGGAGGGAGACGGGGCCAACTTAAGCCAGGGCCAGAGGCAGCTTTTAAACATTGCCAGAGCCGCTATTTCCAAGGCGCCGGTGCTGATTTTAGACGAGGCTACCAGTTCTGTAGATACCAGAACGGAAAAGCATATTGAACATGGCATGGATCGGCTGATGGCAGACCGCACTACCTTTGTCATCGCCCACCGCCTGTCTACCGTCCGCAATGCCAATGCCATTATGGTGCTGGAAAACGGAAAGATTATCGAGCGGGGAGATCATGATGAACTTCTTGCCATGAAGGGTCGATATTATGAACTTTATACTGGCATGCAAGAATTAGACTAATAAAAACAGCCAGCCTGACTGCAAAAAGCAGTTGAGGCTGGCTGTTTTTATGAACCAGACAGACTATTTGGAAGCCTGGGCCAGACAATCGTTGACAGCATTGTAAAATCCGTACAGATTGATGCTGACAGAGGCAATCGCCTGGGTATAACCGTTTTCATCAATAAGACCGTCAAGGCTCTGATTGGAAACCACATAGGAGGCCGCCGCTTCTGCCTGATCGATCCAGGAAGGTCCGTCTTCTGTCATAACATACATTCCGTCTAAGGTAAGCTGGCGCTTGGTGGAGCCATCTGCTCCGATGCAGTCCCAGGTAACAGATGTGATATAGCCGTCAAATACGGTTAAAGATACCTGATTTTTAAAGCCGCTCTCATCGGCTTGTGCATCTGTATAAGTGTAAGTGCCGTCTGTCAGTTCCATGGCAGGCTCCGGAAGATCCCCTCTGGTCATGCGGTGAAGGGCTGCATATGCAGGGGAAGAAATAGAGATTACCAGTACAGAAAGAACAGCCATAACAGCCAGGCCAATGATATTTTGTCTTTTGGGATTTGAGTGATGCATACATATTCTCCTTTATCATTTTTATTGACCTCCTGATCGTACCATACCAGACGGTTTGAGAAAAGAAAAGAATGAAAAAAATTCATTAAAAATTCTTATAAGGGTTATAAGTTTTACTTGATAATAATTTCACAAGAAAGAAATAAGGAGAAAGTGAGAATTTTCCGGTAAAATCTGTTTGGAAAGAAGGGAGCATTTCTAAAGCGGGGAGAATGGTTCGTCAGGAAAGAAAGAAAAATGTCAAAAATTTAACGGGAGATTCAGGCGATTTTTCAGTAAAACACAAAATGTATGGAAAAAAATACAGCAAATGCCTACAAATAGTTGCAGGTGTGACAGGAAAAGACAATTGTATACAATATCAAAGTATGTTATAATGGCAAAGATAAACTGGAGCATGCTCTGCTTCAGGAAAATGTTTATAGAAAGAGGGTTAGTTTGATGGGTTTGGCTACATTTAAAGGCGGCATTCATCCCTTCGAGGGAAAAGAGATGTCGGAAAACAAGCCAGTACAGGTGCTGATGCCCAAAGGCGAGATGGTATTTCCCATGGCCCAGCACATCGGTGCGCCGGCAAAACCGCTGGTAAAAAAAGGCGACCGGGTATTAGTCGGCCAGAAAATTGGTGAAGCCGGCGGTTTTATTTCTGCTAACGTAATTTGTTCCGTATCTGGAACTGTAAAGGCAGTAGAGCCGCGTCTTATGGTCAATGGCTCCATGGTGACTTCCGTTATTGTAGAAAATGACGGACTGGACGAAAAAATTGAGCATTTCGGCGAGGACAGAGATTATACAAAACTGTCCAAAGACGAAATCCGAAACATCGTAAAAGAGGCGGGAATTGTAGGTTTAGGCGGAGCAGGATTCCCAACTAATGTGAAGCTGACGCCAAAGGATGACAGCAAGATCGATTACATTTTAGTAAACGGCGCAGAGTGCGAACCGTATCTGACTTCCGACTACCGTATGATGTTGGAAGAGCCGGAAAAGATCGTAGGCGGTCTGAAAGTTATCTTAAGCCTGTTCGACAATGCCAAAGGCGTGATTGGCATTGAAAACAACAAGCCGGAAGGCATTAAGAAACTGGAGGAATTAGTAAAGAACGAGCCTCGCATTGAGGTGCGCCCGCTTCTTACCAAGTACCCCCAGGGCGGCGAACGTTCCTTAATTTATGCAATTACCGGACGCAAGGTTAATTCCTCCATGCTTCCGGCAGATGCAGGATGCATCGTAGATAATATTGATACGGTAATTGCCATTTACAATGCAGTCTGCAAGCAGACTCCGCTGATCCGCAAGATCATTACCGTTACCGGCGATGCCATTGTAAATCCCCAGAACTTCAATGTAAGACTGGGAACCAATTATCAGGAACTGTTAGAAGCAGCAGGAGGCTTTAAAAATGATCCGGAAAAAGTGATTTCCGGAGGTCCTATGATGGGACAGGCCCTGTTCAGCTTAGATCTTCCTGTAACCAAGACGTCCTCTGCTCTGACCTGCTTTTCCAAAGATATGGTAGCAGCGCAGGAGCCGACTCCTTGTATCCGCTGCGGACGCTGCGTTTCTGCATGTCCCAGCCACCTGGTTCCTCCGCTTATGATGAATGCAGCTATGAAAAATAACTGCGAGTCATTTGAAAAATTAAACGGCATGGAATGTATGGAGTGCGGAAGCTGCGCCTATGTATGTCCTGCAAAGAGACCTTTAACCCAGGCGTTTAAGGATATGCGAAGACAGGTAGCGGCAAACCGCAGAAAGAAAGCGTAAGGAGGCGGAAGAGAAAGAATGAACAGATTATTAAACGTATCCTCATCCCCTCATGTTAGGGATCAGGTAACGACCGGCAATATTATGTTTGATGTGGCGATTGCCATGCTTCCGGCAGCCGCATTCGGCGTTTATCAGTTTGGCTTAAACGCTCTGATTATTATTATTGGAACCGTTTTAGCCTGCGTGGCAAGTGAATATTTATATGAAAAAGGCATGAAAAAGCCGATTACCATTGCAGATGGAAGCGCCCTGGTAACCGGTATGATTCTGGCGCTTAATATGCCTGCCGACATTCCGGTATGGATTCCCATGCTTGGCGGTGTATTTGCAATCATTGTAGTAAAGCAGTTATACGGCGGTCTGGGACAGAACTTTATGAACCCTGCTCTGGCAGCCAGATGTTTCCTGTTAATCGCTTTTACAGGGAAGATGACCACCTTTACCTTAAATGGAGTTACAGGAGCTACCCCGTTGGCAGTCTTAAAGTCCGGCGGCAGCGTAGATGTAGCGGCCATGTTTGTTGGCAAGATTCCAGGAACCATCGGCGAGGTATCTGTGATTGCTCTGTTAATCGGCGCAGCTTACATGCTGTGGAAAAAGGTAATCACCATCCGGATCCCGGCAGCTTACCTGATTTCCTTTACCTTATTTGTACTGATCTTTGGCGGCCATGGTCTGGATATGAACTATCTGTTAGCACACTTATGCGGCGGCGGCTTAATCTTTGGTGCATTTTTCATGGCAACAGATTATGTTACCAGCCCCATTACACCAAGAGGCCAGATCGTATACGGCATTTTAATGGGATGCTTAACCGGACTGTTCCGTCTCTTTGGCGGTTCTGCAGAGGGTGTGTCCTACGCTATTATTTTAAGCAATATTCTGGTGCCGCTAATTGAGAAGGTAACCCTTCCGAAGGCATTTGGAAAGGAGGGCAAATAATCATGAAAAAAGGCGGATTTATGAAAGACGCGGTGATTTTATTTGCCATCACCCTGATTGCGGGTTTGTGTCTGGGCGGCGTTTTTGAAATCACCAAGGCGCCGATTGCGGCGGCTGAGCAGGCTGCCAAAATTGCAGCATATAAAGAAGTCCTTCCGGAAGCCAATGATTTTGTGGAAGACGGCATGCCGGAAAAGATTGCCGCTTCTGCTGAAGAACTGATGGCTCAGGGATTTGGAAATGTATACATTGATGCTGCTGCACAGGCAGTAGACGCATCCGGCAATCCAGTCGGATATGTGGTTTCTTCTACCTCCAAAGACGGATTCGGCGGAGAAGTAAAACTTTCTGTAGGAATCAACGGCGAAGGTAAGATAAGCGGTATTGCATTTTTATCTCTGGCAGAGACTCCTGGTCTTGGCATGAATGCAACCGGAGATGAGTTTAAGGGCCAGTTTACCGGTAAAAATGCAGAAACCCTGACAGTAACCAAAACAGGCGCTCCGGCAGAAAATGAGATTCAGGCAATGTCCGGCGCAACCATTACATCTGAAGCAGTTACAAACGCAGTAAATGCAGCAGTTTACTTTGTAAATAACTGCGCAGCAAACTAGGAGGTGGGTCAGAATGAATAAGTATACAGAACGTATTTATAATGGTATTATTAAAGAAAACCCTACCTTTGTCCTGATGCTTGGTATGTGTCCCACACTGGCAGTTACCACTTCTGCTGTCAATGGTTTGGGAATGGGTCTTAGCACTACTGTGGTTTTGATTTTCTCCAATCTGATTATTTCAGCATTGAGAAACATCATTCCGGACAGAGTGCGTATTCCGGCCTTTATTGTTATTGTAGCATCCTTAGTAACCATGGTAGAATTGTTAATGAAGGCATATGTCCGTTCCTTGTATGACGCTTTGGGAATCTATATTCCACTGATCGTAGTAAACTGCATTATTCTGGGACGTGCAGAGTCTTATGCATCCAAAAATACCCCAATCCCTTCTGCTTTTGACGGTATTGGTATGGGGCTTGGATTTACCGTAGGTTTAACCTTGATTGGTATCTTCCGCGAACTGTTAGGAGCCGGAGCATTTTTCGGAATAACCATTATTCCGGAGGATTTTCATATTTCCATTTTTGTACTGGCTCCCGGAGCATTCTTTGTACTGGCAATGTTGACCGCACTCCAGAACAAATTTAAGGCTCCTTCTGCCACCAATGGTTCTGCATCATCTTCCAAACTGGCCTGCGGCGGGGACTGCATGAACTGCAGCGGCTCTTCCTGCATGGCCAACCATGACATTTTAGAGACCCGTCAGAGACAGGCGGAAGAAGAGGCTCTGGCCAAAAAGAAGGCGGCCCTGGCAGCAAAAGAAGCAGAATTAAAAGCAGCTACTGCTAAGAAAGATGAATAGGAGGAAGGATTAGATGCAGGAATTATTATTGATTGCCATTGGCTCTGCCCTGGTAAACAACGTTGTATTAAGCCAGTTCTTAGGTTTGTGTCCCTTCCTTGGAGTTTCCAAAAAAGTAGAGACTTCCGCCGGAATGGGCGCAGCCGTTATTTTCGTTATCACACTGGCATGTATTGCAACCAATCTGATTTACAGCTATGTGCTGGTACCTTTAAACCTGGAATATCTGCAGACCATTGCATTTATCCTGGTAATCGCAGCTCTGGTTCAGTTTGTGGAGATGTTCTTAAAGAAAAATATGGTTTCCCTGTATGAGTCTTTAGGTGTATATCTTCCTCTGATTACCACCAACTGCGCAGTTTTGGGCGTTGCATTAACCAATGTTCAGAAAGAGTATAATTTCATTGAGAGCGTTGTAAACGGCATCGGTATTTCCGTAGGCTTTACCATTGCCATCGTTATGTTAGCCGGTATCCGCGAAAAGCTTGAGAACAATGATATCCCCTATAACTTCCAGGGTTCTCCCATTGTTCTGATTACCGCCGGACTGATGGCAATTGCATTTTTCGGATTTTCCGGATTAATTTAAAGGGGGAGACGAAGAATGAACGTAATGGGTATTGTGGCTGCTGCGGCAGTCGTAGGTATTATTGGGATTGTCATCGGCGTGCTGTTAGGCGTTGCCAGTGAAAAGTTTAAAGTAGAAGTAGACGAAAGAGAAATTCTGGTCAGAAATGAACTGCCGGGCAATAACTGCGGAGGCTGCGGCTACGCAGGATGTGATGCCCTGGCAAAAGCAATCGCAGCTGGTCAGGCAGATGTAGGGGCCTGTCCGGTAGGCGGTTCCCCGGTAGCAGAAAAAATTGCTTCTATCATGGGGGTAGAGGCAGGCGCTGGCGTCAAGAAAGTAGCATTTGTAAAGTGTAAGGGTACCTGCGATAAGACCAGAATGCAGTACCGCTACTATGGAATTGACGACTGCCGTAAAGTATCCGTTGTTCCGGGAACTGGTGAAAAAGCCTGCGCTTATGGATGTATGGGCTATGGCTCTTGCGTAAAGGCCTGTGAGTTTGACGCAATTCACGTAGTAGACGGCGTTGCAGTAGTAGATAAGGAAAAATGCGTTGCCTGCGGCAAGTGTACAGAGGCATGTCCGCTGGGGCTGATTACCTTAGTTCCTTACAGCGCAGAACATCTGGTACAGTGCAACTCCCACGACAAGGGCAAAGATGTCAAGGCAAAATGTGACAACGGCTGTATCGGCTGTACCCTGTGCACCAAGCAGTGTGAGTTTGACGCTATCCACATGGATAACAACGTAGCAGTCATTGACTGCGAAAAGTGCACCAACTGCGGCAAGTGCGCAGAAAAGTGTCCGACAAAAGTAATTCTGTAGCAAAACAGTATTACCAAAAGTGTTTTCGAGAAACGGCGTAGCTTGCGGGCTATGCCGTTTCTTCGCTTCTTTTTATAGGAAGGTTCTAAAAGGCAGTCCGGCAGAAGTTGTAAGAAAAAAGTTATAGCCAGAGTAAACTTTCTTTTGTATGATAAAAGAAGACACAACGGGATCAGTTTCGACGATGAAGGGATGAATCATGAGAAAATATGGTCCGATTTACGGAGATATTTATATTGCAAAGACAGCCCCGGCTTCAAACCCGGAACAAGTCTTTTTTGGGAGAGCCATGCAGACGGGCAGTATTTCAGATGATTACTGGAAAATTATTTTTCAGGAAGATTTGCTGCGGGAGCCAAGAAAGGTTTGTTCAGCAGCAGACTATATTCAGTCCTATACAGTGGAATTGGAGGGCGGATATACAGAGCGTGCATGGAAACCAGAGGACGATTGGAATGAGGTTCTTAAAGCGTCGCAGGGAAATATCCGAATCAATTTGGTATTTGAAGAGGGGCAAAGTGACGAGGATTATGCCGATTATATTTTATATTTTCTTGAAAGCCTGTTGCTTTACAATCAGCCAAAGGCAGATGTTTCTCTCAATGCCAGGATCGGAGAAAAAGGCGCGTATATTTTTTTTGAAACATTTCCAAAAGAGGAAGGCTACACCCGTTTGCCGAGGGAAGAACTCATGAACTCTATTAAAGAGACAAAGGAGAGCTGGCCTATTATTAGCCAATGAGATTGAAAGGAAGGTACGATTATTTTGATTACTGGCGTATCGCAAACTGGGGTCTGCAGGAACTGGATTTAGAATTGGTGTCTACAGCCGAGGAAATGACAGAGGGCCGCTTTACTGGCTGAAAGGCTCTTATCATCCCAAAATAGGGGAGCTGTACTTGCTGTTTCACGATGAAATGCTGTACCGGATACCCACAAAAGAAGCTTAAGATCCAATCAAATGAAATGCTAATTGTGAAAAAACATGAAACAATTGGAAAAAGAAGAAGGGGCTGTTATCTCAGCCAGAGGTGAAGACTATGGAAAAGAAAATATTTAATGGAGAACAATTGGATAAGGCAATCAAGCTGCTTCCCAAGGGGAAACCACAGATGGATGCTTTTTTAGATGCTATCCGGCAGGCGGATGCTGCTAAGGATCCCTATTGGCGTCTGATGTTTCGGTGCAGTTATTGTTATGAGGCTACCTTCCGGGACGATCCGCCAAAAGCAATTCCGGTAGCTGCAGAGTTTTGTTCCCTTTTTGACGAGTGTTCCGAGGCGTTTCGGGAGCGTTCTATGGAGGGAGCTGCCCAGATGCACTTAATGATTATGCAGATGGGAATTGATCCTATTGTATTCCTGCCGCAGATTCCCATGAGCCAGTGGGAGGCGATGATGGATGAGTTTTATCGCTGGGTCAAACATTATAATATGGGCCTGCGTACCTATTGGTGGCAGATGACCCGATACTGGCAGTATGTTGATCGGGAAAAGGCATACGAATATTTTCAGAGATTTTGGAAAACAGGGAGGGATGGTCTGTCTGACTGCCGGGCATGTGAGCGCAGCTATGCTGTACAAATTCAATTGCTGATGGGAAACCGGGAAGAAGCAGATATCTATGCAAAACCTATGGAGCAGGGGCGTATTAGGTTCTGTAACGATACGCCGCAGCTTTATTGGCTGGCTTATCTGGAATATGCTCTGGATCATGGGGACATGCGAGAGGCAGGAAAACGGGCCAATGCCCTTTGCCGCAAGGGAAACCGGGATAAAAGCGATTTAAGTTATATTGGGGCAATTTTGCGCTGCTGGGCGGATACAGACCTGGAGCGTGCCTTACCTCTCTTTGAAAAACGGCTGGAGTGGTCCATTGGGATGTGGGACCAGAAAAAAGTCTACGATTTTGACAAAGGCGCCTGCGTTCTGTTCTGGCGGCTGTCTGAACATCAGCAGACTATTTCACTGGATTTGCCACAGGCTTTCCCGTTATGGAGGGAGGATGGGAACTATCAGACAGAAGAACTTGCAGATTGGTTCCAGTCCCAGTCTCAGGGTATTGGACAGCGTTTTGACAGGCGCAATGGCAGCCACTATTTTGAACAGGATCTGGCAGCAGCCCTGCGGAAGTAAGTTTGACCAGCGAAGCAGCGGTTCTTCTTACTGGAAGCAGCTATATACAGTCAGAAAAATAGTGTGAAAATTTACAAAAGGGAGACAAACATATGAATGATACCTATCATTTTCAGGTGAATTTGGGCGGAATGCTGGATGTGCTGTCCAACCATCTTTATAAAAGTCCGGATGTATTTTTGCGGGAGCTGCTGCAAAATGGAGCAGACGCTGTCACGATGAGAAAGAAGGGAGAGCCAGGGTGGAGTGATGGAAGGATTACCATTGCAGTAGAGCCGGGAACTTGCCTGATGTTTAGAGATAATGGCGCTGGACTGAGTGAAGAGGGAATTCATCGTTTTCTGGCAGTAATTGGCCAGTCCTCCAAGACAGAACTTGTCAACGGCAAAATTCCTGAGGACTATATCGGCCGGTTCGGCATCGGACTGCTCTCATGTTTTATGGTGTCGGATTCGATCGTGATTCACACCCGACCGGCAGGGGGAGGAAAAGCTCATGTGTGGACTGGTTTGCCTGATGGTACTTACACATTGGAACCGCTTGACGACTGTCCGGTGGGCATGACAGTGATCCTGAAGGCAAAGCCTGGTATGGAGCAATACTTTCAGGTTGGAAAGGTAGAAGAACTGGTGCGCTATTATGGATTGGTTCTGCCTGTTCCCGTCTATCTGGCCGGAAATCCAGAATCGCTTAACAAGATTCCGGCAGATTTCTCCGGCATTAACCGCAGTCAGCTGCTTTCTTTTGGCCAATGGCTTTTTGAGGAGGAATTTTTGGAGGCAATCCCCATCCAGACAGCTCACATTAGTGGTGTGGCATATGTGATTCCTTACCGTACAGCTCCTTCTGCTAAGGGAAAACATCGTATCTATCTGAAACATATGCTGCTGACTGAGTGTGGAGATACCATTCTGCCGCCCTGGGCGTTCTTTTTACAGTGTTTCTTTGATACCCGCGGCCTGCGACCCACTGCCTCCAGAGAAGATTTTTATGAAGATGGGGAGCTGGCTGCTGCCAGAGAGGAATTTGCCGCTGCGGTTCGGAGTCATCTGGTGCGGCTGTCGGGAGAATCTCCAGAGTATTTGAAAACCATCATATCGGTTCATGCAGAGGCTATCAAAGCATTGGCAGTCTGGGATAAGGAGTTATTCCACCTGTTTATTGACTACCTTGCCTTTGAAACCAGCGAAGGCCTCATGACCGGCGCTGCCCTGAAACGGGCAGGAGAGGCAGTCTGGGTCAATAATGTTCTTACATTTAAGCAGCTTAAGCCTATTTTTATGGCCCAGGGCCGGCTTCTCATCTGTACAGGATATACCAGCGATCATGAATTGATCCAGGCCATGGTATCTCATTTTGAGCTTCCTATCCGTCCGCTTCATGCAGACAGTATGTTTGAGAGTCTGGAGGATATCACTGCTGCGGAACGGATGTGGGGAACTGAACTGATTCGGGCAGCAGACCAGATTCTCCGTCCATTTGAGTGTCAGGTTCAGCTTCGTCGGTTTCTGCCTGTGGATTTGCCTGTTCTGTATACAATGAGTGATGAAGTTCAGTTTTTGCAACAGATCCAGTCAGCCAAAGAAAAAAGCAAAGGTATTTTTTCTGACGCCCTGGTCTCTATGCTCTGTAGTGTGGAGGAACGTCCGCTTGCTACCCTCTATTTGAATTTGAATAGTTCCATTATCCGTCGGCCTATCATGTTAAGTGATACAAAATTGCTTAACAGCATGGTGCAGATACTGTATGTGCAGGCACTGCTGGCTGGGGGGTATCCGTTGAAAGGCGGTGAACTTAAGATCATGAATCAGGCATTGCAGGCACTGCTGGAACACACAACGGGAGCAATGGGAGATTCATTTACAGAAGGAGCAGACAAATATACTTCCTAGCAGAATCAGCACCGGAGGGTGATTGAGAATTGATATCCAGTAAAGTCAGGAGGAACACACGATGGAAATACCGATGATATTTCATATCCTTGGGATACCAGAAACAAGGGATCAGCAGGCTATTCAGGAAGCCTACAGAAAAAAGCTGAAAAGAACAAATCCAGAGGACGATCAGGAAGGTTTTAAGAAGCTGCGGAGGGCTTATGAGGAGGCAATGGAGTTTGCCAGAAGGAAGCAGTTAGAGGAACGCCAGAAGCTGGAGAAAACTCCCATAGAACTCTGGCTGGATCAGGCAGATGAGATTTACCAGGATATGGACAGGAGACGGGATGAAAAGGAGTGGAGAGTGCTTTTGTCAGCCCCGATTTGTGAAGACCTGGATACGTTTCTTGAAATCAGAGAAGATTTTCTGTCGTATCTTATGAATTACAGCAATCTTCCCCATACTATCTGGCGGATGATAGATGACAGATTTCAGATCCGGGAGGACAGAAACAATCTGGAGGAGGAGTTTCCGCCCCGTTTTTTGGAGTATATGATTTCCTGCATGGAACAGGAAGAATTTCTAAAGTATGATCTTTTTGAAGTCCGGGACAAAAAGCAGGCGGACGGGGACGCCTATATCCGTCATTACTTTGAGATTGGGGAGCAGATGGACGAAGAAGAATATGAGGATTGTGCGCACAGGCTGGAAGAATTAAAAGCGTTTGGCCTTTACCATCCCTATGAGGATGTGCTGCGCATGCGGCTTATGATGGTCTCCGGCCAGGCGGAAGAAGGAATTTTGCTTGGACAAAGACTGCTGCTTGGATACAGCAAAGATACATATATTCGTCTGATGGCGGCAGAAGCTTTTTGGAACGGGGGAGAATGGGAGGAAGCCGGAAAAATCTGGAGAGAAATTCATGAAGAGAATCCAGCAAATTATTCTGCTGCGGACGGACTGATTCGATGGTATCTGCATCAGGAAGAGTATCAATCTGCGAAGAAATTGATTTTCACATTGAAGGAGCAGTATGGGTGGAACGATACTCTTTCCCGATATATAAAAAGTGCCAACGAGAGTTTGATTGAAAAGTGTAAAGAATTGCTTTCAGATCCATCAGAGATTGAGTTTGAGATTTTCAGGCTTATGAAGGAAATGGGGCAGACAGAGGAAGCCATTGTCCATCTGAAAAAAGCCATTGAGAAAAATCCGGACCAGGGTCAGTACCATATGGCTATGGGAGAGGTTCTGGCGGATGAGGGTCGGTATGAAGAGGCGATTGAGGAATATAAACAGGCGGGAGAACCCTTTTGTTCCCAGCCGTCCTACCATTACACGTTGGGAACCTGCTATGAAAAGACGGGGTTAGAGTGGAATGTGTGGGGAGCGATAAGGGAATATGAGAAATGTCTGGATTATGAGGAGATGTATCAGGATGCCTGCCGCAGGCTGTGTTCCATTTACTGGAATGATTATCAGCTTCAGTGGAGAAAAAAAGACTATCATTCAGCTATGAAATACATAAGCTGTGTCATAGATAAAGAAGAGGCCAGCTGCGATTTGATAACCAGAGGGCGTTTGTATGCAGAAGGGTATGAATTTGAACTGGCGATGGCGGATTTTGAAAAGGCTCTGGTTTGCGGCGAATTTCCTGCTTATATATATTTCTGCATGGGAAACTGTTTTTGGGCTATGGGACAACTGGAGAAGGCCATGGAACTGTTTGAACAGTCGCTGTCTGTCATGAATGAAGAGGATTCGATTCCTGAACTCTTTCAAAATGCAGCGGACTGCTGTCGGGCTTTGGGACGGTATGAAGCAGCTATTACGTGGTGTCAAAGAGGACTTTGGCAGTCTTCTGGCAGAGAGGATGGGGAGATTTTTGTAAAAATGAGCGGCTGTTACCAGCTTTTGGGAGAGTATGAGAAAGCTCTGAACTGCCTGGAACGGGCGATAGAACATCCGGATTATTATGCCCGCTGTGCAGACATCTATTACGATATGTGGAAGAAGGAAGAGGGAATCGGTCTTTTGATACAGGCGCTTTGCGATGCAGAAACTCCCAGGCAGCAGGCGGATATTTTAAGTGTTCTGGCTGATTTTTATACAAAATATAACCTGGGGCTGAAGTGGGCAGCTGGTTTTTTGGAAAGCATTTTTTCAAAAGAACTCAGTATCAAAGAGCAATGGGATTACCGGCTGCAGGCAGCAAAACTCTTTTTTCGATGCCAGGATCTGGAAAAGGCACAATACTATGGGCATATTGTTTTTGAGACCTTTCAGTATGAGAATAGAGGAAAGACAGAGATCAAGATAGAAAATTATCTTTCTTACCAGCCTTACCGCAGCAGAAGGCTGTGTGAATTGGGATGGATGTATATCTGCCTGGGAGAAACTGAGAAAGGACTCAACTTTTTGGAAGAGATGGAGCGCTGCCGCTGCAGGGAATGCGAATATAAAGGATGCTGCGAAAGTTTCCGTAACCGGGGATTTTATTATGAGGCCATAGGAGAGTATGAGAAGGCCCTGGAATGTTATGAAAAAGTTCTGGAACTGAATCCGGGGGATACGGAGTGTACTCTCAGGGCGGCTAAGATGAAGGATGCTGGTCTCTGCACAGAATAGGGGTGTACATGCTTTCCTGAAAATTTATATGTGTACATATATTCATGTATGGTTTATACTAAATACAGACTGAGAACGCTTTAAATTTGAGTCCAGCAGCGCAGGGCAAAGGGTAAAAGCCTATATGAAATGGAAAGAGAGGGTTTGAAAACCAGGACTGCTAGAAAGAACATACGATAGAGGAATAAATGGGAGCATTATGAAAGGATTAGGACAAGAGGGGAAGCACAGTTTTCAGAGAAAACTGATTCTGTCATTTTTGGGGATGGGACTTCTTCCAATGCTGATTGTGAGCCTTTTGTATCAGGGGATTTTATTTAATAAGATTGTGGAAAATTCAAAGGAGTCTACAATTGCCCAGCTGCAGTATATGGGACTAAATATAGAAAAGCAGATCGAGACATCGAAACAGCTTTTGGGGCAGATTACCTTTGACTCCAACCTGAAAAGAATCCTTACAAAGGACTATGAAGAAGACTCTGAAAAGGTACTGGACATTATTGATTTTAATAACGATATAATGAAGTATGCAGTTAATGCAAACATTGAGAACAGTATTTTTAAAATTTTGATTCTGGGAGATAATGGAACCACCTTCCAGATGGGAAACAATTTCTCTTTACTGGATAAGGACGCTATCGTCAAAGAAGGATGGCTGGAGACATACCGAAAAAAAGATGCGGAGACACTGGTTTTAAGCAAAGACCATTATGTAAAAGATACATTGGTCTTTCCTTTAAGTGCCAGGATTTACAGTGATTTAACCAGTCAGCCTATTGGGTGGTGTCTTCTTGTTTTTTCAAATGATATGTATTCAAAATGTCTGGTAGAAGGAAATAATGAGCAGGATGTATTTCTTATTAATCAGAATGGGCAGTGTGTGGGACATGCAGGAAAAGGAAAAGTAGGAGAATCTCTGGGGACGGAACCTATGATACAGGAAGTTCTGAATGCAGAAAGCGAGATGGGAAACATAGTAGGAAAGTACCATGGAGAGCATTCCATTCTTCATTATTATCATATTCCGGGAACGGATTTGACCGAGATTGAAGTTTCTTCCATGAAATATTTTTTCAAGGATACCAGCCAGATGATGGGACTATTGGCACTGTTTATGTGTATTACAGCAGGTGCCTGTATCGTGATTACAATGTATTTGACAAAGCAGTTTTTGCGGCCCATTCGCAGTATCAGCGATTACATAAAAAAAGTTCCGGGCAATGGTTTTAGAGGAAATCTGGCATTGGTGGAGGAAGATGAGTTTGCAGAAATTGTGCGGGCGATTAACCATATGGAATTAGAGATACAGGAACTTATCGAGACGCAGAAGCAGGAAGCAAAATTGCGGAATAGGCTGGAATTTAAGGTACTGCAAAATCAGATTAATCCTCATTTTTTATATAATACGTTAAATTCGATTAAGTGGATGGCAACACTGCAAAAGAACACTCCAATTCGTGATATGACAGGGGCATTGGGACGCCTGCTCCAAAATATTTCCAAGGGAACAGCAGTTAAAATTCCGATCTATGAGGAAATGTCTGTCCTGGATGATTATATTCTGATTCAAAATGTACGATATAATGGAAAGATTCAGGTAAGATACCATATTACAGATAAAGATATTACCCAGGCGTATATTTTGAAATTTACCATTCAGCCAATCATAGAAAATGCGATTTTCCATGGAATTGAGCCAAAAGGAGAGGAAGGACGGATTGATATTATCCTGGAACGGGAAAATAATGCGATACTGATTCATGTGGCAGATGACGGGGTTGGAATGAATCCAGAGCAGATAGAGGCTGTGCTGAGCGGCAAACAGGAAATTGAGCATAAACGCGGGTTAAACGGAATCGGGATCAGAAATATACGGGACAGAATTCAAATGACTTACGGAAAAGAGTATGGACTTTTTATTGATAGTGTACCTGGAGAATATACAAAAGTTACGATCAAAATACCATATGAGAAGGAAGGATAAGATGGTTAGCATTCTGATTGTGGATGATGAACCCCTGATCAGGCGCGGGATTGAGAGCATGATTGCGTGGGAAGAAATGGGGTGCAGGCTGATAGGACAGGCTGGCAATGGGGAAGAAGGACTTTTAAAAATCAGGAAAGAAGCGCCTGACATTGTGTTTACAGATATTAAGATGCCGAAAATGGATGGAATCTCCATGATGAAGGAGGCTATGAAAGAAGAAAATCCTCCTGTGTTTGTGGTGTTGAGCAGTTATAATGATTTTGAACTGGTACGGGCGGCTATGAAAATAGGGGCAATAGATTATCTGATCAAGCTGAATATTGAAGAAGAAGAACTGACTGCTGTATTAAAAGAAGCCATAAAGAGAAGGGAAGAGCAAAAGGGCACAAAAAAAGAGAAAGAGGAAGAAAATTCTGTATTTAAACAAAAATTTATTAGTGAACTGCTTAAGTTTCATCCGGATAAAGATATGTGGGAAAAGGTAATCTCTCCTTCATTTGTTGTAGAAAAGAACCGGGTCTATCAGATTCTATACATTGAGGGAATGACAGACTTTTTAAAAGAGAATGATTTTGCCCAAAACTTTATTATTAACATTTGCAAAGAACAGATTCCGGCAGAGACAGAGGCATATGGATGTGTATTAAATGAGAAAAGCGCGGCTTTTTATCTTGAGTATGAAGAACTGCATCCTATATCCAGAGAACTGCTTCTTTCTAAAGGTCAGGCCATGATTGCAGGAATTAAGCTGTATTTAAATCAGAACTGCCTGATAGGTCTTAGTGCAAAACATCGAAATATCGTACATTTGTCAAGAGGGCTTGAAGAGGCGCTTTCGAGCATTTCCTATCGCATGAGCGGAGCAGAACAGAACGTTCATTTTTATGAAAGTAGTCTGAGTATTTCTTACTTGAAAAGACATTTGGAAAGGGTACTTCGGGAACCGGATTTTACAGAAGGAATAGAAGGCTTTTTTGTGCTTTTCAAAAAGTTTTTGGAACAAAAGGGAGAAAACAGAGAGTGCTATGATTTTTCATGGGAGATTTTGAAGGCAATTAAAGGTTCGGATCAGGCGATTGGTACTTACATGACCCAGTATTTTGGAAGGGAGTATCTGTCAAAAGAAGAATGGCGGAACACGATTTTAGACCAGCATGGGTTGCATGCATGGGCAGAACAAATGGAGAAGTGTCTTGCATCTTATAGAGAAAATGACACTGGAGAAATTTTTAGATATAAGGTAAAGAGAGCACAGAAATACATTTATGATAATCGATTTAGTAAGTTGTCGCTAAATGAAATTGCAGATAAACTGGAAATTACACCCAGCTATTTAAGCAGAATTTTTAAAAAAGTCCTTCAGAAATCATTTTCTGATTATGTGGCAGAAGTGAAAATGAAGGAAGCTCAAAAGCTTCTGCTTGAAAATAATAACCGGGTGTATGAAGTATCACAGATGTTAGGATATGACGATCCTTACTACTTCAGCAAAGTGTTTAAAAAAGTCACGCAGATGACTCCAAGCGAATACATTGGAAAAACTTAACCTTTTAAACCGCTGGTGGCAACCCCTTCAATAAAGAATCTTTGAAGACTTAGGAACAGAACTCCAACAGGAATCAGAGAAATTAACGCTGCTGCCATTACCAGATTGTAGTCAGCGGAATATTGTGTAACAAACATACGAAGACCCAGTTGGATCGTCTTTAATTCGTTAGAGTTCAGGTAGATCATGGGTCCCATATAATCGTTCCAAACAGTTACAAAGGTAAAGATGACAAGGGTAGCAATAGCCGGTTTGACCAGAGGCAGCATAATAGTGCGGTAAATGCCGAATTCTCCGAGACCATCAATACGGGCTGCTTCAGAAAGTTCTTTTGGAATGCCAAGATAAGCCTGACGAATCAGGAATACACCAAAGGCGCTGAATGCCTGCATTAAAATAAGAGCCAGATGAGTATCTGCTAAGTGTAATTGGCGGACTACAAGGAACTGGGGAATCATATATACCTGCCATGGAACAGCAATGGTGGCCACGTAACTTAAAAAGATGATATCCCGGCCGGGAAACTGCATTTTGGCAAAGGGATAAGCTGCCAGTGTGCTGGTGCAGACCTGCAGTAAAGTAATGATAATCGCTAATTTAAAACTGTTTTTAAAAAATAAAAGCATGGGCACTTTGGTCCAGATTTCAGAAAAGTTTTCCCAGACGGGAGTTTTTGGAAACCATTTCATGGGGACGGAAAACACGTCCTGGCTGGTTTTTAAGGAGGAAGAGATCATCCATAAAAAAGGAACCAGAATGGTAAAGCTTAACAGAATTAAGCCAGTGTAGATAATGCATTTTTTAAATGTAGCTTGCTTTGCCATAGTTTTTATCTCCTTTCCTTATGGCTACATATAGCTGACCCATTTTTTCTCTGTGCGGAACTGGAAAATCGTGATGGTAAGTACAATGACAAATAATACCATAGCAATTGCACTGGCATAACCAAACTCATAATTGATAAATGCAGTGTTATAAATATCGAGTACCAGTACATTGGTTGCCCGTCCAGGACCACCGTTGGTCATAACTGAAATCAGGTCAAAAACTTTAAAGCAGGCAATGGTAAGCATGATGCTGACAAAGAAAGTAGTAGGAGTCAGCATAGGAAGCGTAATGTGCTTAAAACGCTGGAAACGATTGGCGCCGTCTACTTTTGCTGCTTCATAAAGTTCTGCCGGAATCGACTGGAGACCTGATAGGTAAAGAACCATATAATATCCCATGCTTTTCCAGATGCTTACGATAATGACAGCCGGCATTGCCCAGTCAACAGAAGCAGTCCAGCCAGGCGGATTATCAATTCCGACAGCTCTTAAAATATTGTTGATTGGTCCCAGCGTAGGATGAAACAGCAGATTCCATACAACAGCAATGGCAACAAGAGAAGCGACATGGGGGAAAAAGAAAACCGTTCTGAAAATATTCGTTCCTTTTATTTTCTGGTTCAGGATAAGAGCCAGTCCTAATGCGGCCGCCATAGTCAACGGAACGGTGAAAACAGCATAGTAAATGGTATTCCATAAAGAGATCTTAAAGGTTTCATCAGTAAGCATCCGTTTGAAGTTGTCAAGACCTACAAATACCATGGGATTGGCTGAGTCCCATTCCATAAAACCTAAGACCATGGAAAAAATAATAGGAATCAGTGTGAAAGCCAAAAAGCCTAAAAAATTCGGAAGTAAAAATAAGTATGCGGTGACACTGTTCTTAAGAGCGCGTTTGTTCATAATGTCTGCTAAAAAGCATTCCCTCCTTCTGCTTAAAAAGAAAGGCCAAACGCAAGATAGAAGATGAAATCATATGCTGCGTCCGGCCTTTTTCTTAAATGCTGATTATTTGTTCAAAATTTCCTGAACACGTTTTCCCATATTGGCAAGACCATCATCAACGGATTCAGCGCCAAGCATGATCAAATCGTGTTCTTCAGAAATTACCTGGTCAATAGCGCCTGCTGCAGGTGTCATTTGACATTCAAGTACAAAAGAATCTACATCAATCGCTTCTGCGAAACCTTCCGGCATACCTTCTACACTGACCAGAGTGCTGATAGTCTTCTCATTCTGATAAGCAGGAAGTGTACCAAGGCTTGCCAGGATGTCAGCCCCAGGTTCTGTACACATAAATTCTACAAAACGCCATGCTTCTTCTGGATGGGCAGCATTTTTATTAATGGCGATAGGAGTTGGGTTGCTGACTGCCACATTTGGATCCTGCCCTTCAAAGTGAGGAGCTTTGACAGCACCCCATTCTACAGAAGTTTCACCTTTATTTTTGGTATTGATGAATCATGTTGGCAAACCAGGTTCCCATTGGTTCCATGGCTACCTGTTCTTTATAGAATGGACCGCTGTAATGGATGTTGCCCATCTTCAGGGTGCTGTAATCCATTGCAGTTTTGTCTTCATTCTGCATAGCCAGGAAGTGCTCATAAACAGGTTTTAAGAATTCATAATTGCCGTCAGCCATGGAATGCTCTGCATCCAGCCCCCAACGGTAGAGAGAACCTGGCCATGTGTGCAAATAAGAACCGTAAATTTTATCGTTGCCTTCTCCGGAAGTCAGTTTTTTTGCCAGTTCACGATACTCATCCCAGGTCATATCATTGGTAGGATATTCCACTCCGGCATTGTCAAAGATAGTCTTGTTATAGTACAGCAGGTAATAATCGTTGCGGAACGGCAGGCCATATAACTGGTCGTTCATCCGAATGCCCTCGTCAGCGCCTAAATAGGGGGACATATCAAGATTGCTTTCGGCAATCTTATCATCCAGAGGCATCAGAAGATTTTTTTCTACAAGGCTGGTATAAATAGGCATACTCTTGATGGTGATAACATCAGATGTATCGCCGGAAGATAACAGTACCGGGATTTTTGTATCATAGTCAGTGCTTCCAATGTCAATCACTTTCACTTTGATGTCCGGGTTTTCCTTTTCAAAGGCTTCTACCAGCACTTTCCAGTAGTCGGTTGTTTCATAGTCCCATACGGTAAATGTGATTTCTACCTGATCTTCAGAAGAGGTACTGTCAGAAGTGCTGGAGGAAACGCCAGAGGAAGCAGCCTCAGTGCTCCCGGCAGGGGCATTGTTTCCGCCGCAGCCAGCTAAAAGTCCGGCGGTGCATGCGGTAATACAGGAAACCGCAGCTAGTTTTTTTAAAAACTTCTTTTTCATAGTGTTCGTTCCTTTCTTGGTTTGTTTTTTCATTTTTGCTGGTGCATATGTAAGATGATTTTATTATAGGGGAAGAGACCGAAATAAAAAATGGAACATCTGTTAATAAAATGGAATTGTTTTAACTATACAAATAAAAAAATCAAAGTCCATGTAAAAATGTGTAAAATGATGTAAAATAGACACCAGAATAAAAAAGAATAAGTAAAAAATCATACATTATAACAGGAAATTGTCCATTTTTTTTAAAAAGGTTTTTAGTTATACTGTAATCAGAACAAAAGGTTCTGATTGATCATGCAAAAATATCTGAAAAAGGAGAAATAACGATGCAGGAATGGGTACAGCAGCTGCTTAAAAAAATGGAGTGTAAACTGGAAGCAGAGCATATGCGGGTAAAGGATCAGATTCCCTATTGGAGTACAGATGGAACATATGAGACGGATTATGCGCAAAAAGATATCTACTGGTGGACAAACGGATTTTGGCCGGGGATTTTGTGGAAACTATATCTATTAACAGGAGACAGCAAATACCGTGAAAGTGCAGAACTAATTGAAAAAAAACTGGATAAAGCGCTTTATGGTTTTAACGGCCTGCACCATGATGTGGGTTTTATGTGGCTGCACAGCGCCGTAGCGGATTACCGTCTGACTGGAAATGAAAAAGCAAGAAGCAGAGGACTTTTGGCTGCCAGCGTTCTGGCGGGGCGCTATCACCCGGAGGGACAGTATATCAGAGCATGGAATCCGGAATGCGTGGAACCTGGAGAGGACTGCACAGGATGGATTATTGTAGACTCTATGATGAATATACCGCTGCTCTACTGGGCATCAAGGGAGGTTGAGGATACCCGTTTTTACTATGTGGCAAAGCGCCATGCGGATACAGTAATGAGGACGTTGGTGCGGGAAGATGGATCCTGCGGGCACATTGCAGAATTGGATCCGATGACTGGTGAACGAAAGCGTATTTTGGGAGGACAGGGATATTCAGAGAATTCTTCCTGGTCCAGAGGACAGGCATGGATCTTGTATGGGTTTGCACTGAGTTACCGCTATACAGGAGATCAGCGGTATTTGGATACAGCTAAAAGGACAGCGCATTATTTTATGGCAAATTGTTCACAGACAGGAGACATTCCTTTATGTGATTTCAGACAGCCGTCAGAACCCGTTATTTATGATGCATCTGCCGGAGCATGCGCCGCTTCTGGCCTTTTGGAAATTGCAGAACATGTGCAGGAAGCGGAAAAAGACTTATACCGCAGCTATGCAGAGCGGATGATTAAGGCGCTTACAGAAAAGTGCTGTGATTGGAATGAAAAGGAAGATGGGATTGTACAAAACTGCTGTGTAGCATATCATGGACAAGAAAAGCAGCAGACCGATCTGATCTATGCAGACTATTTTCTGCTGGAGGCGCTGTTGAAACTGGCTGGTAAAGACAGATTGTTTTGGTAATCAGAAAGCGGACAGGAAAGGTAAAGATAATGAAACAGGAATGGAAATGCCCTGCAACTGGCTGTTTTTTAAGATATTGGTAAATTTGGCGTTAAAGGCCAGAAAAAAGCGCTACAGCGAAACAGGCATAAAGGAAAGCATGGACTATATAGAGTCCTGCTATGAAGGAAATGGCTGGTATGTAGATGGACAGAACGGCCAGAAAGATTATTACATATCCTTTGCGTTTCATTTGGAGATATGCTGATGCAGAAAATAAATGGACACATATACGCGTATGTGACAGGGCGGAAAATGCCTCATCAGCATGTGCATACAGAGGAAAAATATTCAAAATTTGTATATTCGAGCCAATATGCATTCAGCGTTTCCCGATCCCTCTATTCTCTGGAAGAAGCAGCACCGGATTATATGCTGGCATTTGCATATGATAACCGGATTCATGTGAAAGAGCGGACTAAAAAATCCAGTATGAAAGATGGAAAACTGGTGATTCAATGGTTAGCAGGGAAAGTGTTCAGGTAGAAACAAAAATACAAATCATTTCAGGCGGACATAAAAGAATTCATAACATCCGCAGTACCATTGCATGCGAGGCATACGACTGCGGATGGGCGATTCCGAAAGAAGGAACAGACATGGATTCCATGTATGAAATACCAGATTTATCCAGGGGAGCAAATAATTGAAACAGAATTTACAGAATCCGTATTGGCAGAGGATTAAGCGGTACAGTTTTTTATTTTTGTTTTCGCCATTATGTGGTATACTTGATAAGACATAAGTCTTTGATTTATGGGGGAACATCAATGTGAATAAGTGTTTGTGCAGATAGTTGTATCAAATCTCCTCCCATCCGAATAGAATAGCAAGAGAGGCTTTCTAGGAGGCGGACAATTGGAGCAGCAAAAAACAGTAATATTGGATCCCGGCCATGGGGGAGTAGAGCCTGGCGCAATTTATGAAGAGAGAAAGGAAAAAGACGATACCCTTCGGCTGGCCCTGGCAGTGGGAAGGATTTTAGAGAGAAATGGAGTGAATGTACTCCTTACCAGAGTTCGGGATGTGTATGACAGTCCCTATGAAAAGGCGGAGATTGCCAACCGATCCGGAGCCGATCTGTTTGTCTCTCTTCACCGCAATGCCATGCCCCAGCCCAATACGGCGTCAGGGGTACAGTCATTAGTGTATGAAGATTCGGGAATCCGTCATCTGCTGGCAAAAAATATCAATGAGTCTCTGTCAGGTTTAACTGGCTATGCCAATCTGGGGATTCAGGAGCGGCCAGGTC